>CAZZKR010000023.1:0-14682 GCA_964655015.1 uncultured Nitrososphaeria archaeon
TCCTCGGAATCGTAGATTACCTCCAGCGTTGCCCTGATGGGCTCAGGCTCCGAGTTGAGACCCAATCCTCCTATCTACCTCCTTCAGGAATTGTTCGAGCATATTCGCGGGTAAATCGGCACCTGCGGCTATATTATGACCTCCGCCCCTACCACCAACAGCGTTGGCCACATCCGAAAGAATACTTCCCAAATTGATTCCCTTCTCAACCTGCGACCTATTAGCCCTAGCCGATACCTTGACCCTATCACCGTGTTTTGCCCAAGCTATCAAGACCTTATCCTGCGGTATCATACCCGAGGACGAGATTAGCGATGCTAAGGAGCTAACTTGCCTCTCATCTATCAAATCCTCACCGTTGAAGACTATGATGTGGTCCATGTTTGTGACGGACCCTGGTCTTGTGAAGAGCTCGATGTTCTTTGCCATCTGGGCTCTGTAATCTTCGAGGAGCTTCTGCGCTTCTTCCAAGAGACTTCCCCTAACGCCCGCGGCTATCGCTATTCCCATCCAAGCGTTGCCAGTCTTACCGCAAGCGTTCAAGAGCCATGCGAACTCCCTAGCGTCCCTTAGATACGTCCACCTGTCTTCCTCCGTCAGCTCGTAGATGACCCCGATCAACTCCTTAGCGATGTTGCCGGCCGCTAACCCTTTTGAGGCAAGGAACGATATTATGCCGTTGTAAAGCTTCGACTTCTCCTCATCCGTCAAGTCAGCGAGTACCCGCCACCTATCTCCATCTTTGACCTTTATGCCCAGCGAGGTCACTAGGCTATAGCATACGTCTTCCCTACCGGTTAGCCCCGGCAGGAACGGACTTGAAGTGCTGGCGAGTGCTACATGAATTGGCCTAAAGCTCCTACCGAACAGTATTAAATCTTCAGTAACCTGCATCAGACCCTTTTCGACAGCTTCCTCGACTATCTTTGCGTTAACGCCTCTCAACCTCCTCTTGTCATCCTTATCCTGTAGGTCACCGAGCGCGCCTACCACGGCGATGGGAGAATAGACGTAGTTCTCTTCGTTAAGCGCCTTTGAGACTAGGTACGCTAGGCCTGAGGCGCTTATATGCGTAGCACCCTCTAAGCCTTGAAGATGGGGGTTTAGGTGAGCGTAGCACTTCGGGATGTCGAAGCTCTGCGGCTGGTGATGGTCGATAATGACGACCTTCTTCTCACCAATCTTGTTGTATATTTCCTTCACGTACCCGCTACCTAGGTCAAGAAAAACTATACAATCGGCGTCTGCCGAGCCCTCGTCCACTTGCTGAAAAAACTCATCGATCCTATTTACGGACCTTGCCAGAAATCTTGCGTCGCTCCTCCATAACGAGCCGACCATTATGCCACAAGCTGAAAGAGCATCCGCATCGTTATGACAGACTAATAACAAAAAAGCATCCTGTTCAATGCATTCTTTTATGAACTCAGCGGCGTTTGCAGCCGAGGACAGTAACTGCTCGTATGCATCATTCATTTTATGCTAGGATACCCCCTCTATCGGCGGCACCCATTCTGGAGGCAACTCTCCTATCCTCTTGTAGTAGTTGATCAGTCTCCTTACCTTTGACTCGATCAGCTGAAGTCTGTGGACGTTCGCTCTATCTGACTTGAACCTCTCAAGATGCTTTCTCATCCTGACTACTTTGGCCAAAAGGTTCTCTAAATCCTCGGGTATTCCGGTGTATAGGCCGTTCTCCTTGAGTATCTGCTTGATGCTCTTCCCAGTTATCTGCTTGACGAGCGGTATGCCATGGCTATCCCTCAATATGACGCCTATCATGCTGGGCTTGTAACCCTGCTTGTAGTACTCCACGACTAAGCTTTCAACCTCCTCAGGCGTCGCCTTCACCCAAGCAGGCGGAAGCTTACTAATGGGTCTGACAGAGTCCGACTTTCCGCGCCTTCTCGAATGCATCCTGGCCATGTTCTTTTCGGGTAGATAGCTGGTGAAGTTCTAAAAATACCTTTAGGTCGAGCATATCAGCCTACGCAACGGAAGCTCGTTAAACGACCCTAACCTTATTATTCCCCGCAACTTTATACCATGAAAAGTTAGATCGTATATCGGTAGCGGTGTTTTGGTCGCCAGCCATTCGAGCAACTCTTTCGCTATCTTTAGCTTCTTCCTCTTAATCTCCAGACGCTCGGGCGTTAGCGTGCTGAGGGGTTTTGAGTATGGACCTATTTCCTCTCCTAAATCCATTCCGGCCAGAACGATGGCCTTGACGCGGGCAGAGGAGCAGAGGAATGCCGCCCTATCACCGTCCGTGAAGCCCCCGAAGTTATATAGGCAGCCGAAGGGTTCTATCTGGGTTGTTGGCAAAACCCTATCGGAAATCAAGGGCACGAGGTTTTTGAGCTGAGGAATGTTATCGCCGTGTGCATGAACCACGATTATTGAACCGTGCGCATAAGCCTCCAATAGGTCGTCAACAGGTCCGTCTAAATCCGTAACAACGATGTCTGGAACTATACCGTGCTTGAGCAACGCAGCGGTAGCACCGTCGGCGGCTAAAACCGTGAAGACACGTCTCTGGGGAAATTCTACGAACTTTTCAATATCAACAACGAGAGAAGGGCCGGCACCGAATACGATAGAAATCTTGTCCGAAAGTGTGCGTTCGATTTGTGCGAATTTCAGGGCCTTGCCGCTCAGCATGGAATCGAGAAGCGTAGCCGCCTCAACGTCTGCAAACTCATTGAATTGACACTCCTTAACAATGTAACGATACCAATTCAACCACTCATCCAAAGTTATCCAGGGATTATGAAATCTTTTCACGTAAATTGAAAAGGCCATTAGCTATATATGCTTTTTAACAGCGAGTGTTCTTCTAACCTCTCCAGCAGTAGTCCTAATGAGCGCCACTATGTCATGCCCGTGGACGCTCTCCATGCTCCTCGCTTTCGCCAGTATTGTGCACCCGTCCCTAACCTTCAGCTCCGAGGCTGCCTTTGCCATGTACCTTACTACATCCTCAACAAACCGCGCCCTCCTGACGGCATTCATCACCACTTCAGCCTCATCATCCCTCTTGAGCAGCTCGTACGTCGCAGAACTCATGGAATCATTAACTATCCTGACGAGGTCCATGACATCAACATCATCCTCCGACACGTCGATGAATAACGTACCCTTGCATCTTTGCATGTGGGTTGCTATTGGCAATCTATCTATCATCTGCCCCAAGCCTCCCTTGTCAAACATCATCAATTCTTCCTTGCACACCTCTCTGATGTGTTCTAACGCACACGGACAGGCCGTCATGCCCGTGACCGTCACGCCAACCATCTTCTTTATTGAGAAGACTTTTCCCTCCCTAGTAGCATAGCCCCTAGCGTGTATAGTAAACGTCTCATAGGAGGTGTGTTCTGAAGACGTCTTCGTCGCATAGAATGCTGTTGCATCCGCCTTCACGTAAGATCTTTTAGAATACTCGTGCTTCTTTAGCAAAGAAGCCGCTATCTCCGCTACGATGTCTTCGAGCTTAAAGGCTTTGCCCTCGTATGCTTTTATCACCTCAGCTATGGGCTCGTAGTTTCTAGACGCGTGTATGCCGCGTCGGCCGGGTGGAAGGTCTATGAAGGCACCGAGCCTTACGGCCATGACAGACTTCAAATCTCCCAACTTGACCTGGCCAGCAGGTATCTTTACACCGTCTATACCAACCAACCGTATGGGTAACTTCACATCGGGTTGCTCGTCCTTTATATCTAGGGCTCGCATTCCTCCATCCAACGCTTAGTAGGAGGGTTCGGCTGGGATTTAACGGTGAGCCAACGTGAAAGTGTATGTCAAAACTCCCTCTAGGCTTCACCTCGGTATGATAGACCTCAACGGTAGCCTCGGCAGGCTTTACGGCTCCTTAGGTCTTTCCATTTCAGCACCGTCCTTCGAGGCGATTATCGAGCTTAGGCCCTCAGGCGTTATGATTGAACCATATGATGCATTCCTAAAAGAGGCAGCTGAAAGGTCAAAGTCGGTACTGAGCATCGATGACGGGTTTGCCGTAAATGTTATGGACAAGATACCAAGGCACGTGGGCTTGGGTTCTGGAACCCAGACGTTATTGGGCATAGCGGCGGGGCTGGCAAAACTCCTGGATATCGAGCTTTCGGTCGAAGAGCTGGCAATCAAGCTTGGTAGGGGCACGAGGTCCGGCATCGGAACGGCAGTCTTCAAGCACGGCGGCTTCGTTGTCGACGGAGGCATAAAGCCCGGTAAAAAACAAATTCCGCCGGTTATCACGAGAATAGATTTCCCGGAAAAATGGCCGATAGTGCTCGCAATACCTTCTGGTGTCAGGGGGTTGAGCGGGGAGGAAGAGGAGGAGGCTTTCAAGAACCTCGGAAGGCAACCAGAGTGGATAGCTGACAGGATATCCAGGCTTGTGTTAATGAAGCTAATCCCAGGGATATTGGAAGAAAACGTCTGGGAATTCGGGGACGCGCTGAGTGAAGTGCAAAGACTCGTCGGCATGTGCTTCTCGAACGTTCAGGGTGGTATATTCTCGAACGAATTGACGCACCTCTGTATCAAGACCATGTTGGAAAACGGTGCGGCTGGCTCAGGTCAGAGCTCATGGGGACCTACAGCCTACGGATTCACTGATTCTATGAAGACTGCGAATAGGGTTGCATCCGCTTTGAGAGATGTTCTTGCAGATAAGGGAATCGTGCTGATTACAAAAGCTACAAACTCCGGTGCCATTATACGAAGAATTTAGACGTAGTATCTTAAAATGCTCCCATGACCTAAACTGCAAACTGGCTTGATAATGGTTTATCTATGAGTCTAAGTATCGAATATGATGACTTGGGATGCTCTTCTCAGAGCTTGTTGAGTTCTACGAAAGGCTCGAGGCTACGACCAAGAGGCTAGAGATGACAGACATACTCGTGGAACTATTCAAGAAAACAAGCCCCGAAATAATAGACAAGGTCGTATACATGACCTTGGGCGAGCTCTATCCACCGTTCGTAGGAATAGAGCTCGGCGTCGCAGAAAAGCTAGCGCTCAGAGCTCTCAAAGCGGTTAGCGGTGCGTCCGAGAAGAAGATACAAGAGCTCTACGGAAAGCTTGGCGATATCGGATTAACGGCCGAAAAACTCCTTCTCTCAAAGGCTCAGGTAACTTTGTACACAGAACCTTTGACCGTTGAACGCGTATACTCATCCTTGGAAAAGATAGCAAGAACGACTGGAGAAGGTGCCATCGAGACGAAGCTCCAAATACTTGTCGGGATTCTCGGCTCTGCTCAACCGAAAGAGGCCAAGTACATCATGAGGATGGTAACGGGCACGATGAGGCTCGGTGTTGCGGACATGACGATACTGGATGCGCTTGCCGTGGCATACGGAGGCAGTAAGGAGGTAAGGGAGGCTTTCGAGAGAGCATACAACATAAGCTCCGACATAGGTCTTGTCGCAAAGGTTGCGGCCGAGGGAGGACTGAAGGCAATAAAGGAATTCAAGATAAGGGTTGGAAACCCGATAAGACCGATGCTGGCTGAGAGGCTCTCTACCGCTGAGGAAATCTTGGAGAAGATGGACGGTAAGGGGTTGGCAGAATTTAAGTACGATGGTGAAAGGATGCAGATACACAAACGAGGTGAGGAGATAATAATATTCTCAAGACGGCAGGAGAACATAACCGCGCAATATCCCGACGTTGTTGAGCATGCTAGGAGGTGCATAAAGGCAAACGAGGCCATAGTCGAATGCGAGGCAGTCGCAGTGGACCCCGAAACGGGCGACATGCTTCCATTCCAAGAGCTGATGCACAGAAGGAGGAAGTACGATATCGAGAGGGCCATAGAGAAGTACCCAGTCAGCCTCTTCTTCTTCGACGTGCTTTACGTTGATGGTCAAGACCTAACATCCAAGCCGCTCCTCGAGAGGAGGAAAATATTGGAAAACATAATAGAGGTTAACGAAAGCGTTGCGTTGACTGAGAGTAAGCTGGTCGAAAATCCCGAGGAACTCGAGGCCTTCTTCCTAAGGGCGGTGGAGAGCGGTTGCGAGGGTGCTATCGTTAAGTCCGTGTCCCCGGAGTCTGTATACAAGGCAGGTGCGAGGGGCTGGCTCTGGATTAAGTACAAGCGCTCCTATGTATCCAAGATGGTCGATACGGTTGACCTTGTGGTCGTTGGAGCCTTCTACGGAAGGGGAAGGAGGAGGGGTAAATTTGGCGCGTTACTCATGGCGGCTTATAATCCGGAAGAAGATGTTTTTGAGTCCGTATGCAAAGTAGGCTCGGGCTTTACGGACGAGGATTTAGCTAAGTTGCCGGAGATGTTATCGCCCTACATATCAAAGGACAAGCCTCCGAGGGTTGATTCCAACATGCAACCGGATGTATGGCTCAAGCCTGCCGTGGTTCTGGAGATAATCGGTGATGAAATCACTCTCAGTCCCATACACACGTGCTGCTGGGGTCGGGTGAAGGAAGGGGCTGGTCTCGCCATCAGGTTTCCACGATTCACGGGAAGGTTCAGGCTGGACAAGTCCCCGGAAGATGCAACAACCTCCTCCGAGATATTGTCCATGTATGAGAGACAGTTGAAGAAAGTTGTCGAGAAGCCAACGGAGGGTATTTGAGGAGATGTCCGAAGAATTTGGTGAAGAAAAGCTGAAGAAGCTGGCTATGGTCAAGAGCTACTTGGAAAGGAGAATCGAGGAGCTCTCGGGCGAAATCGAAAGCCTAAGACTTCTTGTATCAATCGTAGACGAACAGTTAGCAGCAAAGAGTTTCAAAACGTTGGAGACGGTCAAGAAAGAAGAGAAGCCGAAGGTTGTGGAGGTAGCGAAAGAGGAAAAACCGAAAGAGTTGGGCGCCGTCAGAAATCTTCGCGGCAAATCCGGAAACCTACTCGGGATGCTAACGGTAACGCAAGACGAGATTAGGTTGACAGTTAGCCCGGAGCTGCGCATAACGTCGGACATGAAGCCATTCTCATCCTTCTTGATAAAGAAGGTTTTGGATGCGATGGTCAAGGTCGATAAAGAGGATGTTGAGGCGGGGAAGCTGGAGCCAGGCAGGGAGCTGAGTTACGACATAGTTTACGAGGGCGGAGAGGTTAGGGAGATAATAGTAAGGAATTATCGGGACGAGAGGAGGCTAAGGGAAGTCATAAGCTCCATAAGATGGGCCCTAGATACGATATCTTCGTCCCAGAGATAACTCTACTCGCCGACGACTGTTAATACGACCCTTCTCTCCCTAGGTCTGGTATCCAACTCTAAGAAGACCAGCTGTTGCCAGGTTCCCAGAATCAGCCTTCCATCTCTCAGAGGTACGGATATGCTTGGGCCTATCAGGGCCGCTCTCACATGAGAGTGCCCGTTGTAGTCGCCCCACCTCTCATGATGCTTATACGGATGGTTTTTGGGTGCCACCCTCTCTAATATGTCCGATATGTCGCGGACCAAACCCGGCTCATATTCTATCGTCGTTACGGCCGCCGTCGAACCGACGACGAACACGTTCACGATACCGTTCGATATCCCAGAACTTCTTACCGCTGAGCTTACCATGTCTGTTATATTGACCACGTCACCCTCGCCCTTAGTTTTTATCGAGAGCTCACCCATCCAAACGCCCATTTTTCACACCACAACATTCTTTTGACATCCTCCAATATATCTTTAGGTTCAAGAGCTCAAAGGAGTATCACTTTACACAATTTTTGTGTCCGTTATGGTGTCGAGCTTCATTGATTTTACCAGTTTCTTTTTCGTGAAAAATTTATCAAGGGGCGAAGTGTTATGTGAAGACCAGCGTTACGGGACAAAAAGCTTGTGATGATGAAAGGGCAGATGTTTACCAAGATTCTAGGTGGGTTACATGTCTCGACTTAAAACCGTAGGACGCGTATTCGCTTACCTTTTTTATGCAGTATTCATCTTTTTGATAGCCCTTGCCATATTCTCTGCCGTCCAAGGTGCGGTTGGCACATCATTTCCGTTATTGGTCGTGAAGAGCGGAAGCATGGAACCTGTCATACATGCCGGAGACATAATAATCACAGTACCGGTTCAACCTTCTGAGATAAAAGCGGACCCAAAGGATGGAGACGTGATCGTGTTCTTTAAACCTCCGTACTACGGTGACTCGCGCTACCTTATAGTGCATAGGGCCGTAGATGTTGTAGAGGATGGTTTCATCACAAAAGGTGATGCAAACGCCGTGGTAGACCCATGGAGCCCTGTCCCTCCAAGCTACGTCGTAGGGAAGTGGACAGGTATGAAAATACCATATTGGACGGGCCTAGGTTACCTGTCGCTCTTCATGAAGGGCGAGCTGTATCCTCCCTACGGCCGCATAACGCTCGCGCTTTTAATCATCGTTAACGTCATCCTGCTCTTTTTGGAGTTCAGAAGAATCCAAAAGAGGTCCAGACAATCCCCAGCTGGAAATTAGTGCTTTTAGCTTATCCATTATCGACGAGTAAATGGTGTTCGGCGCTACCCTAGAAACTAGCGCATCATAATGCTTGATAAGGTGTGCGAGCTGGATGACCTCTTGGCTCATACCGCGTTCTAAGAAGAACTTTAGCCTCGTTGCATGAATCAGTGATTCGATAATTGCGTGCTCAGCCCTCGTGTACGGTTTTGCCTCCCTCCGTTTCCATAAAGCCTTGAGCACCTTACACCTGAAAACCGCTCGGTTATCGTCTTCCTTCACCAAACTTTCTACAAAGAATTCGAGCCTAGCGTATGCATTCGCCAAAGATGGTGCAGGAACGGAAACAGATGGTGCAAAGAGTTCATTAAAATCGCTTTCCGCACCAAAAGTTGTTATGTAAAATACCTCAACGTCGTCTGTGAAGTTGACAACACCGTACGGAGCGCGCTTCAACAACCTATAGCTCTTTGTGCTTTTGAACGGTCTCAGCAACATGCTATCTTCCTCAAAGATAACGCCCATCGGTGCCGCATTCGTCTCTTCATCCGCTCTTGTTGTCAGTATGCACTCATAAATTACGCGGGGGATTATACGGTTCGTCTCCATAAATTCTCTTAGGCTCCCCTCCACATACGCTTCTGACATGGCACCCCATTCTCCTAGACATGTAAAAACTAAGGTCTAAAACCCTCCATTAGGAGGACCGTCAAGGAAGAGCATAAGAGGTCCGCGGTTGCACCTGGCCTCATGGACTTGCTCCTCCTAAATTGCTCATCCATCTTCTCGACCTCTTTCCTTCCCTTTGCGGAGCTCATGCCTCCCAATTTAATCGCCTTTGCCGCCATGCTCGATGCAAGTCTAGCAACTTGTATCCCAGCCCTTCTCATTATAAGCGTGTCTGGTTTTTGAGCAAGCATCTTCAAAAACGCGTTGACGATGGCTTCGTTCAAGCTCTTTGTTTTTGATATCTCCCTCTTCAGCTCTTTGTATCCTAGCTCGAACGTCAGGCTGTAGCCCGTCACCCACTCATGCGCGACTATGTCCCTATCCACGTAGTGCTTCAGCGCCATCAGGGGCGTAATCTTTTTTCGCCTAATTTCCTCGTACGTCTTGTTCATTCTCACGTCCAAGTAGGGAACCCTTCCGAGACCTCCTGGCATCACGTAAGCTATGGACCGAAAAATCTCCTCAGTGTCTTTTGGCTTCATAATTTTCAGAACGTTTTTCAATTCCCTCCTGAGCCTGCTCGGCTCGACGGGAAAATCGTCGGACATCCCGGCCGCCGTCGCTATCGGTAAGACCAGTAAGAGAGCTCCCAAGTGTGTGTTGCCGCCACGTTGCCAGCTCAGCATCCTTTCCACTGCAAGCTTCACCAGAGGCCCAATAGATGCCTTCCCTCTTATCCCGTTCATGGCCGCCTCGAAGAAGGGCCAGTATAAGGAGGATGCTGAGGATAGAAAGTGCTCGAAGCTGGTCTCGTGAAAATCCCTAGTTCTGTGTACGAGGCCCGGCTTAGGGTATGCGCTCACCTCCAAGAGGAGAGCTAGTTGACAACAGGCCGCTATATTGTGGGCCCTTTCGTAAGCCTGCGCGTCCATAACCCAATAAGTCGTAAAAAATTCTTTAAAAATACGAGGGTGCATTCACTAAAAAATTTATAAATAACAGGCCTCTATGCACAAAAATTGTCATTGAGAAATGTGGAAGAACATTCTGGAACAACTTAAGGAATATCCTGCACGCATCAAGGTAGTCAGGCTTATGATAGAGCACGGAATAGGTATAACGGAGCGGGGAAGCCTGGTCGTAGGGCCTGTGGAAATAGCAGACCTTGCCCTCGCGAGAGCAGCTGGCGTTGACAGAAGGGTTGTGAGGAAGACGGTCGAATACCTGCTATCGGACGAGACCTTAAAGAAGATCTTTACGGGCCTGAGACCTGCAGGGGCCTTGTTAGCACCAATCGCGAAGGTGCTGGGCTACTCCGTTCTCGAGATTAGGGCAGACCCTTCCGCCGTTGGTGTGCTTGCAAGAATCGCCTCAATATTGTCCGAGGAGGGTATAGCGATAAGGCAGGCTTCTGCTGAGGACCCCGACCTATTTCCCGAGCCAAGGTTGATACTCGTGCTTGAAAGACATCCATCGGGCGATGCCATCCGAAAGATGCTGAACGTTCCTACGGTAAAGTCCGTCACGGCGTACTAGAGGTTGCTAAATAGTAGGGCTAGGCACAGTCCGATTAATATAGGGCCGGGTAAGCCCGGTAACATTCGTCTCTTTTCTAGTAGTTTTAGCGTCAAAAAGTACCCTAATGTTATGCCCAGGGCACCGCCGATACTCGCAAGAACCCCCATGTGAAGTGTTGCAAATGATACAAGAAAAGAGTAGAAGAACATGTCACCAAGCCCAATTATCAAATTATCGTATTCCACGATAAAGCCTCTCAGACTCTCAAGGTCATGCTCCTTTATCATCCTAAGATGGCCCCTAAAAACTGCCAGCGCATCATAGGCCGATATGACTAACAAGAGAACAATAGCCGTCCAAAATGGCATGCTATTACTTAAGATTGTGCCAACACTACCTCCAACGAATCCACAACTTAATAGGCTTAGCAAACCTCTCTTGGATGTTGAAACATAAGTTATAGCTGTAGCGACGAGTGCTGCGACCGGTAACCAAACACTTTCGATATCGGTTCCAGTAAACAGCAGAGCATAGAAAGATGATACGAAGAAAGTGATGAGCCAAAGAGCACATGTAACGAGAATCTTTACAAACTTTTTTAGATGTTTTAAGAAAATCACGAGAAACATGCTACCAGCGAATACCGCTCCCAAAAATATTAACGTATTTAGATAGGGTGCAGGGTTTACAGGAAGCATTCCAGGAATCTGGCCGTTTGTCGATTCACTAAACGGTGTTAGCGGTAACGTCGGCGGCTCCATATTTGATAGAATTATGAGAAACGAAAAGAACCACGCTATCGATATGCTGATAACAATCGGTACGAATGCCTTTACACGACTCATCCCTATTACTGATAAGGCCTCTCCGTTTATACATTTAGGGGAAAGTTTAAGATAAAGACCAACCTCCTTAGATGCATGATTGAAGAAAAGGACGGCCTTTCTGACGAGGAGATAAAGAGCATATTTTCAAAATACAAGGTCATAGCCGTAGTCGGTATGAGCAGAGATAAGGAAAAACCGGGCCACTACGTTCCAAAGTTTCTTATAAAATACGGATACAAGATAATACCGGTCAATCCTAATGCGGATGAGATTGTCGTCGGAAATCTGACACTAAAGTCTTACAAGAGCCTTACCGACGTTCAGGAAGATGTCGATATAGTCAACGTATTCAGGCGCTCCGAGGATGTACCGCCGGTAGCCGAGGATGCTATAAGAAAGGGTGCGAAGGTCTTCTGGATGCAGGAGGGCATTTACAACAAGGAGGCGGTCGAGAAGTTACGAAAGGCTGGCATAACCGTTGTCTGGGACAGGTGCATGATGAAGGAATACTCAAGGTTATTCAATGTAAAACCTTTCGTTCCGACGTCAAAATTGTGAAAATTTTCGACCAATGGGCGAGTTGTCTTGAAGTACAGGTTGATGGATTTGCTTGCATGTCCAATCTGTAAGAAGTTTCCGCTTTCGCTTCTGGTATTTACAGAGCAGACGCTCCAACCGCCGAAGAACATCAGGAAATGTGAGCTCTATTGTGCATACCATCACGGTAGCCTATCCGAGGTACAAAACCCTGATTGTGCGTCGTGCTATAAGAAGGAGATATCATCCGGGATACTGATATGCGAAAACTGCGGAAGATGGTATCCGATAGAGGAAGAGATACCTAGACTGTTGCCCGATGAGCTCCGAAAGTTCAACGAAGATGTCGAATTTCTGAGAAAATGGAAGGAGAAGATACCTGAGAAGGTTCTAAAAGAGGGGAAACCTTTTTCATTAAAAGAGTAGGTCTGAGTGGTGAAAGTGAAGGCGCTTAAACAATTTGACGCTGATTGCAGTATTGGGTACTGCGAATTATTGAGAAGATTCTCTGAGATCGGTATGGTTGCGAGAGAGTTGGGCAGGGCGTTCTCGATAATGATAAGCATGTTTCTGGACAATGAGTGCCACAGATTGCTTGGTGTTGCCGGTGCCGCGGTTGCGTCCGGCCTGAGACCTCTCATAACCAAGCTGATAAGGTTTGGTTTCGTTAATACGGTGGTAACGACTGGGGCGAATATAACGCACGATGTTATAGAGGCGATAGGTGGCAAACATTTTGTGCTTGAACACGGAGAGATGGACGACGTCAAGCTGGCAAAAATGGGAATCTATAGGATATACAACATAGGGGTTACAAGGGAGTCCTACATAATGTTGGAAAAGTTTGTGGATGAAACTTTTGAAAACGTAAGCGGCACCTTCTCCAGCTCCGATATAATTAAGATGCTGGCCTCGAGAATCAAGGACGAAAATTCCTTCATAAGGGCGTCCTATGAGTTGGGGGTCGAGGTGTTCAGTCCAGCCATGGCCGACTCGATAATCGGAAGCCAGATAAGGTTTAGGACTGGTGGCAGGGTAAAGCTGGACGCGCTTTCGGACGTGAGCAAACTGGTGGATAGAGTGTGGGCCTCAAAACGTACGGGAGCAATATTCCTTGGCGGCGGCACACCGAAGCACTTCACGATGATGGCTGTCAACGCGGCGGACAGACCCCTGAGTTACGCCATCCAAATAACTACTGATAGAGAAGAACACGGCGGGCTTAGCGGTGCAAAGCTGGAGGAGGCCAAGTCTTGGGGAAAGGTTAAGGCAGAGGGCATGATAGCGAACGTCTGCCTGGATATGTCTGTAGCCCTGCCCCTCCTCGTACTGGCCTTCGAGGAATGGATGAGGCAAAATCGTTCTTAAAAACTTGGTTTTTTAAGAAAAAAGCTTATTTACCGAAAAGTTGCACTCATAACCACCTTAAGAAAGGTGGAGAATATGAGTAGCATGGAAGCCGTTGTTCTCGTAGGAAAGAAACCTACGATGAACTATGTGCTCGCTACCACGCTGCCACTTGCTGAAGGCAAAAAGGTGCTGCTAAAAGCCAGAGGACGTGCTATAAGCAAGGCGGTTGACATCGTTGAGGTCGTTAGGAGGAGGTTTGTCCAAAACGCGGTAATAGAGAAGGTCAACATTGGCACCGAGGAAGGCAGAGTGGGCGCCGACGGTAAGCCGAGGAACGTTAGCACGATCGAGATACTCATCAGCGTTCCAGAGCAGTCAGCTAAGAAGAGCAAGTGAGCACATAACCCCAAAGATCCCCCATAATGCGCCGAGTTCTTTGACACCTCGGCGCGAATCTTTTTATGTTTCCGCGTTCTTATCCATAACGCCATTATTCAGATTTCGGAGGTTAACGCTTGGTTCAAGTTAGGGAGTCGTCAGATGAAGATATCAAAAACGCGATGAAGCCAAGGAGGAAATATTCGAGGAAGGGCGAAAACGGTATAGTACTCGTCGTGGGCGGAAGTTGGCTCTACCATGGTGCTCCGGCCCTTGCAGCCATGGCATCTTTCAGATGCGGCATAGACCTAGTTTACATCGCGGTGCCGGAGAAGATAACCACGGCCATAAGGGCGCTTTCGCCAAATTTCATAGTTCTACCATTGCCAGATTTGAAGCTCACTAAGGGTTCTGTCAGAAGGCTCGAGAAGATCCTCCCTGAGGTTGATGCGGCCGTAGTAGGTCCTGGGCTCGTGCCGAAGGACGCCGATGCCTTGACATTTCTTCTAAAGGAACTCTTGGAAAAGGACATAGCGCTCGTGCTGGATGCGGCGGCTTTGATACCGGATGTACTCGCAGTCGTAAAGGGAAAGAGGGTGGTTCTCACACCACACGCAGGAGAATTCAAAAGACTCTTTGGAGTCGAGCTCACGAAGAGTGCTGAAGAGCGCGCTGTTCATGTAAAGGAGAAAGCCTCGGAGTATTCGTTGACGATACTCCTGAAAGGTGTCGTGGATGTTATCTCAGACGGTGAGACGGTCGTGCTCAATAGGACGGGCACTGCTGCAATGACCGTCGGCGGAACTGGCGACGTGCTCTCTGGGCTCGTGGCAGGTTTCCTATCAAAGGGCGCAAGACCTATCGAGGCGGCTGTGGCCGCTGCAAGGGTGAATGGCTTAGCCGGTGAGAGGGCTACAGTTAGGCTCGGCTACCACATAGTGGCAACTGACCTATTGGACGAGATACCGCAGATACTGAAGGCATACGACGTTATAGT
>CAZZKR010000024.1:0-27623 GCA_964655015.1 uncultured Nitrososphaeria archaeon
CTATATGCCGAGTAGTTTAAAGTCTAAAGTTGTACCCAATTTGCGAAGAATTGTTGCGACATTCTTTTCTTTTGACATCTCTGAAAATTGTAGTGCAAGCACCAGCGCTTTGTTAACAGACCTTAATGTTTTCTCGCTAAAGGGTAGCTTGCTAATCTCTTGATAGAGCTCCTCAACTTCGTGCACCTTCATCGGTCTACCAATCAATTTTTCTATCAACTTCTCAAGCTGGTAAAAACATGATCTGAAGCAGTTGGTGGGTGATGAGTAACCGAAGAAGCAATTTCTACAATCGGAAGACATTAACTCACGCATCGGTCCTTTCGACTTCACCCTTATGTGTCTCACCACTTTAATACAACCTTCAGACTTTAGCTTCCTTAGTATCTTATACGTCATACTCGGACTTAGGCCATAGTAGGATAAGTGAGAATAGACGTCTGATGCAGAAACGTTTACATTAGAGCAGATAAAGTCCATAACGTTCTCTTCAATCCAGCTCGGCAAAGTACGTACTAGCTCTTCGATTAGCGATAAGATTTTTTCCCTCGATACGATAATGAGATCGTTGTCTTTAATTTTAATGCTAAATGAGTTTAGAACTTTCATACATGCTGTCCGGTCGAGACCGCTCCGCTCGCATACTTGCTCGATGTTTAGGCTACACTCCGGCATCCCTCTCATCAGATTTAGTATAGACCAAGCTACGGCGTATTCTGCCTTCTGCCAGCTACGCCTTACAAACCAGTCGAACATCATGAGGGTTTTTTGAACAGGGGGTACTAGCAAAAAGTAAGAGCTACCTTGGCCAAGCTTTATACCGATATTGTTTAGCGCATACTCCACGGTTGTGTCGTAAAGAGGATCTAAACCAAGGATTACTGAGTTATTTGTCTTGAATAGTGTGAAGGGTGGGTTGTAGATATACGCGCTCTCGCTCCACTGAAGCGGAAAAAAGCTCTCGAGAAGAGCAAAGAGTCCCTTGAGCGCGTTAACCTTTTTCAACTTAGCGCAATATTACACAATGTATAATATAAGCCTAACATCATATATTTGACAAATTAAATTTTTTAGTGAGAAATTGGGTAAATTATTGGGAACGTAATTTGTGTGGACAAGAAGGCCCGGTTTTGGAGAAAGCCCTAAGTGTAGAGGTCCCCAAGGGCCGCCGCAAGGGCGTCGTCCATATTATACCTAACAGATGTAAAGAATGTATGTATTGTATTGAGTTCTGTCCGCAGTCGGTCCTAGAAAAGTCGGAGAATATAAACTACAAGGGCTATCACTATCCAAGGGTCAAACCCGGTAAGGAGGATTCGTGCATCGCTTGTAAGATGTGCGAGCTGCTCTGTCCCGATTTTGCGATATTTATAAAGGAAGTGGAACAATGACGGAAGGTCTGCTCCCTCCAGGAAAATACTTCATGCAAGGAAATATTGCCTGCGCTGAAGCCGCTCTAATAGCGGGTTGCAGGTTTTTTGCCGGATACCCAATAACACCGTCCAGCGAGATTTTGGAGTGGATGAGCTACCGACTTCCACAGGTCGGCGGTTACTTCATACAGATGGAGGATGAGATAGCCAGCATCATGGCGGTATTAGGTGCGTCAAATGCCGGCGTAAAATCTATGACAGCTACGTCCGGACCTGGTTTTTCATTGATGCAAGAGAGCATAGGATTTGGTATGATGACCGAAACGCCCTGCGTCATCGTGAACGTCCAAAGAGGAGGTCCGAGCACTGGCATACCAACGCTGGTCGGTCAAGGCGACGTAATGCAGGCTAGATGGGGCTCACACGGAGACTACGAAGCCATAGTATATGTCCCGAATAGTGTCCAAGAGATGTTCGACCTTACGATAAAGGCCTTCAACGCATCGGAAGAGTACAGGCAACCAGTTATCTTACTATCCGACCAAGTTATCAGTCATATGTATGGCTCGTTGGTTGTACCCCCGCATGAGGAGATAAAGATAGTGAATAGGAAGTTGCCTAACGTTCCGCCGAGCATTCCAGACTTTAAACCATTCGACTCAAAATATGAGGTGCCGCCTATGGCGCTGGCCGGTATGGGATACAGGATACATGTCACTGGCCTGACACACGACGAAAGGGGTTACCCGTATTATACGCATGAAGTCTCGACATGGTGTGTGAAGCATCTGGTATCGAAAATCAGGAACAACGCAAGAAAGATATGGGAGGTTGAGCGTTTCATGTTAGATGATGCCGACACAGTCATAATAACCTACGGTATAACGTCTAGGCCCTCTTACCAAGCGGTGAAGATGGCAAGGTCCGAAGGAATCAAAGCTGGCATGTTGAGGTTAATAACGGTGTGGCCATTTCCGGATGAAATAGTCAAGAAGGTAAGCGAGCAAGCTAAGGTAATCATAGTTCCTGAGATAAACATGGGCCAGATAATTCATCCAGTAAAGGAGGCTGCTGAGTGCCTTGTTGTCGGTTTAAGCTGGGCTCCCGGTGCAGTACCGACACCGGACGTCATACTAGATACGATTAGGTCCGTCTCGAGGTGAGAGCATGCCTAAGGAAGTTTTAGCTACAAGACATCCTGATGACGATCTGATAAGGACAGACAGGATGCCACATATATGGTGTCCTGGTTGTGGAATAGGAATAGTGATGAAGTGCTACATCGAAGCGATAAAAAGAAGCGGCATACCGCCCGAAAGGCACGTGGTCGTGTCCGGTATAGGTTGCTCCTCGAGGCTTCCGGGTTACGTGAACATAGATTCCTACCATACCACGCATGGTAGGGCACTACCTTTCGCGATAGGCATGAACATCGTGAAGCCCGAGCTTGAGATAACGGTGATAGCTGGTGACGGTGACTTAGTTACAATAGGCGGAAACCACTTTATACATGCTATCAGGAGGAACCACGACATTAACGTCGTGCTAATTAACAACTTTATTTACGGCATGACCGGCGGACAGTATGGAGCCACAACGCCTGCTGGCTCCAAGGCAACTTCCGCTCCTTACGGTACGATAGATAATCCATTTAATCTACCGCTTTTGGTTGCTTCACTCGGCGCTCCTTTTGTCGCGAGGTGGACGACGTTCCATGTACATCATTTGATCAATGCGATGCTTAAGGCAATGAAAGTAAATGGTCTTGCATTCATAGAGGTTTTATCACCATGTCCCACCCATTATGGTAGGGATAACAACTTTCCAACAGGCCTCGACATGATGAGATACTTTAAGAAGATGAGCATCATAAACCATGAAGCCGACCTCAGGACAGTTGATATAGACCCGAAGTCTGATAAGCCGATAATCGTAGGGAACTTCGTTCATAAAGAAAGACCATCCTATAACGATATGTGGAAGAAATTGGTAGAATCTGTAACGAAGGAGAGGAAGTAGTATGGTTAGGTGGGAGATAAGCCTGTTTGGTTTTGGCGGTCAGGGCATAATCAGGGGCGGACAGATACTCGGAGAGGCCGCGGTCTTGGAGGGGAAGGATGCTGCGTTAACCGTAGCCTATGGGCCGGAACAAGTCGGCGGCTGGTCTAGGGCGGACGTCGTGATATCGGACGAACCAATAGACTTTCCACTCATCATAAAGCCAGACATATTGATTGTTATGTCTCAGGAGGGGCTGAATAGAAGTTTGAACGAAGGCAGGGTACCGAAAAAGCTACTCATATATGACAGCGAACTCGTGGATGCATCTAAGGTTAAGGGAATAAAGATGGCAGGATTTCCCGCCACCAAGGTAGCCGAGCAACTCGGAAGTAGGTTAGTCGCCAACGTCATGATGCTCGGAGTGCTCTCGGAGATTACCAAAATCGTGAAACAGGAGTCCATACTTAATGTGATAAGAAGGAAGTTTCCGAGAGCTCTAGAGCTTAATGAGAGGGCCTTCATGGAAGGCGTTAGGTACGCCAAGGAAAGCGGAGTTATTGTCTGACGGCACAAGTTATGCATCTATGAATTAAGAAACCTCGGCGATACCTCGAGAGCAGCTATCCAGCAATATAATGAAAAGTTTTATTTTTACAAAAGTTGACACCCACAATGTAAAAGTCCGGTAGTAATGTCGTTCTGGAGTCCGCGCGAGATGTCAGGTTATCAATTTGAGGAGGAAATAATTTTCGATGAGGAGGCCAAGGAGAAGGTTAGGAAGCCTCTGGGCAGGCTTTTCGTGGGTAAGTCACCAGAAACGACTGAAAGGCTCGCCGAATACATACGGGAAAGGAAGCCAACGATGTTAATAGTTGTTGGTGATTTCTCCGCAAAGGAGCTGGGTAGGATTGGTATTCACGCGGACATCTACGTGGTTGACGGAAAGGTTGAGAGAAAGCCCTCGGAAAGGTTCACTGATGAAAGTGCTTTTCGGGTTTTTACGAAGAACCCTGCGGGAACGATTTCCGCCGATGCTGCAAATGCATTAAAGGAAGCAATTCATTCTGGGAAGAGAACCGTTGTTTACGTTGACGGTGAAGAAGACTTATTGACACTCCCCGCCATCGTGCTAGCTCCGTTGGGCTCGATGGTTGTGTACGGCCAGCCAGGTGTCGGTGTGGTAGCCGTCGATGTCACGGAAGATAAGAAGCGGGAAATATGTACAATACTAAGAAGCATCAAGAAGGAATAGGTTTAGCTCCTCTTTACTTCGCCCTTACCCTTAAACTCCGTGTAGTGGCAATTCCCACACGTGTATCTGTCAGCATGCTCGGCCATTATGTAGCCTTTTCCACACCTTGGACAGAATAGGACGTTTTTCGTCAGAGTGTTCCCTTCAAGCTTGTACTTTTTCCAGAGTTTAGCTTGTCTTCCCAGAGACCTCCACCCCCTGCCTCTTTAAAACATACTCCCTCTCATACTTTTTCATGTCATCTACGCTGTCATAAACGTGGCAATGTACTGAGACTCTATGCTGTCCAAAAAGATTCACCATTTTGATGATCGCTATTCTGTCCTCCGACACCTTTAGGTGTTCTGCTATGAGCTTCAAAAGTTCAGCCCTCTTGGGCGTCGCCCCATCATAATCAACCAGCATCTGGACGTCCTTTCTGCGGAGTAATTTGTTGTAGGATTCCGATACGATTGAAATCTTAACCATAAACATCACCCACTCACAGGTACTAGGACCGCGTTTATTTGCGCAATTGCGTCGCTTATCACGTTTCCCCTCACCGTCACTCTTTTCCTAAGGCCCTTCTTTCTCCTCCTATTCCTCTTCTTCTTTCTCTTGGAGGGTGGTTTCTCTCTTGGATGGAAGCCGACACCCCCAGAAAGAAGTACCCTCACTTTTCTCGGACCGCTCACGTCTGGTCTCATGGGAAAACCGTCAACATCCGTACCGCCTGTTATTCTAATTTTGAATCCTGACTTGCCCAGTATCGAGCCGTCCAACTCATCACCTATCTTCTTCCCTATGAATAGCGTAAATTGTTGTGGCGTTAGTTGAATAGTTTGCGCCTTACCCGTGGACGGGTCGGACAGGACAAGCCTAGGACCGGCCTTCTTTTCGGACAACGAGGCACCTCCGGTTTATACCCGTCAATTAATAGGTTCTTAATAAGTCTCAATTATCTGGCCCAGAGAGGGTTGTTCTTTCTGATTATCTGGGCTATCTCGTTAAGCACCGCCCTTTCATCCTCCGTTAATCTGTTGGCGAACGACTTGAAGAGTAATCGTGCCTCATTTTCCGGTATTACTGTGTAAAGTATCTCACCTTCCTTCACGTGCCTACCAATAATCGGTTCTTTCATCGATATTGCTACACTCATACCCATTGTGGCCTCCGGTATGTTCTGGCCTTTGTCCTGTATCTGCGATATCGTGCCAACGTGCTTTCCCTCAGAATTCATCAACGCATACTTTGGCTTAATCCTTCCACCTAAAACTTCTACGCCTACTATCGCAGGGTTACTCCTCCTGAACACGTAGCCGGGAAGTATCTTTATCTTACCAGGTTTTGTGAGAGACTCAAATTGAGCAGTCTCCCTCCTATCCTTCTCTTGCCTCACCCAACTTGTGTATTCTTCCACGAGTCTGAAAAGTACGTTTGATTTGAAGACCCTGATGCCTTTGCTATTGGCCTCGCGTTCGAGGTCCGGGTCAACTTTAACGTTGAATGCTAAGATGACGCCGCTTAGCTCATCCTTCATCCTAACAACTTCCGCCTCGACTATGTCTCTTTTTGATACCTCGCCTATGTCGGCAACCCTTATCTGCACTCCCCTTTCACGGAGAAAGTTAACGGCCGCCTCAAGCGAGCCGAGCGTGTCTGCCTTAAGTACGACGCCCACTTTGTCCGTAAATAACCTAAACTCGCCAACTTCTTTTGTGATTCTTTCCAACACCTCGCTCTCATTCTGGCCAATAACGTATATGGGCGAACCTGGATACGTCTTATCCAACCCTTCGGCCACGAGTTTTAAACCTGCGGCCGCCAAGACATGGTCTACCGGTTTGAACTTATCTCTCGGGTCCCGCATCTCATCGAGAGGTTTCGGCATCAGTATGGCTTTGACTTTCGTTGTGAACGCGCCCTCTGGACCGAGTAGAGCTATCCTATCACCGACCTTTAGTATGCCGTCGTATATTATCGCGTTGACCGTCGTGCCGAGACCTTCCTCCTCTGTTATCTCTAACACGACACCCTCCGCTGGTGCATCTTCGTGGAGCGTAAGCTGTTCTTTCATGAACGCTTGGGCAAGGCCTAAAAGCACGAGGAGCAGGTCCGGTATACCTTCACCACTCTTGGCACTCACTGGAACCATGGCGACTGTGGTGGCGAATGACGTAATCCTAGTGTAAATATCCGCCCTAAATCCAAGGCCCGCAAGCTCGCCGACCATCGTATAGATCCTTTGCTCAAGTTCGTCCCTTACGGCTTGACTTTGTCTCTGTAATGCTTTAGGGAAGGGCTCATACTCGACGGACTTCCAGCCCGGTATCAGGTCTATCTTATTCACAGCCACGACAAACGGTGTCTTCCTGCTCTTGAGCAACTCCAAGCTCTCGAGGGTCTGCTCCTGTATCCCTTTTATCACGTCAACGACGAGTATTGCCAAGTCCGCTATTGAACCTCCCCTCTTCCTTAAGTTGGCGAAGGCTGCATGACCCGGCGTATCAACGAAGAGCAGGCCAGGAACTTTCAGCTGTACCTTAATTTCACCGAGCAATGCCTTGCACGTCGAGATTATCGCATCAAGCGGGAAGAGGCTCGCGCCTATGTGCTGCGTTATCCCACCAGCTTCCCTTGCCGCTACCAGCGTGCCCCTCATTTTATCGAGCAAGCTCGTCTTGCCATGGTCGACATGTCCCAATACGACCACGATCGGTTGCCTCAGCCGCATGTCAGGTCTACACCCATTAATCCTGCCAACCATCTAATGGGTCTTTTGCTTTTCAGTCCGGCATGTAATCACAAGGATGATAAGCATCCTAGTACGATCTTCCTGTCGAGAAGCGTTGAAGGAAGGCACAAAGATCGTCCTTGGCATAGAATCCACAGCCCATACCTTCGGCGTGGGAATAGCCTCGTCAGACGGCCGAATATTAGCCAATGAGAATAGAGTGTATAGGCCTTCTAAGGGAGGCATACATCCAAGGGAGGCGGCGCAACACCACAGTCGTGTAGCCCCTGAGGCGCTTAGGGCCGGCCTATCAAAAGCAGGGATTTCCCTTGAGGAGGTGGATGGTATAGCGTTCTCTGTCGGCCCTGGTCTTGGCCCTTGCTTAAGGACCGGTGCGACGATAGCTAGGACACTCGCTCTCAGCCTTGGTAAGCCTCTCATAGCCGTGAACCACGGTGTCGCTCACATCGAGATCGGAAGGCTGGTCACGGGCTGTAAAGATCCAGTGGTCCTTTATGTGGCCGGCGGTAACACGCTAGTAGCCGCTTTCAATGCAGGTAGGTATAGGATATTCGGTGAAACGTTAGACATAGCGGCCGGCAACTGCCTCGATACCTTCGGCATAAAGGCAGGCATAGGTCCTATGCCGATGCCGGAGCTTATAGCGGAGAAGGCAAAGTCGTTCATCCAGCTTCCATACACGGTCAAGGGCATGGATGTATCCTTCTCAGGTTTACTGACGGCAGCTCTTTTGAAGCTTAAGCAAGGAGCCGCGCTGGAGGATGTTTGTTATGGCTTGACGGAGACAGTTTATAGTATGCTGACCGAGGTGACCGAAAGGGCCGTTGCGTACACTGCAAAAAATGAGATACTCGTGGTCGGAGGTCTTGCAAGGAGCAAGAGACTGAAGAACATGCTCGACATGATGGCGACGGAGCGCGGAGCCAAAGTGTACACGATACCGGATGAGTACGCTGGAGACAACGGTGCGATGATAGCTTGGAACGGCGTTCTACAGCTCATGTCCGGCATGGTGATTGATATCGAAGATAGCAGGATTAGACCGAGGATGAGGATAGATGAGATAGACGTTAAATGGTTCGGGGTGAGGATGGGTTGCTGAGGTTGGGAGAGCCGACAGCGATTATAAGACTCGGTGCTGAAGCGGCAATCTATGTGCTGAACTGGAACGGTATGGAACTCGTGGCGAAGATGAGAGTGCCTAAGTCCTATAGACATCCTTCGCTAGATAAAGAGATAAGGATGCAGAGGACAGCCTCCGAGGCGAGGATAATCTCTGAGGCTAAGAAGCACGGCGTTGCGTGCCCAGCGATAATCCTCGTAGATTTAGAAAATGCGACGATATACATGCAAAAGATACGCGGCGTAGAGGTGAGGGAACTCATAGGAAGCCTTGATCATGAGGTTCTATCCACGCTCGCGAAACGCATCGGAGCTCTTGCGGGCATGCTGCACGGCGGCGGCATAGCCCACGGCGATCTAACGCTCTCCAATGTGATAGTTGACGAGCAGATGAACCCTTACCTCGTCGACTTCGGCTTAGCTACTTTTACTAGGGACATCGAAGAGTTTGCTGTTGACATCCATCTGCTTGATAGGTCTCTCCAGAGCACGCATTATAACGTAAGGGACGAATTCATGCGCGCTTTCTTAGAAGGTTACGGGACGGTCTTGGGCGGTATGTTAAGCGAGGTTTTAGAAAAGGTTAAGGAGATAGAATCGAGGGGAAGGTACGTGGAGAGGGAGAGGAGGAGGCGTTGAGGCTAACATTCGTGACGACGAACGTGGGAAAGGCGAACGAGATCAGGAGTTTATTGAAGACTTTTGGCATAGAAATAGATGTGTACACGATCAAGCTTACCGAGATACAGTCCGATTCCCTTGAGGAAATAGCGACGAGGAGTTGCGAAGAGGCTTATGAGATTTTAAGGAAGCCAGTATTCGTCGAGGATGCCGGTCTCTTCATCGAGCGTCTAAATGGTTTCCCAGGGCCTTACTCATCTTATGTGTATAGGACAATAGGTGTCGCAGGTGTACTGAGGTTGATGGAGGGCGAAGAAAATAGGGCGGCACACTTTAAGTCCTGCATAGCGTGCAAGATCTCCGGAGACCTCATTAATCTGTTTAGTGGTATATGCGTCGGAAGGATCTCCAACGAGCCTAGGGGATCTAGCGGTTTTGGATTTGATCCAATATTTATGCCGGAAGAAGGTGATGGGAGGACTTTTGCCGAGATGAGCATCGAGGAGAAGAACGCGATATCACATAGGGGAAAGGCCGTCAGATTGCTTGCCGAATGGTTAAAGCTTATGCGCTAACTCCTCTATTATCGAGACAGTGGTATTCACAGGGTCTAACCTTTCCATCATTCTCTTGAAAGAAAGAGCACTCCTCGAATAAGAGTCATCGTTAAGAATTCTATCCAATGCAAATCCAAGAGTGTCTTCATTCAATTCGTCTTCATCGATCACTATGCCAGCACCATGTTTTGTAATCGATTCAGCGTTTGACTTCTGCTCACCATGAGCCCTTATGGGTATCAAGACCATGGGTTTTCCGAATGCCAGCGCCTTCGTTATGCTCCCGTGTCCCGACCTTGATACGATGACGTCGGATGCGTTGTAAAGCTCATCAGGATTTTCGACCCAATTCATGAGTAGTACGTTTTCCTCTCTTTTTATGTTGGATGCTTTTGGTTCCGCGAGCGTCATCACAAAGAAGTATTTGTCAAGTTTTCTGACGATTCTCATCAACTTCTCGGCAAGCACGGTCTTCTCAAGGACCGGGCCACTAATATGGGCAAAAACCAATGGCTTCTCCGGTGGTATTCCGTACTTCTTACAGACCTCATCCTTCGTTAGCAGGCCTTCTTTCGGCAGCTCGAACAAAGGACCGACGAACGTACTCTTCGACTTTGCAGCATCACTCAGTGCGAGGTTCATGCGCGATATTGTGTATGGTTGTGGGAAATCTGATATCACAATCCTATCCGCCATCTCCCAAAACTTTGTGACGAGCTGCGCACCGCTCTCGACGAGCTCTACCAACGTCTTGTACTTGTGATATTCCACCAACACGTTAAATTGATTGAGTATCAGCACGACGGTATAACCTAAGGACTTTGCAGCCACGACCGTTGATACCCTAGTGTCAGAGATGACAACGGATGGGTCAAAGCAAGATATGTTGGACACCTCCCTCGCGGTCTGGAGCGATACTTTGAGCGGAAGATGAAGGTTCTTGAATATCGTCATCTTTATGCTAACCTTGCCATCCGGAAGGACGCCATAAGATATCGAATCGACCTTGTTGACGGGAATGCCAAGAGCCTCGAGGTACTCTACACCCTCACCATAACTCGAAACCGCAACGTCCCATCCCTTACTAACTAGCGCTCTAATGAGGAGCGAACTCCTGGCGGCATGACCCATGCCGATTCCGCATATGCCAAAGTATGCCCTCAAACTTCACAACCCTTCAGCTCTTTCTTGACGACATTTCCGCCTGGGCTCTCTTCGGCAAATATTTCCGCTGTGAACCTGTAAATATCAAATTTCCCAGTCAGCCAGTAGGTGGCGGGTAGGCCTGCCTTCAGACAAAGATGACAGAGAAACTCTTCAGAATCCCACCCATACTCCACTGGCACTTGGGGAAGGAGCAGTCCAGAACCCCGGCTACTCTTTATTATCAACCCATCCCTCCCTATAACAATCTTAGATGGTAATTCTTTTGGAGTTGTAAATTCTATCCTCTCTGGAACGCTTAGCACGCTTACCTCTATCACGATCCTATCCATCTCGACGAGCTCTACTGGTGGGAATCTAGGGTCTTCGGTCGCTGCAGCAATCGCGGCCCTCACGGTAGCTTCTGGGAGACTCATAACCGGAAAAGGAAATCCTATGCAGCCTCTGAGATCGCCCTCGGGGTACGTGTAGAGCGAAACGAACACTCCAGTTTCTTTTGCTGGGATTCCGCTTCCTTCGGCTACTTTGTATATCTTGCCGGATTTTAGATACTCTTGTATTGCTGCCCTTGCAAGCCTTACGAGCTTTATCCCCTCATCTAAGCTTAGCATATCCATCGAGCAGGATGTCGAAGTGCTTGTTATTATCTATTTTAATGTACTGTCGCCCAAACTTTTACGCTCTAGGAATATTCTTCTAGCCTCCGAGAGCTTCTTGCTTATGTCAACCCAGTGGCTTCCTATCCAATACTCCTTGCCGCACTTCTCGCAGAGCCAGCGGGAACCGCAACTCTTTAATGGAGTGTTGCAGACCGGACAACGCGTCCTTTTCTCGTTAAATTCCAAACTTATTCCGAAAACTTCAGCGGTGGTCGCGAGAGCCTCTGGAATGTTCGAGCTCATTAACTCGAGCACAGGTATGCCGTTCTTCTCGGCAAGCCTCACAACGCCCTTATCCTTCGTTAAAATTATCCTGTCCTCTTTCTTTGCTACCTCGACCATCTCCTTGTCGTCGCCCTTCCAATATTCTGTATCATAGCCTAAAATCCTAAGCCAAGTTACAAGACTTCCCAGCATTGAATCGACCAAGAACTTCTTTTCTTGAGTCAACTTTATGATTCTTCTCCGCCCCTCGTTTCCAGTTCCATCCTGCAGTCTTCGCATAAATATTGGTCGTTAACCCTAAGCAGCATGTCTGACCATTCGCCACAAGCATCGCAAAATCCCTCTGTGTAACTCTCGCCGCTAGCTTTCACGTTACCCATTCTCATTTTTTCCCTGACAATCTCCAGTATCTCCGGCGTTACCTGTAAGATATCGGTTGTACTGATTATGCCTACGAGCCTATCTTTGTGAACGACTGCGAGATGGTCAATCTTCAACCTGTTCATCTCCCTCAAAGCATTGTCTATTAGGTCATCCGGATTTGCAACATGTATGGGACTGCTCATCACATCCTTGGCTTTAACCTCATTAGGTTTCAGGTTCTTCGCAACCACCTTATATACTAGGTCCCTTTTTGTTATTATCCCTACAGGAAAGCCCTTCTCTGTAACCACCACGCTGCCTATGCCATAACGTTCCATCTTCTTCGCAACCTCTTCTACGGTTTCCTCAACATCAGCGTCAATCACGGGGCTGCTCATTATGTCCTTAACCCTTAATTCTTCTGCAAGCGACGCTGGCTTAACCATCCGTCCTCTGCATGGTTAGTGAGCGACGTTAAATATTAAACTTGTTGTTGCCTCTGTAGTGCGCCCTTTCCGTAAGGGATTGACTGGGCTATTAGTGCGGCTAAAGAACGCCTCTCCTTCTCACTTAACTCGTATCCTGCTTGACGGCACAAAGAATCGATTATTTTTAACGATAGACTGCTCGCGTCCTCGTCGCCAGGCACGACTTCCACAAGGGTCTTGGACTTAGCGGCTACCGCGGATGGTGGTCCATGGAGCACCTCGTAAGACTCATCGCTTTTATGAAGACCAAATGCTACGACCAACCTCGTCTTAAGATAATTTCTCTTGCCCGTAACCATGAAGGAGCCCTTTGGAAGATACTCTCCAGATGGTGCTGAGAAAGACACCTGTTCGGGTTCAACGTAGTAAACGCTAATGGATGATAACCCTTCACGCCACGCCCTACTATAGGATGCGGCAAACTGGGCAGCCTCTTCTATTGAACGTTCGCTAGCCTTGTTGCCCCCTTTAAGTATGACAACAGGAGCACCAGTTATCTCAGCATGAAAAACTAGGTCGTCGGGCTGTAGATACTTTCTAAGTAAGGTAATGTTGGAGGATGCATCCTTGCCAGCAACGGCTAGGAGCCCCTCCGACGTCTCGAACCATCTGAATTTTTCAAACCACTTCTTCTTTTCACGCACTTTATGCTTACTTTGCTCGGGAATCGAAAGCTTTTTTGATTCGAGCTCGGCCGTTATCCTTGAAATTTCAGATTCTAGCTCGTTCATCTCGTTTAGTATCCTTTCCTTTGCCAACCTTAACTTCTTTACTTCATCAAACATCTTTTCGACCTGTTTGGGAACAGGCTCGCTTAACAAAAGCTCAAACTCGACACCGTTAACGGAGATTATGGCTACACCCTTTGCCCTATCTATGCTGATGAGCCTCAAGCCATCCACGGGTTGGGGGCTTCCTTCCTTAATTGAATGTCTGAAACTTTCCACCTCATGTAGCATTGTAAAAATCTTCTCTGCAACGCTCTTGAGGCGCTCAATCCTTTCTTCCAATTCTTTAATCGCAGCCTTTTTTGACTCAATATCTTCCTGAATTTCCCTTAACCTTTGCTTAAGTTCCATCGTCACCTTCTCTTCGTATTCTTTCGCTAAGGATGCTTCATACTCTGCTGCAACGGCCTCGTTGAACAAATTGACCGGCTCGAAAGAGTAACCATTTTGCTCTAGACTTTTCAGAATAAAGGGTACGGCTCTTATATCCGAATTGCGCTTTGCTAGATATGGCCTTGGCTCTTTAAATGCTGTAAGTATCTGCCTAATAGCTTCAGCAATCTTGTGCCTTTCATCCCCGCTGAGCGCATCTACCGGTACGTGCTTGTCAACGTTTGCTAATGCAACTACCTCCTCCGCATATTTACCGCCTAGGCCCAACTCGGAGGCCAACCAAGATACGAGTTTCTTTTTAGAGCTAGCGTTCTCCATCATTTTCTCCACATCAACATCTTCTGTTAGCGTAAACCTAGGCGGGGGTGACACGTATTGCTTTCCCTCTGCTATTTCTCTATCCTTCATCTTGGCGTGAAAGAGTGCAACGAGGATTTTATTCGACCCATCGACAAGCACTATGTTCCCCTTCGGTATGAGTTCTACAATCAGCTTAAAATTACCGTTCCGCTCGAAGTTTAGGACAGCTATCCTTTCATTACCCATCTGTTCCAAACACTTGAGCCGACTTCCGTTTAGAAATTTCCTGAATCTCATGGCGAGATTTGTCGGCGTCTTAGGTTTTGGATAAGTGTGGGGGGTGAAGTACAAGCATTTGCCAGCTGAGGCCCTAAGTTCATAATCACTTTCTTTTCCCCTGAGCTTAAGAATTATGCTACCGTCCTCAAGCTGATACACATTATCCACTATACATCCAATTAGGACACCTGACATCTCCCTTAGCAAGACGGAAAGTTCATGAGTTGATATTTCCATAAAAATCACCGAGGTTTGGGGCGATGATCCTTGAAGATAAGCTGTACTGGTCTAAAGTATTCTTAGGGATCTTTATAGGTTTCCTCTCGGCTCTCTTAAGGTTGCACGAACCCACGTCCATGGTTGCCATAGCGGTTGCCGTAATCGTTTATGTGGCGTACAGCATACTATCGCCGCTCATATTCAGAGCACAAAGAGGGTATTTGAAGACCAAGAAACCATACATAACAGGTCTGGCGACGTACTTTCTCGTTTGGCTAGTGAGCTGGATACTCTTCTACAACATCATTTTTGGATGACTCTTTCTGCGAGAGCTTGTGAGGAACCGGTAATTCGTTGAGCATGTTGAGGAAGTCTGACCATGCTCTGTAAAAACCCGGTCTTGTCGTAAAAGGTAATTTAGCCATCCTCTCGAATTCTTCCGCCAACTTCTTTCTTTGCTTTCTTAAGTTTTCATCCATCCAGACCTTGTACACAAACGACTCGAGGTCGTCATTTATGTATGCGTAATATATGCCGTAGAGCGCGTCGTAGTAGCCCGCATCCTCTTCCTCGTTCAGGTTTTTCTTAAGCTTCTCCAGAATTTTCTCGGCTTCTGAGATTTTGCCGCTAAACAGGGTAACGTAGAACGATTTTACCATCTTGTTATGTTGTGGCATACGCATCACCTAGACTTAAGCTCATCCTCTTCCACATCCTCTAAACCATTTTCGGTTATCTTAAACACAGCCTCACCTTCAGGTAAATAGGGACTTGACACGAGCCTTGCTATCCTTATGTTCCTACCGACAGACTTGCGAAGGAACACTCTCGTATGGCTTGTGTGACCGACTATGTGTCCGCCGACTGGTGAGACAGCAGCTGGTGAAAAGAACTCGTCTGGTCTTGCCATGACTTGATTGGTCACTACAGCAGCGGCGTTGAAGGCCCTCGCAAGCCTTATCAGCTTATGAAGATGCTTGTTGAGCTTTTGCTGCCTCTCGGCCAGAGTCTGTCTGCCGATGTATTCGCTTCTGAAGTGGGACGTCAATGAGTCAATTATTATTAACCTCACGTTGTTCTCCTTTATCACTCTATCAGATTTTTCAAGAAGCAGCATCTGGTGGTCGCTTGTATAGGCTTCTGCATAGATTATTCTCTTCGAGACCTCGTCAAAGTCAAGCCCGAAGCGCTTTGCGATACTCTCAATCCTTTCAATCCTGAACGTGTTCTCCGTGTCTATGTAGAGCGCTGCACCATTCAAACCACCCCTTTCAACGGGTAGTTGTACGCATACGGCCAGCTGGTGGCATAGTTGCGACTTTCCGCTACCAAACTCACCATAGAATTCGGTTATACTTTGCGTCTCCACACCGCCGCCTATCAGAGCATCTAGTTGCTTAACACCCGTCGTTATTCTGCCGACGTTCATCCTAAGCGATGCTAGGTCTTTTGCTGTTACCCACGATATCTCTATAGCTTGTCTAGCCGCAGCTATTATCTCCGCTGCCTTTTTCTCTCCGATGCCAGCAGCAACCAATTCAGCTACTGTTGCGGTTGCCAATGCCTCTATTGTGCTATATCCTATCTCCCTAAGCTTTTCTGCCGTAGCCTGACCTACCGACGGCAAGTCCTCTATGTCGACGAACGTCTTTTTCTCCTTCACCTTTTCTTTTTGACTCATTCCCGTATTGACTATCTTCAACGGGATATTTAAACACTAGCAAAAGCATGCACTTTTTCGAGCGACTCCGGGGTAAAAACACATGGACAAAGCTTAAGCGTGGGCACAACGTGTAGGTCTACATGGTATCCAAAGCTATTATCCTAGTGTGCGATGGCATGGCGGATAGAAGGTGCTCGGCGCTCGGAGGACTCACGCCGCTTCAAGCGGCGAGGCCGAAGTCCTTTGACTGGGTGGCATCGAGAGGCGAGTGCGGCTTGATGGATCCGATATCGCCAGGAGTGCCGCCTGGTAGCGACACGGCCCACTTAGCAATACTCGGTTACGATCCCTACAAACATTACACGGGTAGGGGCGCTTTCGAGGCTTTGGGTGCTGGTATCGAGCTCGAGCCCAACGATGTGGCCTTCAGGTGCAACTTTGCTACGGTAAACGATGAGGGTATAGTGGTCGACAGAAGGGCAGGAAGGATATCCAACGAGGATGCTGAAGCTCTGTCAGAGAGCCTGAACGATATAAGGCTCGTCAGAAACTCGGACGTCAAAATAATGTTTAAGCACACGGTAGAGCACAGGGGCGTGCTAGTCCTAAGGGGCGAAGGTTTGTCGAGGTTTGTTTCCGACATCGACCCGCATAAGGTAGGTGTAAAGTTCCTACACTCCAAGCCGTTGACGGATTCTCCTGCGGCGAAAAAGACGGCAGATGTTTTGAATGAGTTAGTTGAAATTTCAAGAAGGGTGCTTGCGGAACATGAGGTTAACAAGCGCAGGATAAAATGCGGTCAGCCCCCAGCTAATGTTGTATTGCCGAGGGGTGCGGGAACTTTGCCGGTGTTGGAGAAGCTTCCGACAAAATTCGGTATTAGGGCCGCGGTTATAGCGGGTGGTGCGGTCTACAAGGGCGTGTGTAAGGCGGCGGGCTTCGACGTTCTTGACGTGAAGGGCGCAACTGGCACAGTAAGCACAGATTTAGATGCTAAGATGAGGGCGGCGGTAAGTGCAATTAAGATTTATGACCTTGTGTTTTTACACGTTAAGGCAACGGACGTCGTCAGTCATGACAAGAACCCAGTAAAGAAGGTAGAAATAATCTCAAGAGTGAGCGAAGCTTTCTCCACAATCCTATCAGAGGTAAACTTAGAAGATACGTGCATAACAATAACGAGCGACCACACAACACCATCAGAAATAGGGGAGCATACCGGCGACCCCGTCCCCGTGGCTTTGTACGCGCCAGGTGCGAGGTATGGTGGTGTTGAAAGGTTTGATGAAGTCTCTTGCGCATCAGGTACGCTTGGTAGGATAAGAGGGGTTGACCTTATGCCGACCATCATGAACTTCCTCGGAAAAGTTCCGATGTACGGTGAGTAGATTGAGCACGTCAGTTCCGGTAAGGGTTCCTGTAAAGGTTTGGATCGAAGGTGTGGGTGAATACGAGGCCGAGCTGATAAAATTTTTAGCACCAGCAACAGTAACGGAGCTCGTGAGACTCTTGCCGATAGAAGGTATGGCTGGACTTTGGGACTATGCGGTCTATATAGAGACCCGTATAGCAAGGGGTGCCGAGAAGCCTGTGGAAGAGGTGAATTATGGTGACATAATATTCTGGCCTCCGGCCGGTGCCCTAGGCTTTGTCTTCAAGAAAGCTAAGCCTTACGCTCAGACGGTAAAGGTCGGAAAACTATCCGGGGACTTAACCGCACTCGCAAAAACAAGACCTGGAGCTAGGGTAAGGGTTCTAAAGAGTTAGGAGAATTTACTTCTTTTTCTTTGACCTGGTTTTTGCCTCCGCAGGCTCAGATTGTTTCGCGGCCTCTGAAACCTTTGCAGGCTCAGTTACAGCTTGTACCGGTGCGAATATCCTTAACCTGTTATCGCCGACTACCGGTACAAGAAGACCTTTTGAGGCTAAGCTATTCAGTAAGCTCTTCGCAACTGAGAGCCTAATCCCGTACTTCTCAGAAATGAGGTAGGGTGTAGCGTACTTCATGCTCCTGATGTAGTTTAAGACATCCCTTTCATCCGGTAAGGCTATGCTACCAGCATATTTTTGCGGCGCCGATTCCTTCTTCTCAGAAGGCTTTTGTTGCGCCTTCATCTGCCTCTTCTCGGCTTGGGATAAAGTGGGTTTTTTCGGCCCTCCCAAGGCGACTTACCCTCTTGGTAAAAGACTTAGAGGTGCTATTAAGTGTTGTTTTCGCAATTGCAAGGTGTGTAATTAGCTTTAATTGGCACAAAAATAATTTTTCGTTTGGATGTTAAGGTTTGCTAGGAAGATGCCGGATAAGTGCTTAGGATGTGGTGCATGCGAAGAGATAGTAGCATGCCCTGCCGGAAAACCATTCTCAGAAACTCTCTGTTTCGGCTGTGGTGCATGCCAGCTAGCATGTCCAGGAGACGCTGTTATGATGTTTGAGAGGGCAAAGACGAGGGACGTCGAGATTAAGGTAAACGGTGAGAAGTTCTGGGTGCCGGAAAGGGTTACTGTAAAAGCTGCCTTAGAATTACTTGGTTACAGGTTTTCACGTTTTCCAGAGAAGGGTAGCATGTTTGCTCCGTGCTCCGTCGGAGGCTGCTATTCTTGTGCTGTATTGGTGAACGGGGTACTCGCGCCAAGTTGTGTTACAGGCGTCACGGAAGGTATGGAGATATTAACAGACCTTCCAGAAGATTACGTTCCAAAAAGGATAGTGCACGGATGGATGGGACATCCCGTTGGCGGCGTAGGGACTCCTTGGTGGTTAAAAGGCTACGGGTACATAGAGGTTGCATGCTTCGCATGCGGATGCAACCTAAGGTGTCCGCAATGCCAAAACTGGACGACGACCTACTGTGGTAAGGATAAGCCTATGTCACCTTCAGAGGCAGCAAGGATAACAACATACATGAGAAACAGGTACCGGGTGGATAGGATGGCCATATCGGGGGGCGAGAGCACGCTCAACAGGAGTTGGCTCTTAAGTTACGTTAAAGCGCTGAGGGAACTCAACCAAGATAGCGACGCAAGGATACACGTTGATACAAACGCGACGATACTAACGAGGGATTACATAGACGACCTCGTCGATGCAGGGATGACAGACATAGGGCCAGACCTTAAGGGACTAAAGGTTGAAACTTTTATGAGGATAACCGGGATAAAGGAACAAGAGCTCGCCGAGAAGTATCTGAGGACGTCTTGGGATGCATTCAAGTACTTGGTAGACAATTACAAAGAAAGGCTGTTCATAGGCATCGGTATACCGTACAATAAGATGCTTATCAGCATGGATGAAATAGTGAGGATTGGTGAGGAGATTATGAAGATAGACGAGAGCGTACAGGTCTGTGTCCTCGACTACAGGCCAGAGTTTAGAAATGTTTCGATTCCTAGACCTAGCTATGCGGAGATGCTGAATGTTTGGAAGGCTTTGAAAGATGTTGGACTTAAGACAGTGATATGTCAAACACCGCGCGGTCACATAGGTCCTTAATACCTCTAAGCCCTTATCCTAAGTATCCTCATGGCGTTCTCCGTCGTTACCTCTTCTACCTTCTCCAACGGTACGCCCTTTATCTTGCTCACTATCTCTGCGGATATTTTCACGTTTGACGGAAGATTTATGTTACCAGGAACAGGAGAAAGGGCTGGAGCATCAGATTCCAGTAGTATGTTGTCTAACGGCACTTTGCTTACGAGCTTTTGTTTCTGGACACTCCTGGCGACTGAAGGAGGTATGCTGAAGAAATAACTGTTTTTGACACCGATTATAGAATGGGATGCCGAACCATCGAAGGCATGCATTATCACATCCTTCGCACCACACTCGACTAACATCTCTAATGCATACTTTCCAGCACTCCTAGAATGCACTATTAACGGAAGGTCCAGGCTCAAAGACAGTTCTATGAACTCTTTGAAGACCCTTCTTTGCAATTCCCTATCCGACTTGACGCTTATATGGAAATCAAGACCAACTTCCCCTATGGCGACTATCTTCTTAGCATTCTTCTCTATCAAATCCAACACGGCCTCGTATCCCTCAAGCTCGTACGGCATGATCCCCAAAGATGGAAATATCATCTTGTAATCGGAGACCTCTAGGGCTCTTAAGCAATCCTCGTATCCAAGTCCGGACGTTACAACTATGGCCACTCCCGACTTCTTGGCATCGTTTATCACTTCTGCTAGGTTTGCCCTTATGCGCTCATCCGTTAGGTGGCAGTGTACGTCGACGAGCATCGCCCTCAATCGATGATTTCTCATTAATCAGGGTTTCGACCGAGCGTTAGGACTAAATTTAACCTTGAGTCTCAACACCTAGGGATATTTCGTCCTCATCCTTTGGAGGTTCGTGTCTATGAGCCTGCCGATTCCGGTGGTTAGGAGAAAGCTTAAGGATGGTAGGATTATCGAGAGGGAAGGTAGGGGCTTCAGCTTGAATGAGCTTAGAGAGGCGGGCATAACGATTGACCGAGCCAGAAGGCTCGGACTCTACATCGATAAGAGGCGGAGGAGCTGCAGGATGGAGAATGTCGAGGCCTTAAGAACGTTATTGAGGGTTGTGAGCGAAACAGTGAAGGTGAGCTCCGAAAAAAGCTCGTGAATATGTTAGAGCTCTTTCGTCTTCGACTCTAGCACCTTGAAGAGGTCTGCCTTCGTTACAATACCCGTTATCCTGCCATCTTTCTGAAGGAGAACGGCGGGATACTCTTGGAGGAGTTGCCTGACTATGTTTAGGGAAGCCTCTTCGGGTATCATCGGGAAGGCTTCATCCATGATCTCACCCACAGGCATCGCCGTGGACTTTACCCTCTCGAGCTTCCTCGTGATCGTTGACTCCGAGATGCTTCCTATAGGACTGCCATTCTTCAGAACCGGTAGTTGTGATATTCCGTATTCCTTCATCAAGTTTATTGCCCTGCTCAGGGGATCCGACACCTCCACGCAGATAACATCCCTGGTGCAGATATCCCTAGCCAAGAGCTTAGCGTCCCTTTCAGCCCTAACCGTTTCAAGAGCTTGGAGAATTCGCCTAACAGCCTCGTAGGATGGGTTGATTTGACCGCGTTCGATCTTCGAGATCAGGGACTGACTTAGCCCCGATATCCTCGCGAGCTCCCTTTGTGTAAGGCCCAGCATTTTTCTAAGCTTCGCAAGGGACTCGAGGTCCCAGAGACTCTCCAAACTCATGGCACACCTATGATTCCTATTGGAATATATTATTATAAATGTTTATGAGTAGCTGATTACGGGCAAAGGTGATGCGAAGACAATCAACTGAAGCGATTCATGGACACGGATATCGGGATCAGGAGAGGGGAGTATTTAAAGTCCCCATCTACCAAACGGCCATCTACGAGTATCCTGATTCGGTCATGGGAGGGCCTAGGCGCAGCGATCGGGGCCTAGACCTCAAGTATAGTAGAGAAGAGAATCACACGGTCAGGGCTCTCGAGAAGATTCTAGCTAAGCTTGAGAGAGGTGTTGACTGTCTCGCCTTCGGGAGCGGGATGGCCGCGATAGCTGCCGCATATATCTCAAAACTCAGCGCTGGGTCGAAACTCCTAGTTCCCCTCGAGTGTTATGGGACTACCCAGGAGCTTGCTCAGAATCTCTCGAAATTCGGCGTCGAGTGCATTCTCGCCAGGTCGGATACTGAGGAGTTTCTTGAGAGACTCGAGGACGATGTTTCACTCGCCTTAGTCGAGACGGTCACGAACCCGATGATCAGGGTTGTTGATGTTAAGGAAATTGCGAAGAGGTGTAAGGAGTTAGGGATACCGCTTATCGTCGATAATACCTTCTCCACACCGATACTCTATAACCCGCTCGAAGATAGTGCTTGGATCACGATCCATAGCTTAACGAAGTATATCGCCGGCCATAATGACGTCGTGGGCGGTGCGATAATAGTTGGGAGCGAGGAGGATGCGAAAACACTTTGGAACTGGAGGAGGAAGCTTGGATCGATCATGGCCCCGTTCGATGCTTTTCTCACGATCCGCGGCGTGGCCACACTCGAGGCAAGGTTTGAGAGACAGTCGAGGAGTGCCATGGAGATAGCTGAGTTCCTGGAGGATCATCCGAAGATAACGGAGGTCTATTATCCTGGACTCCCGAGTAGCCCGTATAGGAGCGTGGCTGATAAGCTCTTCAAGCGGCGACTCTATGGCGGCGTCCTGAGCTTCAAGATAAGGGGAGGTCAGAAGGAGACCTTAGAGGTTCTCAGGGGCACTGAGCTGATCAGGCCGACACCGAGTTTAGGCGGTGTCGAGAGTCTCCTAACATATCCGATATGGACGGCTGCGAAAAACATGAGCAGCGAGCAGATGAAGGTACTCGGGATAAGCGATAACCTTCTTAGGTTGTCGGTCGGTCTCGAGGACGTCGAGGACTTAAAAGAAGATCTAGACAGGGCTCTCTCGAGAATCTAATCTTTCGTAAGCTATACGTCGATGATGTTCTAGGTATTAATCCTCACCTCCCTCGAAGCCTGAGGTTAAAGCCTGATCCAGAACATATTCAAGTGGAAGAGAATGAGTGTCATCCTAAAACACTATCTGAGGGAGGACGTCGCGAAGGAGATCTCAAGGTTCTGCTCCGGTAGATGGGTTGCATTAGAGTGCCGGTCGAGTGGCGGCGTCAGAGCCTTCCACAGGTATTGGCCTGATGGTGGGCCGCTTGCGATTAGGGAGCCGGCCGACATCAAGAGGCTGATTAACAGGTTTGGTAATAGGATGCCGAGAACGATCTACGGCTCCGCGAACATCTACCGAAAGCTTGAGCGGAAGGAGGACGTCTCCGACGTCAATAATATTCTCATGAGCACGCCGAGTTGGGATGTTGATGGATCATTAGAGGAGGTTGAGCTGATTAAGGAGGCCGCAGAAATTCTTGTCGATGCTCTTAGGAGCGAGGGTGTCGAAAGGTCGGTATACCTCATCTGGTCCGGCCGCGGAATACATGTCCACCTGAATGAGAATGCGATAAGCGGAAAGATATGGGAGAAGGGGCCTCTCAGAGCCTCATTCGCGATAGCCGAGTATGTTCTTGGGCGTGTGAAGGATGAGCTTGAGGCTATATGCAAAAGGTCAAGGTCTCTTGATAGGAGGCTTAAGGTCGAGAACCTCATAGACATTCAGAGGGTCTTCACGGCACCTCTAAGCATCCACCGCGAGCTCGACCTCGTCGCCGTCGCGGTTAAGCCGGACGATCTTGAAAGATTCGAGATAGATTGGGCTAAGATTGGTGACTTCAAACACTGGAGCGGATGGGATGAGTATGAGCCGGGCGAGGCTGACGATCTCGCGTTAAGGGCTCTCGCGGAGATTAAGGGCGGCTTAAGGACGACGATAGGTGGGGAGGAAAAAGAGGACAATAAGGACGCTCAGCAAGTTGTTCGGGCTGGCCAGATTGGCAGGTTCCAAGTCATGGGCCTCCTCCAGGCCGCAAGATATTATACACTGAAGGGCGACCTCGAGCTTGCAAAGTCCTTTGGCCTCAATAGGGCAATATTTTACGCTTGGGCGAAGAAGCGGGGCGTGACTGTGAGGAGGGTTGGGAGGGGCTTGGGACCCGGTCAGCCAGCCGAGAGGGAGGGGATCGAGGAGAACGTCGGGGATGAGGTTGCCTACCGATCTCCACACGGATACTTCGTGATAGGCGGACAGATTCAGAGGCCCGTGGACTTCGACCGGATGATAGCCGCGAGGTTTGGGCAGGACTTTGAGAGATTCTGGAGAGCGGCCACAGAGTATGTCAGGAGCTTTCCGGAAAGTGTCCTCAAAAGTCAGCGAGAGTTCTATGAGAAGGTCTACCTGCCGGTGAGGGATCGACCTGAGAAGATCCTCAAGCGCCAAGATTTGCCTAACCGTGCTGATCAACATTGAGGAAAGCATTAGTATGTCGGAACCCTACGCAGAAAGATGCTGAACTAGAGACCGATTTGTGAAGACGACATATAATTATGGCCTTGTTTACCATGCAGTGGAGCATGAGAGTCGGGGTCGGCTCGATAAACGAGGTTAAGGTCGAGGCAGTGAAGATATGCTTTGAGAGGTTCTTCGGGGGCGCAGATATAATCCCAGTCGCGGTCGAGGCCCCACCTCAGCCCATTGGTTTCGAGGAGACTCTCAGGGGTGCGGTCATCAGGGCGTTAGAAGCTATGAGGAGAGCACGTGCTGATTTCGGGGTCGGCATAGAGGCAGGACTAATCAGGGTCCCGCATAGCATCACAGGATACGTCGACCAGCACGTATGCGCGGTAATCGATGTTGAAGAGAGGGTTACGCTCGGATTCAGCATGGCGCTCGAGTTTCCGGAGATCGTTGTGAGGAAGATATTGAGCGGTCAGGCGAGGGAGGCCGAGGAGGTAATGGAGGAGATATCGGGGATAAGGGAGATCGGGTGCAAGGGCGGGGCGGTCGGATATCTGACACGAGACCACGTGAGGAGAATAGATCTATGCGTGCAGGCGGTCACATCAGCGCTCATCCCGAGGCTGAGCCCTCAGCTTTATAACATCAGCTGGCCGAGAGTCAGCAACATCCTAGGCAAGAGATTATAGCTACGTTTCTCCGAAATTATGAATAAGATCCGGCTACTTGGACACCATGGAAACATCCTTCGTTAACACTTTCGCAACTGAAATGGGACTATTCCGTGCGGAAATCCCGCTTAATAACGAGCTTCAAGAAGGAAGAATCGGGAATAACTAGGACTATGATCAGGACTCGCGTAGGTCCTGAAGACGTTAAGGATCAAATAGGATAACCAAAAATGGGGAAGTTTAAGTTGTCGTAGTTCTCTTCCGCCTAGTTATCATTAGGGTGGTGACAGTGGCCACCGCGATTACCGCCGCTGCTACAATTATCCCTATCGTTGTCCAGTCAACTGTCGGTACCTGCGCGGGAGGTGGTGGCGCGAACTCGATTTGCAAGGCTGGCAAGTCGCCAAACTTTACGCTCGTCACTTCACTTCCTTCAAGCAACGTTTTAACGCCCGGCTCAGCAACTACGTTCACGGACACTTCGTTGAGTTCCTGAACCGCCTCATCCCCTCCTACGCGTCTAGAAACCTTAGTCGCAAGAATGTATATTGCATCGATAGTTTTTTCGACGTCCGCTCCCTTCTTGATCAACTTTGGGCTGGTAAATTCAATCGTCGCCTTTTCGGTTACAGGATCCACGCTCAGGTGGAACTTAGCGTCCGACGGAAGTATCTCAAACTTCGAAAGTTCTTCGATCACTTTGTCGATCGTTTCCGTGAGTATTACGGGTAATGACGGGACTTCGGTTGGGACGGCCGATACTGTTGCTTTGCTCAGGGTAAATAGCAGTCCCTTCATACTATTGGTGTAGTCGATCCAGTACTGGTTTATGTTGGCATTAACATCGAGCTTCATCCACATCGTGAGACTCGTGTCCTTCAGTGTAAGCCTCATTTCGTATGTCGATGGAACGTTAAGCCTCTTCATCAGGGTGACATTCAGAGCTTCGGGTGATATTTTCAGACTTTCCATCAGTTGCGTGTAGAGTACCGTCACGTCGAATTTAATCTCTCTAGTAATCAAATTGACGTCGAGCTTGTTAATCTCGATGCCGCGGATTTCCCGCTCCTCAAGCATCTTCTGAACATTTTCCTTATTCAACATCAATAGTAGCAACACTATACCCTCCTGCATCTTACCCGAAGCCTCTACCGTGGTAGTTCCACGTATGTGAATGGTCATCGTATCATAGTTGTAACTTACGGTTGTATCACTCAGCCCGACGGTTAAGCTACCGTATTCTTCATGCGCCAACTGTAATGACATACTTAGCGTTGACGTGCCGGTTGCGGTGCCCGTAGGCGACGTCGAACTAGCTGCATACAGTTCCGTGCTCATGGGTGTCAGCTGGGTTGTTATTTGTTCGGCGGTTGCGTTCAGCTCTCCGACGAACGAATCCTTCTTGACAGAAAGCTTAGTAGCCATGGTAAACGGTGTGGTTACGCCAGGGGCAGGAAACGTGGATTTACCAGAAAGGGATAAGCCGTCCGTGTATACGTGCAACGTGAGCCCGGATGCAGCATCCTGCGCGAAAGCCGATGGGGCTAAGGACGTCGCAATAAAGATAGCTAGTATTAGGGCACAAGAAATCCCAAGCCCTCGAGCTTCCATTTTTCTTTCATAAAAGCACGTCCTAACTCGTATATAAGGTAATTGTATGTTACAAGCCTTAATTTAGGACCATGCTTAAACGGAAAGTAGCCTTGGATGGACAAAGGTATCGTAGATCGGAAAAAACGTAGGGAGACAAAGGGTCGAAAAAGAACCTTAAGGTGATACTTTTAGTCGCATCGCTCGCCATAGCGGTCCTCGGAACGATTCTATATTTTTTCGACCCTTAACCATCCACAAGTTTTAAATCTTACAACACCACCGTCCCATTATGAAAAGCGTTCCGGGAATTAGGATGCGGAGGGCCCGTGGCCTAGAATGGATAGGGCGGCGGCCTCCTAAGCCGTAGGTCGTGGGTTCGAATCCCACCGGGCCCGCATTGGGGGACAGATTCCCCCAAACCCCTTTCTCCAAGTTGTTTTCACGACTGATAATGTTTTCCGCGTTAGAGAAAATTCTAACGTTAAAATCTAGTGTTAGAAAATTTCCTAACACTTGAGGCCATCTCCGTGAAATTAGGTTTAAGTCCTGAGCAGCTTTGCGGATTTTGCGCTTGATGCTGTAGCGGAGCCATCTAGCATAGTTTTTTGAGAATTTTTCCGAATTCGTTAGGAATTCTCTTTCACGGCGGCTAAGCATGCCTTATTCACTCTCCTTTTCTCCTTTGATAACCTTCTCTAACATTGCCACAAAGGCTTCCGATGCTTCTTGAAGTTCTCTAAATAATTCTAGTAATTCTTCTGGTTTTCGGCCTGATGCCCTCATCATACCGACTGCCTGCTTCACGGCTCTAGATATTGCTTCATCCTCAGGCAATCCTTGAGAAAGCCAATATCTTCTTAGTCTGACGGCGGATATTAAAGCGCTCTCAGCGTATCTGTTAACTGCTTCGTGAAGTGGTTTTACCTTGAGCTTAATCATCCCTTATCCCCAGTCCCATATGGGTAGTAGGAGCTATATAAAGTTGACGGTAAACTCAAAAAAGAAGGACGTTAGTTAACTAGCAACAATTATAATCAACTTTTAGTGTAATTAAAAAAGGTTTTTATGTATGTAATCATTATATCGAGTAGTTAGAAGACCTTAAATATAGTTAATACATTTGGAATATTGAAGATATGTCTGCGAGGCGTACGAATTCGAATGTGTTAAAAAGGAACATAGTCTTGAGGATAGAAACGTACGAACGTTTACAGAAATATCTTCTCGAATTAATGCAAAAACGTGGAAGCCCGAGGGTAACATTTGATGAAGCAATAACTACTCTGCTTGATGAACATGAGAGGAGAGAAGGGAAATGAGGTGTGAACCGAATAAGATATA
>CAZZKR010000025.1:0-85889 GCA_964655015.1 uncultured Nitrososphaeria archaeon
TTACGAAATCTTTCTTTTCACTATCTGGCTTCTTTCACGAGGCTTACTAATATCCAGAGCATTATTGCTGTTGAGCATAGTATTGCTCCCAGTAACCCAAATCCAACCGCGACTACTGCTAGTGGAAGGCTAAAGTATATCATCAAGTTAAACAGGTGAATAAGCATCAATCAGTATATTCATAGTCCCCTTAATTAAGATGCTCTATAGCTCTTATTATTAAAAGCCTTGATCTACTCAACCTACTTACGATGGACAGCATTAACATAACTTACTAGAGTCTTTATATCGATATGGCCTTTTCTCAGCTATGTGAATAGCATTAACATTAATCAACTTATGAAAACCTACGGGTGTATACTTAGTTTGTATGAAATTTAAAAATTCTTTTAATGCCTTAATCATTTCGCTATATGATTTTATATCCCCAACATAATGATATTCTGGTGTTCGAGTAATAGGGATGTGTCTCGTCCTTCTGAGCATAGTATCCCCACCAATTTTCATGAGAATGAAGCCTATTCTAAGCAACTTCTGAATAAAATTCTCTAGAGGTAGTGATATTGCGATCAAGCCACCATCTTTTAACACTCTATAAATTTCTAAAATGGCTTGTCTCGGTTTACTAAGATGCTCAAGCACATCAAGGCATAAAACAAAATCAAAGGATCCGTTTCGGAATGGAAGATATTCGGCACTTGTTCTAACCACGTGAAGGGATGTAACGCCAGCGTTATTCATAGCATCTTTATACCTTTTTAGCGAAGCATCAGACATTACATCAACACCTACATATTCATTCATTTTGTTAGTTAAAGCATAGCTTATGAACATAGGTCCGCAACCCACATCCAGAATTGTCCCAAGATTCGATCCGGTTTTTCTTAAAAACCTGACTATAACTCCTATACGACTTCTAAAAATCCAAGCCTGAATTTTACCTAAAAGACTCTTCCCATAATATTGCCATAGAAAGAAATCTTGATCATCTAATATTTTTCTTAGCACCTCTCTAGGTGGTAGAAAACTTTTGTTCATAGCTCTGTAAAATACCTAAGGGCTTTCTATTCTGAAGATATAAAATCTTTTCATCTTAACATCTAGCCAGACATAATGTAATAGCCTCATGTATCCCTTTGCAACCAAGCTTATTTGACTCTCTCCATAAAGCTGAGGAGTATCCATAGTAATAGTGCTGTTGAGCATAGTATTGCTCCCAGCAGCCCGAATCCGACTGCTATTACTGCTAGTGGGAGACTAAAGTGTCTTGTCAGGTTGAATAAGTGGATAAGCATTAATCCGGATACTAAGGCTATGAGGAAAGAGATTACACCCGGCAGGCCATAAAATAGTAATGGGCGTCTTATTGATAGATGCTTTACAATGCCAAGTAAGACGTCTAAAGCATGAAGCACCGCCCCACTTTTAGACGGTCTTGGAACCTTATACTCAACACCTGTTGGGACCTCAATTATCTTGAGGCCCAGTTCTGAGGCCTTATAAAGTATCTCAGAATCGACTGCGAATCCCATCTCGGCTGGTTGAATGCTTTCTATCGCCTTCCTACTATAAGCTCTGAAGCCGCTTTGAGTATCCGTAACATTATTTACAGAAGTCACCACATTTAGGATCCTGTTACCAATACGCCTAGCAGTTGGAACCTTACTCATAGTCTCCTTGCTTAGAAACCTGCTCCCAATGACGATATCGGCACCGGTCTCGATCATCGTATTGATGAGTAGTGGGATTTCATCCGGATCATGTTGTCCGTCAGCATCCAATGTGACGATAATGTCGGCAGTCTCCCCCCTTACCCTCCTGAACAGGCTTTGTATGGCCGCACCCTTACCCATATTCCTCTCATGCCTTATCACCTCCGCCCCGCAGGCCTCGGCTATCTCAGCGGTCATATCTGTGGACCCATCATCACATACAATCACCTTGTCAACATGCCTCCTAGCCTTCAATATCACCTTAGCTATAGTCAGCTCCTCATTATAAGCCGGAATACAGGCAACAACAAACGGCCTCCTACCATTCATAGAGGACCCAGTCATCCAATAATCTTCTCTGATTCCATGATCAGCTTCCTGATATGCTTCGCCCTTCTCCTAACAGCCTCACTATCAAGTTTTGCCTCATGGAAGCCCCATACATGTAGAGTCCATGCAGCATCCCACGACGCTAGGATCCATTCTCCAATCATGTCGCTTAAGATCTCGACAGCCTTCTCAAGCTCCATGACAGTCCATCGACCCCTCTCCTCAACTTTTGCTAAGATCTCGCTTAACCTATTGTAGATGGCTAGAGCCTTGATAGCCTCCTCACAAGCCTTATACAACTTCTCACTAGCTTGAACAGAATCTTTATCAGTTAATGCCTCACCCTCCTCAAGATATTTACGGGCAATATCCAGCCGAATCTCAGCAGCAGTAGTCGGGTCGGCATCTAGAGCCTTTAACAAGGCATCAATAACTATGTCCTCGACACTTAAGCCCCTCTTCCTCAGCTCATCAACCAGCCTTCTAGGTATGAGGATAGATTCACTCATAACTAGGCAATCCTTCTAGAATTCATTCATCCTAAATGAATGCTCGAACATTACTGGAATCCTACGTGATTTTCATGATTCCGCCGAATAGCCTTGCAAGCCACCGCAATGTTAGTGCTTGAAGTATTATGTAGCTCCTATTCATTCTCCATTCCTTAGCTGTCTTATGGCCCCAGCTTGAGGCCAATTCTGAGAGCTTCCAAGCTTCTTGGATGCCGGTCTGAATCAGCCCATATTCTTTAGATATTAATTGCCTGAGCATTCTAATGGTCTTGATGATAGCCTTCATAAAAACCATGCTCTTAACTCTGCTTATCTTTGCGATCATGCATGCTTTAATGAAAGCCTTACTCAACGGATCGACCAGAAACCACTTTCTGACCCTCTTAACACGTAAAACAATACTCTTTAATTCGTCTAAAAGTGCAGAAGTCAAATCTATGCCTAGCTGGTACGAGTGCTTGAACATCTTTTTTCTTTATTATCATAAGCTTATATAAAGTTTAGGATTCAACAAATTAGAACCAACTAACAAGACTTAGAAGAAATAGAACTATAGCTGGAGCTGATATTAGAAGCTTTTCAAGCTCAACTGTTACCTCTACCTCTTCATTCCCCACCCTATTAATCGAGAATGACTTGAAAAGATATGTCGCAGGGAAAGATGCGATGATTAATGCTAGATAAATCATTGCGATCAGTGATTCCTTAAAATATGCTGATAGACCCACCATCAATGGTATGAAGGCTGCCGAGATTCTTGAAGAATTTTCAGCATCTTTATTTAAGAGCAGGATTATCGAAATACATGCTGATAATGCGAGAATTGTCGTTAAATATACGTTGAAGATTTTAAAAATCTCTGTTATTAAGTCTAGACGGAAGAGCAATAAGTAAAATAAAGTAAACAGCACTATCGTGAAAGCAGAATAAGTAATATATTTCTTATAATCGCTCCTAATTCTCTCTGCAACCATTCCGATGAAAACTAATAATATTGTGATAGGAAATGCCTTAGAAGAAAATACTTGAACGGCGGCTGTGATAGCGGATAATCCAACAGCTATATCACGGCTCCTAAGATAAAACATCAATAGAATAAGTGATAAATAGGTTACAGAGAAAATTAGCGAGGATAAGTCACCGCTCTTCACAACGGGCTTTATCAATGGTGTCAACATTACAAGCAATGTCGCAAAGATCCCCGAAGTTATGCTTTTCATGATGTTGAGAGATAAGAAATAAGATACAGGTATGCTTACGAAATAACCAAGAGTGAGGGAAACTTTCAATAGATTGCTCAGCTTCATCGGAAGTATGAAGTTATAGAATAAGAATATTGAGGAGAGAGAAGCAATCATCAAGACCAGAATGGATGGAACCTGTGAACGTTTTCCTACGGATAATGTTTTTGAAATAATGTGGAGAATGATACCAACAAGCGCCGAAACACCTCCGTATTGGAGAAAGATGAAGTGCTGAACAGGATCATTTATAATGTAGAAGTACACTGAGCACCAGAGAAGTAGAATAGAATACGCATAAAAGAATACACCAATGTTTGTGTTGAGTAATCTATTGAATATAGACTTATGGATATAGGCACTTTTACGGATGCTTGCGAGTGAAGATAGAAGCTGCAGAGTTATACCAATAGCCAACGAGATAGACATGTATGGTGTTAACTGAATAATAGGTATCTTAATGAACCCGGTATAGGATAATATTGCTGTGATAAATATTATGAAACCGTACAGGATGAAGAAGACGCCCCAATTCTCTGAAATGAAGTCTAAAATCTTTTTCCTATGGTTAATATACATCATATCTTTCTAAAACCTTAGAGGACCTACTTAAAAAGGTAGATTTGTAATAAACCTCAGTAGATTATTCAGATATAGTAAGTAGATGAAGATTAGCAACAAGACTAAAAGTATCTTATCTTTAAGCGATAAATATTCTAGGATTATTGCAAGCCCTCCAGAAGCAAAGATGTCTATTGGGATATTCTGTAATGTTCTTGCCTGAACATAGTCTGGACCAAACAAGTATAATGGCAGACCAGCCAGAACCCACATCTTTAGAACATCAAACTTTAAGAGCCTAGCAATACTGAAAACAACCATCCCTAATAATGCGAAGATGTAGGTTGGTGGAAAATTGAACGCTCCACCTACATGGAAATAGATCATGAACACATTTGTTGACCAGAAATTAACTAAGTTATCAAGCGAAAGTTCTGTGGATACTACTGATTCTGCTACCAAGGTTGCTCCAGTAAACTTCAAAACCCTAGTCTTAATAAAATCGTATAATAGATTGACTGCTATGAAGATTGTCAGAAACTTTAAAATCCTTCTTTCATTGCTCTTTTGAGTTGCCGCAAATAGGGCAATTAAGATTACAGCAGCTATAAGAAAATTCCATGGGACTGGATGGGCTAGATGAGATAATATTGACAGCAATATGGATAAGAGAAGTGGCCTCATCGAGTACTGTTCAATAGATTTTATCATCATAGCTAGTGATAGATAAGCTAATGACAAACCAAGCCAATTCGCCAAGAAGCCACCATAAAAGTTCGCAGCGGTAAAAGACCCAGTAGCTGTTAGAAAACATGCAAGGGATGAATACAGCTTATTCTTGAACAAGTTTAATGTTAGATAATAAAGAGAAAATATGAAAAAAGGGGAAAGGATCGCAGGTAGATAAATAGATACAATTTTGAAGTCCATGGCAAATATTCTAGAGATAGAATAGATCATCAAAAATGTTAAAGATCTATCGCTACTAAACACTCTATTTAAGAATTCTAAATCATTCTGAGAGGATTCTTGGGCATTTCTTAAAAAATCAACATAATATAGTATATCTACACCTACAGTCATGTTTGATGGATTAATTATGGGGGTATAAAGTAAGAAGGTTGCAAGAATCGGGATTATGAGTGCGGAAAATAGAAATACTTTGCTCCAAGCATCATGTTTTTCAGAATGTTTACTCAAATTACTAATCATATCTCTAATGAATGTCTTGAATCCATCAAGTAATTTCGCAGGCCTGCTACCCTCTATAGGCTTTAGAGGTTTAACGATTATGAGAAGAAGTGCAGAAAGCATGAATAATGTCGCTAAGACTGGAGTTAAGGGACTGAAGGAGTGGATTATCTTCGTCTCGAAATCTTGTAGAGGGATCGGCTCTCTATATGGATTGGTACCTCCATAAAATAGATGCAGAACCCATCCCGCAACCCCCGCTACCTCAATTAAGAGAAGAAGAGAGAACAAGTACCTAGCCAGAGATAACAAGTCCACCTCCTTTTTTAGAAAAACAGCATATATTATTGAAAATAGACCTACGAGAAGGGAGATTAAGGCTGAGTAAAAGTATAGTGAGAAAGCTAGAAAGACCATCGATAATGCTGAGACAAGGATTAATAGAAAATATGGATATTTTCTATGTTTATAGGCTAGCAATAACGATATTGTCAGTGCTATAAATGCTATAGCTAGACAGTCTATGAAATCATTTATGAATACTATACTTAGAGGCTTGGCCATACTCCACCTACGTATCATAAATATAGATGTAACCCCAGAAAATGACAAAACCTTTAGATATGAAAAGACCATAAGTATGGGAAGCAACACCTCAAGTATCTTCTTCATAAATATCAGCTCGGCACAATCATTGTTAGAGTCTTCTTATCGATCAACCCTGTCGAAATGGTCTTAGATATTACATGGACTGTTATGCTGCACTGAGTCTTATTCGTGGATGGTTTAGGAAAAAAAGTTTCCAGATCTACCTTAAATGTGCCATCATCTCTGATAACTGCAGCGTTAACCGTTAGTGTGCGTATGTCACCGCATACTAATAATGTCTGAACAATTAGTTGGGGTGGTATTCCATCCTCGCAGATCAATCTGCCTGAAATACTAAATCTCGCACCGTATACTATCACGTTTGGGTAATCCACTAATAGTTCACAGCTCAATTTACTTGGTACCTCCTTAATTGTTAATGGATTTGCTGCAACAAAATAACCGTACGTTAACCAGAGTGCGATAAGATTTAGCAATATAATAGATAGTATTTGTTTAAACCCTAGCCTATTCATCCCTCTTCAGAGGAAATGAAATTAATAAAATAAATTTGTTAGGTTTAATGCTTGAAGGGCAACTTGAATCCACGTAAGTAAAGTACTCCAAGGGTTATCGCTGCTACAACGATGAGCCCAATAATTAGAAATGTGCCCACTGAGATCGAACCTATCAATGGAATTTCTCCACCTACATAATACTGTGGGACGGGCATTTACCACACCACTTTGAATGATCAAAATATTCTTACCCTATATAAGTCTTTTTCTTAAAAATCTAGAACGAAAATATGTTAGAATGATCCTTAGCTATGTTTTATATAAAGTAGCTTAGCACCCGTCGTCGGATCTGGCCCTATAATTTCCATAGTCTTAGAGACGGCTTCCTCTATACTTGCGCCTTGAGAGATCTGTTTGACAAGCTCGAGCCCAACTCTATCAAGATATTGTACATCTACTTTGTGATCGATGCCCACAACTACGGATGCCCCCTTCTCTATAAACGAAGATGCTAGTACTTGGTCCCACATAGAGTAGCAGCTTAAAATGATTATGACTGACCCTGGGAACCTTCCCTGAAACTTGTCAGAAACATATGCGGGTGTTATGACGAAGTACTCTTTTCCACCAACGTACGCTAAACCCTTCAGGAAATAACCTGAATAATACTCGTACTCATACTTCCCTTCACTAAATGGTTCAGCAAATATTCCCGAACCGATGAACAATCCTATAGGTTGTAGAATCCTACCACCATGGAGCCTCATAATAATCAATGTGAAACCCATCTCCGGCAAATTCTTAAAAAGCTCTACATTCACTTTACTGCCATTGAATATTGTGACCTCGTATCCCGAGGATTTTAAAAGGTTTGACACCTCATTTATCAAGCTTGGATTCGGTATATCTTCAGACAAACCATCAATTATTGCAGCTTTCCGCATCTCAGGTTTAGTACTCTGAAACAAGCCATAGAATCCAACGTAAGAAGCTATAGTAATAACAAAGATGATTACTAGAAGGAGCAGAACCATCTTCCTTGGGTATTTCTTCTTCACTTTGTCACTTTTCTTAGGCATCTAATCACCAGCCCGTAGATTGAAGATAAGAATTTGAAGTTACTTAAAACTTTCCTAAAACATGTAAGCAATAGTTTATGAACGTTCATCCCTCACGACTTCTCCATACATAACCGCAACTAAAACATTCATATAAATTCTTAAAGCTAACGATGTTACTACCACCACGTCTAGGACATCTTTCAGGTATGGAAATTACACATCTAATGGTTGAGGTCATCAAGCTTGTAAAAGTTTCAAACTCCGAAACCATGGGGTCAGAAAAAATAGGGGGTGTTTAACCTTCGCATCTAGCGGTAGGCTGGAAAGTATTAATTCACCTTTCACATAAACAAAGCCTAACAGCTATATAGATAAATAGAGGTCTAATTTCTACAGTTGGGAAGTGGTGTAAGCGGGCTGAGGGTGAGAAGCTGATGAAGTCTGCTACAGGAGCTTATTATGTGACCTTTAATCCACCTGAGGAGCTAATTAAGGCGACCTTGGAGGCCGTAAAGATCGCGAGACTTACAGGAAAAACTCGTAAGGGTGTTAACGAGGTGATAAAGTCAATTGAAAGAGGACAGGCCAAGTTTGTTGTAATTGCGATGGATGTCGACCCGCCTGAGATCGTAGCCTTCTTACCTGCGCTATGTGACGAGAAGAAGATACCCTACATGTTCGTCCCATCTAAGAAAGAGCTGGGCGAGGTTGCTGGTATATCGGTTGCCGCAAGCTCGGTTTCTATAATAGATCCGGGCGATGCAAAAGGTTACATCGACGAGATAGCTAAAAAGGTAGCAGAAATAAGGTCTACTAAATCGAAGTGATCGATATGAGCGAGAAAGCGCCTCCGCCTGTTGAAGAACCAGTGCCGGCAGTGGTCGAGCAAATTGTGGGAAGGACGGGAGTCACGGGAGAGGTAACTCAGGTTAGAGTCCGGATACTCAAGGGCAAATATCAAGGCAGGGTAATATCGAGGAACGTTAAAGGCCCCGTCAGAGTCGGTGACATACTTCTGCTGTTGGATACAGAGCGTGAAGCAGAAAAGATAAAGTAAAGTAGTAGCGTTTAAGCAATGGTGGGACGAGAGACCCATGCCGACTACGCATAGATGCGCTTTCTGCGGAAGAGAGTTTTTGCACGGCAGTGGTATGCTATTCGTAAAGAATGATGGCTCCACTTTTTGGTTTTGTTCACGAAAATGTCGAGTCTACATGCTTGAGCATAAGAAAGATCCCAGAAAGGTTAAATGGACAGAATTTTATGGTAAGGAGAGACGTGCTTAGCAATTCCTAAAGTAAGAGGGAGTAGAATGGTTGTGGAAAGATCCTTTGTAATACTTAAACCTAGTTGCTTAAAGAGAGGCCTCGTTGGTGAGATAATCTCAAGGTTTGAGAAAAAGGGCTTAAAGATAATCCAACTAAAGATTGCAAAGCTTCCGAGGGAAAAGGTTGAGGAGCTTTATCAACAGCACCTAGGAAAACCGTTTTACGATGACTTAGTGACTTATATGACAAGTGATAGGGTTGTTCTTATGGTAGTCGAAGGTAGGAATGCTATAGGGGTCGTGAGAAGGCTAATAGGTGCCACGGACCCCGTCGAGGCAAGCCCTGGAACCATAAGGGGCGACCTAGCTTTGGACAAGACCGATAACCTAATACACGCATGCGACAGTCCAGAATCTTACGAGAGAGAAGTTAGGATATTCTTTGATGAGAAAGAACTCTTAGAATCCTAGCAGGGCAGGAAAATTTACGTAGAAATGTTAAGGTACGATAGGTGACATAAAGTCAAAAATAGTGAATATAGGATTTAACCTATATAAACAGCATGGATTAATAAAAACCCTTAGATGATGAGCAAACCTTTACCAAAGCAACCTGAGGTTAACATAGGAACGTTAGGTCACGTTGACAATGGTAAGACGACGATTGTCCAGAGCATTACTGGTATATGGACCGCAAGACACTCCGAAGAGCTTAAGCGTGGTATCACGATAAGAATAGGATATGCGGACGCTCCAATCTATAGATGTCCATCTTGTGAGGAGCCTTACAACTACACAACGGAGGAGGTTTGTCCCAAATGTGGCTCGAAAACTGAATTTGAGAGGGCAATATCATTCATAGACTGTCCGGGTCATCATTCGTTAATGATTACGATGCTTTCAAGCGCCCCCCTCTTTGATGGGGCATTATTCGTGGTTGATGCGAGGTTCAAATTCCCTCAACTTCAGGATAGTGAACATTTTCATGCAGTGAAGATATTGGGCATTAACAAGCTGATATTTTCCCAAAATAAGATTGATCTAGTAACAAAAGAGAGAGCATTACAGAATTACGAGGAGATCAGGGAGTTTATTAAGGACTCAAACGTCGCTAACGCGCCTATAATACCTGTATCTGGCCAGCATAACATAGGCATAGACGTCTTACTTTATGCAATCCAGAAATACATTCCTACACCCAAAAGAAACTTGGACTTGCCATTTATGATGCCGATATTAAGGTCGTTTGATGTGAACTATCCGGGGATGCGTGCGGAGGAGCTTAAGGGAGGAGTCATAGGCGGTTCGATAACTCAGGGAAAGGTGCGTGTGGGTGATGAGATAGAGATAGCGCCAGGTCTACCAAAGAACCCAGATAAACCTCAAGGAGACTACGAACCTCTATACACTAGGGTTGTGAATATACGCGCAGGTGGTAGGGATGTCGAAGAAGCAGTAAGCGGAGGCCTCACGGGCATCGAAACGGAGCTCGACCCGTCGTTAACAAAATCAGATGGATTGACCGGAAATATTGCTGGTAAGCCAGGAACCTTGCCGCCAACGATGCATCACCTACACTTGGAGTACGAACTCTTCAGCAGAGTCGTTGGTCTTGAAGGTAATGTTGAAGTTAAAGCGTTGTCGGAAAAAGAACAACTCGTCATAAATGCTTATTCTGCGGTAGCAAAGGGAATAGTAACAAAAAAGACGGGTACGATGATAGAGTTTGAACTTACAAGACCCGTATGTGTCAATGTAGGCGACAGGGTGACCATAAGTAGAAAGATAGGTGCCAGTTGGAGATTAATAGGTTATGGCATAGTGAGATAATCTACGCCTTGAGAGCGCTTGTTGATACGAGTTTTTTAATGAGGGTGGCAGAATTGGGTACAGATCTACTTGCGAGGGTTGAAGAAAAGCTGAACACGAAGATCGTCCCCGTCGTGATATCTAATGTCGTCGAAGAACTCAGGTCTCTTGCAAAGGGTAAAGGTGTAAAGGCCAAAAGGGCAGGTCTAGCACTCGTCTTTTGTGAGATATTAGAACAATTAGATATGAATGTAAATGAAGAAGATGCGGATCTTGCCCTACTTAGAGTAGCTAAGGTATTAGGATTGCCTGTATTGACGTCGGATAGCGGTTTAAAGAAGATCCTGAGAGATGCCGGTGTCTGCACAATATACGTCAACAAAAAAGGAGAAGTAAGGGTAGAGGGCTTCATACCCTGAAAAGTATATATTAAGCCAAGTGGAAAATGGCGTAACGAGTTAGTTTAATCAATGGTAACAGGGTGTCCAAGAGTTGTTCATGTTATTTGAGATTGAGGAGGCAATAGGTATCCCTCCAAAAGAATTTCACAAACCGTTGAAAGAAGTTGCTATGCAACAGTTGAAGAACTTATACGAAGGCATAATAGATGAAGAGCTCGGATACGTCATAGCGATAGTTGACGTTGATGTTGAACCAATTGGTTACCTCTTGCCTCGAGATGGTTCAACGTATCACAAGTATAGGCTAAAGCTTCTTACATATCTGCCGAAGGTCCAAGAAGTTGTCGAGGGGGAAATAGTTGAACTTACAGATTTTGGTGCCTTTGTAAGGATAGGACCTGTGGACGCCTTACTGCATATATCTCAAATAATGGACGATTATTTAGATTATGATGAAAAACACTCTATACTAACCGGGAAGAAAACCGGGAAAAAACTGATCGTAGGCGATAGTGTTAGGGCTAGAATAGTTGCGGTCTCTTTGACAAGTGGTGCTTCAGGCAAAATAGGTATAACGACTAGACAACCGTTTTTGGGTAAGATTGAATGGATAAAGGAAGAAACAAAAAAGTTAAAGGGGTCTGAGAGTAAAGTTGAAACAAGCATCAGTTAGAGAAAGAGTATGTAGGAATTGTAAAAGAATAGTGTCTGGTGACACATGCGATTTATGCGGATCTACAAATCTTGCCTCGACATACCAAGGTCTTCTAATCATCATAAAACCGGAGCTTTCAGAGATAGCAGCGCTTCTAAATATTAAAAAAGAAGGTTATTATGCGGTTAAAATCAAATGAGATTGTGAAACATCGTTTTCAAGGACATTCAAGGATGCTTGCCTTGCGACGCACTTCTTTGAGAGAATTCTTAAAATCAAGGTTCACAAACGTCGATCCAAGTACTCTTCCAAAGAAAGCGAAGATTATAGGACATGTGGCGCTCGTAAGATTTCAAGATGAAGAAATAGATCCGAAAGAGTTAGGTAAAGCCATCCTCGAATTTTATCCGACGGTAAAGACGGTTTTAAGGTTGCGCGGCATCGTTGGCAAGCTAAGACAGCCGGTTGTAGAATTTATTTATGGTGACCCGAATACCGAAACAATTTACAAAGAATACGGATACAAGTTTATGCTCGATGTATCGAAGTTGATGCTATGTCTAGGAAATAGTTACGAACGTCTTAGGACAGCAAAGTCCGTTAGGTCTGGAGAGGTGGTGGTTGATATGTTCGCTGGCATAGGTCAGTTTTCAATACCTTGCGCCGTGATCTCAAGACCTTCTAAAGTCTATGCCATAGAAATTAATGAGGAGGCTTACAGGTATCTTAAAATAAACACCGTGCTTAACAACGTTGAGTATGTTGTGGAACCTATGCTTGGTGACTGTAAAGAATTGACCCCAACGCTTGGTCGCATAGCAGACAGAATCATAATGGGTTTTTTTGGGGGAACGATAGAAGCCCTACCGGCCGCTCTGAAAGCTGTTAAACCTGAAGGTACTGTGATTCATTTTCATGAACTCGTGAGAAGGGGGAATGGAAAAGATGAGCTATGGAAGGAGATAAGTGAACTGTGTCACCGTCTAGGCTATACAAGCACACTAATAGGTTTAAGGATTGTAAAATCTTACTCTGCAACAAAGGAACATGTGGTTATAGATTTCAAAGTGAGGCCTTCTTGTGATTTATCGGCAGTAACTTCTAATGTTGCGTAAAACTTTAATTGAGAATTGATGGGCGCTTATGTATGGAAATAGTAATCGAGGAACTTGCAAAATCCATCGTCGCACTCTTTATCATAGTTGATCCTATCGGAAACGTACCAATATTCATGGGTTTAACCAGTAATATGAGTCGGGAAGAAAGACGTAAAACATTCGAGACGGCTATAATCATCTCTTTCGTTCTACTTAATCTCTTTGCATTAGCCGGTCAAAGCATCCTCTCAATATTTAATATATCCATTCACAGCTTCAAGATAGCGGGAGGTCTTTTACTATTCATAATCTCAATGAAAATACTCCTTCATGGTATGTGGGAGGAAAAACACCTGTCCAGCAGAAGTATAGGTGTCGTACCTATCGCATTCCCTTTGCTGGTTGGGCCTGGTGCTATAACTCTAACGATAGTTAACATCCAAACGGCCGGTGTTCTTGTGACCGTAATATCTGTTATAATTGTTTTGCTCATAACTTGGTTGATACTCAGGGCTATAGAACCCATAAATAGCTTCCTAGGCGAGACGGGATCTGTCGTTATTTCAAGGTTGATGGCGGTCTTTATAGCGGCAATAGCGATCGAATTCATCGCAAGCGGGGTTAGATTTATGCTCTAGAAGGGTGCCGTGCCTATAACTTGATTAGTAACCTTAAAGTAAAATTAATTGAGCGTACCCGTGAGACGCCTATTCGCAACACCGATATGGCAGAACCGAGAGGTTAGGGAGAGGCTTAAGTGGTATTACAGCGTTATGAGTGATTTAAAGCCCGCAAAGTTTCTTATCGCAAAAAGGATACCCTGTGAAATAAGCATAGAGCGTAGCTCAGACGAGAGGCTTTGGGAAGAGCATGAAAAGCTCAGCAAAACCTTTAACGAAATTTTAAACGATATAAAGAATAATAAGATGTTATTTGATGAATTAAAACCGGTGACTGTAAGCTACATCGACCTGAAGATTGAGATTGCTAAGAGGATGCTAAAAAGTTGCCATTTCTGCGAGTGGAAGTGTAAAGTGAATAGATATGAAAGCAAAAAGCTCGGCAGCTGTAGGGTTGATAGTAAATCCAGAATCTCCACATGGTTCCATCATTTTGGAGAAGAACCACCTTTAGTAGGCTATGGTGGTTCAGGAACTATATTCTTCGCGGGTTGCACCTTTAGATGCGTCTTTTGTCAGAATTGGGATATATCACAAGACCCCCTAAATGGTGTGGAGGTTGATGGAAAGAGATTGGCCCTCATAATGAAAGAGTTGAGAACTACTGGTGCGTTAAATATCAACTTCGTAGGTGGCGAGCCTACACCAAACCTTCATACAATACTTGAAGGCATGAAGTATCTTGAGACAAACGTGCCGATGCTCTGGAACAGTAACATGTACATGTCTTTAGAAAGTATGAGGCTTTTGGTCGACGTCATAGATATATGGTTACCGGACTTCAAATATGGAAACGACAATTGTGCAATTAGGCTATCAAAAGTTCCACGTTACTTCGAAGTCGTAGCAAGGAACCATAAGATAGCGCATGATTATGGTGACATGATAATCAGACACCTTGTGTTGCCAAACCATCTGGATTGTTGCACTAAACCTGTACTAAAGTGGATATCCGAGAATTGTCCTAGAGCCCTAGTAAATATAATGGAGCAGTATAGGCCTGAGTACATAGTCGCCGAAAGATCTGAAGAGTATCCAGATATAGCGCGTAGGCCAACATATCAAGAGATGGAGGAAGCATACGCATTTGCCGACTCTTTAAACATCATCTACAAACCTGTATCCTAAATGGTTAGGGTGGTGCGATACTGAGGAGGTGCACGTTCCCTAGATTAACGTTTTTCAAATATTTCTTTGCAGCCGCGACGCATTTTCTTACTTGAGAGATTGGGGTTATCGTTAGATCACGCATCATATACTCTGGATGAAAGATTAACAGGCTATAGGGTATGTTTTCATCATGTTCTGATATGAACTTAGCAATGTTCTCCACTTCATTTTCATCAACATAACCAGGAACTAAGAGTGTGGTAGCCGTAAGTACGGGCAACTCTTTCCTTTCTGTATAAAACTCGTTAAACAGCATGCTAAAGTTTTTGTAAGCCCTGTCGTTTTTAACACCACTTAGTGCCAGGCTAAGTGTAGGGTCAAACGCCTTCAGGTCAAACTTTATGTTTCCGCCGCTAATGAATGCTATCTCACCACACCTTTTAACTAAATATTCATTGCCGCAGCCGTTCCACTCGAAGCATATTCTCATAACCCTACTTTCCTTTATTGATTCCAGAACTTTCCGCGAAGCATTTATCGCGAAAGGTAAGTGCGGTTCCGGAGAACCTCCGAAGAAGCACCAACATGTTATCTTATCGTTTTTCAGTGTAACACTGAGTAGCTCCTCCACAGTAACTTGTGGCGAAGTGTTTATTTCTTTATGACTCCAATTTTGACAAAATAGACAATCAAAGTTGCATCCGTAGAAGAATATCGCCAAGTTATAGTATCCATATTCAGGACCACTTCTACATGCATACTTTGGATACCCAGAACCTGTACCAGCAGGACAGAACCAAGCGGAGCAACAGTTTGTTACATGCGGGTCAAGATAGTAATGTAATGGTGCTTTTTCGGGTGTAGAGAGTGAAACGAGCCTTCCTCCCACATTACGCCTAATACCGCAGAAACCCTGTTCACCATCTTCCAACGTACATTCATTAGCACATATCGTGCATTTTAACCCCCTGCCCTTAGGTGGCTTTGGGGGCAAGTTGTACGCCGTTCTTGCACTAGCGTGCTTCTGTATTATGATTGGTAAAACTTCATTCGGTTTACTCCTTATACACCCAATACATACACCAATGCTGTTTGAAATTGTGTTTGAGGTGTTGCCGCAAAGTAGACATTTTGCCATACTCAGCTCTTAAGAGTATTGCGTAACCTTTAACTTTTAACCCTAAAGAAAGTTAAAAGTGCCGAACTTAGGGCTCGAATTGTTACCGGCTATTCAATAATCAAAGGTTTTTTAATCGTTTAATCATAGCTTCAGACAAAAATAAAAGTGGCGTGGGGGCTGAGCATAACGAATGATACTAACAAGAAGAAGATACTGAGCGTTGTATCCGTAACAACTATGGCCTCCTTTATGACTGGGTTGAACGCTAGGCTGGCAGCAGTCGGTTTTCCAGTGATCGTTCATGAATTAAACTGCGGCATCGACGAGGTCATTTGGATAATACAGGGTTTCATGATAGGGTCGACGATAATCCAGTTAATTGTCGGAAGTTTAGCGGATATCTATGGTAGAGTCAGGCTCTTCAACATCGGTCTACTGATCTTCTCGTTAGGTGGTCTCGGCTCTGGTTTAGCTATTAATGCTCCACTATTAACAATCTTCAGAGTAGTCCAAGGTATAGGTGCTGCATTCTTAATGACTTTGAGTATAACGATACTGACTGATAACATTCCTAAGAACATGCTGGGAACGTGGTTTGGGATAAACCAGATTGCATGGAGAGCTGGCGCGATTATCGGTTTAACGTTTAGCGGCATAATCATAGATTACTTGGGATGGAGATGGGTATATTTGATCAACTTCCCGATAGGAATCGTAGTTTACGTGTGGAGCTTGAAGAGTTTAAAGGAAACTTACAGACCAGCCGGCAATCGTTGTTTAGATTGGGCTGGTTTCATACTATTCACACTCTTCATGATGTTCTTAGCATCTTCGTTAACAATGATGATGAACATTAAAAATTGGGGATATTTGGTGACCATTTTCTTCCTACTTTCTGCTATATCATTAATACTTTTCATAATTCATGAGAACAAAAGCAAGTGCAGGGCTCTTGACTTATCAATCTTTAAAATACAGCAATTTTCAACCGGAATAACGGCTCAATTTTTGTATGCGATAGGTTTCGGATCTTTTATAACGTTGTTAGTAATATTTATTGAAGTCGTAAGGGGTTATTCTGCCTCGTTAACTGGTTTCCTATTAACACCATTCGAGCTATCATTTCTAATTTTCGGTATTGTGGGTGGGAGGTTATCAGATAACTTTGGTTTTGCTCCAGTAGCAACGACGGGGCTTTTAATGGCTTCATTCTCACTTTATATGCTTTCAAGATTAGGGATGAATGTAAGTCTAGAACATCTGATGATATGCGTTTTTCTTTTCGGGATAGGTGCGGGTCTCTTCATCGCTCCAAATACAAGTAGTATAATGACTTCAACTCCTCCAGAGAAAAGGGGCGTAGCATCTGCTATTAGGACGTTTTCTTTTAACATTGGTTTTCTCGTCAGTTTAAACATTGCTATGTTATCATTGGTGGGTTCCACATCTTATGAAATCGCAACAAAGTTAATAATATCAGAGGGACGTGTGGAAAATTTGAGCGATGTACCTTTGGAAAAAGTTTACATGGGCATATCAAACTCTTTTTTGATGATGGCGATAATTATGATGATTGCTTTATTGCTATCTGCCTATCAGCTCAAAACCAGCGCATCTAAACAAAAGTGATGAAAAAGCGCCGGGGCTGGGATTCGAACCCAGGCGACCCTTATCGGGTCACAGGCTCTCAAGGCCTGCGCCTTGTCCGCTAGGCTACCCCGGCAATATTTTTCCAAAATTATACTCTAAATCGAATCATTAAAATTTTTACTGCCCTTTTTCCAGACAGAAGGATAAGTGCCCCTATCCATAATAACTCTATCAGTATCTACTGCTATCCCTTTAGTAGAGTCTAAGATTTCTTCGGTACTCATCTGCGCCTTACCAAGGGCAACCAGCTCGCCTTTTAGCGTCATGATTGCCACTTCGTCACCGCGTTTTATCCCCTCGTCAAGCTTAGATATGCCAACTACCGCTAGGTCGGCTCCATGACATATGGCATCAACGGCTGAATCTAATACATAGACTTTCGGTAAAAATCTGACAGCAGTCTCCACCGGCTGAACGACCTTCCTCAAAGTACGTTCTTCGCCATTTTCTTTATAAAGCTTGACAGCCTCGTACACATCTAATAACGTGACTGAACATCCCTCATCATAGGGTCCCGCCCTTGTCCTTCTAAGTTCTTGCATATGTGCTCCGCATCCTAGGTATAGCCCTATATCGTAACAATACTTTCTTATGTAAGTTCCACCAGAGCAAGCTATCCTCATCAGGACGTCCCTGCCGTTTCGTTCGATTATTTCTGCCGAATATATTGTCCTTATCCTAGGCTTTCTTGCAACGGACGACCTTACCGGTGGTATCTGGTATATCTGCCCAGTAAAGAGTTTTATTGCTTCAAAGAGTTTTTCGTCAGAAACATCATCATGTAACCTCATAAGACAGATGTATTCTTTCCCAGTTTGCATTATAGTCCTAGCACATTTTGTAGAGTCTTCTAAAAGTATTGGTAACACACCAGAAACGGCCGGATGTCCCCAGGCTTAAAGCCTCCTAGGGTCCCGCCATGACCAGCCCGCTCGACACCCAACAAATCTTTTATTTTTGAAGATACCTCGTGACTTGTAGGCCCCCTTGGTTTATCGAGGTTAATGACGCCTAACCTTAAGTACATCCTGAGAGGCCTCTCATAGGGATTGTATCCATACTTCGGGTCTGTTTCAGCTTCAAGCCTCACCACTACCTTTCTTTCATGTTGCCAGGGTGGGACGATTCCCCCAACAGCACTATTCAAACTTAACCTTCGCCTCCTCTTTCATAAAATCCACAAGTCCGGATTCCTGTATGGTTTTTAGTATCTCTTCATCCGATGCGTTCTCCTTTATGTTCAGTTTATATGGCGTAAAAGCTAGATGTGAAACGTTCACTTTTCTACGTCTGACACCGGTCAAACTTTTCGGCCCTGTCACTACGACAAAATTTTTATCAACAACGCTGACGATCACACATTTTTGTCCAGCCTCCCTACCCGCTATCTTGAAGCATATCCTTCCAATCTCAGCCTTCATGTTCTTTCACCGATTTTTTCACGGTAAATGGCTAAGTTAAATACATTATTATCGTCTAGTGGATAACTTTTCCCCTATACTTTAAGCTCGGAGATTTTTCAAAAAGTTAAGTTGCAGTACGAATTGAACGGAGATACTTGCAATAATTTAATAAGCAAGATGCAGCTTGTTATAGCCACGATTACTTATAGGGTGGGGCTTTAAGTTTGAAGGTGGTGGCGGTTCTTGGACATAAAAAATCCGGGAAGACCAGGCTCGCAACTATGTTGATAAGGGCTCTAAAAGAAATGAATTATAAGGTTGCCAGTGCCAAGCACGTTCACCATGCAGACTTCAGTATCGACCACCCAGAGAAAGATAGTTGGAAGCATAGGGAGGCCGGGGCGAATCCTATTATAATAGTATCTCCTAGAGAGGTCGCGATTATGCTAAGGGGTAAAAATATCGAGACATTATCAGACTTGGTCAAGATGGCTGGCGATTCTGACGTTCTGGTATTAGAAGGATTCTATGGACTACTTAGGGAAGGTGATGACGCCATAAAAATAACTTTAGTAAGAAATGCAGAAGAGTTAAACACAATGAAGGGTGAAATAATGGCCACGTTTGAGAATCTGAATGAGGAAGGTGTCTATAGGCTTCCAGAAGAGTTCTCACAACTCTTCAAACTAATCCTAGATAAAATATCTTGTTAATATGTTGCGAAAGTACATGAGTGGTGTTTGTCGTAACAGTTAGGCGTTGATTTCCGACTTCTGCTGATGATTAGGTGCTTTTATGCTTGGGTAAGTTTCATTGCTATAAAATCTCCCCGATCTAACACCCAAGATTATTAATCAGAACAACAAACTGAAAGGTATGGAAAGTTGCCGCGGAAGAAGGCTAGTAATATGCATTAGCGGTCTTGCAGCTACAGGGAAGAGTACAGTCGCCAGAAAACTTGCTAAAGCTTTGAACATTAGATATGTTTCTGGCGGTCAAGCATTAAAACAGCTGGCCATCGAGAGGGGCTATAAGCCAGGAGGTGAAGACTGGTGGGAAAAGCCAGAGGGTCTTAAGTTTCTTGAAGAAAGGTCGTCAAACCCTGAGTTTGATAAACTCGTTGACGCAAAATTGCTTGAATTAGCATCTGAGGGTGATGTTGTGATTGATAGCTGGGTCATGCCTTGGTTGCTGAAAGATGGTTACAAGATATGGCTCAAGGCTAGCGAAGATGAAAGGGCTATGAGGCTTTCGAAGAGAAGCGGATTACCGGTAGATGTCGCAAAAGAGATATTAAGGAAGCGCGACTCAGAAAGTAAGGATATCTACAACAGATTATATGGAATTTCACTTGAAAGCGATTTGAGCCCATTCGATGTCGTTTTGGACACGACTGGGATGAACGAAGATGAAGTTTACAAGGTGTTGCTTGCTTTGATTAAGCACCATTATGGACTGGATTAAACCTTAACCTTTTCCTGACGGGATAATGTGGCAAGAATAAACTATCGAAGGACACTTTTATTCGATTTAACTTTCAATGAAGCTTTCCAATGAAACCTGTCTTATAGCTGAAGATGTTTCATCCCGAGCTGTAAACGTGCTTCGAACGTTTTCTATTACTATGACAATCCTCTCCTTGAGGTATGGGGTACGTATGTATTTAGATAACGTGTACTCTAACAAATCAACGTATTTCTCGATAGCACCGCGGAAAACCGTTTGTATTAAATTAGAGCCGCATTTATTACATTGAGCATTTAATGGAAGCCGCCTGAACTTGGTATTGCATTTTTTACATCTGAAACTTTGAATGAAAAATGCTTTCATGTTACCAGCAACGTCCGGAAGTATGTGCGATGATATGATATTCTCGACAACTTTTTCTATATTAACAGAGGATAGTTTTTCTGTTAACCTAATTTGGTCCACAACTTTTTCAAACATCGACCTACTCTGTTTATAAGCGGAAACCACGTTGGCGATGATGTTATGTGTTCGATGCGTAAATCCAAATCCACCGTACTGTTCAGTTGATCCAAGCTTCAACTTTATGGTCGCGATTAAGTTTGATAACTTAGCGGACGGTTCCCTCTTTTCTGCCAACTTATACAACTCTAATGGGTATACGTAGGCGACGTCTAAGTTATGCGCCTGTTCGTCAACCTCATCCGGATAAACTATCGGGGTTATCAGTAAAGGAGCATCCATCTTTCCGCCGATTCTATCGGGCAGGTATAGCCTAGAGAAGTTGATGAAAACGTCGAGTGGAAGCATTAGGCTATCCTCATCGCCATCACAATCGCGCCTTTTGGATGCATGAAAGAGTGGATGTGCAAAACATACATCACAATCCGTGAAACCAATAATCCTTCCTATCGTCGCCACGTAGGTGTGCGGGGAAAGCGATGCGACTAGCCTGCCAATCAGATCCTCGGGTTTATTGCACATATAATAAGGCTGCATACCAGCGAGCTTTTCCAGAAGTTCATCTATAAACCTGGAGACTTTAATGAGATGTTCAGCAGCCTTTCTGGGTATTATTAAATCTTGGGGCTTCAGCTCACATATCTGGTCAGCACTTACCAATGGTTCCCCTTTGATATCGTGCGTGTAGCCCAAACTTCTTAAAACGCTAACATCCGTTGAAATTTGACGCGGCGTAAAATGAGTAAGTGGTGCATTCGTCACATCGAACCTAATAGTCCCATCTTTGTAAACGGAGAGACCGTATTTAGCCCTAAGAATACCTTTCGCAACATCTTCCGGGATTTTAATTCTACTTGTAAGTGCTCGAACTCCTTTAATCTTTGCAGGCATTTCGATAGATAATCGCTGACATTCTTGCAAAAATTCTGTCCTAACGTCCAGAGAAAACTTCTCTGTGTATGAAATCTTTCCTCCGCATTTTTCACAGTTTTTAATTTCGATATTATAATTTTTTTGCGAACATTTTGTGCATATGCCTAATGGTTTTCTTTTTGTACCGCAATTTTCGCAAACTACTTTCCAACCTATGGAACCGCATTTTGGACACTCTAGCCGGGCGGTTTCCACGAATACCTTCTCTCCAGATTTGACGATGTTTGCTATATCTCTCGAAGCACCCCCTTTAAGACCTATCGGGAATAGTATGTGCACAGGCGGTTCCATCATCCTCATACCTGCCTTCTCCGGCCTGCCCATCCTTGCACCTAGAAACGTTCCGCTCTTTCTTCTCAGGTTTATGCCCGAAATTACGGATATTGCCTCTAGAGTATCGTTGATGGTATTCGGTATTTTCCTTGGTTGTGCCAGAAGTGCTAAGAGCACTCTGTAAGTTGATATATCAAGAACCATGTGTGTCCCATCAACTCTATATTCGAGTAAGATCTTGATCAATATATCACGTATCGTTTCCGTGAATGGTAACCAAACCTTTCCGTTGTGGATTTTGCATTGCGTCTTAGATTTCTCTAACCAATCTCTTAACATCACCAACTCTTTTATGCTGATATTCTCCCAAAAACAACAGTAAGACGGATGAAGCGGAACTTTGAGCTTGAAGCTTAGCCTTAAAGCCTCCCTATCCGTTGGTTTGAAGATAAGAGGATCTTCTACCAAAAGTTTAAGGCGTCCAGGATTCATATCCAACATTCTTGCGACTTTTTCAATTCCACCAGCCATTGTTATTTCCTTCTTTAACTCCAGTGCCCACCACTCTTCACAATAGCCGACCGGTCTAAGCTCAACGTTGTTCTCTATACAATCTCCGAACGATATCAGGATGTCGCCGAGAAAAAGAATCTTTACGATTTTGTTTTTTACCTCCGCATAAGTTAGATCGTTATCAACCTTTACGACAGACCCATCATCAAGCAATACTCTCGGTGGCTCTATCGTGTCAACTGGCATGGCAACGCCGCCTTTTCCAGGATAATCAAGCTTTAATTGTGTGCCTGTTGCTATGTACCCCTCAAGTACTTTCATGGTCATAGGGTGCACACCGACGGCCGCCATGCCGGTGTTGTATGAACGGCCATACCTTAACCTAAATCCACCAAAAACATCCGGCAAGGAAAAAACTGGTCTACCCCCTATGACTTCGTTCAGATAACTTTCTTCAGCCGAACTCGCCGAGTGAATTTTGCTGAACTCCTCAGCAACCTCCTGTAACCATTCCCATCCAGACAAACCGAGCATCTCGACGAGCTTAAGCGCCTTCCTCGCCCTTCCGATTATCCCGTCATTTACAACCCTAAGGGCGCCACCCCTTAAGTAGTTCGTCTCAACCCTAGGTAGATTCCTATAGGATGGTGCTAGAATATTGTCCGTAGGAATACCTGTAATCTCTATTGGTATGTTTCTTAACGCTTTTTCTACCAAGTGATCCGGAACATTATACTGAAACCTGCTGACCATGCGCACATAGGTCCTAAGCTCTTCTTTGAATCGCTTAATCTCCTCCTCAGTGGGCTTATACCTGTCTAGGTTTAACAATCTTCTGATATAATCCGCCAGTATGACGGTCGCTGTAAGCTCGGTTCCACCAGCCGCCCTTATAGGACCCGCAAAATAAACTGCTAAGTAGCTTGAACCATCTGGGTTCTTTTTGATCTTCACATCCGCAATCCCCTCGCTCGGTGCAGCGGTTATACAGGGCGGCGTCATGACAGCGAGTGCGGTACAGAGTGCCTGCTTGATAGCGACCTCTTCTTTTAGTTTTCCTATCGAACTATATATGATATCTTCTGCCAACTTAAACGCTAGACGCTCCCTTGAAAGCTTGTTTTTTAGAAACCTTATCTTCTCGGCGATACCTTGTGGACCGACAAGTAACTCGACCCTCTCAGCCATATCTTCTGCGATTATTGTCTCGACTTTATCGACAACTGTGCCTAACTTTTTCCTTACCTCAGATGCTATCCTATATTCTTCCTTGACCTTTTCCACTATCTGAGCATAATATTCAGCGAACTCAGGCGGTATTCTGTACAAGTCAGGAACTTCTCTAGCTACAGCTAATTATATCTATTCAAAGGACATCAATGCTTATCATGTCACGGAATTGGGGGTAGTGTCTTTTTTGGCCATGGTCTCGAGGCAGCCCCCTCTTTTGCGGCTTGTATGATCTTCGACAGCAATTCAGCATTCTTGCTTTTTTCAACTACGTTTCCTGTGACTATTACATCAGCACCCGCCTTAGCCACTATATGTGAATGCTCAGGAGAAGTGATGCCGCCACCGACTACGATCGTTATATCGACAACATCCCTGACTGCTCTTATAGTCTCAGGTGGTATGTGATTTTGTGCACCAGAGCCCGCCTCAAGGTAAACAAACCTCATCCCAAGGTATTGAGCAGCTAGAGCGTATCCGGCAGCAACTTCTCCTTTGTTAAGTGGAAGTGGAAGTACTCTCCCTATGGCGGAGACCGCTGTATCTGAACCGAAAACCAGATAGCCCATGGGTATGGCCTCAAGGGCGTACTTCTTAACCAAGAACGATCCTTGCATCTGCGCACCAATAATGTAGTACCAATCAGTCGAATTCAATAATGACATGAACCATATGGCATCAGCATACTTGCTGATTGCATTGACGTTATTGGGAAAAAGTATTACGGGTATGGAGACGTTTTCTTTTATCATTCTAACGCATTCGTCTAGAGCTGTTTGTGATTGGAATATAGAGCCACCAACCATTATGGCACCGGTACCTTGTTCCTCGCACATCTTTGCACATTTGGCTATGTCTTGCGGAGAAAAGTTTTCTGGATCAAGTAACGTCATATGTATACAACCATTCTTTCCTATCTCGTCAAGTATGTAGCGCTCAACTCTGCCCAGTTTTAACATTTTCGACACCTTTAGTAACGAGATCGTACCATGCCGCATACGCATCTACAGGAGTATAGGATGGGTACCAAGGTACTTCTCTCGATACTTTGCAGAATCCACAAGTAACTCTAGCAACATCTGAACCTTTCTCATGCACCACTGATACGGCTTCATGATTGCACAATGGACAGATGAAGATTGACGGTGGCGGCTTAACGGTCTTTCGTATTATCTTCCTCCTTTTCCTTCCCAACTTCCATCCATAATGTTCGACACCATTTTTCTATAAAAACTCTTATTTCCAATTGGCACGGGCAGACCTAATAACTTTGACTCAGTGTCTTACCCTAAATAAATGTTGATCAAAGACTAAATATGTGTCAATAGATGTTTTTATGAATTGAAAAAGGTGAGGAAGTCTAGAAAACACAGGATAACTATCGGTCTTCTTATATCCGACTTTAGAACAGCCCACAATATAATATCTGAGGCTAAGAGGAGAGGCATAGAGGTGTTGTCTGTAAGTAGCCTCGCTGAGTTGCCCCTTACCGCAAAGGTGATTATAACCAGTAAAAAGGAAGATCCCAAGCTCCCCATCCCCGCTCTTTTTGTGGAGGAGTTACCTTCCTGCAAGGCCCTCCTAGATAGGGCATACGAAATAGCCTTTGGGAAAGATTGTCCAAAATTCGTGACGGTCTCTATAGATCCTGGTGAGAAAAGAACTGGTTGTGCCTTCTTTGCTGAAGACATGCTGCTCAGAACCTCGACTTATTCTGACAGAGATCGCCTCTTTGAGGATATTGAGGAGTTCTTTAATGCACATAAAAGTTGTAAGAAGTATATAATAATCGGAAAAGGAGCGGGTGACCTCTCCCATGCCCTAGAAAAGGACCTCTGTGATAGGTTTCTGGGGGCTGGACAGGTTGAGGTAATGACAGTATCAGAAAATAGCTCGAATCGAAAGAATGTTTTTATTCCTGCACATCCATCTGATGAAAGCGCGGCTCTCATGCTCTTCATCAAAGTTAGAGGAAAGCTAGTGCTGTCCGGGAGGTGAAGGTTTTATGAACATAGGAGCCGGCAAGACTTTGGTCATTAAAGGTCCTGCATCTGTAAAGTTACTATCAGGCTCTGGAAAAGTCTTCGGGTATACATTAACTCAGAAAAAGCCGCTCTTCGTAAGAGATTCAAGAGCGCTACCGATATTCACGGATGTAGGTATGGAGGTTGAGCTAAACCTAGGAGAAGGTTCGTCCTTCGAGATCGTAGACCGAGACACTGTACCAGACGATTGGAAGACTCTGGTATCTCAAACTATTAAGAACCATAAGAAGATTGTGGTGATGGGAGGGACAGATTCAGGGAAAACATCGTTGACCACTTTTATCATAAACTCTTTATTGGGCGAAGGTAAAAGGACATGCTTAGTAGACTTAGACTTAGGTCAATCAAATATATGTCCCCCCACTACTGTGGGGTCTGTTCTAACGACAAAACAAGTCCCAGACGTTTACCAACTTAAGGCAGATTTTATCGTACCTGTCGGCTTCACATCACCTTCATTTGCAAAGGAGTATCATCTCAAAAAAACTAGCGAACTCCTGAGTTACACAATCAATGAAGAAGTTTACGCAGTTATCGATTGTGATGGTTGGATAGAAGGTAAGGATGCGACGGAACATAAGATTAACCTCCTTAACGTAATTAGGCCCTCGCTGGTGGTATTCCTTGAAAAATCACAAGAAAAAGTTGAAAGTTACTGTAGGGATATCGGCATAGAGTGCGCCGTTGTAAGTAAGTCAGAATACGTGCACAAGCGAGATCATGAAGCACGCAAAAGGCTTAGAGAAAGTTCGTTCAGGAGGTACTTGAAAGACGGCTCAATAAAGACTATACCGCTTTCTTGGCTTAATCTTTCAACAATACCTGCTGAGGCGCATAATGTAACAATTAATCCTTTACAATACGTAAAGTCGCTGATAGAAGCTTACAATGCGCAATCCGCAAATGTGCCGCCGCTGGACGTCGAATCGCTTTCAAAAAATAAGATGGGTGTCCTTTCATACATGTATGATGCTGATGGGCGGTGTTTAGGTATAGGGTTAGTAAGCGATATAGATAGTAAGCGAAATACTATTAAAATATACTCAAAGGTTGAAACAATTCCCAAGAAACTCGTTATAGGTTGCATGCTGTTATCTTATCATGGTGACGAACTATTTGTTTGGACAACGCAACATATTTAATCTAATTCTAAAAGCCTCGCTGCTTGTTTCGTTGCAAGCAGCCTAGCACTTTCTGGTGGTAAGGTGACGATATCATATTGTCTAAAAGGTCCATAGTTCTTCATGTCTTCGCATACAATCTTTGGGAACGTTTGCATGAAACAAACTATTCTGTACTTTGCTAATCTCTCTTCAATTTTTGGAATTCTGAGCTCATACGCAATCGAGTTTATTCGTTTCCTATATTCATAAATTAACTTAGAAAGTTCTTCAACAAAACGTCTCTCCACACCTAAAAGGTTCTCGAGTTGCTCACCTTTAAGTAGGGCATGGATGATCTTTCTAAACCTTATTTCAAATAATGAGGATAATAATTTCTTGACAACGTCCAGCTCAGCATGTTTGACTAATGTTGATATTGCTTTTTTATCAGATACTTTCAGTTGTTGCCTTACCGAAGATGCGTAAGCATACAATTTGGTCTCAAAATCTTGCGGGATTAATGCGAGGTTTTCTTGCTCCCTCTCTTTAAGCCACACGTTCATAAGTTCGTCATAAAAACCTTCTACTGTTCCCTCCGACATCCCACTAATATTATGACATCCCGCTCTTAAACTGTTACCCTATTGTGTGAGGGTCGCGATACCTTTACAAAGTAACAGGACGGCCAAGCAAGTCGGTATCTTTACGCCCTCGTTTTTATAAGGTCCATACCATTCCCCACATATGCGGATTTTTGGCATGTAGATTACGTGTACCCTACACGGCTCATCAGGCATTACGACGGTATCCACAAATGGGTTAAACTGCTCTAAAGCGTCAGGCTCAAGTCTTTTTGCCAGAAAGCCCGTCTTTCCGTTAAGAGTGTTAGCAAGTCTTAGAAGCCGATGAATGTCTGTCGTAACGATTGTGTCTATCAAACTTCTTTCTTCTTCCACGGCCAACGTTACGATTGCTTTTATGACATTGGGCTTTAGGGTCTCCCATTTAGGCGAGACCAGCCAAGACGTCAACAACGAATCCTTAATCTGTAACAATTTATTATACTCCCTGTTCCCGATCAGCTTTCTCAGTCTCTCAGCGATGTGTGGCTTATTAAGGTCTTTAATAACCTCGAAGGTCCCCCTTGCCAACCTGCCCCTCCATGAACCATCTGTATACTCAAGCGTAGCTGAAGGATAGCGCCTTTTGCCTGTGGGTAATCCATAAAGGTTAGGGTCAAGACCGTTTCCGAGGATGTAGTCAGTAATCTCCTTTCTTGACACTTGATCCAATGTAAAAAGTTTCTCGTCATTTACTATTACATGGAAACCCCTGTTCCCTGAGAAATTCACCAAAATCTTCGAATAGGGTATACCGAAATCCATCTCAAGGAAGTCCAAAAGTTTGTAAACTTCCCCTTTTGCCGCCTCTATACAGTTTTCGCAAACCCAGTCGGTACGCTTAACTTTCATGCTGCCACAATTATTACACTGCTCTGACTCAGGCGGTAGCGTGCTCTTACAATCTTCGCATATCGAAAAATCATGCTTTTCTTTACATGGAAGGTTTAGATGGTCGGCATCTATGTCGAATATAAGCTCCGCACCCAACCACACCTTTTCTTCCATGGGGGCCTGAGGATATTGGTAATGGGCTGCTGAATGGTACATGTGTAAAGGTGTTACTTTTTTTATTAACTCAAATAGCTCGGATGAGTTTTTTAACGATATGTGTCTTATCATGATTTTTTGTCCAAAGGTGAAATAACCAAATTCTCTCCTCTCAATCATGTGAGGTACGTACACATTCTCTGCATTTTTTGTATAATATTCGCTAAACAGCGTCTGGACATATTCCGCGTCCTTGTTCGTTAGGAAACTCAGGCTTTCTCACCACGAGTCTTTACTGTATATGTTAACACTAAGAATAACACGAACAAAATTAGCCAGTAGATGTTTAGCCTCACTTGGTCGAGGAATACTTCCAGCGACATGGTGTTCTCATAAAAGGTTATCCTAACGTAAAAGCTTTTTCCAAAATAATGTGCTATTGAGCGACTTGTACTTCCTGTGTAGTCCATAAATCGTACGCAAAGTTCATTAGAGCGCCCCTTACGCAAGAGGCACAAACATTGCCTCCATAAATCCTTGAAACGGTCCTCTCACTTTTTGATGTCTTTGAAGGACTTTCGACCCGAATGCCGTGCAAAGGCTTGCCGCATATGCCGCAACGAGGTGCCCCGGGCCTTTCATCAAAGTAGTGGATAACAACTCTCCCGCCAGGTGTTCTAACTTTCTTTCTTTTCCTACTTCTTGTCCTGAGCGCTCTTCTCGGCAAGACCACCACCCGCCATAGTTAGACCGAATGCTTTGGACAGAGGTAAACTTGCCGCAAAGAATGCTAAAATATACCATCCATAAAAAGTTAACGCGCCTTCTTGGCTTATAAGAGGTATAAAGAAGTCGCCAGGTAGGGAGATTTCGACATCACCGAAATACATCGCCGTACCCCAGTATGCACCCAGAAAAAGCGCCATGCTGATTATCATTACTGTAAAATTCTTCTTCATAACGTCAAGCTCTACCTTCTTTATGTAATCCATGCGTTTCTCTAACCTCTGAAGGGTTTTTTGGTCGCCTCGCCTTTTCGCCCTCATGAGTTCTTGCCTGAATAGGTTTGCCTCCCTCATCTTTTCCATGTCTTGTTTTTTAATTATGGCCCTTCTGATGAAATTTGTTAGAGAAATGGTTGCTGCCGCTATGGCTATTATAAACAACATAGAAAAGACATTCGCATCCATTAGGTCTCACCGAGTAGCCTGCCTAGTGCTGGATACATTTCTGCAACCCTCTCCCTAACCAAGAGTTGATAATACTGGTATGTAATTCCTACTAATAGGAGAAGCCCAGTACCAGTCCCGAAGGCATTAGTATAGTCCGCGACACCTGCTATAAGCCCTACGAGTATTGCACCTAATATCGTAACTGTAGAGATATACTTTCCTATTATTTTTTCTATAACTTCGGGCGACCTCCTGAATCCAGGAACCTGCATACCTGCGCGAACCAGCTGTTCTGCGACTTTCGAGGGACTTAACCCTCCTACGTTTACCCAAAATTTGGCAAACAGTACGCAGAAAACAATAAGCAACCCAGCATACACGATGCCCCTAATAGGGTCTTGCAATAAGCCTGCAACGGAACCTGGCGAAGTCATGTAATAGGCTAATCCGCCCGTAGGCACTATTTGACCTCCTTCGGTTCTTTCGAATGTGCCTAAAAAGTTCAAAAAGACATTACTCCCGTCTTGGTTATAGCTATTCCATAAAATTGATGACAAATAGTAAATGTTGCCAAATATCATGCTAGCAAATATCACAGGTATAACCGAGACGTATAGCAACTTTACCGGATACTTTGCTTTAAACCCTGAGAACTTAGCGTAAGATAACGGTATCTCGACTTCAACAGCATTGAGATATATTAACACTAAGATTATGACGATCGTCGTCAGAAGACCCATGAGGTCCGGCATATTATGGGCACGCACGAGTACTGGGGATATCCCTCCTCCTGAGAATATTGACTGAAACGTCGCCAATATGACTCCCTGATAAAGTCCATCCGGAGACACAATCATCGGTGAGAATAACCTGATCATTATGTCTTGCGCAACGCCGACCGCTATGAATAAGCTTATACCGCTACCAAGTCCCCAACCTCTTTGTATCAACTCGTCAAGCATTATTATAATGAACGTGGCCGCGATTAGCTGAATGAATACCAATATAGCTTGAGTCACCGTTATTGTACCAAATATTCCGCCTATGCTAAATGCAAGTGCTTGAATGGCGGCAATCACGAGTGATAGGATCTTACTTGCAGACGTGAAAAGTGCCCTATCTTCGGGTTTACTCAAATCCAATTTTATTATTTCTGCTCCGACCAACAACTGGAGAAGTATACCTGCCGTGACTATAGGTCCAATGCCAAGCGTGGTCAGAGTTCCAGTTTTTTGGGCGAAAACCACATGGAGTATGAAGATACTTTCAGTAACTTGAGTCCTTGGTATGCCATAAAGGTACACTTCCCCCATAATGAGGTATATGAGCATAACCAGAGCTGTCCATACGAGTTTTTCAGCTAGGCTGATTCTTCTCTTTGGTCTGACCACTTCTGGCATAAGCCGGCTTACGCTTTCAATGACCCTTCTCGCTGCCGACAATTACTCCACGTCCGCCTTATCCTATTAAAGCAGTCAGTTCTTCAGGTTTTATAATTTTGCCCCCAGCATCAGATATTTTTTTACTTGCCTGTTCGGTCCATCTCTCCACGACAACCAATAGCGGCTTATAAACGTCGCCACCACCTAAGAGTTTTTCTATGCCTATGGACTTAAGATTGACGAGTAGCATGTTGTCCACTCTTTGCGCATTTTCACTTTTTTCAAGCGTCTCGGCCAATTCAGAGAGCTGCTTTAGGTTAATGGCCCTGTAAACTTTCCTATTTGGTCTGAAGAATCCGTGCTTGCCGAAGTAGTCGGGTGCGTATTTCAAAATCCAAGTCCATTTGTGTTTATGACTTCCAGCCATACCCCTGCCTCCTTTGGAGCCTTTCTTTCTATGCTGCCCTATCTGCCCCCAGCCGCACGTCCTCGAACCCCTTAGCTTTCTTATCTTTCTTAACCTTGTTGGCAAAGTTCCCACCCATTTACTTACGTGTATCCACGGTCTTCTTTGACCGGGAAGATATATAGTTTATACTTTTCGCTCTATACCATTCGTGCCGTCTTTGGTGGACGGAAGGCATAACAGCCGGTGTTCAGGATGCCTGCATCTTCTTCTTTATGTAGGGTAGGAGACCGCCGGCCAGCAACACTTCTTTTTGCTTCTCGATGAGGCTATATGTCGTGACAAACTCTATGCCCTTGGTCTTGTTTATGATTTTTATCGGCTCACCTTTCCTTACGGCCTCCGCTAATTTTGGGATTTCTAACTCATCACCAGTGTCTATTTTATCGTAGTCTGCCGGATTCTTGAACGTCAGCGGGATTATTCCAAAATTGATCAAGTTTTCTTTATGTATTCTAGCCAGAGATTTTGCTATCACTGCCTTAACGCCTAAGTATGCGGGCGCAATTGCCGCATGTTCTCTCGAAGAACCTTGGCCGTAGTTTTCTCCACCTACGATCACGCCAGCCTTAACGGTCCTTGCTCTCTCGTAGAACGTGGGGTCTATCCTGCTGAATGTGTACTTAGATATTTCAGGTATGTTTGATCTGAGCGGCAGAATCTTTGCACCCGCTGGAAGTATGTCATCGGTGCTTATGTTGTCGCCGAGCTTTATTAAAACCTTGGCGGTCAGCGACTCCGCCAGAGGTTCCTTCACCGGCACCTCCTTTATGTTCGGCCCCTTTATCACCTCGACAGCCTCGGGCGTTGGTGACGGAGGAATAATCATGTTGTCGTTTATTAAGAAGCGGTCGGGTTCCTCGACGTACGTTACGTTGATATCCGATTCTCTCGGATCTGCGAATTCTCCCTTCAGAGCTATGTAGGTCGCGACCAGCGGGTTGGTCAGGTAAACGCTGGCCTCGAGCGTTCCCGACCTGCCCTTAAAGTTCCTGTTAAACGACCTGACCGATACACCATTATAAGGTGGTGCTTGACCCATGCCAATGCAAGGACCGCACGCCACCTCGAGAATCCTTGCACCAGCCGCTATCATATCAGCTAACGCGCCTTCCCTAGCCAGCATCTCGTAAACCTGCTTAGAGCCTGGTGAGATTGTCATGCTCACATTCGGCGCGACCGTTCTTCCCTTAAGTATCTGGGCTACGGCTTTCATCACTTGATATGATGAGTTTGTGCAACTTCCGATACACACTTGATCCACCTTTATGCCCTTAAGCTCGCTTATTTTCACAACATTGTCGGGCTGGTGCGGCTTAGCGACATAAGGCTCTAACTCGCTTAAGTTCACAGTAATTGTATCTGCATATTCTGCATCGGGGTCCGGACTTAGCTCCCTCCACACCTCCCCTCTATTTTGAGCCTCAAGATAATGCTTCGTCCTCATGTCTGAGGGAAATATTGAGGTCGTTAAACCTAGTTCAGCTCCAAAGTTAGCGATGGTTGCTCTTTCTGTTACTGTGAGAGTCTTAACACCCGGGCCGACGTATTCAAATATCTTTCCGACACCACCCTTGACCGTAAACCTTCTCAACAGCTCAAACACGACATCCATAGCCGTAACCCAAGGCCTCTTCAGCTCACCCTCAAGGACAACCTTGACGATTTCAGGTACTTTGAACTCGTAAGGCTCTCCCGCCATGGCTGCGGCAACCTCCAGACCGCCGACACCTATTGCAAGCATGCCCATGCCGCCAGCTGTCGGCGTATGGCTATCAGAACCGAGTAGCACTTGCCCGGGGGCAGCGAATCTTTCTAAATGTACTTGATGACAGATGCCGTTTCCCGGTCTAGAATAGTATATGCCGTACTTCGCCGCTGCTGTCCTTAAGAATACGTGGTCGTCAGCGTTTAGGTTATCGATCTGGAGTATGTTGTGGTCAACATAAACCACTGCGAGCGGAACCTTTACACGCGGAACACCCATGGCCTCGAACTCTAACATGGCCATTGTACCAGTCGCATCTTGCATTAACACTTGGTCTACCTTTATAGAAACAACCTCACCGGGCTCGGGCTTTCCGCTCACAAGGTGCTCCTTTATTATCTTCTGGGTCATCGTTAGACCCATATAGATAACCTACATTACGCTTTCAAAAATCACATATTTAAAGTTTGCCGGAACTTTTTTTCTTTTTTGAACCATGGTACTAGGGACGTAGTGTACCACTGCAATTAGTTCAGCACGGCGGAAAAATTTTCTGAGGATGCCAAACTAATTCTTGGCACACCCAGCGTTCATGCATCGCCATAATTAATAAGGAACGAATTAATTCTTCCATAGCAAGTGGTCGGGGTAGGATGGGTGCAAGAAGCATAGTTCTGAGGTCACTCATGATTGCCATAATAGTAGGCCTCTTAGCCACAATCGCGTGGCTTTTATGGAGTATAGGTATAATTCCGCCCTCCGTCCCCCTCAACATCGTTTATACACTCCTAGCGGTCGTAGGCATCGTTTTGATAGTTTACAGCATAAGCGGCCCAATCCTCAAAAGTCTCTTGCCCAAGTATGGACGTAAGGCTTACACAATAATGAACGTCATTAAGGTCTTCGCCTATATAATAGCTGGTATAGTTCTTCTCACATCGTTAGGGGTAAGCCCTGAGGTAGCTCTCGCAGGAGGAACGTTTTCCGGATTAATCATCGGTCTGGCCGTACAGCCTGTACTTAGCAACTTCTTCGCCGGCCTTATAGTGTTGCTTACGGGTTACGTGAAGCCCGGAGATGATATTAGGCTTATGACACCTGAGATACCGTACCAATGGGCATTCTTGCCCGGTTACAAGTATTTCTCGCCTGACTATATATTCGTCGGCTATAGGGGCAGAATTGTCGAGGTCGGTCTACTTTACACCCTGATGATATCGGATAGCGGCATACAATTGAAAATCCCGAACAGGATAATATTCAACGCAACGATCGTTAATTATACGCCTGAAACTCAGCTAGAAAGGATGCTGCAGGTTCGTTACGAATTTAAGGTGGAATATGACCCCGATTTGGTTCTTGAGAGGGTTAGGAATGCGCTAAGCGACATGGAGGGGATAGAGGAAATAACGATTAACGAGCAAAGTGATAAAGAATACTATATCGTTCAGATCCGGTTCTTCGCACCTATGGATAGGGATTGGAGAGCGATAAAGTCCGAGGTATTGAAGAGACTTATAAAAGTTCACAGGGAACTCAAGCTTGTTGAAAAACCTGCAAGTGGATGAACTTGGGTTTAAAAGATAAAAAGCACAACCTCCCCATGATGTTGGTCAGAGATAGACATGCCCGTGCTTCCTATAGATTCTGAAAGATACGGTAGCAAAGAAATGAAAGAAATCTTCGAAGAGAGTAGCAGAGTTAAGTACATACTCGCGGTCGAGGCAGCAGTTGCGGAAGCTCAAGCAGAGCTAGGAATCATACCGGCGGATGCTGGCAGGGAGATAGCGTCGAAGGCCAACATAAGCTACGTAACCCTAGAAAAGTGCAAGGAGGTCGAGAAGAAAATAGGTCATGAGCCCGCAAACATCGTGGAAGTTTTAGTTGACGTATGTGAAGAACACGCAAAGCCGTGGGTTCATTATGGGCTGACGAGTAACGACCTCTTGGATACCGCTACGTCCCTACAGATAAGGGATGCTATGAAAATAATTGAGAGTAGAATGCGCGAGCTTACAATTCTGTTGGCTGAGATGGCGCAGCAGTATGCTGACCTGCCTGCGGTCGGGAGAACCCATGGGCAACACGCAAGCATAATATCTTTCGGTCTGAAATTTGCTGTCTGGGCCTCTGAAATGCTGAGACATTTTGATAGACTCAACCAAATACTTGAAAGGGTATTGGTATGCAAAACATTGGGCGTAGTTGGTACAGGTTCTGTCATGGGCGAGAAGGCACTCGAGGTCCAAAGGCGGGTCGCAGAAAAGCTTGCCTTGAAGCCTATCGATGCTGCAACACAGGTCGTTCCTAGGGAGCTTCATGCAGAGGTCGTCTTCTTCGCCGCAATCCTCGCATCCACCTTGGATAGGATTGCCACGGAGATAAGGAACTTGCAAAGGACGGAAATAGGCGAGGTTGAGGAACCATTCAGGCCAGGGCAGGTTGGGAGCTCGGCAGTCCCCGTTAAAAGAAATCCCATAAGGTCCGAAAAAGTCTCCTCGATAGCGCGTTTACTAAGGCCCTTAGTTCAGGTTGCCCTTGATAACATACCGCTGTGGCATGAGAGGGATTTGAGTAACTCGGCGAATGAGCGATTCATAATTCCCATGAGTCTCATTTTACTCGACGAAGCTCTCAGAACCATGACGGAGGTAATAAAGGGGCTTAAGGTTAATGAGAAAGCCATAATAGCTAACATCCAAAAGACCGGCGGAAGGATATTTTCCGAATTTATACTGGATTTGCTTTTGAAAAGGGGCTTTCCTAGAATTAGCGCTTACAGAATCGTTCAGAAAGCATCGGAGATAACTGATGTGCCCTTTATTGATGCCCTGCTCCAGATTCCGGAAGTTGCGCGTACGTTATCGAGAGAAGAGATAGAAAGTGTTATGAGACCAGATGCTTGTTTAGGCGCGTCAAAACTGATAATAACTCAGGTCGTCGATGAAGTGAAAAGAAAACTCTCTACTCCTGGAAGCTCCTTTCCTCAGACGGCTTAGCTTCCAGCACCCTCAGCCTATAGTTGTTTCTGTTCCTGATTCTCGGTATTGGGCTACGTCTTGGTTTGGCCTCCAGCTTCGGCGTTTGGGACCTTACCTTCCCAGCCTTAGTCACGGACCCGTGGCTCGGCATCTCGAATTCCCAAGATTCTTTACTCACTCGTCCATTTATACCTTATGACAACAGCTATATCCTAATGCATGAGGATTTATCATGAATCAAAATGGCTGTGGCGCGTATCGTGGCAAGCCCGTTGGGCATAGTGGCCTTAGATGGTGATAAAATTGTAGGCTTTCGCAGTTATGGCAATGACCTGAACGAAGCCGCAAAAGTTTACTCAAACTTACAGAACGGCGTACTCCCCCCTAACATAAATGAGCTACTCAAGGAGTTATCGGATAAGGGCTACTCTTCGCTGACAGTTGAGGACCCAAAGCTTTTCGAATCGCTAAGTAAACTGACGGAAGGTGCTGCCTTGACCGTCGAATACATGGAACCGGAGCCTATAGACCTAGAGTCTCTATTCCTGAAGAATGGACTCGTCAGTAGCCGTGAGGAGTACGAGCAGAAGGTAAAGATGGTTTGCGATGCGGTTCTAGCGCTCAGCCTCAGAGCCGCCATAAGTAGAAGGGATGTACTCATTATACCTGCCGTGCACGCTCATGAGAACATCGAGAAGCAGATAAACACGATCTACATGGGTTGTAGAGAGTGGTACGGTATACACTTCCCCGAGCTAAACGACTTGATCGACGATCCCGAAGATTATCTAAAAATCGTAACAAAAATAGGCTTAAGGGATAGGATGGATGAAGAGAGTCTCTCAAAGGTCATCCCGGGTCATAAAAGGTTAAAGGATATACTCATAGCAAAGGAAAAGTCCGTGGGTGCTAACTTACTAGAACAGGATGAAGAGTACATAAAAAGATTTGCTGAGGAGGGTCTAAGGTTAATACAGCTTAGGAGGGATTTAGAAAATTATATCAAGTCACTCATGAGCCTTGAAGCACCAAACTTAGCAGCAATAGCGGGACCAATACTCGGGTCCAAGCTGCTGGCGCTGGCAGGAGGTCTAGAGAAGCTTGCAAGAATGCCTGCGAGCACAATACAAGTACTCGGTGCCGAAAAGGCACTTTTCCGTTTCCTTAAAACTGGCAGGGGCGCACCAAAGCACGGGCTGATATTCCAGCACCCATACGTACACACATCGCCTAAATGGCAGAGGGGAAAGATAGCTAGAGCGCTCGCGGCTAAAATATCCATAGCCGCACGTATAGACTATTTCTCACGCGAGGATAGAAGTGCCGAACTTAGGAAGGCGTTGGAAGAAAGGATAAAAGAGATAAAAACAAAATACGCAGAACCTCCTAAACGTGAGAAGAAGGTGAAAAAGCTCAAGGGTCCCCGAAAGGGTTAAAGGATCTTTTGGGTGGTTGTAATGTTAAGTGTTGAAAAGCATGATAGGTTCGACGGTGTGTATTGGGTTTACTCGGATGATGAAAAGACACTTGCGACTAGGAGTTTGGATAAGGGCTTTAGGGTCTATGGTGAAAGGTTATTCAGAATAGGTGATGAGGAGTATCGAGAATGGATTCCTTACAGGAGCAAGCTCGCGGCGGCGATCCTCTCTGGCATCAAGGAGATAGGTATCAGGTTAGGATCTAGGGTGCTGTACTTAGGTGTCGCATCTGGGACGACGGCAAGTCACGTCTCTGACATAATTGGTGAGAAAGGCATGCTCTATGGTGTTGATTTCGCGCCGATCGTCTTGGCCCAGTTTAAGCGCAACGTTGCTGATAGGAGGAAGAACGTCGTCGCGATATACGCAGACGCTAGGTTCCCTACGACCTACAAATCCATTGTCGGTCAGGTGGACTTCATCTACTGCGACATCGCCCAGCCGGAGCAGGCCAAGATACTTGCTGAAAATGCTAGGCTCATGCTAAAGGGTGACGGCTTAGCCATGATAGCGATAAAGGCAAGAAGTATCGATAGCGTTGAGGAGCCCAGCAAAGTTTACAAGCAAGAGATTGCTGTGTTAGAGAGTAGAGGCTTCATCGTTCTCGAAAAAGTTGACTTAGGAAAGTATGAGCAAGATCACATTATGGTCTTAGCGAGGTACTCGTCGAGAAGGTAAAAATAAAAAATGATAATCTGCGGTATAGACGAGGCCGGTAGGGGCTCGGTAATCGGACCTTTGGTAGTATTGGGAATTTCGATTCATGAGAAAGACATCCCCTCGCTCAGGGAGATAGGTGTTAGGGATTCAAAAAGCCTGAGTAGGAAAGCGAGGGAGGAGCTTTACCAAAAAATACTGAGCTTGAACGTTAACGTTTACGAGGTTGTCGTGGACGCTGCTGAGGTGGACAGGTATCTAAAAAAGAGGTCCGGACTCGGCATAAACGTGCTGGAGGCAAGTGCAACGGTCAAAATCATCAAAAACCTCAGACCAGAAGTGGTGTACATAGACTCTCCGGACATAAAACCTTCCAGGTACGCAGAAAGGATTTTGGCGATGCTAGACTACTCTCCCCGTATAATATGCGAGCACAAGGCGGACTCCCGCTATGAGGTTGTGTCCGCTGCCTCTATCCTCGCGAAAGTGAAGAGGGACACCATACTGGCCAAGCTATCCGAGCTCTATGGAGATTTAGGTTCCGGATACTCCTCGGACAGGAGGACTGTCGACTTCCTAAGCAGATGCTTAAGGGATAAAGGTGAAGTCCCTTCATGCGTGAGGAGAGGGTGGAAGACCGTCGATAAACTCCTACAAGCGAGGTTGGATAATTTTGAGGAGGGATAGGTTATGGACGACGAAAGATTATTTGTGCTTACGGGAGCCCCGGGAAGCGGTAAGACGACCGTGGTATTGAGACTCGTTGATATTTTGAAGCAGATGGGAGTCAGTGTGGGAGGGATGTACACGAGGGAGGTTAGGTCTTCTGGGAGTAGGGTAGGATTTGAGATAGTGGATGTTGCAACAGGCAAGGTTGGTGTGCTGGCTTCGGTAGGTCATGGGTCAGGACCTAGGGTCGGCAAGTATTCGGTCAACCTGAAGGATTTAGAGGAGGTCGGTGTCAAGGCGATAGAATCAGCCAACCAATACGATGTGGTAGTCGTGGACGAAGTCGGACCGATGGAACTGAAGAGTCATAAGTTTAAGGAGGCCGTGAGGAAGCTTTTGACGAGAGATAAGCCGATAGTTCTTACGATTCACTACAGAGCGAGCGATGAGTTGCTCGAGGAGATAAGGAAGCTCGTGGGCGGAAAGAGTATAGTGGTAACCTTCGAGAATCGGGATAGGTTGCCCATGGAGCTCGCAAAAAGGATTAAGGGCATACTGGGAGGTGTCGGGATTGGATGAGAATGCATTAGAATTTCCGACAAGGGTTTACGAGGAAGGGAAGGTTAAGTTCTTAGCTCCAGCCCTTAAAGAAGGTTGGGAAAAAGCCGTCTCGCCGAGCGGCATGCCCGTCTTCTTCAACCCGCACTCTAAGTTATCACGCGATATGGCCGTTCTGATGGTTGGGGCATATTTTGATAGGAAGGGTATAAGGGTTTGCGAGCCCTTGGCTGGTTGCGGCGTTAGGGGCATAAGGATCGCCGTTGAGACAGGGATTGTCTCAAAACTTGTTCTGAATGACATAAACAGGTTTGCCTATTCTTTGATGAAGAAGAACGTAGAAGCAGCCGGCCTAGCCGAGATAACCGAAGTTTACAACCTCGACGCGAACGCACTCCTTGCAACACATTCCACCGGGAAGCTTAGGTTTGACTACGTGGATGTGGACCCCGCAGGCTCACCTGCGCCTTTTCTCGAGAACGCAATACGTTCCTGCCAAAGCGGGGGTTTGCTCGGCGTTACGGCGACGGACTTAGCACCGCTTTGCGGAACGAACCCCCTTTCATGCATAAGGAAATATGACGCGGTACCCTATGCGTCGCCATACTCAAAGGAAACGGCCGCGAGAATCTTGTTGGGCTTTGTGGCAAGAACCGCGGCTAGGATTGGAATGAGTATCTCACCAATTTTGACATTCTACAGGAGGCATTACATAAGGACGTTCGTGAGACTAAATTACGGCAAGACCCTGGCTAAGGAATCGCTCAAGAATGTCGGATGGATGTACGAGTGCAAATCGTGCGGTAGTGTTCAATGGTCGAGTTACGTCGAACCCATTAAGCTATGCGAAGTTTGTAGCTCCGTCCCGCGAGTTTTCGGTCCATTATGGCTTGGAGAGTTGGCCTCGAAAGACCTCGTCCTAAAGGCATTGGGGATGGCATACGAGGCCGACATGAAGGAGGCCTACAGCTTGCTAAGAAAGATTTCAGAAGAAATCCAGACAATCCCATTCTATTACAGGGTTGACGAAATTGGTAAGAGGCTTAAGTCAAGAGCACCAAAACCCGCTAGCATCGTGGATGAGCTCCGATCCATTGGCTTCAACGCATCGTTAACACACTTTGATGGACAAGGCTTTAAGACCGACGCTCCGCGTGAAGTCGTTGAACGGGTGTTTTCCGAGCTTACATCCTCAAAAACTTAGCCAGTAAGAACAAAGTCCTTAAAGCTTAACCTCATGTTGCATACTTTATTTCTTATCCAATGCCAATAGAAATATCTCAGAACTGTGTTTTCTCGTAGCTGTTGGGACAACCCGCTTAACTTTTTGAAAGATAAGGCGCAACCTGTCTTCAATGCTTTTTACCTCGGGGCTTTCAAAAAGTTTCAGATAGATACCGCCGCCCTTGCGGACTAGCTCACTTGTTATCCTTAATGCAGCTTCAACAAGCTCAAGTTGTCTCGGTATGTCAACCTCCCTAATTCCTGTCAAGTTCGACGCCAAATCTGATATCAACTTATCAGCAAGCTCGCCCCTCAAAGCCTCCTTTATCTTTTTTGTTACTTCAGGATCTAAAACGTCTGAGGTTATGTTTATAACATTATCCGCGATCTTAAAATTCTGGGGTTTCACATCTACGGCGATGACAAGCCCTCGCGGGCCAACGTACTTAGCCGCTAATTGCGCCATACCCCCTGGTGCCGAACCTAAGATTATGACTTTGTCACCCGGTTTTAGAAAGCCATACCTCCTCTGTACATACTGGAGCTTAAAGGCAGCTCTTGAAAATAGCCCAAGCTTTTTTGCTAGCGTAGTGTAGTAATCTCTAGAAGGATGTTTTCTAAGCATGTGTTAGACCTGGCTGGACGTGTTAGTATGTTGTCCCATTATCCACTCTTCTAACTGCACACACGTACAAGGTGTTATCATCTTATCCAAGCCGCATGTGTTTTCATGTGGACATGATGGACATGGAGCACCTTTGATGGGCTCAATGCTCAGCTGTCTTATCAGTGGAACTAACCTTCTGGTCCACCTATCGTTCGCGAACTCCTTAACCCGCTTTACTATCCCTTTCTTTTCTAACTTTATAGCTATCCTAGACCCTTCCCTGCTTGTAACACCTAGCTTATGCCAAAGCTCGGATTGAAGTATGCCTTTATCTTCATATTTCAGTAGAAGTTTTATTGCCCGCTCCTCAAGTTTTGTCATTTTCATCTGCATACTTATCACACCGTAATTGAATAACGTATCCGATTAGTTTTTTATTCCTAAGATTGCCTTGTTTACAAATATTTTGTTGGCAATATTTAAACACTATTCTGTTTCCAGCTCGATACGTATTCTAATATTTGTTAGCAACTCTTTATATCTATTCCTGATGGTTACTTCTGTTACCCTTGCGACCTCAGCAACCTCTCGTTGTGTTAACTTGTACCCCATAAGCATCGCCGCTAGATACGTTGCGGCTGCCGCCAGACCCACGGGGCCTCTACCGTCTATCAAGCCACACGCTCTCGCATGCTCTAGCAATTCAACCGCCAATCTCTCAACATCGCCCTTAACCTTGAAGTTATTAACAAACCTTGAAACGTACAGCTTGGTATCCGGTGAAGGTGGTGCTATGTTTAACTTGCTGATGAGAAATCTATAACATTTTGTTATCTCTTTTTTGTTCAAATTCAATGCCGCAGCTATCTCGCTTAACATCCTTGGGATGCCGCACTGCTTACAGGCTAAATAAACGGCGGCCGCTGCCGTATTTCTTATAGATCTACCGCGCATAACGCTTGTCCTTACTACTTTTCTGTATATGAGGCTCGCAGTTTCCATGATGTTTGTGGGTAGACCTAGCTTCAGACATATCGCCGCAATTTCCGATAGACCTCTAATGGAACTTCTTGCGGTACCATTCATTAACGTCATTTTATCGCATCGCTTAATAGCAGATAATGTTTCGACTTGTATATCCGAAACGTCCGTGCCTTTTGTATCCTTCCATCCTATCTTGGTCGAGAGACCCATATCATACATAACTAAAGTTACCGGAGCGCCGACTCGTACCCTTTTTCCATCTCTATCTTGGTCGAAGCTCCTCCATTCAGGCCCTAAGTCGGCCGTAACGTTAACTATAACGTAACCGCAATCCACGCAAACTACTTCTCCGCTGAGCTTATCAAACAACAGATTTGAACTACCACACTCAGGACATTTTGTTACCGTTTCGTCATGTATAATTCGCGACAAAAGTCTCACTCCATGATGTAAAATTTTGAACCTTGTGGATACTTCTTATCTGTTGTAAGCTTTATGGCCACAAAATGCGAGTTAACTGGCCCAAAAATGTTGGTTACATAACCAACATCGTTAAGCTCCTCATCATAGGCTTTAACCCCCAGTCTCGGAACAGCTTTCCCCTTCAATACGGCCTCATTACCTACATTATGAAGTAGGATGCCCAAAAATACGGGCCCGCGTTTCAGCTTAGACATGATTAATATCTATAATTGGTTACATTTAAGATTTTATCACGCTTTTGTTTCTTGCCTCAATAATTCCTGTGCTAAGGCTTTGATGACGGACTGTTTGTTTAATGGTTTATCTGGCCTAACTATGAGCCTTCCGGTTTTTTTCCAATGCGTTTTAGGATGAGCAGCAACCTCAACTTTGACGTACCATCCGAGCCTTTGAGCAGCCTTACTCAATTTTTCGACAGTGGGCAGTCTCGATGAAAGTGGTAATGGCACCCTCCTACCCTCGCTCCGGCTCAGCGTTCTGTCAAAGTATGTGGGCCATATTATGAACCCTTCACGTTTAATCATGTAAAGTATCACTCTTTGTAGAATTTATGCCAAGGCTAACCAGCAGGGGCGATAAGAACTGCGTTTAGAACACCATCCCTGCCAGGTCTTGAAGTAATCTTCGCATCCCCGAGCGGCGTTTCAACTATTGCGCCCTTTGTGATTATGCCCCTTCTTTCATAATCCTTATTGGAAGGGTTAGATTTAACCCGGATTATTGTGGTCCTTTCGACCCTTTTTGTGATCGGGTTGTAAACGTTTACCATATTGTCGGAAACCACTGCTACCTTAATCCCTCCACCAAAAGCATCTTTAATATCTATTTTTCTATCGCCTACCACAGTCAGCCTCGGCTCTCCTCCACGCTCATACCTCCTCTTCTTCCTGTATGGAATCCTCTTACCGCCAGTCGGTTTTCGTTTATGTATGTCAGTATGCCACTGTACCATAGCAACTCCTTTTTAAATGAAAGGAGCTTTTTAACTTTTATTGGGGTCCTTCCCCAGCAACCCCTCTATGTACTTCCTTATTTCTTGGGGGTTGTTCTTGATGTTGAAATAGTCTGCAAACAGTTGGGTAGTCCTAAGTAGGAGCGTTCTACCGGATTTTTCTGCCTCAACCAATCCCTTTTCGATTAGCTGTTTAACGTGTTTGTATGCCTCCTTTCCCCTGGCTGCCGCCAGAACCGCTTGACTTACCGGCTGATGGTATGCTATAAACGACAACGTTTTAAGTAGAGCTGTACTCAAAAGTGGTTTCTTCACATACTTCCTGACTATCTCTGAATATTCAGGTGCTAGGCACAGAAAGTACCTCTCACCCTCCAATTTTTTAATCCTAAAAGGATGGTTAGAGTTTTCGTATTCGGTAGATATTTCGTTTATGATCTCTCTGATTGTGCTTTTTGAAGTTGTGCCCACAGCATTCATGAGTTTTTGCAACTCAACAGGTTTGTCGGATGCATAAAGTAGCGACTCAATAACTGCCTTCATCCAAGCCTTTCTTTTTTCATCCATGCGTCTCACCTAAGGATATCAGAACTTTCCCATCATCATTTTCAATTATCGTTATCATGCCCCTTGATGCAATAAATAGGAGCAGTATAAAACGTCTTACCGCCTCTAACCTATCAACACCGCTCATGATTTCCTCTAAAGTTACGATTCCTTTACTTTCCAGAACGCCTTTTATAAAATTGTAGAACTCCTCCACTCTTTCCTCGATCTTTATGATGAAGTCCTCGATGTTCAGCTGCTGTTGTTCGATATTGTCTTGCTTACGCTGTGGTTGCGGCTCGGAGAGAACACGCTTTAGAGCATCAATTAGCTCAAGTATTGTGGTCGTCACGAATTCACCCCTTAATGGCGGAAATATCGGGGGTGGTACAAAGTATTCTTGCTTTTGTTTTATGACAGGTACTTCATCTGCATCGAGTAGTCTCTCTGTCTTCATTCTATGCAAAGTTGCAGCGGAATATACAGCAATCCCTGATGAAATAAAATCAAACAATTCTTTTCTCTTTAGAACCGTGGCTAAAGAGCTCAATAATTCTCTTAAGTTAATCTCCCAAACTCTTAGCTTATCCCAGTTTGTGACATCGAAGAGTACGCGCCACGGAGATCTAATCCATTGAATTTTTTCCTCTACGTCAGCCAGCCTTGACCCCCTCCAGTTTTGTCCTAATTATCTTAGATTCGCCCCTGTCCATATAAACGCCGATGAGCTGATCAGCTTTTTCGGCCAGCACGTCTTTGAGGCTTATGACTATTATCTGCGTCTTTTCTGACATCTCCTTCAGTAACTCGGCTAATGCGACCGTGTAGGCTACGTCCATGTGGGCATCTATTTCGTCAAAAATGTAAAAGTCAGCAGGTGTGAGGCCCTGTAGTGCCATCAGGAGCGATACAGCCGCGACAGACCTCTCGCCTCCACTAACGCTTCTCAAAGAACGCTGGGGCTTTCCAGGAAACTGTACTACAACCTCAACACCCGAATCGCTCGGTTTTGTCTCATCAACAAGCCTAAGCCAAGCCACACCCTTCGTAAGTCTGTTAAAGTATGCCGCAAACTTTTCGGAAACCTTTTCCATCGTTGTGAAGAAAGCTCTTAATTTCTCTCCTTCTACCATCTTTATAAAGTTGATTATCTCTTGCCTCTCTAACTCTAACTCGCTTATTCTGACGGATCTGAGTTTGTAGTTTCCAATTAAAGCCTCGTACTGTTCTGGAGCCAGCTGATTTACAAAGGAGAGCTCATCTCTTTCCGCCTCTAATGCCACGAGCATCTGCTCTCTAAGCGTAGGCTCGAGTGTCAACAACTCCGTAGCATCAACATCGCCAAGTTCAGATAGTTTTCCCATCACCATTTGAAGCTGGGATTCTAATTTCACACTCTCAAGCCTGGCTTCTTGCTGCTCCGACCATAACCCTTTTAACTTTTCAGATATCTTGTTTTCCTCTTCAGCTTGCATGGATATTGTCTGTCTTAATTCATCCCTAATCTTAATCAGCTCCTTATGTTTTATCGACAGGTTTTCAATCTCTTGGTCCAGCTTACGGAGTTCACTTTCCAATAAAGTTAAACTAGATTCGAGCTCTGATCTTAGTTTTTTCTCCTCGTCCACCCTTAGCTTGCTGGCCTCCAAAGAGCGGTTAAGTGACTCGACCTCTGATCTATATCGGTTTATCAAGTTTAGGATTTTCCTTTTTGAATCCTCTAAACTTTTAAGAGAGGTGAATCTCTCCGCTAACTGTATCTTCAACTCTGTGTATTTCGACTCTAGGATTTTTAGTTTTGATGAAGCCAGTTCAAAATCTTCCTCTATCTTTAGTTTTTTCTCCTCGTCAACCGGTTCTGTGCTAACAATTTCAGATAACCTTTCCTTGATATTCTCTTCTTCTTTGGCTAGAGTCTCCATCCTTTCGTCTATCCTCTTCTCCCTAGCCATCAATTGCGAAAGTGTTTCTTCCAATAATTTACGCTCGGCATTGAGCGATTTAATATCTGCATTCAGGGAAGAAAGCTTTGCTTGTTGCTTCTGGACCTCGATTTTTACAAACTCTGCCTTTTTTACAACCTCATCGCGTCTTAACCTTACTTCATTCAGCTTAAGTTTTATGTTTCCAAGATAGGATTCAAGATATTCTAGCTCATCACGTAACATTCTTGTTTTGCTTCTCTCATCACTAACAACCTTAACAAAACCGCCGGGATAGCAAATTATTCCTTTATCCAAAATTACTAGTTTGCCTTGCATTGCCTTTTTGCACGCCTCCTCGAAATCATTAGAAAATTCTACATTGTCCCTAACCCATGCTCGAAATTTTTCTAAATCGTCGCAATTTGTTTTGTCTAGATTGCCGTTTAACGTTAATAACTTACACTCAAAATCAAGAGAGGCGAACATTTCAGATAACAACCGTGTCACAGCATAGTTATCCGTCACGATCGCATTTGTCCACTCGTTGAGGACTACGTCGAGCTTTTCATCGAGTTCAGGCAGAGATTTGACAAGACTACCCAACGTCCCAACAACACCATCCACAAATTTCTCGGCCAACAGCTTAGCAAAATCTTCAAATTTCTTTGACGCCTCATCTTCAGGCCGAGTCGCTAATCGTATCTTTAACTCTGTTATAAGGGCCTCGGTCTTGTTAATAACGTCGTCTGCACGCGCGATGACCTCCGAGTAACGTCCAATCAAGGACATGTAACCGCTTAACTCTTGGTTAAGCTTCGCTACCTCTTCTTCTGTTATGCGTACCTCGGAAAGCAGGTTTTCAAGCTCCTTGTCAACCTCAGCAATTTTGTTCGTAATCTTTGAGAGCTCTCTGCATATGTCCTCTTTTTCCTTCATTAGTTGCTCTTTACTGTTCTTAATGTTTTCGAGCCTTAAGTATGCTTCGGACCGTGCCCTTTCCTCCTTAATCTTTGATAATTTGACTTCATTTAACTTCTTCTCAAGTTCTTTAACAACACTCCTCAGTCCGTTTACTTCATCAGACATCTTTGCAACTTCTTTCTCCAGTTGTTCCTTATCATTCGAACATTCCCTAATCTTTAGCTCAAGTTCACTAAGCTCCTGTTCAGAAAGCGATATCGCCGACTCGAGCTCGGCAATCTTTTGTTGTATGTGCGCAGACTCCTTCTCCAAAATTCCTACACGATTTTCAGAATCCCTTATATCGAGTCTTAACTTCATGATTTTTTCGAACACTTCCTGTCGCTCTTTTACGAATTTTGATAATTTCTGTTCTATCTCAGATATTTCGTTCTCCGTTGCTTGTAAGTTAGATTTAAGCTCCGCAAGCCTTGCTGATACTTCTTGTTTTGCCCCCTCTAATATGCGAACCTGTTCAGTTATATTATCGATTTTTGATTGTACAGTCCTAAGGACTTCGGAGATTTTTTCCATCTCCAGTCTATATTGAAGAGTTTTGAGTTTGGCAATTTCTGCCTCTACGGCCTTCTTCCTGAGATACTGGTTCCTCTCTTTCTCGAGCTGCTTAACTCTCGTTCTAACTTCAGCGGTGCTGGCCTTAGCAATTTCCAAGTTCTTGTCGGCCAGCGCAAGTTGCTCTTCCGCCTCGGCTTTTTTCCTATTGTACTCCGCTATTCCCGCAACCTCTTCTATCAATTTACGCATATCGTCAGGATTCATTTCAGCCAGGTTCAATATCGCGCCTTGGGGTAGTATGTTAAAGCCTGAAGGTCTTATGTTAGCGGCTGAAAGTAACGTTAACAATTCTCCCCTCGATGCCGATCTTCCATTTATGTAATATTCACTTTCGCCGCTTTGGTAAATCTTCCTAGTAATCGTAACCTCATCCGTTTCTATCGGTAGCGCTTTTTCCGAGTTGTCTAAAGTTATTGATACTTTGGCGTATGCTGCTTTTCCTCTACTATCTTCATGAACTAATTCGGAGAGTCTGCCCACTCTTAAAGCATGCGGACTCAGCTCGCCCGTTACAAACCTAATAGCATCAAGCAAATTAGACTTGCCGCCACCATTTGGGCCGGTAATTACGACCAGACCTTTGACTAGCTCAACCGTAGCCTTCCTTTGACCAAAGGACTTGAACGCATGAAGTGATAATTTTTTAATGTAAACCATCCCACGCGCCCTACGGCCTCTTTAACCTCTTTGATTGGACGGGCAATATTTGTTTATACTGTTGGAAGAGAGGGCGCATATCACAGCACCACAATCGCGTCTTACTGGTATAATATGCTACCCTGGCAAATTCTGAAGTTTAAAGGTTATATTAGCCGTTTCGCTCTTTTCCGCTTAGGTTAAAGGGTAGCTGGTGTATAAATGGAGAGAATAAAACGCCTTTTAGATCTGATGGAAGGGAGGGCTTTCAGCGCGTATTTGCTGACGTTACCCGAAAATCTTTACTATTTTATAGGATTTAAGGGCGAGGGCGCGGCCGTAATAATGTCTGACGGCTCCGTCAGACTTTATACGTTACCTCTTTACTACGAGTTGGCTGTCCAGCAGGTAATACCGAGTGTTGAGGTGATTAAAACAAAGAGCTATGACATGTTCAAAGAAGAGCTCGCGGATGAGTTGGGTAAGCTGGTCGGGGATGTTGGGTTCGACTACATGGACGCCGAATCCTTCTGGAAGTTATCGTCAAAGTTGAGGTTTCTACATTTAATTCCGTCATCCGATCTTGTTTGGAAGTTAAGGTCCATAAAAGATGAAAAGGAAATTGAGAAGATAGCAAAAGCAGCGGCAATATCTGATGTAGGTATGGAAATCGCTTCCGATTTAATATCGCCAGGTGTGACTGAACAGGATGTGAAGGCAGAACTAACAGAGGAGCTACTAAGATGTGGTGCGGATAGAGTCGCATTTGACATAATAGTGGCCTCCGGTACAAAGTCGTCTTTACCTCATGGTGGTCCGGGTAATAGACAACTTCAGGCCGGCGACGTTGTTGTTATAGACTTGGGTGCATCAGTAAGCGAGTATTCGGCAGATGTAACGAGAACGTTTTTTGTAGGAGATAAAGTACAGGACAAAATTGAGAAGGTTTACAAATTGGTCGAGGAGGCTAAAAATTTAGCTGAGGAGCATATGATGGCATGGGTCTCAGCTTCGTCCGTTGATAGGGTTGCGAGACAGTTTATAGAAAATGCTGGGTTTGTTGAGTATTTTGTCCATAGCTTGGGACACGGCATAGGGTTAAGCGTTCACGAGCCGCCAAGAATATCACCTAATAGCAAAGACCTGCTCGCTGAAAACATGGTTGTGACATGCGAGCCTGGTGTGTATATTCCAGGACAATACGGTATAAGACTTGAAGATACTTTGGTAATCAAGAAGGATAGTGCTGTACGGTTATCTAAGGCACCGTTTAATCCCTATACACATTAAACTCCAAATCTACGATTACGTTGTTGGTATGTTCTGATACTTCGTAGAAAATCTATTTTTCTGAATTCTGGCCAGAAGACATCAAGAAAAACGAGCTCACTGTATGCGGACTGCCACAATAGAAAATTACTTATTCTCTCCTCACCAGACGTCCTGATTACCAAGTCGGGATCAGAGTTTGGTATGCCGGATGTGTACAAATTTGACTCGATGATTTTTTCGTCAATTTCATCAATAGAAAGTTTCCCTTCTTTCACCATGAGTGCCACTTTCTTTGCGGCATCAACTATTTCAGCTCTTCCGCCATAGGCTACTGCGATATTCAGGAAATGATTGTTATACTCTTTGGTTACTTCCTCTAGAGTCTCGAGTGCCCTTCTGACGTCGTCTGGTATGAGATGTCTTCTACCGATTATCGTGACCTTTACACGATTGTTATGTATCCTAGGATCATTCACAAGCCTTTCCGCGCGTTCCTTTATCAACTTGAATATTTCTGATAGTTCCTCTTGGCTCCTCCTCAAATTTTCAGTAGAAAGAACGTAAAGTGTCACTGTCTGGATCTTTAGCTCAATGCACCATTCAAGAACCCTCTCTGCGACATCCGCTCCAATTTTGTGCCCATAACTATAATCAAAACCTTTACTCCTAGCCCAGCGCCTGTTCCCGTCCAAGATTAACGCTACGTGCTTTGGTATGGGGCCATTCTTAATGCTATTCGTTAACCACAATTCATATAACCAATAAGCACCAAACAGCTTCAGCAATCTCTGAATCATGCGACCCCCTCACTTTGTTTTCTTAAAGTATGGCGCGTATACTTTTCTCAAGTATCTTGTAACTATGAATGTTATCGTTAGAGCCGGTATACCTAAAAGTCCTATCGTAAGTAGCATTACCACATGAGGACCAAACGTCATAGCAGATGTGTCCAAAAGTACCAATCCGACCCTTTTCAAGAGCGCCCATAACCATATCAGTGTAACGGTTGCTTGAACGGTTCTCCAGAATTTTACGTTCTTTAAAATTATGTAGTATATAGCATACGTAAGGGCCATGACTAATAGGCTTACAAAAATTAGGTCTATGCCCCCAAGCAGGAATTGACCTGCAAGTGTGGGCAACATTCCTAACCAGTAATAAAAGTCTTCAGAGATTGATGGCAATTGTGCATTTTTTGGTAATGCTGAAGACGCGCCAATGTAGCCCGAATAAATGCCTATGAGTAAAATAATCAGCGATGAAATTATGCCGAAGATTCTCAGCTGCATCAAAGGATGAGAAGATATGAACTTTGATAACGTTCTGAACTTTGCTGCTACCGAACTATCGATCCCAAAACCTCTGATGAATAATGCTATGCCCAGAATCACTAAAAGTATTGGTAGATTCATCAAACCAAGAGCGTAGAGGGTGCCTATGAAAACTAGCAATATGCCTGGTATTCCTAGAATAACTTTAGAATATCTGATGTCGAATATCGCCATCTTTAGGTACCTTCCGAATAGGAGCCATGTATGCTCGATACTCTCGCTTTGTTTGACTACAACTTTCTTGACAGAAATTATAGGCAATTTCGATGAAATGATTGGGGAGACGAGTTGATCAGTAACACCATCGCTAACAAAGATGCAGGCAGATGAGGGAAAGTTTTTTAAAACCTCATCTAACTCGCGCCTTATTTTTTCATCAGACCAGTAACCGCCCTCTTCGCTACCAGCTATGGTCGCAATTTCGACATTCTCTTTTCCATACTTGCTAGCAAGTTCGTCGTACAGTTTAATGGCACCAAACATGGCATTCGCGTCGGACTCCTCTGGATCCGCCAAGGCAAGGCTTTTTGCTGCCTCTAGATTGCTCTCTTTCCCCACGATGGGTGTTTTTATACCCGTCTTCTTACCAACATCATTGTCCCTATCAACTACAAGAATTAGGAGCTTCTCTTGTCTTTTTTCCGAATTTTCCATGCTATTTTTCCGTTACAATTATTTCCACTCAGTCTAATATAACGTTAACCATTCTAAAAACATTGGAATACGTTATCCGTCCTTCGCATTCTAAAGTTTAAACTCCTCATCGTTCTCAAGCAAAAGTTTCAATTCTTGGAATGTTACGCTCTTACCTTTTAATAGCCTCTGTTTTACCTCAGAAATAACGCGCTTTTTAGCCTCTTCTTCTTTCCGTTTCACCGTATTGTCCATGGTGGTCTTTAACTGTTCCATCAACAATGTCAACTTAGATTGGAATAATATTCGCTCAGCCTCAGCCCTGCTAAGTCTCTCCTTTATCTCCATGTAATCTTTACACTTCTCCTCGTACTTTTTCTTCAAATTCTCGTATTCTTCTTTCATTCTGCTAATTTCTTCGCTAATGTCTTCCAACATGCTTTTTGTTGTATTCAACTCGTTTCCTATCGAATTAATTTTATCATTCTGAGCGTTAATGCTCGCGATGAGGCTTTCCCGTTTTTTAATCAATATTGCAACCTCCTCTAACTTTTTGGACTCAAGGAAAAGCCTTCTTTCTTCGCTCGGTTTTAGTATCGAAGTATGTATTGTCCACTCTATGTTTTTGATCTTCTCATTTATTTCATCTATGCTAACATCGCTCTTTGGATATCTTACGTCGTTTTCGATACTCTTCAGTTGTTTGATAAGCTCACTTCTCGAAGCGTAGCATGCCTTCAACTCAGACTTCAGTTTCTTATACTCTTCCAAAAGCTTCTTCTTTTCATTTAACTTTTCTTGAAGCTTCTGCCTCACCTCTTTTTTCTGCTCGCGGAGAGAATCTAGCGCTCTTGATGCCTCGCTGAACATGGCCTCGATTTGCTTTATTACACCGCTTAACTCCCTGACTTTCTCCTTTAGTTGCTCGACTTCCGTATCTTCGTATGCCATTGTTCTCTCTCCTTTGAAAGTTTTAGGATTATATAAGCCTCTACGTTTTGACATTGATGTAAATGTTTAAAACGCTTGACAAATGCAAATACTTTCTACCTAAGCTCTAACTCGCCCTCGCTAAATATCCTTGTGAGAGCACCATGAAGTTCAACAAGGCCACTCATATTAAGGGCTGACACGGGTATTATGGGAATAAAACTACTCACGTCGAACACGGCTTTTGCAACATCCCTCGCGAGTAGCATTTGAGCTCCTTTAAGTTTATTCTCCAGATCTAGCAAGAATGCTTCATCCGATTCAGCCCATCTGAGTATCCTATTTACGTATTTTTTTGGTATAGCATCAACTTTTGATAATGCCATAACGAGAGGCATGCCGAAGCTTAGGTATATCGATACGGAAAGGAATATGCTTGCGGCGAAGTTTTTCGGATTAATGCAGAACATTGGGTCCAGAAGGAACAGCATCGCTTTGGAACCGTCAGTAAGGCTTTTGGCGATTATTTTTCCCTCTTTCCTGAATGCGAAGAGTTCAAGCTGACCCGGCGTATCAACGAGCACATAATCAACGTTGAACGAATTAACTTCTTCTCTTAGTTCCTCTATATGTCTAGCAATCTCTCTTACAGATGCTATTAGTGCTGCATTCGGTCCGAGTCTTCGGGTTACCATTATCCTTTCATAGTCGACCATCTCTCTTACATCCACGTCAGGCTCGTAGGGCAGAACTGTTGCCGCAGGGTCTAGGTTAACCGTTATGGTCGACTGCTCTTGGTCACGAAGCCACTCGCTAAATGACCCGGTCAGGGTCGATTTACCAGATCCTGCAGTTCCTGTTATAAATAGAGTGTACATAATTTCCACTTCTCAATTATTTATTTTTACGTTAACTTATATGCATAACTTAACTCGTGGGGTTTATTCGGCTCTAAGTGCCTGTACTGGGTCTAGCCTTGCCGCTCTTAAAGCTGGATATATGCCAGAGAGAAGACCTACGACGACGGCAAACAAAAAACTACCTGCTAGCGTTGTCAGCGTTATCCTAGGCTGGTATAACACCGGATTTCCGCTCATTCCAATCAGGAAAGACGAAAACATCCCCCCGAGTGACATAGCTAACAAGCTTCCTAGAACCATGCCGAGTAAGCCCCCTATTATGCCTATTAATGTTGACTCTGCTAGGAAAATTTTTGCAACATCCTTTTGAGAAAAGCCCAAGGCCCTAAGTATGCCTATTTCCTTTGTCCTCTCCATAACGGTCATGAACATAGTGTTCATAATACCTACACCAGCGACTACTAGCGCTATACTGGACACCACTAGGAGGAATATCGTGAAGTTATTGAGTATTGTCTTCACCTGCCTTACTATCGTTAAGGGGCTAATCAAGTCCGCATCTTTTCCGTAGATGTTGTTCAAGGCTTCGATGGTAGGTTCGACAAAATCCGTAGATTCTACAATCACCACGATGCTAGGATAACTCGTAGACTTGAAAATACTGCGCGCCTGCGGTATGGTTATCATGATGCTTTTATCGACGTCAAGATATGGGGTCGAACCGAACTTCTTGTATATCGCTCCGACGATAAAGGACCTCGTGACGCGTTGCCCTTCAACTGTAAGTTCTAGTGTCACGCTACTGTATAGGGGTATGTTCTTACCTAACTCTCCGGGTGGGAATGCAACATCGTATCCTATAGCTACCGTTGCCATGTCGTTCGGTGATAGATCTTCACCTTGATAGATTTCCAAATCGGGTAATATTTGATATGTCAAGGTCGGATCCAGACCTATTATGGAAACTGTTTGCTCGAAGCCACCGCCTATAAGCTTGCCCCGAGAAAGATAGAACGGGCTGACAGCCTTAACCCCTGGTAAGTTTGCGAGCAACATGACATCGGTATCCGTCAGCTTTAGGGTCTCTCTCGGACCAGCCCGGGCAGATACCGTTCCGGAGGGTGTTACGAATATATTGTTGACACCTATCTTCGAGAGAACGTCATCTATTAAGACGTTTAGACCTTCGGTGTTCGATACTAGGGATATTATTAATGCAGTTCCTATCATTATGCCTACGACGGTCAGAACAGTCCTTACCCTGCGAGTCCTTAAGCCGCCGAAGGCGTACCAGACTGTATCAACGATTTTCGTCTCCTTCTCCCCCCTATCTTTATTGCTGATACGACAGAAGCTACGGCAGCTATAGCTATTAAGACGGCGGCTGTATACCAGACACTATCGGTCAGAACAATGCCTGTTTTTTCTTGAGGTTGCGGCCAGCTACTCGTGATTACCACATCATACACAAACGTTTTCGAAAAGTTGTTCCTTAACGTATCTTTGTATTCGACTAAGATTTTTACCGGTATAACACCGGGTGTGAGGTTTCCTACGACGACTATTGGTAGATTAAACATCAAAGGAGCATTTGGATTCACATCCCCGAGATAAACGGACCTAAGCGGACGTATAACGTTATTACCATCAACCAACAAAATTCTCGTAAAGAATGCCGGTTCATTCCCTTCATTTAACAACCTTCCAACAATGTATGGTTGTTTATTTATGACCTCAAAGTTTAAGTCCTGAAGTTTTAAGTCTATTATGCCCTTAACATAGTATCCAAGCTTGTAACTTTCTGTTTTTGTTATGCCCTGCCAATCTATATACTCGACATTCACGTTTATGTACGTCGAGTATCCAACGGTGGATAGTTTTTCAAAAGTCTGCTCCGAGACAAAGATCAGAACGTTTAACTCAATTTCCTCGTCTGGACGTATTTCTTTGAAATATTCTCTGGCGCCCTCCAGCAGGGTTAACCAACTAGCTGTGGATTCCAAAGTTATCGACACATCTCTTAATGTGTATGGTTTCAGGTTCTTCACAAGTATGCTCACGTTGTTTATAGAACCAGATGTTAAGTACGCCTCCGATGTTATCTTGAACGCTTTAGAAAGTGGTTGGTCCGCAACCCTTATGCCTATTGTTCTGATCACTTCATATGAATTGTTGTAAATATCGCGATAGGATAGTTTCAATGAAAGCAAGAAAGATTTGCCAGAGGCCATCTGACTGGCGAATAACTCGAAGTCCATTATTTGCTCCTCTCCGGGTTTTAACTCGTTCAAACTCCACCTGCCAGTTTTTCCAACAAATGTAAGAAATGCAGGTGTACTCTGCGGAAGTGTTAGCTCAGCTTCTACAGAGTAAGCAGGCTCTGTCCCCTCGTTCCGAATAACCATTTTTAGCTGATTTACCGTCGTAGGTGATAGTAAATCGTTATCAAGTGTCACTTCGATCCTTATCCTCTCAGTTATATATGTGCCTATGCGAAACATAGCGTTATGTTGAAGTCTCTTTTGCTGTCCATACGAGTCCAAGTATGTGATATCTATCGGTATGCGTAAGGCTTTGTTTGCAGCATAGCTTTCTATTTGTAGCAGTATGGGCAACATCACATCGGTACCTGGCGGTATTCTACTAAATTGCCAGGAGCGTTTTGTATCAATTAAGGTCACACCTGGTATGTCCGGGTCTCCTAATGAAATCATTACGTTATACATGTCCGCGGTACCATCATTAGAGATTATGATCTTGACTTCGTTTGACATGCCCGGTATCAAAGATTTGTATTCCGTCTTGACCGAAGCTAAGCTCTTTCCAGTGACTCTTATATCAAAGTAAACATACGATGAGGACATGACAAGGTCTTTTTCATCCTCGTCATAGTACTTGTAGTATACGACTGCATATGCTTTGTAGAGGCCGGGTTTTATCTCGTCAGATATATCGATGAGGTAGTGAAGTGTAAAGGATCTTCCGCTTGGTACAGGATCTACATAGACGGCCTCGCGGGTAAATCTGGACTTCGTTAAAGAATCTTCAAACCCCTCAGGGAGGACGAGATAACCTCTTACACCTATAATTTGTTCTTTTCTTGCATTAACCATCTGTAAAGTCAATGGTACGTTTTTGTCACCTGCGTCAACTTCGATCTTGTTGCTTGGGTCGCCCCAGAACGCATCCACGGCTATTATGTTTTCTGAATGCACGCTTACCAAATTTATAAGTGCAAGCACAAATGTTATTGAGAATAACATTAAAATGATCTTATGGTTTTTCATAAACCATCCCATCCCTCAGCCTGATTATTCGATCAGCGGATTCCGCTATCTCCATGTTATGGGTTACCACAACAACCGTGGACCCATGCCTTTTATTTATGTCTTTTATTACGTTTATAACACCCTCTGCAGACTTTGAGTCAAGATTGCCAGTAGGCTCATCGCATAGCAGAATTTTCGGGTTGGTTACTATAGCTCTTGCTATAGCTACACGTTGCTGCTCGCCTCCACTCAGCTCCGTAGGTTTATTGTTATACTTTGATGCTAGCCCAACTAGGTCGAGCGCCCTTATCGCTAACTTCTCTCTTTCGTCTGGAGGAACACCCCTTAGCATTAAAGGGAGTTCTACATTTTGTTTGGCGGTTAATCTGGGGATTAGGTTGTATGCTTGAAATACAAAACCTACGGTTCTGTTCCTTAGCACGCTTAGTTCAGCATCATTTAACATAGAAATGTCTACGCCGTCTATGAAGACTTTGCCTTTAGTCGGTCTATCCAAAGCGCCAGCTATGTGAAGTAAGGTAGATTTCCCGCTACCACTCGGTCCAACAACCGCGACGAACTCGCCGCTTTCAATATATAATGTGACGCCTCGTAGTGCTGGAAACTCTATGTTACCCATTCGGTAAATCTTCCAGACATCCTCAAACCTGATGGTATATCCTTTCGTAGCCATATTCCGTTAAAATATGTGACGATAACAATATAAAGGTATGCGGCGCTATAAAAAATGGCCATGGTTACAATAGATGAAGATAAGATAACTTCCATTGTAGAAAAAGTTATGCCTTCTGTGGTAAACGTTAGCACGATCCACTTCCTTCAAGTCTCTCCTTTTGAAATTGCGCCTGTAAGTGGTGTAGGTTCAGGAATAGTGTTTGATTCAGACGGGTACATTATAACCAATGCGCATGTAGTCGAAGCGGCTCAAAGAATAAACGTTACACTATACAACGGCGAGGTCCTGAGCGGTGAGGTTATCGGCAAAGATATCATGACTGATGTTGCTCTCATAAAGGTTGATAGAAAAGGCCTACAGGCGGCTAGGTTAGGAGATTCTTCGAAACTTAAAGTTGGACAATTCGTCATAGCTATCGGGAACCCGTTTGGTTTGGCAGGCGGTCCTACAGTAACTATGGGTGTAATCAGCGCGCTAAACAGAAACATACAGACGCGCTTTGGTTTGATGGAGGGTCTCGTTCAGACAGATGCCGCTATAAATCCGGGAAATAGCGGGGGCCCCTTGATAAACTTAGCGGGCGAAGTTATAGCGATTACAACAGCCATAATACCGTTTGCCCAGGGCATTGGATTCGCAATACCAATAAATACCGTGAAAAAAGTGGCCGAGGACATCATTACAGTAGGTTACGTTAGAAGACCGTGGCTCGGCATAGTGGGCATATCTCTTAATCCTACGACGTCAACATACTATAACTTTCCAGTTGATGAAGGTGTTCTGGTCTATAGGGTTGCACCGAATAGTCCAGCCCACTTGGCCGGTATAAGAGAAGGTGACATAATAGTCGCGATAGATGGTGAAAACGTGAATTCCATCGAGACGCTAAAAAAGATAATTGAATCAAAAAAAGTTGGAGCTGAGATAGAGGTAAGCATAGTCAGGGGCCTGAGCTTGACTAAGACAAAAGTTAGGCTTTTAGCCTTAAGACCTTCGGAGTAAGTTGGTGATTCCATCATGGAACTTTACGAGCTTAGGACGCAAAAATCGCGAATTCTTCATGATGAAGCGAGAAAGTTCTTGCCTGGGGGCGTTACTTATGCAATAAAGTACTGGGAACCGTATCCGATTTATGTCTCCAGAGCTAAAGGTAGCAGGATATGGGATGTTGATGGAAACGAATATTTAGATTTCTGGATGGGACACGCAGCGATCATAATGGGACATGCGTATGAGCCAGTCATCAGGGCAGCGAAAGAACAGCTTGAGCTGGGTGCCCATCTTGGTTTCTGCCATGAGTGGGAGATAAAGTTAGCAGAAATTGTGACGAAGATGGTGCCAAGCGTAAGGTTATTCAGAGCCACAAACAGCGGTACCGAGGCAAACATGTATGCCATTAGGCTTGCTAGGGCTTACACGGGGAAAAGCAAGATAGCAAAGTTTGAAGGACACTGGCACGGTGGTTACGACGCTCTACATAAGGCTGTTAACCCACCGCTAGACAAACCAGCATCATTGGGTTTAACGGACTGTGTTATGAATGATACGATAGTTTTGCCATTCAACGACCTCGATGGTGTGAGGCAGAAGGTAAAAGGTGAAAATCTTGCATGTATAATTCTAGAACCTGTTATGGGATCCAACGGCATGATACCTGCCGATAGAGAATTCCTTAAAGGGCTCAGAGAACTTTGCGACGAGCTTGACATCCTTTTGATATTCGATGAAGTAATAACGGGCTTTAGGTTGGCCAAGGGTGGTGCGCAGGAGTACTACGGCGTATTGGCAGATATTACTACGTTCGGTAAGGTCCTCGGTGGGGGCATATTTCCTGCTGGTGGGTTTGGAGGTAGAGAGGATATCATGGAATTACTCGATCAGACAAAAAGGAAGCATTATGAGATGTCGTTTCACGGTGGAACCTATGCTGGGAATCCGCTTACGGCCAGGGCAGGTTACACGTTGTTAAGCGAGCTGATAAAGGGCGATGCGTATCCAAAGATAAACGCACTTGGTGAGAAAGCCAGAAAAGGGTTGGAGGACGTTTTCAGCAGACATAAGGTAAGTGCTCATGTTACTGGCGTAGGGTCTCTATTTGCAGTTCACTTCACAAAAGAAAAACCAAGAGACATTAGGAGCGCAATAGGTGATACCAAACTCGCAAAAGATTGCTTTTACTTTATGCTTAACAACAACATTTTATGCATGAAACCTAGCAAGCAGGTGTTTGCCCCCTCAGTGGCGCATTCTGAGGAAGATATAGAACGCTTGCTCTCGGTTATGGAGGAGTTTTTAAGGCAAGTACCGATTTAACAGGCCTGCCAACTCTCTGGTATAATGCTGGCTATGTCTTTTATCTCTCTTATACCAATCTTTCTCACTATTGATAATTTTCTCATATATGATACGTCGACTTCTTTCATGCGGCCCGACAGGTTGACAACTACTCTTCTAGCGATGCTTGCCCCTTCAGAATCCAGATCAGTCAGCACTATTAACTTAGCCGTACTGTTGTTCTCAGCCCAGCTTAGCAGGGCCCTTATGGAAGTGTACTTAAGTATTGTACCTTTTATGCCCAGTCTTTTAAGGCATTCTTCGTCACGCTTGCCCTCGACTAATATGACTGCCCCTGACTCGCTTTCAGCCCTTAAGTCGCTAACAATTTTAAGTACTTTCTCAGTTAGTTCTTGATCTCGTTGCATCTAAATTTCCCCACTACCCTTGGACTAAAAAATCTTTTTTTGAAAAGTTTGGTACGTTTTTCCGATGGAGATAGTCATTTTATGAGATTTTATTTGACAAAAATCGCTCATGGGTACCTCTTATGAATATACAGCCGTATTAATAACGGATTTCTGATACCTTCATTTTTACCTTGCTCCAAGTAAAGGAGGTGGATAATAGGTGAAGGTCGTAACCGTTCACCTTCCAGAGGTTTACCTCGACGTGATAGACGAGCTTGTAAGAAGAAAGCTTTACCCCAACAGGGCTGAGGCAATAAGAACGGCAGTTAGAGATTTCATAATGGAGGAGATGCCGGCAAGTGAGTGAGATTATGCTCCCTGGTTCTAATGATGTTGAAAGAGTTGACGGGATTCGTATAAAGCTAGTCGGTATAGGTGGTGCTGGCTGTAACACGATCAGCCGACTGGCATCACAGGGATTGAATGGTGTTGTAACGATCGCTGCAAACACTGACGTACAACATCTAGAGATGATTAGAGCTCATCACAAAATCGTGCTTGGAAAAAACACGACAAGGTTTAGGGGCTCTGGCGGAGACCCGGAAAAAGGTAGGATAGCAACCGAAGAATGCGAGGACGAATTTAGAAATTTGCTCAGCGACGCCGACATAGTTTTTGTGATGGCAGGCTTGGGCGGTGGCACTGGTACTGGAGGTGCGCCTGTGATTGCTTCGATAGCAAAAGAGTTAGGGGCTATAGTTATCAGCGTAGCGACCTTGCCTTTCAAATTCGAAGGTAATGTTCGAAAGAGAATAGCAATACAAGGATTGCAAAGGCTAAAAGAAGTATGCAACACCGTGGTGCTAATAGATAACAATAAGTTGCTCGATTTCTATCCACAGTATGAGTTAAGGACTGCCTTCTCATTGGTTGACGATGTCATAAACAATATGATGCTTAGTATAACCGAGTCGATAGTGAAACCGAGCTTGATAAACATAGACTACGCAGATTTCAAAGCACTTGTTGAAAGGGGTAACTTGGCATCTTTAGGTATAGGCAGATCCTCGTCACCAAACAGGGCTGAAGAAGCCACTTTCAATGCCTTGCAATCACCGCTACTCGACATAACCTACGATAAGCTGTCGGGCGCAATAGTACACGTCACAGGTGGTGAAGATATGAAGCTGAGCGAAGCTGCAAGACCAGCAGAGATAATATCGGAGCTAATGGGCATGGACACTCTTGTAATATGGGGCGCGAGGATCGATAACTATTATGCTTCGAGCATACAGGTATCGTTAATACTCACGGGGCTTAGTGACAAATTCAGCAGCAGTGCTGAAATTGATGCTGTAAACTTACCAAAAACGAATGAGGAATTCAAAATCCCACAACCTGCCGTCCCTGCTCAACCCACTGTCGACAATGAGTTAGAATATGAGTTAGAAAGAATAGTGGCCGAGCTCGGAATTAGAAGACTTTCAATAGAAAATGCACACGCACACTGATCCAACTTTCAGACTTCCCTAATTTTATTTTTTATGCTAAACCAAGTTTTGCCATTTGTTTTGATATTTCGCCGTCAGTTACTTTTCTGAATAATGGCTCTGGTTTGTTAATTTTATGTTGCGGTTTAATTGGTATTCTGAACTCTTCCCATCTTACAGTTTCTGGAGTTAAGTTTAGGTTCATCATATTCATGAGTTTATGGGCTGTAAAAGGCAGATACGGTACCATAAGGACACAAAGTACCTTAACTACTTGCATCGCCGTGTATATTGCTCTAGGCGCATTCTCCGCTACACTCCATGGCTTCATGTCATTCAAGTATCTATTCCCTAGCTGGGCTAGCTCCAGAATAATCTTTAAGCCAGACTTAAAACGACAGTTCTCCACTCTATTCTTAAACATGGCAGCTAATCTTTCCATATTTTCCAAAAGTTCTTTATCTTGTGACTCAAGCGCACCCGGATCAGGAACTGCGCCCCCAAACTTTGTATGAACGAATAGCAACACTCTATGAATGAAGTTACCTAGTGTCGCTACGAGTTCATTGTTTATTTTTGCTTGGAAATCCTTCCACTTAAAGTCAGAGTCCTTAGTTTCGGGAGCTATTATCGCGGCGTAGTACCTAATTAGATCAGGCTCATAATTTTCAAGCATTTCATGGAGCCAAATTACCCAACCTCTACTTGTTGAAAGTTTTTGCCCCTCTAGGTTCACGAACTCATTCACGACAACGTTATAGGGCAGAATGTAGTCACCATGCGCTATAAGTATGGCTGGAAACAGGATTGTGTGAAAGAAAAGGTTGTCCTTTCCTATAAAACAGTAAAGCCTCGTCTCTGGATCTAACCAAAACTTTTTCCATGCATCCGGCTGTCCAACTTGTATGCTCCAGTCTTTAGTTGCTGATATGTAGCCCAGCAGATTTTCAACCCAGTTGTAAAGTACTTGTCCCTCTGCTCCGGGGAAGGGCGCGGGTGGTCCCCAATCATAATCCCTTGTTATGTCTTTGTCCTTTAGCCCCTCCTTCTCCAACCAAGATATGGTCTTATTATAGGTCGATTTTCTCCAGAACTTCTTAGGTTTCACATAATTAAGTACTTCCTGTGTCAAAGCAGACAGTTTTAGAAAGTAATGGTCCTTTTCCACAACTATTGGTTTGCCACCGCACAAGGTACAAACAGGGTCTATCAGCTCAATCGCCTCATACCAGCTTGCACACACCTCGCAAGCCTCACCATATTGGTCAGGCGCTCCACAGACTGGACATGTGCCCTTTACGAATCTATCAGGCAACACTTTTTCATCCTTTGGGCAATACCATTGCTTTATTCTTTTCTTGTAAATGTAACCTTTTTCCCACAATCTACTGTAAAACTCGTGCACTGTGTCGTAATGGATTTTTTTAGAAGTTCTGGAGAATATGTCGAAACTTATCCCAAGCTTGGCGAAGGTGTCTCTTTGAATTGGATAAAACATATCACACAGCTGTTGCGGGGTCATGCCCTTTCTCATGGCTTCAAGCACAATGCTTGAGGCGTTTTCATCGGTTCCGCATACGAACAAGACCTCGTGCCCGAGCATCCTCATGAATCGTGCAAATATATCGGCTGGAAGATACGCTCCACTAAGATGACCGAAGTGTCTCGGCGCATAGGAGTATGGTAAAGCGGCCGTTACTAGGATCCTTAGGACCCAACACCCTCCTGTTACATCCTAGAAAAGGTTTATTTAAACAAATCGTCAAATCGGCACGAACAAAAGCTATATTATCAGCAGGGTTCCTCTAATTTTAACAAATCATGAAGCTACTGATATTACATACGGACTTTGTCGAGTATGAGCCAGTGATGAGGGAAAGTAGGGTATTCGAAGAGGCAGAGATGGGACGTAGAAGACTTGAGGATATAATCTTAGTTCTTACGGCTGTGGAAGAAGGGGATGATGAGGCTGCGGTAGATAAAGCCGTGAGCGAGTTGAAGGAGTATTCATCAAAGGTTGGCAACAGGCGCATACTCATATACCCATACGCCCATCTTAGCAATAAACTCGCAACGCCGGAAAAAGCGTTGGAAATCATTCGCATGTTTAGGGGAAAATGTGAGACAGAAGGGATGGAGGTTTATACCTCGCCGTTCGGCTGGACCAAAGCTCTTTCTCTATCAGTTAAGGGACATCCTTTGGCTGAGCAGTTCAGATCAATAACGTCGGGAGTAGCTGATACTGTTTACATCCCAAAAGCCCTGATTATGGAAGAGAAGATAAGGTCGTACTGGTACATATTGACGCCGGATGGGGAATTAATTCCAGTAGAATCCTTTGACTTTTCAGGGCATGAGGGCCTGAGAGCGCTCGCAGCATACGAAATGGCAAAATCAAGAGCAGTCTTACAGGCACCACCTCACGTCGATTTAATGAAGAAGCTAGAGATTGCGGATTACGAGCCAGGAAGCGACCTTGGTAACATGAGGTGGCCAGCTAAAGGGAGACTGATAAAATCCCTCATCGAGCAGTATGTGACTGAAAAAGTCATAGAGTATGGCGGAATGGAGATAGAGACGCCCATAATGTATGATCTAAAGCATCCATGCTTAGAGAGTTATCTGAACAGGTTTCCTGCCAGACAATACATAGTAAAGTCCGATGATAAGGAATTCTTCTTAAGGTTCGCTGCATGTTTCGGTCAGTTCCTTCTAGCACATGACATGCAGATATCTTACAAACAACTTCCTGTTAGGCTGTATGAGTTAACGAGATATAGCTTCAGGAGGGAGAAAAGCGGTGAGCTAGTTGGTTTAAAGAGATTGAGGGCATTTACGATGCCCGACGTTCATGCGTTATGTGCTGATATTCAGCAGGCCAAAGAGGAAATGTTACGCAGGCTTGAGTTATCGATAAATGTTTTGGAAGGTATCGGCTTAAATAAAGACGATTATGAGATGGCAATTAGGTTCACAAAAGATTTCTACGAATCTAACAAGGAATTCGTGACAGAGTTGGTAAAGAGGTTTGGAAAGCCAGCATTGGTTGAGATGTGGGAAGAGAGATTCTTCTACTTCGTTCTGAAATGGGAATTTAACTTTATTGATAATTTAGGAAAGGCATCTGCTCTTTCTACGGACCAGATAGACGTCGAGAATGCAGAGCGTTACGATATAACGTATGTTGATCAATTTGGAAACAAAAAACACCCGATAATTTTACACTGTTCACCAAGCGGTGCCATAGAGAGGGTTATCTATGCTCTCTTAGAGAAAGCTTACAAGGTTTACAAGGAAGGTGGCAAGCCTATGCTGCCAGTTTGGTTATCGCCAACGCAAGTCAGGCTGATACCGGTATCCGACATCTTTGTGGAAGACTGCGTAATGCTGAGTGAAAGGTTAGAAAATGAGCAGATAAGAGTTGATGTGGATGATAGGTTGGAGACCGTTGAGAAGAAAGTTCGAGATGCGGAGACAGAGTGGGTTCCCTACGTAATAGTTTTTGGAAAAAGGGAGAAAGAGTCCAACGTATTTTCCGTGAGGGTTAGAGAATCAGGTAGCATAAAGCAGATGACACTCGAGGAACTGATTAAGGAGATACGGTCAAAAAACTTTGGAAGACCTTATAAAAAGCTCAGCCTACCTAGACTGTTGTCTAAGAGACCGAGCTTTAGATGAGTTGCCCCTCGCGAAGTTGCATACACTCAGTATACTTTTACATAAAATTTTGCATCAAGCAAATTTTATATACCAGATTTTGTATTTCCCACACCTAAGCGTGGAGGGTCTTGGCCGAAGAGGTTGGTCAAGTTCATCATACCGTTTACATTCTTCTTTAGCTTTAGTATTATATCTAGGCCAAAACCCTCTCTACGGCGTGTGAAGGTTGGTGTTAATTTATGGTCAAAATAAAGTTTGCTATACCAAAAGGTTCGCTTGAAAAGAACACGTTCGAGTTACTAGAGAAGGCTATGTATAGGGTGCGCGGCCAGGATAGGACGTATAGGCCTGTTGTTGACGATCCAGAAATCGAACTTAAAATACTAAGACCCCAGGAGATTCCAATATTCGTTGCCGAAGGTTCCCAGGATTTGGGTATAACTGGTGTCGACTGGATACGCGAGACCAATGCAGATGTCGAGGTGTTGATGGACTTAGAGTACGGTAGGGTTAAACTCGTCGTGGCTCTTCCTGAAAGTATGAACTTTAACTCATTGCCTGAGCTGTTTGAACATCACTGGAAAGAGGGCAAGATCGTGAGGATATCTACCGAATACTTGAACATAGCAGCACAACACGTAAAAAGTTATGATGTGTACAAGAAGTGGTTTAAGGATGAGGAACCTCTTGTCATAACGCCTTGGTGGAAAAGGGGAACGAATCGCTTTGTGAGCATTTTCCTTTCGTTTGGTGCTACAGAAGCGAAGCCACCTGAAGATGCGGATGCTATAATCGATATTATCGAGACTGGCAGAACACTTGAGCAGAACAACTTAAGACCAGTAGAGGTGATACTCGAATCATCAGCTGTTTTGATAGCGAACAAAAAGTCCTTAAACATGCCAGAGAAGCGCGAAAAGATACTGGACGTCATGACTATGCTGAAGGGTGTGATCGATGGTGGAAAGAAATTACATATATTCGTCAATGTAAAGGAGGAGAACCTCGAGCAACTTCTCAACAGTCTTCCAGCCTTGAAGAAACCCACGATAAGTCCACTGTCTGCTAAAGGTTGGTACTCAGTAAATACTATAGTCGATAAACAGCAATTCCTTAAATTATTGCCGACCCTAAGAAGGTTGGCTCAAGGACTCGTCGTTCACGAGCCCCAGTTAATACTCCCGCTAGAAGATATTCCGCGCTGACGTGAAATGTGTATGAAAAGAATGAACACCAGAACTTGGTTAAGGAATAGGCTGAATAGATTAAGTATGCTTGAGCCATATACGTTTCCTGAGCTGTGGAACAGTAGTATTGGATATTCTGAACCGTTGATAAAGCTCGATGCGAATGAAAATTATTTCATCCCAAAAGAGCTCATCTCGAGAGCGTTGCAGGAGGCAGTTTCTGAAGTAGACCTTAGATTCTATCCAGTAGCTGAGTACAGGCAGCTTACGGAGGCGCTTGCGGAAAGGCTGAATGTACCTCCTGAGTACATCGTGCTTGGAAGCGGTAGCAGTCAACTTATTGACGCTATAATTTACTCTTTTGCAAAGCGAGATGGCAAAGTAATTTCACTAAAACCGTCCTTCTCGTTATATCGCATGAGGGCGAGGGTGCATGATGCTAAGTTTGTTGAAGTGCCGCTAAATGACGATTTTTCGATGAATAATGAGAGCGTACTTAAAGTTGCTGGGAATTCGGGCGTGATCTTCATATGTTCGCCAAATAATCCCACCGGTAACCAGTTTTCGCAAAAATCTGTACTCGATGTGGTGGAGTCTTTTCCGGGACTTGTTGTTGTTGATGAGGCTTATGCAGACTTCGCGGATTTTTCGCTCATAACAAAGGTTTTAGATTATCATAACTTAGCGGTTCTCAGAAGTTTCTCAAAGACCTACGGTCTTGCAGGCGGAAGGCTAGGCTACTTAGTAGCAAATGCTGAGTTGGCAGAACTCTTGAGGAGTAGAGTGCTCCGACCGTACAGCGTTTCTAGCGTTACGCTTAAGACCGCTCTAAAGCTACTTGAGAAATATGATACAATACTACAGTGTATTGAAAAGTTAAAAGAAGAAAGGAGGATATTCTATCAAAAATTAAATAGCTTAAACGATGTCAAAGCTTTTGACTCTAAAGCCAACTTTGTGTTTGTTAACATATTGAACGACGATGGTTCATTAGGAGATAAACTTGCGTCGCGAAGAATTTACATACGAAAGGTTGGCAAAATTTTTACCGAGGGTTTCGCTTATAGGATAACTGTGGGTTTGCCAGAAATGAATAATGTTTTGATTGAGGAGTTGAAGATGCTAATATGAGCGAATCGGCTTATAGTGCTCTGGAGATCAACGGACGGCACGTCAAGATAAAAGAAGGCATTAAAGAATCTTTAGCAAACGTTGACGCTATAATATTTGACTGCGATGGGGTACTCATAGACATTAGAGACTCATACAATAAAGCTATACACAAAACAGTAGAGTACATTTTTTCAATAATGCCGGTTGACGTCGACGGGCCGATAACGACGGATACTCAGATTGACGCTCTTAGAATGTGCGGTGGTTTTAACAACGATTGGGATACGACATATGTGTTGAGTGAGTGGACGTTTTTGAACATGCCCAAAGAATGTGTTAAGTATTTTTCAGATGCAATGAGTAACTTAGAAGTGAGCAGCTCGTTAACTGATATGATAAATTTCTTATCGAATAGCTTCAGGAAAAATAGATGTAAGATGTCGCTTCAAGAACATCGGGACAAGTTTATAGAAATGCTCCGCAAACTCATGAAGAGTAAAACTTACCTCGACCGATATGATATCGACACCATAATGGATATGATTGCTGCCGAAAAGGAACTCACAAACGAACTCCGCCAATTTAGGAAGTTTCTGGGCTATCCGGGAAACTTCGGAGAATGTCTTTTAGTAACGGTCTTTGATGAGCTTTTCTACGGCGCAGAGGGTGTGGAGGCAGTATACAACACAAAACCGTTTTTCTTTAACGGTCCCGGCCTCTTCCAGAATGAGAAGCCATTAATTAAGGAGGAGACTTTAATAAAACTGCAGAAAATAGTCGGCCATTCCAGAATGACGATTGCTTCCGGTAGAGATAGGTGGTCGGCGAAGAAAGTCTTAGGAAAGTTGTTTGAATATTTCAACCAAGAGGCAGCCGTGTTCTTGGCTGATGAGGTTCGTCTCATAGGTCAGGAGGCTCAGAAGGTGGGGAAACCAGATCCATATTCTCTATTTAAGGCAGCATCTTACTTGCTACCTAAGGGAAATGTCTTGTACGTTGGCGACTCTGCAGAAGATTTGCTGACGACGAAAAATGCTAACAAACCAATGAAGAGGTTTATATTCGCTGGCATATACGCGAGTAGTGATGCACCGAACCTAAAGATTGAGCATTTTATGGAAAGGGGTGCAGACATCATAATACCTAGTGTGAATGAGCTTCCAGAACTTCTCATGTATGCTAAGGAGGGACAGACATGGAAAGAAGGGCGACTGTAGAAAGAAGGACGTTGGAATCAAACATTTTTGTGGATGTGTTATTGGATGGGCAGGGCACCGCAAAATCCAAGACCGGTATAAAATTCCTTGACCATATGATAGCGACGCTGGCAACACATAGTATGATGGATGTGGTCGTGGAGGCGACGGGCGACCTTACACATCATGTCGTTGAGGATGTGGCCTTAACACTTGGTTCAGCTATCTCAAAAGCGCTAGGTAATAGAGAAGGCATCAAAAGATTTGGTTACGCTATCATAGCCATGGATGATGCCTTAGCAGTGGTGAGTATTGACTTGGTCAAAAGACCGTACGCCATCGTGAAGCTCAAGATAGATGGTCTGCAAATTGAGGATGTTGCAAAAGAGGACATTTATCACTTTTTTAGGTCGCTTGCATTCTCGCTTGAGGCTACGATGCACGTGCTAGTGCTTTATGGCGAAAACGATCATCATAAAGTTGAGGCGGCTACAAAAGCTTTGGCAATATCCTTAAGACAAGCCATATCGTTTGATGAAAGAAGAAGACAAGCTAGTGCGAAGGGAACGCTTTGAGGATAGTTATATTAGATTATGGTGTGGGGAACCTCTACAACATAAAGCATAGCTTGGTTAGGCTCGGTGCTAATCCGGAGATATCATCCGAGATAAAAACACCGTTAGATGCTCTAGTATTGCCCGGTGTTGGTAATTTCGTTGTAGCATCTAAAATAATTAAAAGCAAAAAACAAATACTTGAGGAGTTGAAGGAATCTGGTCTACCTATCTTAGGTATTTGCTTGGGCATGCAATTATTTTTTGAATTTAGCGAGGAGGGAAACGGTCAAGGACTCTGCTTCTTGGAAGGCAGGATCGTTAGATTTCCAAAAAACGTTAAAACACCGCAAATAGGTTGGAATACTGTAAAGGTGAAATCCTATCATGAAATCGTTGACGGTTTACGTGACGAATTTTGGGCATACTTCATACATTCATATTATCCGCAGCCAAAGATCACATCAACAATAATGGCTGAGACAGAGTATTTCATAAGATTTCCTTCGATTGTAGCAAAGGGAAATATCGTTGGAACACAATTCCATCCGGAGAAATCTTCGGTTGATGGTTTCAATATATTGAGGAATTTCCTTAGAATGTGTAGGGTGTGAGAGCGATGGAAGTATGGGCATCTGTCGACATAATCTCGGGTAAGGTGGTTCGACTTGTTAGAGGTGACCCAAACCAATCCATAGTTTATAGTGATGACCCAATTTTCGTGGCGAGAAGGTGGGCACGATTGGGGTTTGATGGCATACACATCGTTGACCTTGATGCTGCCTTGGGTAAGGGCAACAATTTTGAGCACATTAAAAAAATTGCTGAGAGTGTTAGCTTACCTATACAGGTTGGTGGTGGGATACGCAACGTTGAAACTGTGTGTAATTATATGAGTGTGGGCATCAGCAAGTTCGTACTCGGTACTGTGGTTTTTAAGAAACCAGACGTTTTTAATGAAATGTTAAAAAAGTTTGGGCCGGAAAGGTTCGTCGTTGCCTTAGATTTTAAAGGTGATAATGTCGTTGTTGAAGGTTGGAGGAGCGACACGGGTACAAAAGTTTTAGACGCGATACTTCAGCTGATGAATAAAGGTATTAGATCTTTCTTATTAACAGATGTCGAGAGGGATGGAACATTGTTGGGCCCGAGCCTAAAAACTATAATGGAAGCTACGAATGTGAAAGGTGTCTCGATTTACGCTGCTGGTGGGATCTCTTCTATCGATGATGTAGTTACTCTCGGCAAGCTGGGCGTTAGGGGCGTAATACTCGGAAGGTCCATATATGAAGGAATGATTAACATAGAAGATCTGCTATCCATAGCAAGGGGGCTTTAGCGTGTTAGCAAAACGAATAATACCGTGTCTCGATATGGATCATGGAAGAGTGTTAAAGGGCAGGAAGTTCGTTGAACTCAAGGATGTAGGGGACCCTGTAGAGCTTGCCCTTAAATACAGAGATGATGGAGCGGACGAGCTCGTATTATTGGACATAACAGCATCCGTTGAAAAAAGAAGAATACTGTTGGATGTAGTTAGAAGGGTTGCTGAAGTGCTTGACATACCATTTACCGTAGGTGGTGGCATAAGGACCGTTGAGGATGCGCATGATATTTTAACTAACGGTGGCGATAGGGTGGCTGTGAATACTGCTGCTGTGGAGAATCCAGAATTTATAAGAAAGCTCTCAGAAATTTATGGTAGCCAATGCGTCGTCGTAGCTATAGATGCCAAAAGGGTCTATACTAAAGACGGTCTATGGTTTGAAGTCTATACATATGGTGGTAGGAAACCTACCGGTATTGACGCGGTTGAATGGGCAAAAAGGGTTGAGGAGTTGGGAGCTGGTGAGATTTTGCTAACATCGATTGATAGAGACGGCACAAAAGATGGTTACGACCTTGAGTTGATACGCGCAATATCGAGCAACGTATCGATACCTGTAATCGCAAGCGGTGGGTGTGGAAGGCCTGAGCACTTCCTCGAGGCTTTCAAGGCTGGCGCTGATGCTGCCCTTGCGGCCTCTATATTTCATTATGATGAATATCCAATCCCCGTTGTGAAGAGATACCTTAAGGAGAGAGGGGTGCATGTGAGGCTATGAAGCATGTAAGGGTTGATGAATTGAACTTTGAGAAATCCGGAGGACTCATTCCTGTAGTAGCATACGACAGAAGAACAAATGAGGTTTTAATGCTTGCCTATGCTAACAAGGAAGCGATCGAGAAAACGCTCACGTCTGGCTATGCACATTACTTTAGCAGATCAAGAAATAGGATATGGATGAAGGGTGAGACATCTGGTAACGTGCAAAGGGTCCTTGAAGTTCTGGTCGATTGCGATAATGACTCGTTAATCTACGTAGTCGAGCAGGAAGGCGTTGCATGTCACACCGGACATAGGACGTGTTTCTTTAGAAAGCTCGTCCTCTAAACACGTTCAGGTCTTTTAAGTTAAATATTATGCGCGACATTATCGCAAAAAGTTTTATCCTTGATGTTACGATGTAACTGACTGGATAAATTATGCGCAAACGTATGGAAGGTTTCCCGACACTCGTTAGCTTTAAAGAAAGTAGACGTAAACTGGCCGAGGTTATCAAATATCGCATACTCGAAACAGTTGAAGTTGCGTTAGAGGATGCCTTGAATATGGTGTGCGCAGAGGACATATTTGCGCCTATCGATTTGCCTGAGTTTGACAGAAGTGCCGTTGATGGTTATGCGGTTGTAGCGGAAGATACATTTGGCTCATCTCCAAACAATCCTGTTGAATTAAAACTCATAGGTAAAGTTCACGCAGGAATGAAACCCTCAGACATGCCGAAGGTCAATAGAGGAGAGGCTGTCGAGATATACACAGGTGCGCGTTTACCAGAAGGCGCTAATGCAGTCGTTATGGTTGAACATACGAACAAATTAGGCGACTCCATCGAGGTGTTGTATCCTGTTTCACCGTACCAAAACGTGTCAAAGAAGGGCGAGGATTACAAAAAAGGCGAATTAGTAATTAAGAAGGGAACGATGATAAGACCATGGCATATTGCTGCACTCGCTGCGTTGAACATTCCAAAAGTAAAAGTATTGCGGAAGCCAAGATTTGCTGTCTTATCAACTGGTAGCGAGTTGGTTGAAGTAGGTTCAGAACTTAAGGAAGGTAACGTCGTGAACAGCTCAAAACCTATGCTCAAGAGTCTTCTAAAAGAACTTGGTTGTGAGGTATTGGACTTAGGAACTATCCCTGATGACCTAGAGAAAATAAAGGAATCCATAAAGGAAGGATTGAGGGTAGCTGACGCCGTTATAATTACTGGAGGTACAAGCGTCGGTGAGCTGGATCTCGTCCCTGAAGCGATTAACTCTTTGGGCAAACCCGGCCTCGTGGTTCACGGTATAATGATGAGACCAGCAAAGCCTACTGGTTTCGGCGTAATAGATAACAAACCGGTTTTCATATTATCTGGCCTGCCTGTGGCCGCATTGGTAGGTTTTCAGAATTTTATAAAACCTTCAATTCAAATGATACTCGGGTTGCCCGAAGAACCAAAAATTACGGTGAGAGGAAGGTTGACCAGAAGGGTCGCCAACCCGCATGGCGTAAGGTCCTTCGTTAGGGTCAGGGTTATGAGAAAAGATGATGCTTATTATATCGAGCCACTCATGCTCACCGGCTCGGGGCTTATTTCAACACTTACTAAAGCTAATGGTATGTTAACGATTCCAGAAGATGTCGAGGGCTATGATGAAGGTGAAGAGGTCGAGGTCGAATTATTCCAACCGATAGAGACAATCATAGGGTGATTATTATGGCGTTAATATTTCATAGAATGGTTTCTGTCGAAGATGCTTTAAAACTTGTCGAAGAGAGTCTTGGAGGCATAAGGCCTCTTGGTGTAGAAGAGGTAAATTTACTTGAAGCGCTTGGACGTGTTCTTGCCGAAGATGTATACGCAAAAGTAGATTCGCCACCTTTTGATAGGTCTACTGTGGATGGTTATGCAGTCGATGCAAAAGATGTTTACGGTGCTAGTGAATCAGAACCTGTATGTTTAACAATATCTGGAAAGTCTGAAGTCGGTTCCGTACCTACGGCTGAGGCTGGTGGTGGGTGTTGTGTGGAGACCGCCACGGGCGCCCCTCTACCTAGAGGTGCGAACGCTGTAGTCATGGTGGAATATACCAAACGTGTGGATAATAAAGTCTATGTGTATAGGTCTGTGGCTCCTGGAGAAAACGTCTCCCAAACTGGATCGGATATAACTGCGGGTGACGTTGTGATAAGAAAGGGCAAGGTAATCTTACCGAGCGATATTGCCATATTGGCAGCAATGGGTTACAAATCTATTAAAGTTTATCGTAAACCAAGAATTGCAGTCTTCTCTACTGGTAGCGAGCTTGTTGAGCCGGGCCAACCCCTATTCCAAGGAAAAGTCTACGACGTAAATGGTTATGCACTAACAGCCATGTTAAAGGAGATCGGTGCTGATGTCGATTTCCTCGGAATATTGCCTGATGATTATCAAGTGATAAAGCAAAATATAGCGCAGGCGCTTCAGCAGTACGACGTCGTAGTAACGTCTGGAAGTACATCTGCAGGATTTGGTGATGCGATATACAAAGTCTTCGCGGAGCATGGAGCCGTTGTCGTTCACGGTCTCAAGCTGAGACCTGGCAAACCGACCGTTATGGCAGTTAGTCACAGGAAGCTCCTCGTAGGCCTTCCAGGCTTCCCCTTGTCTGCCATGATGGTTTTCATGAATGTGGTAAGACCGTTAATTTCAAAAATGTGTGGAATAGAGGATAGCGAGAGACATATAATCATAAAGGCTAAGATGGCCTACAGGATGGATGTTGGAAAAGGTGTTAGGGAACTTATTCCCGTCCAATTGGTCGAGACCGAAGAAGGTTTAGTTGCTTACCCGATAGTTTTGGGCTCCGGCTCTGCCTCCGCTATTGCAATAGCCGATGGATTTGTCGAGATTCCTGAGAATAAACAGTACGTTGAAGAGTATGAGGTTGTTGACGTCAAGCTATTGAGCCCTTCGTTTAAGCCCTCTCCACTCAACATAATAGGCAGCCACTGTCCAGGAATAGAGGTGATTTTACAAATCTCGGGTTTGACGGTGTCTAAGATAATAAATGTCGGCTCACTCGGTGGTTGGAGGGCGTTAAAGAGAGGTGAGGCGGACATCTGTGGCACGCACTTACTCGATGAGGATACTGGTAAGTATAATGTTCACATGCCCAAGAAGATGGGGTTGGAGGGCCTTGTAGAAATATATAGGGGGTATGCGCGCAAAATAGGGTTGCTTGTTAAGAAAAATAATCCTAAGAACATTCGCTCAATAATGGACTTGGCAAGGAAGGATGTGGTATTTGTTAATAGGCTAAGGGGCTCAGGTGCTAGAGCACTCATAGATAAATTACTCAGGGAGGCTGGTATAACCAAACCCGAAGATACTATAAGAGGTTATAGCTACGAGGCGAGGACGCATACGGCAGTAGCATCTGCTGTTGCACAAGGAAGGGCAGACGTGGGTGTTGCGATAGAATATGTCGCGGACATTTACGGATTAGACTTCATACCATTAGGTGAAGAGATTTTTGACTTTGCTATAAGGAAAGATAGGTTGAAAAAGGCAACGGTGCAGAGATTTCTAGAAGCGCTTTCTAGGGAAGCTTTCCACTCAAAAATAATGTCTTTAAGGGGTTATGCCTTACTTCCGGAAACAGGTCAGAAAGTATATGGATGAAACGCACAACGTTTAAGAATTGCGCTCTTGGATGGGACATCAGAGATGAAAATCATAGTAAGGGCTTTTGCGACTATAAGAGAGGTGCTAGGCACGGACCGTGCAGAAATCTCGCTTGACGAAGGGGACAGCGTCCGAACATTACTAAAAACTCTGGCGAAAAAGTTTGGGAGTGCATTCCAAAAACAAGTCTTGGTAGACGAAGACACGCTTTCACCTAATGTAAAAGTGCTGGTAAATGGTGTGGATATAGAATATCTTAATGGTATGGAAACGAAGCTGAAAGATGGCGATGAGGTCGCGATAATCCCGCCCGTAGCTGGTGGGCGGTTGTAAAAATATGTTGCATGAGTTGTGTGGTAAAGACGTACGAATTCATAAAATTAACTGCATTAAAATGTTCTAAAAAGACTTCCTCTCCTTACTGGAGATGCTTGGATGCCAGTACAGCATTCTTTTTGTCCATTCAGAAATGGCGGTCTCTAAGTCTTTTGGTATCACCATTTCCCTTATGAATTTTATGTGTTCACTTACAAGCTGCCTAACTCTTTCTTCTGAGACTTTTCCTGAATGTAGTTCTCTTCTAAGGACTTCAAGCGGTGTAAAGTGATACGGCAGACCAATGTACTTGACCCAAGTCTCCATTTCTTTTTCCAAATATTTTCTTAACTCCCTCCCCTCAAAACCAGCTATACATATGCTCTTATCGTAGTTGGAAGACTCTTCAAGTATATAATCGGCCTCTCGACGTATGGTGTCAAGTGTATGGGCTTGCGAAGTTAATAATTTTAACCATCTATCCGTACTTACTTTTCCGGTGATAGAATCCCTTAAAACAAGTAATGCTGCCTCCACAGCAATTTTCGCCTCAAGCTCAAATGTCTTATCGTCTTTATAACAAAAGGTACAAACCTCGACACCTTTCTCTCTCAAATTTCTGAGTAAGGGCTCGTATTCTTTTAACCAAGACTCCACGGGCTCCGGTAAAAGTTTACGTTTTCTAACTTCTTCCACGAAATCTTCGTATTTCATTTCCATGAGATATTCAGCCACCAGTTCATCTAAACTCCTTGGAAGATTCAAAAAAAGCGACTCAAATTTCTGACTCTTAAGATAACTCGCTACACTTATTGAGGAGACTACCGTGGGCGATTTTATTATCAACCCTAGCTCTTTGCCAGGGGGCACGGCCATTAGGTAATATAGCAGGACCTCAATTAATTTTTTACGTCTCTCTCTGTTCTATCGGGATGTATTTAAGGTCGAGCTGACCTGTGTAATGGGCCCTTGGTCTGATGAGCCTGTTGTCCTGAAGATATTCTATTACATGAGCTGTCCATCCGGATGTTCGCGCCATCGCAAACATTGGTGTAAACAAATACGAAGGAATACCCAACATGTCATAAACCGCTCCTGAGTAAAAGTCTATGTTCGGGAAAATTCCTTTTTTGCCAAGTAGGTTGATCATAACTTCCTCAACCTTTTCCGCAACATGATATAGTGTCCACTCGTTCTTCTGCTCACATAATTTCCTAAAGTATTCTTTGAAGATTCGCGCTCTGGGATCGTACGCTTTGTACACCCTATGCCCGAAGCCCATTATCCTCTTTTTTTCTGCCAAAGCTTTCTTTATGTACTCTTCAGCTCTTTCTGGAGTTTTAATTTCTTTCAACATCTCTAAAGCCTTCTCATTCGCACCACCGTGTAGAGGACCTTTAAGCGCACCTATGCCTGAAACTATGGCAGAGTATATGTCAGACAGTGTGGATATCGTGGTTAATGCAGCGGTTGTTGAAGCAGGCAATTCATGTTCAGCATGAAGTATTAACGCTACGTCCATTATCTTACTGCTTAACTCATCGGGCTCCTTTCCGAACAACATGTAGAGGAAGTTTGCAGCATAGCTGAGCTTCTTATTAGGCGGGATTACTTCAAGACCTTCTTTGATTCTGTATATGTATGCTGTTACTGTCCCGACTTTTGCCTGCAACCTTATGGCTTTCCTTATGTTCGCCTCCTTGGAATTGTCATCAAGTTCAGGGTCATATGGTCCAAGGGCTGAAACTGCCGTCCTCATAATATCCATAGGGTGTGCGTTTTTAGGTATTTTTTTCATAAAGTCGACTATTTCGTCGGGTATGTCTGCATTATCTGCAAGGTCTCTTTTTAGGTCGTCTAACTCTTTTCTATTTGGAAGCCGATTGTGCCAAAGGAGGAAGCAAACCTCTTCAAATGATGAATATTTTGCCAAATCTTCTATCGGATAGCCTGCATAATATAGTATTCCTTTCTCGCCATCAATATAGGAAAGCTTCGTCTCGGCTATTATAATGTTCTCCAAACCTTTATGAATTACAACTCCAGACTCGGACATTTCCGTACAATTCTCAAATAAAAACGGAATAGGTATATAATATTTTCCGTAGTTTAAGAATTTTATACAAAGCCTTAAATTTGCCGATACGATAACAGGAAATATGTTTGAAAAGATCGCAGTTATTGGAGCAGGTACGATGGGACATGGAATTGCTGAAATTGTTGCGCTTAAAGGTTATGTTGTCTTTATGTGCGATGTGAGCGAGGAGATACTTCAAGGAGCCATCAAAAAGATAGAGTGGAGTCTACGAAAGATGGTGGAAAAAGGAAAACTGAGTCATGATGACTTGACATCAGCACTCAACAGAATTAAGACGACGACAAACTTGGCAGAAGCAGTAAAAGATTCCGAATTAATAATAGAGGCTGTACCTGAAAACTTAGAACTGAAAAAGGAAATTTTTTCGAAACTTGATAAGATGACATGTGCAGAGACTATTTTGGGCACGAATACGAGCTCTTTACCCATTTCTGAAATAGCATCGGTCACATCAAAACCAGACAAAGTCGTCGGGATACATTTTTTCAACCCTCCAGTCCTCATGCCGTTGGTTGAGATAGTATGTGGTGATAAGACGTCAAGCCAAACCGTAGATCGTGTTCTGACATTTGTTAAAACTTTAGATAAGCAAGCAATAGTGTGTAAGAAGGACGTACCGGGTTTTGTTGTAAATAGGATATTAGAAGCCCTAATCCAAGAAGCAGCTTGGATTGTGTACCGTGGTGAAGCCTCGATACTAGAGGTGGATTCTGCGGTTAAGTACAGGGCCAAACTTCCCATGGGTTTGTTCGAGTTATCTGATTATGTTGGCATTGACGTCCTCTATTCTGCAGGTAAAGCGATACAAGATAGGGATAAAGGTGTTATCATCTCACCACTTTTCGAAGAATGTTATAAGAACGGGTGGTATGGTAAGAAGAGCGGTAAAGGGTTCTACACTTATACTGGAGATTTTTGGGAAAAACCAAAAATCCCTCCAGAGCTTGCGGATAAGGTTAGGCTCGAGGAAATATTCGCACCCGCAGTAAATGCTGCTGCTTGGTTATTGAGGAACAAAGTTGTTGAGAAAGAAGAGCTCGATAAGGCGGTTATGTTAGGGTTGAATTTTCCGGAGGGGATTTTACAGATGGCTGACAAATGGGGCATAGATGTCATTGTGCAGGTTTTAAGGTCGAAACAATCGAGGTATGGTGAATATTATAGACCTGACCCTCTTCTGGAGGAGATGGTAGCTAACAACAGGCTTGGTATAAAGACGCGTGGGGGTTTCTATGAGTATGCCTAGCGAGTATCAGGAAATAAAAATCGTTCGAGAACCGCCCCTCGTGTGGATTATACTCAACAGACCAGAAAAGTTAAACGCATTATCGTTAAGGATGTTAGACGAACTCTCAAGCGCACTTAAAGAACTATCGACGGATAAAAACATAAGGGTCGTTCTCATAAAAGGAAACCCTGAAGGTAGGTCGTTCAGTGCAGGTATGGATATCTCAATGTTCGTAAACCTAAAACCGTTGGATGCATTACATATCTCAAAAAGATTACAAGAAGTTATTAACGAGTTGGAGATGTTTCCAAAGCCCGTTATAGCGGTAATTGATGGTTATGCGTTAGGTGGTGGCTTTGAATTAGCTTTGGGTTGTGACTTTAGAATTGCAAGTAATAGAGCAGAGCTCGGGTTACCTGAGATAAAATTAGGTTTAATGCCAGGAGGAGGTGGGACACAAAGACTCCCAAGGATTGTAGGAGAGGCCAAAGCAAAAGAAATCATAATGTTCGGTGAAAGACTGAAGAGTGAGGATGCACTAAGAAGCGGGTTAGTGAATTGGGTTGTACCGCCTGAAAAATTGGATGAGGAAGCAAAAAATATAGCTCAAAAATTGGCTGAAGCACCGCCAATAGCCATAATGACCATAAAGAATGTGATTAGACTCACGCGACATGGTCTTATCGAAGAAGGACAAGCATTCGAGACAATGTCTTTTGCATCATTGTTTGCAACAAAAGATGCTGCCGAAGGTGTGTCTGCTTTCTTAAGTAAAAGAAAACCGAGCTTTATAGGGGAATAAACTTTTATTTTTGAGAAATTATAGTAAAATTTCGACATGGTTGAAATAATATACAGACCGATTCAGCAACTTATAATATTAGAATGCATAAAATATAAATCACCGTCGGAATTATTGCAAAGCCTAATACTGGCTCCCGGCCAGCCTGCCGTTCTCTTCTGGGCTGAAGGTGTTCTCTTTTTACCCGTTCCTTTATCGCCGTCTGTGGATTTTTTTGCGGAAGAGTTAGCAAAGGGTAGAATATACTGGACGTCAGTATCGTTCACACTCATGTCCGAATACCAAGATAATATTTTAGTCGAGAAGGGCCCCGAAGCTAGGGTCATAAACGTTTCAAGCAGCCCGACACTCAAAGATGTTGCAAAATGGCTTAAGGAAAACTATAACAATCTTTAAACTATGTACCTGCTTGCCATTCGGTTAGGTATCTTTTCTGTTCCTCAGTAAGTTTCTCGATCGCGATGTTCATGGTATCCAGCTTAAGTTGTGCAACTTCTCTGTCTATGTCTTCTGGAACTGCCAGGACCCTTTTCTCCAACTTATCCTTGTTTTTTACGATAAACTCTACGCATAGTGCTTGAAGCGAGAACGATAGGTCCATAACTTCTGAGGGATGCCCCTCGGCACATACGAGGTTAACCAGTCTTCCATCACCGAGTAGATATATCTTTTTACCGTCTTTCATTCTGAAAAGTGTCACGAGCTTGCTCACTTCCACTTTTTCTTTCGCTAACGTTTCTAAGTCTTTTTTCGAAATCTCCACATCCATATGCCCAGCGTTTGCAAGTATTGCCCCGTCTTTCATCTTTTCGAAGTGCTCGCCCCTGATAACGTTGATGTTTCCAGTCGCGGTTATGAATATGTCACCGTACTCTGCAGCCCTAGATAATGTGTCAACATTAAAACCGTACATTACGGCCTTTAAAGCCTTTATCGGATCAACTTCAACAACGGTGACCTTGGCCCCAAGACCTCTGGCTCTCTCGGCGATACCGGAGCCAACCTGACCAAAACCTACAACAACCACGTTCTTACCAGCAAAAAGCACATTCGTAGCCCTCAAGATACCATCAAGTGCTGACTGTCCCGTACCAATAGGGTTGTCGAATAAGTTTTTTGATTTGGCGTCGTTTACGGCAATTATAGGATACCTCAGCATTCCCTTTCCCTCCAGAGCTCTTAACCTTATGACACCGGTCGTGGTTTCCTCTGTGCCGCCAAAAACCCCATTGATTAAATCTTCGCCAACGTCTCCGAGAATCCCTTTTACATATTCCACATCCGCGCCTTTGATGCCGTATGCCATCTTGTGTAGAGTGGATACTAGGTCAGCACCATCATCCATTGTTATTGTGGGTTTATGTAGGAGTGCATATCCTATACATTCGTAGTATTCTTTTAAAGACAGACCTCTAAAACCATAAACTTTTATCCCCTCTTCGACCAGTGCTGCAGCAACATCATCTTGGGTGCTGAGCGGGTTGGAGGGGCATAAACTGACTTGAGCACCGCCTTCAACCAAAGTCTTCAGTAAGACGCCCGTTTCTTTTGTTATGTGTAAACATGCGCTTATTTTCTGGTTCTTAAGTGGTTTATCTTTCTGAAACTTCTCCCTTATCTTCATTAATACCTTCATCTGTCCTTCTGCCCAGTCTAACTTCTTCCTACCTTCGCTCGCATAGCTTAGATCTTTTATCCAAAATTCTCGCAAACACTGAAAACCTCCGATTTTGTTTACCTTTTAAGCAATCACCGGTCTAGAGACTTCACGGCTCTTATAAACTTTATGTACTGCTATTAAGATTTGAATCAATGTGAGCAACTTGTCAGAAATAATTACGCTACAAATAGGTCTTGCAGAGGCGGTTGCATACTTTTTTGTCATAATGCTTATCGTCATAATTTTGTCCGCCTCCATTAAGGTCGTTAGGGAATACGAACGTGGCATAATCTTCAGGTTGGGTCGCTTCATTGGGGCTAAGGGTCCAGGTCTATTTTTCCTGATACCGATAGTTGACAGATTCGTTAAGGTGGACTTGCGAACGGTCGTTGTTGACATCCCGAGGCAGAAGGTTGTGACAAAAGATAACGTGAGTGTTGATGTAGATGCTGCTGTTTATTACCGTGTCATCGATCCAGCAAAAGCGATTCTTCAAGTTGAGAATTATACACAGGCAACCAACCTTTTAGCTCAAACGACTTTGAGGGATGTACTCGGACAAGTTGAGCTCGATGAGTTACTTACTAGGAGGGAAGAGCTTGGGAAGAAAATCAGTAGTATAGTTGATGAGCTTACAGAGCCTTGGGGAATAAAGGTTAGTATGGTTGCACTAAAAGATATCACAATGCCTGAAACGATGGTTAGAGCAATAGCCAAGCAAGCAGAGGCAGAAAGGGAAAAGCGCTCTAGAATAATCGTAGCCGAAGGCGAACTACTGGCCTCAGAGAAGTTGGCGGCAGCCGCAAAACAGTATAGTGAGCAACCCATTTCGTTACGGCTGAGGGAGCTGCAAACACTAACAGAGATTGCTAGGGAGCGAAACCTTGTTGTGGTAACGACGACCACCGATGCATCTTCGTTAGCGAGCATGGTTGGTTTGATAAAAGGGATTGGTAAAGAGGAGAAAGGAACCAAAGGATGAGATGCCGTGCCGTTTTTATTTTAATAACCCTATTATTATTTGCCCTTTTTTCTTTTCAGCTAACTTTAGCCAGTCCTGAACAATCTAAAGTACTCCTTGTAAGGATAGAGGGAACGATAACAACCGCTACGTCAAACTTAATGAGTGAAGCTTTGGAATACGCGACCGCAAACGGATACAGTGCGCTTCTAGTAACTATGGATACGACAGGAGGTTTACTTTCAGCAACGTTTGAAATAGTAGACACAATAGAACGCTCCCAAATACCAGTTATCGTCTATATTTACCCATCTGGGAGTAAAGGTTGGTCCGCAGGGACTTTTATAATTCTGGCGTCGCACGTTGCGGCAATGGCACCTCACACACTCATCGGCTCGTGCCAACCCGTAAGCTACTCACCGTTTGGCAACTCTGAACCTATTCAAGATGAAAAAACGATAAACGCTCTTGCGGCCTACCTCGCAGAAAGGGCCAGGATGCATGGGCGAAACGAGACTGTTGCGAGACTCTTCGTTACGCATAATCTGAACTTAAACGATGAGTTAGCGCTGAGGTACGGTGTATTAGACGTAGTAGCATCAGGAATAGATGAGTTGTTAGCAAAATTGGATGGGAGGGTTGTAAGAGTTCTCGATCGGGATATCGTGCTAAATACAAAAGACGCTGTAGTTCACAAATACGAACCGAGTCTAAGGGTGATGTTGCTAAACGTAATAAGCGACCCGATAATTGCTTCATTGGCTTTTCTCATAGGTCTTTATGCGTTGATATTCGGTATATCGGCTCCTGGTCATCTTGCGGAGATAATCGGTGCCTTTCTACTCATACTCGGCTTGGTGGGATTGGGATTTAATATTAACATAGCAGCCCTTTTGTTCCTAGTATTAGGTGCGATTCTTATGATAGCGGAAGCATATACGCCGGGATTCGGAATTCTTGGCGGCTCTGGTTTCTTATTTATAATTGTTGGAAGCCTGCTTTTAATACCGCTAGGTAGCACACAGTGGTTAGCAAGCGAGGATTTTTACCAAATTTTCTTTAGTGCAATTATCAGCTCAGCGTTGGTTATAGGCGGTTTCACGTTATTCATGGTGTATAAAGTCGTGAAGGCGAAGAGACAGAAGCCGCTACTTAAGGACATAATTAACGAAATAGTTTACGTAGTGGATGAATTGGGACCGGATAAGTATGGCTTTGTTAAATATTCAGGCGAATATTGGATGGCAAAGTCGCAAGAAACGATAAAACCTGGGAGCAAGGCTATAGTCGTAGGCAAAGAGGGACATGTGCTTATCGTGAAACGCTTAGAAGAAGAATGACCGGAAATCAAACAGTTAAATTTACCTTACACTAAGATTTCGGGAGTGAGATAATGGTGGATATCAGTACGAAAGAAGCCTACCTGAAGCTGTTGGAAAGGGTAATGGTCGAAGTCAAGTCCATCGCTAGCAAGTCTGGTGATAGAGTATTAGAGTTAAGACCCACCATAATGCAAACGGCCAAGCATACAATAATAACGAATTTCGGCCACCTTGCCGAGACTTTGAACAGAGACCCACAACATCTGGCAAGGTTCATATTCAAAGAGTCTGGTAAGCCCGGCGTCTTAGAGGGTGAAAGGTTAACAATTCAAGGTAAGCTTTCTAACGAGGAAATTAAAAGGTTGCTTGAAATATACATGAAGGAGTTCGTTAAGTGCCCTGTTTGTGGCGGTGTTGATACAAGAATCGAGGCAGAGAAAAGATTTAGATTTTTACAATGCGACATATGCGGAGCAAAGAGTAGTGTTAGAAAGATTTAAGCATTTTAGATTTCTAACATTCTCTTTATCTTTTCTAAACTTGTAGCCAGCAAATCAATTTCTGACGGAATGTTATAGATGTAGAAGCTTGCTCTGGCAGACGCGGTAATTCCAAGTCTGTTATGAAGGGGCATTGCGCAGTGATGACCGGCCCTTATAGCAATACCTTCATTATCCAAGAACATAGCAAGGTCATGAGGATGTATGCCTTTGAGGTTAAAAGATACTAGCCCGCACCTTTGTTCTGGAGAGCTAGGACCATAATACATAATCCCCTCTATACGTGAAAGCGCATCTAAGGTATACTTCGTCAGTTTAATCTCGTGCCTTCTTATAACATCCATGCCTATTCGTTGCAAATAGTCGATGGCCGCAGCCAGACCTATTGCACCCTCAACGTTCGGCGTACCTGCCTCAAACTTCCAAGGTATGTCATTCCACTCTGAACTTCTGAAGTCTACAGACTTAACCATCTCGCCGCCTACCATGAAAGGTTCCATCTCTTCAAGCAGTCTTTCCTTTCCGTACAATATCCCGATACCCATCGGACCGAGCATTTTGTGTCCCGAGAAGGCTAAAAAATCACAATCTAATTGCTGCACGTCAATCGGCATGTGGGGTACGGCCTGAGCAGCATCAACAACGGTTATTGCCCCCATTTCTTTAGCATATTTAACAAGTTCGCGTACTGGATTGATTGTTCCAAGAACGTTGGACGCAAAAGTGAAAGCAAAGAGCTTCACACTTTTATTTTTATATTCGTCAAATTCCTCAAGCTTCAAAAAACCTTCTTTATCAAAGCCAATAAACTTGAGACTTGCCCCCTTTAACTTGGATAGGATTTGCCACGGTAATAAGTTACTGTGATGTTCCATCTCGGTCGTTAGTAGCACGTCGCCTCTTTGTACGTTGTTCTGTCCCCAACTATACATCACGAGATTTATCGCCTCCGTTGTGTTCCTAGTGAATATGATTTCACGAGGACTTCTGGCGTTTATAAAACGTGCGACTTTCTCCCTAGTCTTTTCGTAGGCAGCAGTGGCCTCTTCGGCTATGCTGTAGATTCCTCTGTGGACGTTGGCATTAAACGTTTCATAGTAATTTTTTATGGCCTCAATTACCTGTATGGGTTTCTGTGTCGTTGCAGCGGAATCTAAATATACGAAGGGCCTCCCTTTTACCAACCTCTTTAATATCGGGAAGTCTTCCCTTATTCTGTTGCCGAGCTCAAAAACTTCATCCATTTCTGTCTGGAGGACGTTTTCATTTTTTGAAACTTTTAAGTTTTTGACCACAAAGATGTTTATAAAATAGCCAGATATAATTGACCTTGGGAACGTGTTTGTCAGAAGATTTCCCGAAATACATCCTTGACCATTATAAAAGGCCAAGAAACTATGGGGAGATGAAGGATGCAGACGTAACTGTAAAGGATTCAAATAGGCTATGCGGCGATTATGTGGAAATTTATCTAAAATTCGATGGAAACAAGATATCTGCCATATCTTTTAAAGGTCAGGGATGCATGATAAGTCAAGCTTCAGCCTCAATGTTAACGGAGTTTGTGAAAGGCAAGGAGGTGGAAGAGGTATTGAAGCTTACAAAGCATGATGTAACAAAGATGTTGGGTTTAGAACTCGGTCCTGTGAGAATGAAGTGTGCCATGTTGCCGCTCGTAGCTTTAAGGAAAGCTATAGAATCCTATTTAAATAAGAAAGGATAATATAAGAAAATATCAAATTACAAACACATGGTCTCATGGAGCACAGCTTTTAAGAAGGCTCTGCTGTACGTCGGTTTTCTAATAATGTGGCTGATAATAGGCTCCGTGATTTTCGGCGTTGGGTTTATCGTTGGAGGGTTTG
>CAZZKR010000026.1:0-18194 GCA_964655015.1 uncultured Nitrososphaeria archaeon
CATATCATCCGCAACCGTCCTTACCCTCTTCAACGCCTCCTCCTTAGCAATCGATGCCTCGTTCTTAGCCAACTCTAAGATTTCTCTCCGGGCCTTTTCGGCGTATATCCTCAGCTCGTCCAACTCCTTATCAATGTTTAACAGCAAGGATATAACGTTCTCGAACTCCTCCTTATTGACGAGCGTCATATCAACTCAACTCATTGACAGCCGAGGGATTTATAATTTTTTACCGAAGTTCAAGGAGTGCATAAATATTACTTCGTGCTTGGAGTTAATTGTGAAAAGTCTTGAGAGCTTATGTGATGCTCACGACAAAACCGGGCACTTCCATGGAGGTTCTGAAATATATAAAAGAAGTTAGCAACATCGAAGGGGTTATTTACGCAGACCCGGTTTTTGGAAGGTTCGACGCGATAGTTGTGGTCGAGGTACCAAGCTTGGAACGACTAAGCGAGATTATCTATAAAGTAATTGAAAAAGTTCCTAACGTGATTCATACGGAGACAGCTATAGTACTTACTGGTCTCAAAAGTGAAGAGTGATGCCTGTTATAGCGTTTGTACTAGTCAGGACGGTGCCCGGCACATCGCATGAACTTATAACTTCTAGGAAGATTAAGGGTGTCAAGATGGCACATAGCGTGTTCGGCAGATACGATGCTGTCCTAGTATTAACTGCGAAAGATCTTGAGGAACTATCAAAAACAATATACGAGGTTGTCGAGAAGCACCCAAACGTAGTGCATACGGAGACGTTGATAGCCATGCCCTACCCAATTCCCGAGGTTAAGCAACCTGTAGAAAGGCCCCATAGAGTTGTTTCATTTCACTGCCCGAATTGTCACAATTTGGTCGAGCAAGGTTCAACCATTTGCCCATTCTGTGGATACATATTTCAACAAGAATGAGTTTGGAGGTTAGAAGTAATACACCATAAAACCCTTATGGAAAGGCCTAACGGGTTTATTGCAAACTTTATTCAACATAAAATGGCTTCTGACGGAAAATGTTTTAAAACATGGAGTTTGCGTTTCAAATATATGGCGAAGTACAAGATTGCTGTATTACCGGGTGACGGGATAGGTGTAGAGGTGATAAGGGCAGCGCTTACTGTTTTGGAAGCGGCAAACTTCGATGCTGAATACATTCATGGCGATATAGGTTGGGAATTTTGGTGCAAGGAGGGGAACCCCTTACCGGATAGAACGCTTAAGATCATAAAAGAGACAGATTGTGCGCTCTTTGGTGCCATAACCTCCAAGCCCAAGGAAGATGCCGAAAAGGAGCTGGCACCAGAACTTCGTGGAAAGGGACTTACTTACTATAGTCCAATCGTTCGCCTAAGGCAGGAGCTGGACCTTTATGCGTGCGTTCGACCGTGTAAAGCCTTTCCAGGGAATCCCCTTAACTACAAGGACGGAATAGATATCGTTATATTCAGAGAAAATACTGAGGGGCTTTACGCCGGTGTTGAATTTTATCCATTAAGTAAGAACGTGTTCGAGGCGTTATGTGAAAATCCTAAGATGAAAGTGTTTGAAAAATTCGGTCTAGAAAATGTGGCAGTTTCCCTTCGTGTTATGACAAGACAGGCTTGTGAGAGGATAGTCAGAGCCGCCTTCGAGTACGCGAAAAAACACGGAAGGAAGTCCGTCACTGTCGTTGATAAACCAAACGTTTTGAGGGAAACGGGTGGTCTGATGCTCAGCGTTGCAAGGAAAGTGGCGGCTGAATACCCAGAGATAGAATACAGAGAGGCGAACATAGACGCGATGTGTATGTGGATGTTAAAGAATCCACTCGATCATGATGTCATAGTGGCCGAGAACATGTTCGGCGACATATTATCAGATTTGGCAGCTCAACTCGTTGGAGGTCTTGGGTTTGCTTACAGCGGCAACATAGGTGATAATTATGCAATCTTCGAGCCGGTCCATGGTTCGGCACCAAAACATGCTGGCAAAAATAAGGCCAATCCAATAGCTGCAATATTGGCTGGCAAGATGATGGTCGAGTGGCTTGGTGAAGTTGAGATTGCAAGAGCCATAGAAGATGCTGTAGCGGAAGTGATACTCGAAGGGAAGTTAAGGACTTACGATATGGGAGGGCAGACTACTACTACAGAAATGGCGGAGGGGATAGCTGCAAAGGTAGCCAAAAAAACAAAAAAGTAAACATATGTTTACGCTTTTGAGTTCATGAAATTTGGACAATATGTGACTCAATGTAGAATATTTTGGTTTAAATAGTGAGATTCGTAATGTCCAAGACGGATGAGGCATTGACCCTGTCGCCTGAAAAAGTCGCTTCAGATTTACGGAAGCGGATATCTGGTGACGTGTTATCAGAGGTTTGGCAAAGAGCAATCTATGCATCAGACGCTAGTGCATACTTCATAATGCCTCTTTGCGTCGTACTTCCAAAGTCAAAAGATGATGTCGTAGAGGTCGTAAAGTACGCTTCTGAGAACGGAATACCGTTGACCGCAAGGGGCGGCGGCAGCAGCCTTCTGGGACAATCGGTCGGTGAGGGCATACTCATCGATTTTTCCAAGTACATGAACAAAATTCTGGAAATAAACCCTGACGAAAATTACGTGGTTGTAGAGCCAGGTATCTACAAGTCCGTACTCGATAAAACTCTTGAGAAGTATGGTAAGATGTTTCCACCAGACCCATCGAGTTCTGACTTCTGTACGATTGGCGGGATGATATCAACGAATGCCGCAGGTGCGCACACAGTAAAGTATGGCACCACAATCGATTATATAATATCCCTTGAGGTTGTTTTAAGCTCTGGCGAAATAATAAGATGTAGAAGACTTAAACCAAATTCTGAGGAGTGGAACGAGCTCATCTCGAAGAATGCACATGAAGCTAGAATATATGAAGGACTAAGGAAGTTATTGGAAGAACATGGTGAGTTGATACGCAATGGGTTTCCAAAATTAAGTAAGAATTCATCTGGCTACAGACTTGATAAAGTGTTTGAGGATGGTTTCATAGATTTAGGAAAACTTTTTGCAGCCTCCGAAGGTACGCTTGGTATAATAGTTTCTGCTAAGTTGAAAATCGTTGACAAACCTAAGCATACAATACTGATACTCTTGAACTTTGATGACCTTCATAAGGCTGGTGCAGCGGTTCAAGAGATACTCAAGTTTAAGCCCTCAGCTATCGAGATGGTAGATAGAACTCTCATAGATTCCTCAAGAGACATCTATCCCGAAATAAATGACTTCATACCAAAAGGTACGGTGGCGTCACTGTACGTGGAGTTTGAAGGGGATGACTTGGAAGAGGTTGAAAAGAACGCATCACGGTTGGAGGAATTTCTTAAGAGCATAAATCTGGTGGTTGATAGCTATAAAGCATTTGACGCAGCGAGTATGGAGAAGCTTTGGTCTATAAGGAAGAAGAGTCTTGGTTTAGCTTATAAAATCAAGCAAAACGGCAAAAGTGCAAACTTTACTTTCATCGAAGACCTAGTCGTTCCGCCAGAAAGATTGGCCGAACTCGTGGATTCTGTTAGTAGAATACTGAAAGAACATAACCTTAACTTTCTCATATCAGGTCACGCTGGGGATGGGAACGTCCACATAAGACCTCTACTAAACCTCAACGATAGGAGGGACTTTGAGCTAGTACCGATTATTGCGTCTAAAGTATTCGAGGTTACAAGGAGACTTGGCGGAAGCATAAGCGGCGAGCACGGTGACGGGATGATTAGGGCAAGATACTTGAAGTTCCAATACGGTGAGGAGCTTCTGAAAGTGTTTTGGGACATAAAACGTCTCTTTGACCCTGCTAACATAATGAACCCCGGGAAGAAACTTGGCTCGGATGATATGAGGCTCGAAGGGCTGAGGACGAGGCCGGATACACGTTTGAGGGATTTTAAGACACAGTTGCTTTGGGATGGTAGGGCTAGCCATATTAGGAAACTACTGAGTGGTTACACCGAAAAGCCTTCTTTCGTAGATGAGGTGGAACTCTGCGTAGGGTGCGGTTTATGCAAAGGCGGCACACTTGTAGGTAGGAGTCGCATGTGTCCCGTTTTCGCTGCCTTTGGTGACGAAGTTGATAGCTGTAGGGGCAGGATAAATCTGCTTAGATGGTTACTCAGGACCGGGAATTCATCTGATGAGAACTTTATTTTTTCAGAAGTCTTCAGGGAAATTGTTTACGAGCATTGTATACAATGCCGGATGTGTCTCCTCGAATGTACCGCTAATGTCGACGTAGGTAAGATTATGGCCGAAATGCGGGCATGGTATTCAAGTATCAAGGGCATACCCAAAGGATACAAGTATTTTATAGAGATAGATAAGTACGCTAAGATTGGTTCAATGTTCGCTCCTGTTTCGAATTGGATGATGAATAGCAAATTCTTTAGAATTTTGGCAGAATATCTTATTGGATTAGACAGAAAGAGAAATCTCCCACCATTCCATAGAAAAACTTTCAAAAAAATGTTTGAAGAGTACAGCAAGATGCACAAAACGAGCAGTGATAAACGCGTCGTTTTCTTCTATGACACATACATTAATTATAACGACCCAGAGCTTGGGATTGCTATCGTCAAAATCCTCGAGCTTAATGGCTTTCAAGTACTCGTACCTCCACAACTTTCCAGCGGGTTACCAGCAATTAACGAAGGTGCTCCATTCATAGGTAAGAAGATTGCTGAGTTTAACGTCGCGAGTCTCGCACCCTATGCTAAAAAAGGTATTCCAATAGTATGCTTCTCACCTGCTGCAAGCCTTGCCTTAAAGCACGAATATCTTGATTTACTTGATACGGATGATGCTCATGTAGTCTCGGAGAACACCTATGATATTCATGAATTCTTGTATAAACTTTACGAAGAGGGTGTTCTTAACAGAAACTTTTGCAAGGTACAGGAAGACGTATACGTTCATCTTCACTGTCATACACTCGTCCAATGCATAAAAGACAAAGTTTTGGGATTGCTAGAGCTCATTCCGGGTCTGTCTGTCTCGGAACTTGAGAAAGGATGCTGTGGTTCTGGAGGTGCTTTCAGTTTTGTCAAGGGAAACTTCGAGAAGTCACTTAAGATTGGCTCTAGGTTGTTCGAGGCTGTCAAACAAAGCGATAGACCAGTATATACGACTGGTGAGCTCTGTAGACTTCAGATAGAGGCAGGTTCTGGAAAAAAGATAGGCTTGGTTACCGATATTCTCAGGAAAGCTTATGGTGTTTAACAAAAGAATTTTTTAGGGCGATCCATAGTGAAGGAAACGGTATTGAAAACTGAAAATGTTAAAAAATTCATGGAAGAAAGGGGAATCAACGGTACGATAATAGAGCTGGGAGAAGGCAGGGCTAGAAGCTCTATGAGTGCTGCTGAGACTATAGGATGTCCGGTGGCCCAGATAGCCAAGAATATAGTCGTGGAGGATAGGGATGGTAACGTATTCTTAATAATCATATCGGGCGATAAGAAGGTTGACCTCTCAAAGCTCTCCAAGATTATTGGAGCCGATTTAAAACTAGCAAGTGCAGAGGCCGTATTAAGGGAAACGGGATACATCATAGGTGGAGTACCACCTTTTGGGCACAAAAAGCACATAAAAACGTTTTTGGACAGGTCAGTCGAAAGATTTAACGAAGTTTACACATCTGGCGGCTCTCCGGATACCCTTCTCAAGATTTCGGTTGATGAGCTGAAGCGCTTTACTGCCGCAGAAATTATAGATGTGTCAAAATGACTATTCGTTAAGCTATATAAACAGGACGCGTTATTTAGAAATCTAGGTCATGGTTATTAGGGCTACGGGGAAAGAGGCTCAACTATTTGAAAGGTTACCTTCTGGTAGAATAAAGTGTAAAGCCTGTGCAAGGTATTGTCAGATAGGTGAAGGAAAAATAGGCTTTTGTGGCATAAGGGGCGTAATTGATGGAAAGTTATACCTTTTCGTCTATGGGAGAATCATTACTGCGCATGTCGACCCTATAGAGAAGAAGCCAGTTATGCACTTCATGCCAGGAAGCAGAGTCTTCTCGATAGCCACTACTGGTTGTTCTTGGATGTGCGCTTACTGTCAAAACTTTGACATTAGCCAGAGGCGCAAGGTGGAGGGCACCGAAATAACACCTGAGAAAGTTGTGGAATTAGCTCTTAAGTATGGAAGTCATGGTATAGCATACACATATAACGAACCTATGATATTCATGGAATTTGCACATGATATTGGCGTACTAGCAAGGGAGCGCGGCCTCTTTAACGTCTTCGTATCAAACGGTTATGGCACACCTGAAAGCGTTAATATGATGCAAGACTTTCTTGATTGTATAACCGTAGACTTCAAGGGAAACGGTGATAAGGACTTTCTTAGACGTTACGTCGGAATACCCGATCCAGAGCCGATTTTCCAGACTTTGCTAGAAATCAAGCAAAAGACAAAGGTACATATAGAGATAACCGATTTGGTCGTGCCTGAAGTTGGCGAAGACCTCAACGCCGCAAGGAAACTTTGTAAATGGGTATACGATAACTTAGGGCCCGATACGCCCATACATTTTCTTCGCTTCCATCCAGACTATAAGTTGACGCACCTACCTTGGACGTCGATCAAAACCCTCGAAAAACACTGTCAAATTGCAAAGGAAGAGGGGTTGAGGTACGTCTATATCGGAAACGTTCCTGGACATCCGCTTGAGCACACTTACTGTCCTGAGTGCGGAAGTGTGGTTGTTGAAAGATACGGGTTTGACATAATAAGTTGGAACATGGACGAGAATAATAGGTGTCTAAACTGCGGCTACACCATAGCGATTGTCGGAAGCCTGAGTTCTGCATCAAAAGGAAAACGCTTTGTTCCAGTATTCTGAATAGACCTAAGTTAGGTACTTGGCATCCACAAGACCTATTTTAGCCACGAAGAGGGACCATCCCATCATGATTATGGAGCTGCCAAATAGCATAGCTGCATCATAGTAGTTTTCTGATAAATGATTTAGCACACCAAGCCCACCCAGCACAAGTGCAGATACCAGCAGAAGACCTGCTATCCACCAAACATTTTTCAGGAGAACTTTTACCGCATACGATGGAGCGTCATCTGACCGTTGTTTTTGTGTCCTTTTTGGTGGAACGGGTTTTGATGTAAGTCTAAAACCAACGTAACCCATAACAAGTGCGATCGCTATGGCGAGGAGTAAAGCGTTGATTAAAGGAATCTGTTCACCTGGTGTCAGCTGACCGTACAAGAAGAACATGAGGTACTCGCCCACAAATATTAAACCGTATGTTGTCGCTATTCTCCTATTCATGGGATGCCTAGAGTAGAGCGGGTCAACCCACGGCATGATGACGAATATTAACAGCCCTATACTAGGTATGACGAGGCCCGCCAAGACAGGGTCTATCCCTGTCTTTATCAAGGCATACATGGCCATCAGGTACCATTCGGGCTGTCCGACTGGAAGCTCTTTACCGAAGACGAATTTGAAACCAAGCTCTGGTGGAAATGCCGCCGAGAAAGTCACCAAAGCACCTATGACGACCACGGCAACCGCTAGTTCCGTGAACAAAAAGTTTGGATAGAAAGGTATCGCAGGTTCTGGTTCGCTATCATCATATGGCGGCGATATATGGTGAGTGTGTATCATGTAGAAATGGAGTAAAAGGATTATACCAAGAAGAGCCGCTACTCCGATGTGAAACGCAAGGAATCTGGGGATTACTTCATCGAATGCACCTGAACCGAATATGAGAGAATATAACCAGTTGCCGCCGGGTAGTTGAAGTATGAGGGATTGGCCTATTCTGATGGCCTCTACAGATATGTGATCCATACGGAGTGAATATCCGAGAAACGCTGAAGCTATCGAGAGTAAACCTGCCACTATACCAACGATATATGTAAGTTCTCTCGGCTTCGCATAAGCGCCAGTAAAGTAAACCCTAAGGAAGTGTAGCATGGATAGCAATATCATAAGCGTAGCAGCATAGCTATGAATCCCCCTCACCACAAATCCGTAAGGAACAGACTCTGTGAAGTGTCTCACACTCTCGTACGCGATGTTCTCCTCACCAAAGGCTGGAACATAGAACATCAGCTGGATTATTCCCGTAAACGCTAATAGGAAGAACATAAGCGATGCGAGGCCACCAAGACTATACATCGGGTGGAGCGCATGTCTTGGTATAATGGTTTTCGTGAAGTCACCAGCACCAGTTCTATCTATTAACCATCTAACGAACTTTTTGATGCAGCTTTCTTCAGACCCAGCCTTCTGCATATATATCACCATTTTCGTCAATGCGTAATTTTACCTCAGGCAGGGGTTTCTTCGGAGGCCCACTTATGACTTTTCCATTCGTAGGATCGAAATATCCTGCATGACACGGACAGAATATCGTATCTTCTTCGCTTTTGTAAGAGACTATGCAACCGAGATGTGTGCATATAGCGCTATATGCCACGAACTCCTTACCAACTACCGCAGCTTTATCCTCTGTAAGGCGTATTAGGATTGCTGGATGTTGACCGGGCGAGCCGTCCGGATTTCGTCGCAACACAAAGGAAACTTGGGAACCTGGAGGTACCTCTGCAACATTCGCAATCTTGGGCGGAGTTTCTTGACCTGCAGATATCTCGCCAGTAACTACTGTGCCCTTCCTCAGCAACTCAAGCAACGGTAATAAAAATTGAGCTATAATACCAGCTAAGGCCAGCACAAAAATTCCAACCAAAAAATTCCTCCTATTAATGTTGATTGGGCGTTTATTATTCTTATTCTCAGGATTATTGTGCTTCAATCTTAAGGACTTGATGTAAAAGTAGTATATTATTGTACCGACACCTATGACAAGTACCAGAAACAACACTATTCCTAAATTCTTCAAGTTTGTTAAAGATGTCGCGGCTATTAAGTTCGCAAGACATTGTCCTGTGAGGTTCACGTGCCTATTTTCTCATTAAGTAAAACATAAATGTTTATTTCTCAAAATTTTAAAATAGTTAAATTTAAATTAGGAAGAGCATACCTTATTAAGAAGTAGGCGGCAGATATGGTTGATAGGCTAGATGCCGACGTTCTGATCATAGGTTCTGGTCTCGCCGGCCTTAGGGCTGCTATAGAGGCCGCGAGTAACGATAACAGTATACGGGTGGCAGTGCTTACAAAGGTCCATGCAATGCGTTCACACTCCGTAGCATATGCTGGCGGCACAGCTGCGGTCCTGTATCCAGAAGAGGGCGATAGCTTCGACTTACATGCGTTTGACACTGTAAAGGGTTCCGATTACCTTGGAGACCAAGATGCGATTGAATTGATGGTAAGAATTGCACCGCAGGAAATATTAAGGCTTGAACATTGGGGAATGCCTTGGAGCAGAAGGGCTGACGGAAGAATTGCTCAGAGACCCTTTGGGGGACATAGTTTCGACAGAGCATGCTTCGCTGCCGATAAAACAGGCCTTTATGCCATGCAAACTCTATACAACACGACCCATAAGTATGATAACATAGAGATATTTCATGAGTGGTATGTTACATCCTTACTAGTAGAAGACGGGGAGTTTAAGGGTGTGACTGCTATAGATATGAAAAGTGGCGAGTTGTATGCCTTTGAAGCTAAGGCAGGGATAATCGCAACTGGTGGCGCTGGTAGGCTTTACTCCTTCACAACATATGGACATTCTGCAACCGCTGACGGTCTAGCCATGGCATACAGGGTTGGAATTCCGCTCAAAGATATGGAATTCATCCAGTTCCACCCAACCGGCCTCGTTCCGCAAGGCATACTCATATCCGAGGCGGCGAGGGGTGAGGGAGGATATCTTAGAAACAAAGATGGTGAAAGGTTCATGAAAAATTACGCACCACAAAAGATGGAGTTAGCGCCAAGAGATATAGTATCTAGGGCTATGATGAAGGAGATACTGGAGGGCAGGGGTTTTCCAGGCCCAAACGGTCTTGACTACGTTCATCTTGATCTTACACACCTTGGCGAAGAAGTGATAGATGAAAAACTCACTGAAATAAAGATGATAGCTATCAAGTTTGGTGGCATAGATCCTACCAAGGAGCCGATACCAGTTAGACCTGTAGCACACTATACGATGGGGGGCATCCACACAGATACATACGGTAGGACACCAATTCGAGGATTGTTCGCTGCTGGTGAAGCAGCATGTGTTAGTGTACACGGTGCAAATAGGCTTGGATGCAACTCTACCATGGAGTGTCTTGTGTACGGGTATCTAACTGGGAAACAAGCGGCTGAATACGTGAAGGAGAAGAGTAAGAGCGATCCGTCACCGGAACTCATACTGGCGGAAGAAAAGAGGGTATTTGACGGTATATTAAAGGGTGGCAGCGGTGAAGATCCGTATATGATCAAAAGGGAGTTGCAAAATACTATGTCAAAGTACGCCTACGTCTTCAGGGATGGTGAGGGATTGAACGAAGCGTTAAAGAAGGTCAGGGAACTCAGGCAAAAGTTTGGTACAGGGTATGTGGCGGATAAGAGTCGCGAGTTCAACCAGAACCTAATAAATGTCCTTGAGGTTGATATGATGCTCGAGGTTGCGGAGGTTGTACTCGTGTCGGCTATAGCAAGAACCGAAAGCAGAGGAGCGCATTATAGGCTTGACTACCCAAAAAGGGATGATGTGAACTGGCTTAAGCATACACTGGCGTATAAGACTGTGGACGGGCCTAGGCTTGACTACATACCTGTCAGGATTACAAAGTGGCCTCCAGCAGAAAGAAAGTACTAAGGAGGTGAGTGAGTGTTGGCAATTTATGAAGAGAATAGAGAAGGTGTGAGCGGATGGTTCAGATTAAGGCGCTACTCTATTGAAAGGGCACTCTACCTCATGCAGAGGTTGAGTGGAATAGGTATCGTGATTTTTGCTTTTGTTCATCTATTGTACACGAGTTGGCATCCTGGTGGATGGGGAGATGTTATCTTAGGAGTTTTTGTGGTATACCATACGCTAAACGGGCTCAGACTCGTGTTGACGGAACACGGCTTCTTAATAGGAAAACCAGTTAGGGCGGTATATCCTTACCGGAAAGGTACGCTCTACGGCTCCCAGAGATACCTCGTGATGACGATCCTTGCTTTGTTCGTGATACTTATTTTCATATGGTCTTATGTAGCTTTGGTGATACAAGCGGGGTGATTCGTTGAAAGAGTCAAAGAGAATGTTCTTGCACTATGTCTCTGGTCTCATTATACTAGTAACGGGATTCATTCATCTGGTGGCGAACAACCTTCCAGGTATCGGTACAGCCATACATGAAAGCATCTTGTACCCTGTGAACCTCATCGTCCTGCTGTCGGCACTTCTATATCATATGCTAAATGGTGTTAGGGCAATATTTATGGAATTGATACCCGGCAGATGTGCCGCTAAGGCTATAACGTGGATAATATTCTTGGTGGGCATAGCTCTATACATTTACGGTTTACAAGTTTTCCTAAACTTATTCTGGCCAGTGGAGTGAATGTGTATGTCTGTTGGTAAGGAGGTTGAAGTAAAGTTTAGGGTTTTCAGGTTCAACCCCAAGATGGACTTTGTGCCAAGATGGCAAGAGTACAAGGTAAAAGTTGACAGGAGTACTACTGTTCTTGATGCTTTGCTTAAGATAAAAGAAGAACAGGATCCGACACTGGCCATTAGGTATTCTTGCAGACAGGCTGTTTGCGGTTCATGCGGCATGATGATCAACGACAAACAAATGCTCGCTTGCTTCACGAGAGTCCTTGAGCTTAATAGCGACGTTATAAAAGTCGCACCGCTTAAGAACTACCGTATCATCAAGGACCTTGTAACAGACTTCAGTGAGCTTTTCCAGAAAGAAAAGCAGGTGAAGCCTTATATAATCAGGCATGACCTAGAAGAACTTTTGAATCCAACTGGAACGTATAAACAGACAGAAGACGAACTTTTAGGATATATTCAGTTTGCTGATTGTATAGAATGTGGAATGTGCAACTCTGCATGCCCGGTCTCCGCAACGGATCCACTTTACCTTGGACCAATGATTCTGAACAGGGCGTACCGATTTATCTCCGATCCTAGGGATCTTGGTTTCGAGCAAAGGCTCGAGGCTATAGATTCCGAGCATGGTTGCTGGAGGTGTCACTTCGCGGCTTCTTGTAGTGCTGTATGTCCTAAGGGTGTCGACCCTGCTAAAGCAATACAACTTCTCAGGAGGAGTTTAGTCAAAAAGACGGTATTGGGGATTTCTAGTTCAAAGAAAGTGGAGTTAATACCGATGGGGCATGTAAAAGGTAAACTCGAGCTTCCAAAGGGCTGGGAGTAAACTCCCGTTATATTTTTTAATTAGTCATTTTTTGGATTGTTTAAGATGGGCAAGGTAAGGACTAGGAAGGTCAAGAGGCTCGCCAAAGAGATCTTGGAGCTTTACAAAGACAGGGTAAGTATGGATTTTGAAAAGAACAAACAACTCGTGCGGGAAGTTTTCGTAAGCGGAGTTTCTAAAAGGTTAGCGAACCGCATTGCCGGATATCTTACGTCATTGATAAAGCTACAGGCAAAAAAAGAGGCTGAACTGAAGGTGGAAAGCGCTACAGCCCAAGCTGACGTTACTTCCGAAAAACCAAAATAAAACCCGCATAGTTTTTTAGTGTGTGATGAGGCTGACCTGCACCGAGAGCACAAGCTCTATGAGGAACATACGCCTCACTGAAAACTTAACTTTGTAACGGCGTGATTCGGATGAAGGTGGAACTGATAGGGCATATGAAGTCTGTCGTTGGCAAAGACGTGCTAGAGTTTGAGATAAAAGGGCGCATGACGGTTATTGAGGCGCTTAAGATGCTTCCCAAGGAATTAAAAGATATTTTATTGGAAGGTGAAAAACTTAGGCCGGGCTTCCTCGTGCTGCTTAACGGTTCTGACGTCCGTTCGCTCAGTAAGGGTGTAGAGACTTTAGTCTTAGACGGAGATACATTAACGATAATACCCATAATCCACGGTGGTTAAGTTGAGTTATTTTACTGCTACTTCTGACCTACTTGTCGGAGTCTATGAAACGAGGATAGAAAAGCAAGACTTGAGAAAACTTCTAGAAAGATTAAATGAAATTTACGAATCATTAAGACCGTCTATTTGTCAGTTCTTTAACGCCAATAGGGTAATATCTGCTCTTTATGTGGCAGCCGCAGTGAGTGCGGCAATAATTGCATGGGAGTCCAAAATGAACGTTGCCAAGAAGCTCGAGGTAGAATTTCTTGTCAGGTTATCGGCTCAAGACCAGATAAGTAGGGCGATAGAGCTTGTGGGTGTATCTTATGAAACTGAAAGAGTTGGTGTCTGCATCGTAGCAAAGAGTATAGAAGACGTCGAGGCGGCAAAGTCAAGACTTGAGACGTTGTTAAATTGTAAGCTAGTGCCGTTTGTTGATAACCAGAGCAGTCACATACTTAACGAATTGTCGAGAATCTATGATGTGCCCGAGCAGGTCTTGAAGTCCATTCAAGCTGATAGTGAGTTTAGGGCCCTCGAACTCTTTTTAATAGAAAAAGTTGCCATTTCGCTCATATCCAGATAATCACTCAACTAGTTTTACATTAAGTCTTGCTTTGACAATTCTATCCTTTATCATGTTTAAAGATACGGCACCTTCCCTTAACACCTTTATGGTTCCATCCTCTATTTTTACTATAGTTGAAGCCACGCAATGGAGACACCTCCCTCCGTCCAACACCATATCGACACTTTCTGCCACACGCTTATCCAGCTCTGAGATGTCACAAGCTGGCGGCATACCACTGATATTTGCACTGGTTCCAACGAGTAAACCTCCTGAGAGCCTTGCAAGTTCTATCGCAGCCTGACTTGCCGGGATCCTCACGGCAACTGTTGGGCTTCCGCACGTTACCTTTTCGAGTGGTAATTTTTTTGGTAAAATGACCGATAACGCACCCGGCCAAAATGTTGAGCAAAACTCATAAGCGACGTCATCAAACTCCGCTATCTTCTCAAGGCTTTCTATGGAGTCGCCCAATATTGGGACTGGAACATCTCCACGTCCTTTCACCAAGAAAACCCTAGAAACTGCCGCATCATCAAATGGATTGCATCCTAGACCATAGACTGTATCGGTAGGATAGATTACGAGACCACCATCTTTAACTATGAGAGAGGCTAACCTTATTGCTTCCCTACTAACCTTAAGTAGTCGCATGTACTAGCACCTAACTTTAATGTTAGTAGAAAGCTTGTAGCTAATCTATTATTAAGATTAAGGATAGCGGTTTTTGGCTAAAATGGAGGCAGTTATTAGACGATTTAAGGCCTTTTGGTGAAGCAATATTAGCCACATAGGTTTTTTATACTTTTCAATTTTCATCAATAGCAGTAGTTTATATTTGGAGGAAAAGGATTCATGTTATCTGAAAACTTAAAAATCAGCCGTTAGGCAAAACAATATCGGGGACCGTAGCTCAGCCTGGTTAGAGCGTTCGAGCCGTTAAAAACGGCGACGAGGCTGATAACCGAAAGGTCGTGGGTTCGAATCCCACCGGTCCCATCACTTTTCTAGTTAGTAAACATCAACTCTTTTTTCTTTTTGGAGTTGACTCTTTGAGTTTGACTATTATGATTTTCTTCTTATTCGGCTCTACAGTGATCTTTACTTTTTCACCAACACTAAAAGGGTACTGACTATCCTCTGAAATCGCCCTAGGTATTGCTATCACATGGTACTCGTATTTTTTTCCAGTCCTTTTATCGTAAGCTGGCTTCCTTTGAATTTTTGTAATACTCGTGAGTGTCATATAAAAATTTTAGCAAAGATGGTATTTAACCTTTAGTATAACATTTTCCCAAAATAAAGTTCATTTTTTGGTGTAAAATGGTGTGAAATTTATTGCGAATATTTGAGCATTTTTTGGAGTATATTTTTAGAGGAGCTCTCACGTAAAAGGATTAATAAAGCCGTTTTATAAATAAGAGCCTTAGGGGCCGTAGTCTAGCATGGTTATGACACCTGGCTTGGGCCCAGGAGGTCCTGGGTTCGAATCCCAGCGGCCCCATTTCTATTAAAAATATAAAAATTCAGGAAAGTTAGCTACTGATGATAATAAAAGGTAACTGATTCGTCCATAACTCACGTACCTGCGTTACATGCAAACGTGAACGCCTATGAGAAGAAAAATCGTGCCTAAACTCGTCGTGTTGGATTGTGATGGTGTTTTGGTTGATGGTTACGTATCCATCTTTGTTGCCGAGCGTCTTGGCTTTGGTGACAAACTTATATCAATATATAAGGACCTTGTAACCTCAAAAATCAACTTTGGGCAGGCGATTGAGAAAGCGTTACGACTATTCATTGGTATTAGAGAGGAGGATGTTAAGGATTTGCTTATGCAGGTTCCCTTAATGCACGGTGCAGAAGATGTTGTAAGAATTATGAAGGATAAGGGCATACTTGTAGGAACCATAAGCACTGGCGCGTCCCAGTATTTTCTGGAGATTTTGGGAGAGAGACTCGGGCTTGATTTTTTTGTTGGTACACACGTAAAGATCGAAAACGGCGTCTTTGTTAACATAGAGCACCCTATAGTTAACTTCGAGAACAAGGGCAGAATTCTTTCTGAAATAGCATCACAGCACGGTATTTTACTTAAAGAGTGTGCCGCCGTTGGAGATGATGCTTCTAACATACCACTCTTTAGGCTCGTAGGTACAAGCATAATGTTCGACTCAGGATGTTTAGAACGTGAGATCCTAAAGTTGAAATTAAATGCTTTTGAACGAGCAAAATTGCATCTAATACTCTGGCTTGCCAAAAGATACGTAAAGAAAAATGTTCACTACGTCATTAAGTCCAGAAACCTTATGGATATTTTAAATGTAATTGGCATCAACCAATCCTAAGTTCGAATACACATTCGTCATGTCCAGTAGCTTTGCATTTTATCTCCTTTGCTCGTACTGGCTCTTTCAACGTAAGAGAGGCAGCTCCTGAGAGGGCTCCAGTAATAGCCGCACATATTGGAATTTCGGATGTAGCATCTCTACAAAGGAAGCAATCCGGAACTCTTACTCTGAAAACGTTACTACTGATGGTTTCCACGTTGCATTTTAACCTAAATCCGAAGTAAAGCGTTAGTACTATTATTTTTGGTAGGTATTTTATGTCAAGCTTCTTCATCGGGTTTTCGCCTATCTCCAGAATTGCTTCCAAGGCCCTCTGTCTACCTATTATTTGATGGAAATCCTCCTTAATCCTAATCAACTTTTCAATCGTTTCCCTATATTCGGTCTCATCACTACAAACCAAGTTCTTTAAGAATTCGAATATGAGTTTCCCTTCTATGTTATAAACGCTACCCGGAACCCTTGCACCTTCTTTTATACCTAGAAATCTGAAGAAAAACCACGGAGGTAAGCTCAAAGCGAATCTTGTCTTAAAACTTATTTGTTTATTCTTTACCGGCTCAACAGGTTTAATCGGTTCTTTTTCAACCTCAACAACGCGTAGGTATCCTTGCAATTCCCAAACGGCTATTTTCTTTAACAAACTATCGAAACTTTCAGGAAAGAGCAGCTTAACATCAAGGAGGGGGGCACCATCAAAATGTGAAAAGAACCATAAATATTCCGTAAGAGGCTCTGTCAACTCCCTACGGCCTATTTTTAATTTCAAACGGGCAATGTTCGTCTTATAATATTTTACTTTTTCGTCCACTAGTTCGGGTGAGAGTCTCATCAACTTATCGGTCATTTCACCATGCCATTCTATCAAAACTCTATTATCCTTGTATTCGTATCTCACGGGTCTTAAGTTCCATTCTGGATGACAACATTTTATAGGTATGAATTCACGCATGGTCAACTTTTTTGTATGCGATAACCTGACTTCCAGACCCCCATCAAAAATTGCCAGAATCTTTTTTTCCATCTCGGGAAAAGCCCCCTTTGGTAGCAAGTAGAACTCAACGGTCCTGTTATTTTGTATTTCATGCTTCCATGCTTCCAGCAACTTCAAAATTGTATCATGCTCATACTTTATTAAAAGGTCTGGTAAATATTCATGAATCAGCACGTTCTCTTGAGCGTTCCTCCTTAATTCGTTAACTGTTATGCTTACATCGTTCAGATTCGATAGCGTTACGAGCGCCACATTTTCCGTCGGCGAACGACCCCATCCACTCATTAACCTAATTGGTCTTTGGGCCTTTATTAAGTTCATGAGAAGGCGTAACGCTTCACCATATCCGTCATCCAAAACAAGTATCGCTGAGCCATAGTAAATGTTAGTTATCTCATCAAAGATTTCGTGTCCCACTAAAAATTTTTTCATTTTCACAACATAAAGAAAATTAGTAGGATTTATCCTTTTAATGGCACACCTGTATGGATTTTTCTTTTATTATGTTCCATACCGAACCTAAGTCTTCCGGTAGCGTAGTGGATGAATTTGGGGATCTTATGAATGCCAACGATTGCCGGATTTTCTTCTCTCTTATCAAGTACTTTCTTATAGAAAAGAGTCGGATGAAGTTGCATATGTTTAGTAGCGCATCACCGTCTATAAGCTGGCCGACCGGATGCTTCAAGCCTTCCTTTATCATGTTCAAACCTGCCATATGCATCGCATCACCCAACTTAATTATATCGTCAAAAATCCTAGCCTTTGAAAGTATTTTGAAAGTTTTTGTTGGTTCGATTACGTGGAGGTCGTCATACGATAACAGACCTCTTTCTATGGCGAGAAGTATGGCGCTATTAACAGAATTCGACATTATGTCTTCGTAAGCATCCACGACATCATCGTATAATCCCGCCGCTTTGAATACTAATGATACACCTTGCTTCACCAGCATGAGTGCCGCCATTTCATCAGAGGTTAAGCCACCCAATCCGTTCTCGAAGAAACAGAGATCTATATCGAACCATACGTCACCTATATTCTTCTCTAAAATATACTCCATGTAATCTTTTATCGTGGGAAGTTCGTCCCTTTTTCTGTCCTTATGCGATAGAGAATCTATTTGTCCCATTATCAATTTTCTGACGTCTTTAACATAGATTTCAAACGTATCGTCTGGCTTACTTCCATTTGCGTTGAGCATTGTGTATATCCAAGTCCCGATCTCAAATGCAGAATTCTCAGCTCTCGCCACCTCGTCCTCACGATCTATGTTCGGCTCGTACATGCCTCTAGTGTAGGCAGAT
>CAZZKR010000027.1:0-15382 GCA_964655015.1 uncultured Nitrososphaeria archaeon
AAGGGAGGCGATAAAGAACCTAAAGCAGGGGGACGTCCTCGTTTTAGATAATCTTAGGTTCGTCGCAGAAGAGAATTTCGAATTCAGCATAGAGGAGGCATCAAAAACTCATATGATTAGGACGCTAAAAGATTACTTCGATGCATGCGTCATTGAGGCTTTTCCGACAGCGCATAGAGCTAACCCATCAATCGTAGGGTTCGCTGAGGTTTTGCCGACATGCGCTGGAAGGTTGCTTACGCAAGAGGTAAGGTCGCTCGTGTCCGTTCTACAAAAACTAAGACCGCCCATAACGCTGGTGTTAGGGGGCGCGAAAGTCTCTGACAGAATAGAGTCGCTGGAGGCTATAATAAGTAGCTACAAGGTCGATAAAATTCTGCCCTGCGGACTACTTGGTGTTATTTTCTTGAAGGCTGCTAAAGATTTGGATGCACCTACAGGCATTAAGGACGAAGAGAAGTATGTTAAAAAAGCAGAGAAACTCCTCTCAGATTTTAAAGAGGCCTTCGTCCTTCCAGAAGATTTTGCGGTTGAGGTGGATGGTAAAAGGAAGGAATTTTCAATCTCCCAGTTTAATTCTGAAAAGCCGATATTGGACCTAGGTATGAAGACTATTTCAAAGTATGCGGATGTCATCAGAAATTCTGGAACGGTCATCGTGAGCGGACCTCCGGGTGCGTACGAGAAAAAGAACTTTGAGATAGGTACAAAAACGTTGTTCACAGAGCTCGCCAATTCAAATGCTTTATCAATCGCGAGCGGCGCTCACACACTAACGGCGCTCGAGCTGTTTGGTCTGAGGGACAAAATTACTCACGCAACTTCAGCTGGTGGCGCTCTCATCAAGTTCTTGGCAGGGAAGAAGTTACCGCTTTTCGAGGCGCTGAAGAGGGCAGCAGAAAAATGGAGAACATCTAAATAAAAAAGCTCAATCTTATAGGGTGTGTTAACATGACCGTCAAGATGGGTATAAATGGTTTTGGTAGGATAGGGCGCGGATTCCTTAGGGCGGCGTTTAAGGATAAAGAGTTTTTAAATTTGATAGATGTTGTCGCAGTAAACGATATAACCGATGCAAAGACATTGGCCCATCTACTCAAGTACGACTCCATTTTCGGAAAGTTCGATGGTGAGGTTAAGGCTGAGGATAATGCAATCATCGTAGCTGGTAAGAGGATAAAGGTGTTCTCTGAAAAAGACCCGGAAAACCTCCCATGGAAGGAGTTGGGCGTGGAACTCGTGCTGGAATCGACGGGGCTATTCACGGATAGGGCAGGCGCGGAGAAGCACATTAGGGCTGGCGCAAAGAAGGTTATAATATCGGCCCCGGCGAAGGAACCAGACATCACGTTGGTCTTGGGCGTGAACGAGCATGCCTACGACCCCGCAAAGCACAACATCATAAGCATGGCATCCTGCACGACCAACTGCTTAGCGCCAGTAGTGCGTGTACTCGATGAGAAATTCGGCGTTGAGTGCGGACTCATGAGCACATGTCATGCCTACACGAACGACCAAAGGTTGCTTGACCTTCCCCACAGAGATTTGAGAAGGGCTAGGGCCGCATGCCTCTCCATAATACCTACGACGACTGGTGCGGCCAGAGCCATCGGGGATGTTATGCCCGCTATGAAGGGGAAGCTAGATGGTCTGGCTTTGAGAGTTCCTGTTCCCAACGGTTCCATAAACGACTTAGTAGTACTGCTAAAGAGGGACGTTACTAGGGAGGAGGTAAATGCCGCCCTGAAAGAGGCTGCCGAAGGTAAGTTAAAAGGCATACTGGCATACACGGAGGAACCCATAGTCTCAGTTGACATCATAGGAGACAACCATTCGGCGATAGTTGATGGGTTAAGCACAATGGTCGTAGGTGGCAGGTTAGTAAAGATCCTTGCATGGTATGACAACGAGTGGGGCTTCTCGTGCAGGCTGGTCGAGTTAAGCAAGCTTATCGCAAGAACCCTCAAAAGTTAGATCGGACATCAGAGCTTTTATAACTAGGCCTAATCTTTTCTTTTTACAAGTGGTAGGGTTGGTAAGGCTTACTTATGAGAACAGATTGAAGGAGCTGGGCTATTCGTTACCCGAGCCGCCGAAGCCCATCGCATCGTATGTTCCGAGTGTAAGAGTAGGCAAACTGCTTTTCGTGAGCGGCGTTCTGCCTTTGGTGAACGACAGACCGCTGTATACCGGTAAGCTGGGCAGGGAGGTCACGTTGGAGCAGGGATACGAGGCGGCTAAAGTTGCCGCGTTGAATGCTCTCTCAATCATAAAATCTTCGCTCGGCAGCCTAGAAAAAGTAAGAAGGGTTGTTAGACTGGTTGGTTATGTGGCTTCAGTAGAAGGTTTCAACGAACAACCGAAGGTCGTCAACGGTGCTTCAGACCTTCTCATTCAAGTATTCGGTGATAAAGGAAAGCACTCAAGGGTTGCGGTGGGTGTCATGGAGTTGCCGAGAGGTGCTCCGGTAGAGATCGAAATGATAGTTCAAACGAAGTAATGGTAGGATGGAATGTTCAAACAAAAGTTGATAGTTTTCGATATAGACGGCACATTGTATAGGAGCGATGAGTACGAAAGAGATCTCCATAAGGAAATCGTGAAGTTGTTAGCAGAAAAACTCGGTTGTAGTCTTGATGAGGCTAAAGCTAAGCTCAGGACTTTGAGAAAAGATGTTGCGAGCATAAGCTGGTGTCTAATAAAGCTCGGGATAAACCTGAAGGAGTTCTATGAAGAGCTTGCTAAGAGGGTAAACCCGTCCAATTACATAAAAGAGGCAAAAGATGTCAAGACTTTGCTGAGAAAGCTTAAGGAGGCTGGATTCAAGCTAGCAGTACACACAAACTCCGGCAAAGCGCTTGCCCTTAAGGTACTCGAGGCCCTTGGAATAGAGCCTTCGATGTTTGACATAATGGTCACGAGCGATGATGCAGAACCTAAGCCTTCCCGCGATGGATACTTGAAGATCCTCGAAATCGCGGGCATGGCTGCTGAGGAGGTTGTGTATGTCGGCGACCGCTATGATATCGATTTGAAGACCGCAAAGGACCTCGGTATTAAGACAGTCATGGTGGGAAAAGGCACCGCCCCAAACGACGTGGACTTCAAAGTTGAAAGCATACTTGAAATCGAAGACCTGTTTCTGAAGACGTAAGTGTGAGACGCACTTCACGTCGGCAAACTCAAGTATAAAAGGAGCAAATACGGATAGTATTATTTTGGGAAATAAACTTATGGATGGATGTTCCGACACCGTTAAAAAGTTCATATGCGAATTGGAAAGACTAGGGGCAACTGGTAAGCTTCTTAGAACGCACGCAGATGTTGTTAAACATATCTCAGAATTCGTAATGGAGAAAGGGGCTAAGCTGGTACTCATGGGTGGTCTGGAGCGCAGATTGTCCTCTGAACTCTCGGAGACCATAACTTCACTCGGCGCATCCTGCTTTGACATAACCGATGTTGAGAGACGCGACCTCCGTAAGCTTCTTGAAAAGGCGGACATAGGGATAACGGGCGCAGAGCTAGCTGTCGCCGAGACCGGCTCACTCGTCATAGCAAGCGAGAACGATGCTGAGAGGCTCCTATCATGCCTGCCACCGATTCACATCGCCATAATTTCAAAGGAGAAAATACTTGATAACTTCTTAGAGCTTGCTGAATGGCTTAGAAAAGTGCAAGCTACGAGCACGCGTATAGTATCTATAATAACTGGACCGAGTAGGACAGCTGACATAGAGCTCGAAATCGTAATGGGTGTCCATGGACCTTGTGAACAGTATGTGATAATCTTGGAAGGGATGTCGAGTGAAGAGTAGAAATTTAATCGCTGAAATTTCCGAGGCGCTGAAGAACAAGAACCAGATGGAGAATCTGAGAACTTCCATGCTATGCATGAGGGACAAAAGAGATGCTGCCATGGCAGGATATACTGAGAGAGAATTAACTGAGTTAAGGAGTATAAGGCAATCATCGCTAAGTTTGCTCAATGAAAACATCAAGACACTCAAGGAGAAACTTGAGGAAAATGGATGCAATTTTTACTTTGCTAAAACCTCAAAAGATGCATGCGAATATGTTGTCAACTTGGCAAGATTCAAGGGTGTTAAGAGAATCGTTAAAGCTAAATCCATGACCACAGAGGAGATAGAACTTAACAGATGGCTTATAGCTGAGGGTTTTGAGGTTATCGAGACAGATTTAGGTGAGTGGTTAGTTCAGTTGGCCGGTCAGAGACCGTCGCATTTGACGGCTCCAGCCATACACCTTTCCAGATACGAGATATCTAAGCTCATAGAAGAGAAGCTAGGGGTCAAGCTACCAGCAGACCCTAAAGAGGTTACTAAATTTGTGCGCTCATTCCTCAGAGAAAAGTTTCTCACAGCAGACATGGGAATAACTGGCGGGAACATCGTGGTCGCGGAGACCGGAAGCTTGGTACTCGTTACGAATGAAGGGAACGGTAGGCTTGTTACGGCACTTCCTCGCATTCACGTAGCGATAGTTGGTCTCGAGAAACTCGTCAGAACATGGGAAGATGCCGTGAAGATACTCGACGTTTTGCCGAAGAGCGCTACTGGACAGAAGATGGCCACGTACATTACGATACTGAACTCGGGCTCTGAAACACCATCACCGAACGACGGGTTAGCTAAACGGGAGTTCCATCTAATTTTGCTGGACAATGGAAGGCTCAACGCACTCCAAGACGAAATTATGTCCGAGGCGTTGAAATGTATAAGGTGTTCTGCATGCTTCAACGTCTGCCCAACATACAGGGTTTTAGGCGGTCACGTCTTCGGTTACATCTACAGCGGCCCTATGGGCATACCTTGGACATATATATCGCATGGTCTTGAGAATGCAGCAGGCTTCGCATCCCTTTGCATATCTTGTGGGCTTTGCCGAGAAACGTGTCCCATTGGTATAGACACGCCGACAATGGTTTCCGAGATAAAGCGAAGATATGGGGAGCGTAATGGTTATCGTTGGGTTGACAGAAGGCTTGCTGGTTATGAGGACCTCGTAAAGCTTGCGAGCAGCGTATCGAATGTGTCGAACTTTTTACTGGACACGAACATAATGAAATGGATTTTGGAAAAATTCATCGGCATAGATAGAAGGGTAAGCCTTCCGAAATTTTCAAAGAAGACTTTACGCGAGTTAGTGGATGTTACGTTCACACCACGTACAGAAGGTGAGAGAAAGGTCGCATACTTCGCGGACAGCATGGCTTACTACATCAATACTGATGTCGGATTAGCAGCCGTCAACGTGCTTCGGAAGAATGGCTTCGAGGTTGCTATGCCGCCCCAGAAGGGTAGCGGCATGCCCTCGTTCCTTTATGGTCTTCTAGAGTCCACGAAAAAGGTTGCGGAGTATAACGTGAAAAATGTATACGAATACGTGTCTAAAGGTTACGATGTGGTTTCCACAGAGCCGACAGCCATCTACTGCTTCAGGTTTGTATATCCCAAGCTGCTCGGAACAAAAGAGGCACAAAAGGTAGCGGAAAGGAGTTATGAACTTTTTGGCTACCTTTTAAGAATGTTGGAGAACAATGCGCTCGACCTAAGCTTTAAGCGATACAAGGGTGTAAAAGCCATTTACCATCTTCCATGTCATTCAAGGCATCTGAGCAAAGACAAACCCGTCTTAAAATTTTTGGAAATGCTTGAGATAGAGACAGAATTCATCGACTACGGTTGCTGTGGCATGGGAGGTACGTGGGGTATGAAGAAGGGTTATGAGGGGTACGAAATAAGTAAGGCAATTGCTGAGCCGCTCGTTTCCGCTATATCTGAGTCGGACGTGAATTTTGTCGTTACAGAGTGTAGCCTCTGCAAGATTCAGATAGAACGATTTACCGGCAAAAAGGTCATCCATCCGGTATTGCTGCTGGACAAGGCATATAAGGGTCTACCAGTACCATAAAAGTACGTCTACAAAAAGGCTGGGAGCAAGATTGAAGTACGGTAGCGGCGATGACGGCACTACCGGGCTTTTGGGAGGTGTCAGGGTTCCAAAGGACGACCCAAGGGTCGAGGTATTAGGAACCCTCGATGAGCTGAACTCTATCATAGGTCTTGCCAGAACCTTAACTGGTTACCAAGATTTAAAAGACGTTCTATTACGTGTGCAAAAATCGCTGTACATCGTGGGTGTTGAGGTGGCATCTATCGGAACATCAGCGCATAAAAAGACCGTTGACGAAGGAATGGTAAAGGAGCTTGAAAGCTTAATCGAGCGTTACGAATCTGAAGTGCACGAAACTCAAGGATTCATAATACCTTACGGAGCCGTGAGCAGCGTAGTATTGCACATGGCAAGGTGCGTCGCTCGAAGACTTGAGAGAAGAGCTGTATCATTAAAAGCAAGTTTCTACGTAAACAAAACCCTTCTCGCATATCTGAATAGGCTTTCCACATTCCTCTTCATACTGGCAAGGGTAATAAACGCTAGGGGATACATCGAGGAAGAGGTTCTAAAAATTAAAAACATGACGGGCGATTAATCCTAACGACGCTCAGATTGTGTGTATTTACTCGCTTCCTTTTCTAGCATATCTACCAACAATAGAGATGCCATCCCAAGCTCACGGGCTGGAAGGAACCTGTCAGAATTTGCGCTGAATGAAACGTTAGCAACCGCTGGCACATATTCCTGTTTCTCAGCCGCCCAAAGCTGGCAAAGGATTCGAACCCTCGGAAGCATCGTGAAAGAGAAACTTATGCCTCCCAACTTTTCCCGCTTTCCGCCCAACATTTTGCAAGCATGCTCGTAGACATCGACTACATTACCAAACCTATTAACCAACCGCTTTAAGACAAAATCCTCGAACTCTCGAAGGTAGGGGGCCGCACCAACAATGTCCTTATAGTTTACCCATGTGGTGCCTAGTGGTGTGCCGTCGCCTGTTATAAGGTATTTAAGAATTATGTACTGGATGTTTATGGGTGCAGACTTATCGGTTAGCAGGTCAACGACACGTTCTTCTGAAACTTCGACCGAGTATGTCCTATTGAGGAAAGTTATTATGAACCTGCCCTTGAGACTTGACTCGCGGGGAGGTATGTATGCGACTGAGCATTTTCTGGCAACGTCGTCGAGGCTTCTTTGAGAGAGTTCAACAAATAACTTCTTGGTTTCAGTAGCTAGGAGATTGTCGGACATCTTAATCGAGCGGTATCCTGACATTCCAACCGCAATTCAAAGTTGACCCGTGTTTCTATATGAATTTTGCCATCCGACAGGTTTAAGAAAAGTTTTAAGGCATGAGGCGATAAAACAATATTGCGGTGCTGAATGGTTGACACGTAAGACGCAATACAAACAAACTACCTTCGAGATAATAAGCGTTGGAAATGAATTACTAATAGGTAAGGTTGTTAACACGAACGCGAACTGGTTGGCTAAAAGGATTACAGAGATTGGTGGTTTTGTCAGAAGGGTCACGGAAGTCAGGGATGATTTGTCTGAAATTTCGTCAGTTGTGAGGGAGGGACTGAAAAGGGGTACGGATTGGATAATAACGACTGGCGGCCTCGGACCTACCTTCGACGATATGACACTAAACGGTGTCGCTAAGGCTATAAAGAGACCGTTAAGGTTGAACAAGCAAGCCTATCAGATGATATTCGAAAAATACAAGGATATGTTCGAGCGCGGCATCATAAAGAGTTTGGAGATAACACCAGAGCGTAGGAAGATGGCGGAACTTCCTGCAGGTGCTATTCCCCTACGAAATCGCGTGGGCACTGCACCAGGTGTGCTCATAAAGTTCGGCCGTCAAAGGATAGCTTGCTTACCCGGTGTTCCGGCGGAGTTGATGGACATTTTTGAAAACGAATTGCTGCCGATAATTCAAAAATCTATAAAGCGCGTATACACCATCGAAAGGACATTGGTCGCAAAGGATGTTATAGAATCAGCGTTGGCTCCCGTGATAAAGGAGGTCATATCGAAACACCCTGCGATTTACATAAAATCGCATCCGAAGGGTAGGGAGTCGGGCGCATCCATAATAGAGTTACATCTGACAGCTACAGCACCATCGCCTGAGAAAATTGAGAAAGAAATGGAGCAAGTTGTGAACGAGCTAAAGGAAAAAATAGTAGCGTTGGGTGGAACGACAGAGTAATGATGCTGGATGAGCTTGAACTATATGAAAAGTCCGAGGCAAGGGAGTTCCTGGCCCAGCTAAGGGCCGAGTTGGATGGTTTCTTGGAGGGCATGAGGTCCGCCGAAGCTATTTCGCTTAAACCATATCGCAATATAAACTCGATAGTGTTCTTGGGAGTTGGTGGCTCTGGGATAGTCGGCGACCTTTTGTCAGATATTACAGCAAAACGTAGGGACTTACCGATTATATGTCACAAGGACTACTCCATCCCTCCTTACCTGACGAAGGATGTCCTAGTCGTTGCGGTCAGCTATTCGGGCAATACCGCTGAAACACTCTCCGCACTTGTTGAGGCTCACGATGCGGGCCTGCCCATATTCGCCATTACCTCAGGAGGTTTGATGGGAAAAATTTGTAAGAGGTTGGGAATACCGGCTGCTGAGATTAGGGCTGGTCTTCTGCCACGAATGGCCGTTCCCCACATGCTCGGCGCTGCCGTTTCAGCCTTGGCGAACGCTGGACTCATAAAGATGTCTACCAATGAACTCAAGAATGCTGTCGAAAAGGCAAGACGCACACAAGAATCTGTGGAGGTTCATGTAAAGCTGGAGTCGAACGTAGCAAAGCAGGTTGCAAACCGCATATACAATAGGGTGGCTTTCATATACTCTCATGGCCCCCTCTCCTCCGTTGGCTACCGTTTAAAGTGTCAGCTAAACGAGAATGCCAAGATGCTGGCGGTGAATCAGTGTTTGCCGGAAATCCTACACAACGATATAGAGGGTTGGAGTCCAGCAGTAGCCAACTGCTTGGCGGTCGTTATGCTAAGGTGCAAAGATGAACATCCGGCTGTTAAGGAAGCGCTGGATAGAATGGAGGTCGTTCTGGAGAGAGACTTCGGCATCTCTGTGTCAAGGATTGTTGGTGATGGGGACGATGATGCTACCAGAATCCTCTCGAGCATGGTTATATGCGATTATGTAAGCTTCTACGCGGCAATAATGAGAGGGGTAAATCCTATAAGGATTGACAGAATAAAATCTATGAGGGAGGGCATTGTAAGCAACGTGAGGTTGCTCGAGCAAGTTGCAAAGAGGTTTGAAGTCGAACCATGATGCTAGGTTCCGTCCAAATTGAGAAGAGAGTGCTACTGTTCGTTATCACTACGATAGCATTGATAATGATCCTTTTCTATGGATCTTCGGTGACTTTAACCCAAGAGGAGAGCGAAGAGAAAATTCAGCAGGTTAGTGAACTCCTTCGCGATATAAGTGTCTGGAAAATCTTCCTCAACAATTTTCAGATAGCTCTGTTGATGTTTATTCCAGTGTTTGGTACTTTCATCGGAGGGTACATCATTTACTCGACAGGAACAGTTTTTGCGGCCTATTCTGTTCAGTCAGGTATACCGGCTGTGTACCTCGTCGGGCTTACCCTTTTGTCACCGTACGGCATATTAGAATTCTTAGGTTATGGACTGGCGATGTCTGAAGGGTTTTTGATAGTATACTCGGCCTTTAAGAAAAAGCTAAGGTCCGAAGCTAAAGCACTTCCGTTAATGATTTTGGCAGTTGCTGGGTTACTGCTTACAGCGGCAGCCATAGAGATGTTAATAATAGAGCTTTATTCTTAAACGTTAAGTAATTTGTGGAGCATTAATCCCAGCAGATCTCCATAGAATACGGAGACTATGAAGCCGCATGTTATGAAGACCAACAAGGGTATGCCAGGCGTAAGCCATGCCCTGTCCCTATCAATCTGCGGCTCAAAGTCGACAAAGATGTTGAACGTAAACCTACGCTTGCCCTCCAAAACATCTTCCATAGGCATCCAGAACTTTTTACCCCTCGCATTCTCGCAAAGCGTTCCAAAGAAACAAGCTAGGACTTTCCTTAGGGCAGGCTCGTGCTCTAGACCTTCGAATATCTTGTCACCTTTGAGTATGCGTATAAGATTGTAGACCGCAAAGCTCACCGGTAAAACTGCGGATATCAGCAGACCGTTCATGAAGGAGTGGATTGCCGTAAAAGGATGAATGGCAGCGGCTGGCCAGTATATGGGCATGATCACAGAAATCGCAGTCAAAGCCTTTGCATCCGCTCCGCCATAAAGCCTAGCATAGTATAGACCAAAAGCTACAGCGGCGCTCAGACCTATAGAAATTAGACCTAAAAAAGTATAGTTAGATAGTCCTGCAATCGTAAAGTCGTACGTCGTTATGATTGCACCAATAGAGCCGCAGAGCACCCATAGCTTGTCGCTAACCTCCCTGAACCTAAAATCGCTGTATGAAGCATAACCCATCATCGTCAATATTAGGGCTATTCTAACGACATCTAATGTCAGCATGATCGTACTTTGATTAAGGCCAGCTGCCTAAAGCCTTTATCGCTTCCAAGACCCTGTTCACGGCAACGATCATTGCTGCCTGTCTTGCATTCACGTTATACTCTTTGACGGTCTTCATAACATCCTCGAATGCCTTTACCATCTTCCTCTCCAAGTTTGCCCTAACCTCTTCCGCAGACCACTTAGTGCGAGTAAGGTTTTGAACCCACTCGAAGTAACTGACAGTTACGCCGCCTGCGTTGGCCAGTATGTCTGGTATGACGAGTGTGCCCTTCTCAAACAAGATCTTGTCAGCATCGAGCGTAGTCGGTCCGTTAGCCGCTTCTATCACAGCCGATGCATTAATCCTATCCGCATTCTTTGCTGTTATCACGTTCTCGATGGCGGCAGGGATTAGAAAGTCGCACTCCAGCTCCAGAAGCTCCTCGTTCGTTATGTTCTTGGCCTTTTCGTAATTTATAACAGAGCCCGTCCTTCTTTTGTGCTCTAATACTTTTTCGACATCGAGCTGATCTTTGGAATATATGCCACCCTTCGAGTCGCTTACTGCTATGATTCTGCAACCCATCTCCTGAAGTAGCTTAGCGGATATGTATCCTGCATTACCGAATCCCTGTATCACGACCCTCGAGCCCTTCAGTTGTTTCCCTAAATGCTTAGCGACCTCTCTCGTTATGATAGCCACACCCATCCCCGTGGCCTCATTCCTACCCTCGCTACCACCCAAAGCGATTGGTTTGCCTGTTACAACAGCGGGTGTCGGTTCATTGGTCACCTTGCTGTACGTGTCCATTATCCAGGCCATTGTCTGGGCGTCCGTGTAGACATCTGGGGCAGGTATGTCTAAGTAGGGACCTATGACCCTTGCAATCGCCATCGTATACTTCCTAGTGAGCCTTTCGAGCTCCGCTCGACTCATGCTTTTTGGATCGCACCTTATCCCTCCCTTTGCTCCACCGAATGGTATGTCAACCACCGCACACTTCCAAGTCATCAGCATCGCCAGCGCTGTGACCTCCTCGAGGGTTACGTCTGGGTGGTACCTTATGCCGCCTTTGTACGGCCCCCTCGCGGAGTTATGCTGAACCCTATACCCGGTGAAAACTTTGACTTCACCGTTATCCATTCTACAAGGTAGAGACACTATAATGGAGCGCTCGGGCTTCTCCAGAACTTCACGCAATCCTTGGTTTAGATTTAGTATCTGCGCCGCCTCTTCGAACTGCCTTGTAACGTACGATAGGAAAGACATGTTTGACGACATACTTGGCAGAAATCCAGCAAACCGTCGGCATAAATACTTTTCGTAAAAATTTTTGTTATATATTACGCAATTCGTAAAGGTTTCCGACCCATCCAAACGTTTATAGACCCTCGACCCTCCACATGTATTCTTCGAGGTCTTCGCGGGCATAAGCCTCTGTGGCCACGTCTATTGCCCCCTCCCTTAACAGCATCGCCTTCTTGACCCTTCTCTTCGCCACTTCTTCGGCAACGATTCTGGGCGGACTGTTTGAATTGACGGACTCTATCAGAACTCTCTTCACATTGGTAGTTATCTTATACTTGATCAGCTCAAACGCCTGCATTTCGGTTCCGCCTATGTACTCAACATAAGAGCCAATGACACCGCCTGCGTTAACCAGAAAATCGGGAATCACCCATACACCATTTTGTTGCAATATCTTTTCTGCACCTTTAGTCGTCGGTATGTTCGCAGCCTCGACAACAATCTTTACTTTAGAGGAGATAAGTTTGTACACGTTTTGCTCATTTATCGTGTATGAGGTTGCAGCGGGTATGAATATGTCCACCTCTTTCTCAAATATCTTATCCCTAGGCTCCTTTAGCATAATATTTAGATCATTAAGCATAGGCGCTTTCGTTTTTGTCCTTAAGAGCTTTAACTCTTCCATTATCTTAGGTATGTCCAAACCATTCGGATCGCATATACAAGCTGAGGCATCGTTAATGGCGACAACCTTGTATCCCATCTCGTCAAGGAACTTTGCCGTGAATGAGCCTACATTGCCAAAGCCCTGTATTGCGACTCTAGTCTCCTTTGGTTCTATGTTTAATAAGTTTAACTTGTTCAGAATCTTGACCGTTAAATCCGTTGCGATGGCTACACCATAGCCCGTGGTTCCGAGTTCATGCGGTATGCCTCCTAACTCCGTAGGCTTGCCAGTACAGGCCCTCATGTCGCCTATTTCATGTGCAAACACCGCCATATCCATCGCTGTCGTCCCCATATCAGTAGCCGCTATGTATTGTAACGGCACGTAAGGTTTGATGGCTTTTGCAAACGCTCTAACCCATGCTACCCTATCAACTTCCAAAGGGTTGCCCCTAATACCTCCTTTCGCTCCACCGAACGGTAGCCCAGCTATAGCACATTTCCAGGTCATGACCCTTGCAAGCTGAAAAATCTCTTGGGGCGTCACGGTTGGCTGAAACCTTATCCCGCCTTTTCCTGGGCCCATGGCTGTGTTGTCAATCACCAAGACGCCCTGCATCTTCGTATGCGGATCGTAGACCTGTATGACCTTTTCTGGTCCCCATTCGTCGGCTAAACTCCATACATCGACATCTTTTCTAAAATGCTGACTCGACATTCACTATCACCTTTATAATTTCAGAGAATCACCTCAAGAACTTTTGCCTCTCGCATTCTATACATCTTGCTGAGAGACAACCCTAATACTTTCAATAACTCATAAGATTCGTACAACCAGAACCCCCTTTATTATTATTCCTTCCGTGGTTTATCAATATTTTTTATAATCATAGCCATCATACGCGTATCAAATTAAAGCGAATCTTTCACGTCCCTTTGACGCCTCAGTATGCGTTAGGTTGTACAAAATAGCACAATTCTTCTCAATGATACGTCGCTATGAATATTTTGTATCATAATAAACCTTAGCGAAATCTTATATATGAACGCTTGAGCTTTGGTTGAAGATGAATGCATCCGCTCACAGGTTCAGAGGCAGGGATTTTGTACCAACGATTTCACATAGGTTACTCTTGGAAAAACTCGACAGGGGCTATGCCAAGCTGGCTAAGGTTGACCAGAGACTGCTGCCCCTCTCACATGAATCCGTGCCAGAGCCCACGGTATACTTCGATGGCAAGCCGGCATCCGTGCTCAGCATAAGTTCCGAGTTTAAGCTGGGGGAGGACGCTCAATCCGAGAAATTTTCTGTCGTCCAATGGATGACGGAATTCGTGTCAGGACTTTATGGGCCGTTCAGGATGAGTAAGTTGATAACAGACGAAGGAGGTCTAAAATATTTTGCAAGTGATGTTAGAACAATTCTGAGGAAAGTAGGATTAGCACACCCAATAGCTCAGCTCATGGCGGGTGCCGGTTTGACGATGTCTAAAACTGTGGGCGACGGGGCCGTGTATACTATCATCTTGGGAGGTAAAATTTTGGAAAGATGCCGGGAGCTTATGCTGAAAGGCCTTAGTGTATCGACAATACTTGACGGACTTCTGGATGCGCTTAACCAAAGCCTGTGCATGTTGGAGCGCATGTCTATTGATGTTTCATCTCAACGCGAAAAGATGTTAATGTTGATTATGAATACGAGTGTGATGAATAGATTACCTGAACACGTTCGGCACAAGTTTGCAAACATTCTAAACAAGGTGGTGGAAATTGTCGGAATAGATGAGTTGGCATCTGTCGATATGGACAAAGTGGTCGACATAAAAGCCGTTGAGAGTGGATCGCTGGACGACTCGATTGTTTTGGATGGTGTTGCTGTTTTCAAAGAAATGGCACACCCAGACATGCCTAAAAGGATAGAAGCCGTGAAGGTTGCCGTGCTTAAAGATGAACTGAGGGTACATGAAAAAATTGGACGTCAGTTAAACTATTCCCTAGAACTTGGGGATGGAGAATTAAAGAAGTTATTGGATAGTAAGAATGCATACGTATCCAGCTTGGTTAAAAAAATCAAGGACCTGAACGTCGGCTTTGTCGTTGTCGAAAAAGGAGTAACCCCTATCGCTATTGAGCAGCTTGCAAGAGCAGGAATTGCTGCCATATATGGTCTTCCACATCCGGAGGTAGAGCTGATAGTTAGGGCGGTTAATGCGCTACCGACAAAAACGACGCTACTAGAAGATTCAGACCTTGGATGGGCAGGAATCGTGGAGGAGGTTGACTTTAATGGAAAGAAAGCGGTGCTAATTCATAAATGTAGAAAGCCAAAAAGCGTTACTGTTCTGCTTAGAGGCGTAACAAATTTACTGCAAAGCGATGTAGAGAGGAGTCTTAAGCACTCACTTCCAATTTTCTCCCTCGTCAGAGAATGTTGTAAGGTCGTCTATGGTGGTGGTGCCTTCGAGATAGAGCTATCACTACATCTTAAGGAATATGCCGAGAACATTCCAGACAAGAGACAGCTGGTCGTTAAAGCCGTAGCCGATGCGTTTGAGGATGTTGTGTCTGTCCTCTCTACAAACCTAGGTCAAGATTCCGTAGAGGTTTTGAGTAAGTTAAGGTCAGAGCACAAATCTGGAAAAGCTGACGCATGTGTTAGTTCTGAAGGTGGTGTTGCGAGTGCTAAAGATTTGGGCTTGTACGAGTTGTCCGCTGTTAAGCAACAGGCTATCAAAACTGCCTTCGAGCTTGCGTACACTATCCTTAGAATAGATGGAATAATAACCGGCAGGAAGTTATCGGAGTCTGAGTATTACTACGTGAAAAGGATCAAAGGAACATCTCCAGAAAGGCTGAGGGAGCTTAAGAAAGAATACGGTCTTGAAACTTTGGAATAAATTAAAAAAATATTTAGATTGTTCTAAACTGGGAGTGCGGCCTTTAACTCCTCGAACTTTCTCACGTAGTATTCGTTGTTGTCAGGTAGGTCCGGCGATAGGAAGTATCTCGTCATC
>CAZZKR010000028.1:0-62818 GCA_964655015.1 uncultured Nitrososphaeria archaeon
AGCTATGGCCGCGCCTGCTAGCAGAGCCCAGCCCGGAGGGCCAAGAAGGGCTTTGAAAATAGCAAGAGGTTTTGAGGCGGCGGCAGCTGCAGCGCCAACAGCGGATATGCCTCCAGCGGCAGCGAGATGGCCGGGAACTGATGCAGCACCCGCTGCTGCAGATGCTGATTGAGCGGCTGCGAGCTGTCTTGATGTTGCCGCTGCGATCTTCTTGACGGCTATGAGGGCACTAAGTGATTTATACAGCTCCATGAATTTTGGCACGAGTGATATAGTGTTTGCACCGAGCATAACCATTTGAAGGGTTGCCTCGGTTTGCGCTTGATTCATTTTTCTCTGCGCTTCTTGCAACTTTTCAAATGCCTTCCTCGCTTGCTCGCTATTAGGCCCAAACTCTCTAACCGCGTCGTTATATTCTCTCTGCGCTTGATTGAGAGCTATTTGAGCGGTGTTTAATCGTGTTTGCAATAAATTCCATCGCATCATGATACTATTAACTCCACTCATAACGTTGCCGAATTTGCTGAGCGTATCCTTGAAAACTTCAAAGGTCAGACCAGCACCGCTCGCTTCCTCTTTCAGGACACGAATGATTTTTTGCTGCTCGCGAATTTCTTTGTAGAGTTCATTAAACGACTGTCTAGCAATCTCATTACCTTTCCGCATCTCAATTATCGCAGAGCTCACATCTTTGAATGTAGGCGTGGCCTCGTCTATGCTCTTTAGTCTGATGGAAATTTCATACTCCGTACTCAACCTAATACAGCACCCGCCCTGAAAATCACAGCGCGTGTAGGCAGTGCGTTGAAACCGAAAGTTATGCCCTCAATCTTCGCATCACATAGCGCCTTTTCGTTAAACTCCAGATTAGGATGGCTGAAAGTATGAGAGCGAAGCCTATAATGCCCACTGGAAATAGCTCGTAAATTATGGCACAAACCAAGAAAATGAACCCGACGAGCAATAGTCCGAGAACATAGGCTGTACGGGCGTTCATACTCTTTATTGGATCGATATAAGTTCCAATTAAGTTTTCCTAAACTTGGATACGCTTTGTCGCTCAAGTTAAGCACGTTTTACTCACCTTTTTGTAACGCGCCTAATGTTCTCTCAAGTACCTCTTGTGCAACCTTGGGTAGAGTAGTGTGTATCGACTCTACTAAATACATCCATAGCGGTATGGGTTCGGTTCCTGGATGGAATACTTTTCTTGCGAAGATTATGCGACCATTTACCTCGAACCTTAGCGCTTTCGCATTGTTTGGTTCTATGACGTGCGGCCTTGTCCCATGAAAAACGAAAGATGCATAATATGCATCAGCACTCCCCACAATCACCCGATATTCATGTGCTGATAAGGCTTCGCTCCTTACAGAGTCCTTCAACCTTCCTGTTTTAACTGGTGTGATGTCTTTCACAAAATCCTCGACATCTTGGGTGGAAGCTTTAATTAACTCGCTTAGCGCCTCCGATATCTTATCCTCACTTAACACATCAAAAACTTTCTTGAAACTGTAATCCTCAATCTGGATCATGATCTTTTCCTCATCACACTCTCAACTTTTCGCTTATACAGCTCAACAATCTTCATGTCCAATACAAACTCTGATAAACCACTAGAGAGTAACTCGCTTGGTCTTATCCCAAGTTCAAAGGCGAGCAATGCTATGCCCAGAATCAACCTTTCACCCTCGATGCTCTCCACGAAATTTTTCGTAGAGTTCTATTGCCTCCTTGAGTTGCCTATTTTCTTCGATGTTGATTATGCCGAGTAGTTTACTCCATAACTCCTTTGGTGGTTTTGGTGCGACACACATCTCCATGAGCTTTTCCAATGCCTGGTCTAGCTCCTCTCCTCTTTTGATAGCTTCTTCAGCACTTTTCGGTGCATTAAGCCTTCTGTCATCTATGAATGCGAGCAATGGCCATGCTTTCACTGTTAGCCTTATTTCGTATTCTTCATCATTCAGCTTGACCTTCATGCTCAGTATCCCTCATCGTCATTCACAAGTATGATTTTGACAGCGTCTTGCATGCCTGATTTTAGCGCAGCGAACTCGAAGCTGGCTACAAGAAGCTCTCGGCCGCGAACTTCGACCTTAGCATCTGTATACACGAAGCGCTCTATGTCAAACTCTATTCTATGATCGCTCTTTTCAAATCTGATGTTTAAGTCTCTTGGTGTCAATGATAGAAAGTCTTGGTATTCTGCCTCGCTTTCGAAGTCTAGCTCAAATGAGCCCGTAACCTCAAACTTCTTTGGTTTCAACTTCAATAGGTAGTAGTCGCCTAGGACGTGAATCCGTTCGAGGTTGTTGTTCATCCTGAGAGTCATACGTCTTGGTCTTTTCGTTACGTCACCAATCGTTATAGTAACGTCACCGTGAGTAAAGTCTTCTTTTTCCGTGAAGATTGGGCTGCCCACGTCACCAAACGTAAGCCGTCTTCCTATGATTCCTGCCCTAGCCCTTGCCTTGCCAACCTCGGCCACTATCTCCAAAGTGTCAACAACAGCACCTACAACAATCTTTTCTTTTACATCGTCTAGACCAGAGCGAAGTGTCAGCGAGGGCAAGGAATCGGCAACGGAAAACGTATGCATGTATGGCCCCGTACCGGTTGTTACAACGCTGCCGAGACACGAGAGCAGTAGGTGACCTATCTGCTGGGAATTCAGGTACATTTCGATTTCCCCTTCGACGTATTCCTCACCCCTCGCCACCTTACTGAGTTGTCTGTCGGCTACGGTGTCCCTGTCAAATACCGTCATCCTTTTTGCAGCCAAGTTCTCGCGGATTATATCGTACCAGACGGTCGCTGCAGTTGCTGTTCCATATGCGCTTTCCTTTCCAACTCCAAGGTACCTAGGCATGTTAATCCCTCCTTTCAAGCTCGGTCTTGATATCCTTCAATGCTTTGATGATGGCTCCTAGGACTATCGGTACGATTGCAAGCCTAGGCTCCAATTGCGATATGGCAGCGAAGAAGCTTGTCAGACCGGTTAACAAAACCACATAGTCTTCCCAATTCATTCCCTATCCACCCTCCTCGCCCTTACGGGCTTCTGCGCCCCCGTCCTCCGGGGCTGCGCAACCCTTTCATTCAGACGTATCAGAACTAAACCTGTAAGGACAAGGATGAAAAGGACTACTGCAAGAGGTATGAAGATTATCTTAGCTTTCCTGAACTCTCCACTTAGGCCTGTGAGTGCTAAAGCTGTTGCAACATATCCGCCACCGGCTGCAAGGGCAATCTTCTTGAACCTCCTTGAGATCAAGGCCAACCTCCAGGCTGCGTATGCCATGACACAGGCGGAGAAGGCCGTGAGGATTCCAAAGGCCCAAGCGAGTGTGGGATTGGAGACGATGTTGTATTGCCATTCAACGAACGATGTCGTCATACCTTTGAGATACTCGGGCAGGACATTCGCAGGCCATGTAATCACTTTCACAACAGACTCGGCAAAGACCTTTGGCTGAATGTAGAAAGCCGTGAGAAGTGAGCCAACGGCGAATGATAGTGTTGATACGAGCAATAATAAAACAAGCCTCGCCTTCATACTTCGAGTTCCACCTCAACCCTCTGAACCCAAATATGGCCGTAGTCACCGGATCCAGTCCTTCCTTCAACCCTCTCGAACTCGACGCTTGGATACGCAAAGACCGTGAACTCTTTAATCCCGAGAGTCCTGTCCGCCATTATCGCGTCGTAAATTGACCAGTGGATGCGCTTTGCTTCTTCATAGCTCCTCCTCGGATCTCCGCTCAGCGTCTCTATCACATACTCGAAGGTCCACTTATGCTGTCTCTTGGTACCGCTGACCCTTAGGTCTTGACTCCTTCCCCTTCTAACCCATACATAAACGCGTGGGAATGCGTCGACGCCTTGGTGCTCGGCAACGGATACGTTCTGGACGCCTTGAACGCTCTTGGCTATCTCGACGAGCCTGTCCTCGACGATGTTGAACTTTTCTATCGTTGGCATCAGTCATGTTGCAATCACAGGTTATAAATTAGATTAGCCGGCAGATGTTCGGAGAGGTCGCTCGGTCGGCTCCCTTTATCTCTTACCAGTTTAGCGCTCAAGGATGTGACATACGCTTCAAGAAGTATGGTTATAGAGCGTCTGGTCCCGAACCCGAGCGAGAGGTCGGACTTTGAGAAGGTTTACGGCGCAGACATAGACAACAAGCTGCAAGCGGCCGATGCGTTCATTGATGCGATGCTACAAGGGTATGTTGATGTACCGTTGAACGACCCACCAAGAATATTAATTGAAGCTGCGGCGGACTGTGCGGCGGCGCTGTTCCTCTTTGATAGAAACAACGTCGAGAAGGCGAGGGAGCTTATGATGAGGTGTGAGAAGCTCGTGGAGACTTACCGCTCAAGGTTCAGGTATTTCGGCTTGGCAGGTGCAGCAAAATGATGGATTTCAACAAACAGTTAAAGAAGCTCAAAAAGGGTGATTGGGTTAAGGTCGTCTGGCTCGATGCGGCGACGATATCGAAAGTGCCCATAGACGTAAACATCAACGAGATCCCGATAGCGACCGTGACAGAAACTGTCGGTCAATTCATCGGAATACTGAAGGACGAGAAGTTTCATGCACCACACTTCATACTCGTTACGGAAAGAAGTGGTGATACAGAAACTTGGACATCCATACCGCTCGTCCTGCTCAAGAAGGTGGTTAGACTCGTCGAAAAGGAGGCACTAAAGTCTCTCAAGGTTTGCACGAAAAACGGAGGTTTTGAGGGTGTTAGCACGATTCTTCTGAAAGCAAGACCCGAGGGTTCTTGGCATGAGAAGAAGGGAACTGCCTAAAAAAAGTGCTAGGATAATAGTGAAGGTCGGTAAGGTGAGACTTTATGTCGGCCGCCAGGACTATTATGCCCTCATATCCTCGGCCTTTGCGGCAACCGCGATATACTTGCTACTGGCTGGGAGGACTGAGGGTTTGTGGCAACTCGGTATATTCTTGTCCGGATGGGGCTTCGGTAGCCTGATGGAGGCCTTGCTGGAGCGTAAAAGGTCATGAGGGCCATCGAGTTTAGATGTGATGCATGCGGCCAAGCTTTGGAAATCAAAGACATGGAGAATGGGTGCTACCTAATGAGGTGCAGCGTTTGCGGCAGGATTTGGGTCTTGACTGTCGTAGAACTTGAGCCCGAGGAGGATGGTCATGAATAGGGACGTAGAGAGAAAAATCGTGGAGCTACTATCAAAGGGTCTGGGTTATGCTGAGGTTGCCAAAGAGGTCTACGGTGAAGCTACTCGAAAAACTCTTGGCAGAGTATATACGGTAGCAAAAAAGTATAAAGAGTATTTAGTTAAGCATCCGAGAAAAAATTTTTCCACAAGCGCTGAACTAATTCGGCGCGAGTACGAACGCTTCAAGGAACTCTACAGGCGTCTGAAGAATCTTGGCTCGGAGCGGGACGAGCGGTTGCAGCAGGAGATAAAGCAGATTTTGCTGAAGCGTGCCCTGAAATCTCAGAAGGAGATAGAGGCTTCGCGGAGAAAGTTTGCGCACGTCGAGAGCTGGCTCGACCATGACACAATCGCCAGGGAGCTTGCGGAGGAGTGCTATGAGATGGCGAAGCGTTGCTTCGAGGATGGCGACATCAAGGGCGGTCAGAAGTTTCTCGAGCTCGTGGTGAAGTTCTTTAAGCTGAGCCAGAAGGCAAAGTTCGAGATAGTTGCAGAAGAAGCACAGAAAGCGCTCGCAAAGATAGCTGCGAAAGATGACGTGACGTCCCTTCTGCATCCCAAAGAAGATGGGACCCATGAAGAAAGATGAGCGGAAGATTATTGTCATGATGAAAACCGTAAGGCTTCCACCGAATAGGACGGATGAGAGCTTTGACTGCGATTGTAACCCGACTTACTACTTGAAGTATGAGCAATCCGACATCGAGGAATGCTTCACAAAATTTTACGATGGATGCTGTCTTTCGAAAAGTTGAACTGCGTAGCATGAAGCATGTGGCAGGCGCAGCCCAGAAGCTGGAGGAAGTGGTGGCAGATATTAGCCGAGCTAAAGCAGCGCGACGTCGTTGAGAGATGTAAAGCAACTATCGAGTACGTTGCCGAAACGCTCGCAACTATAGCAGGCGTGCCCCAGAGAACTGTACGCATATTCCGAAGGATAGCTCCGAGAGACCAGACGGAAATCAGAGCAGTCAACGCGCTTTACCAGCGAATCAAGGACCGCTCGATTGATGAGCTTAAAAGTCCGGACGTTTTCTGCAACGTGTTCCTGAGGTTCAAGCCGACATCGTATCAGCTTAAGCTCATCGCTGACCAGTCGAAAAGAATCGCCGTTATGGGTTGTCGCCAATCCGGAAAATCTTACGCACTCGCTGCCAAGACAATCTTATTCTGCATAACGCATCCGAGCTCAAAGGCTATTTACTGCGCCCCGAGCTTCAGACAGTCAAAGACATCCTTCCGCAAGATCAAGGAACATCTAGCCATGCTGGACCCAGTCGCACGAAAGGCTTGGGTTCTAGAGGAACTTAAGACAAAAGTTAGACTCACGAACGGAAGCGAGATAGAAGCGTTCCCGTATGCCCTCGAGCGCCTCAGGGGTGAAACATGCGACTTCATAATTGTCGACGAAGCCGCATTCATCCCTGATGACGAGGAACTGTTCGAGGGTGTGCTGAAGCCCATGATGGCCACGCGCTGGGAGAGGGGCACCCAGCTGATAGCCTGCTCCACGCCTTGGGGCATGAACAACTACTTCTACAGAATCTTCAAAGACCCGTATATAGCGCCGGAGTGGAGTCATCACGTTTGGACTTGGCGAGAGGCCGTAGACGAAGGTGTCATACCCATGAGCTTCATCGAGAGCGAGATGCAGTCCAAGGACATGAACTACTTCAAGAGGGAGTACGAGGCCGAGTTCGTCTCGGACGAGGGTAGCTGGCTGACGCAGGACTTGATAAATTGTTGCTTGGATGCGGAGGAGAAGTTCTGGGACTTCGAGGAGTACCATACGGGTGAATTTTACATGGGTCTGGACTTGGGTAAGAAAGTTGATTACTCGGTGCTGACAGTCGTCGAGAAACTCGGCGACGAATTATACGTCAGGCACGTGAAGATATGGCCGCTCGAAACGCCCTACTCGGCAGTCATAGGCTACGTAAAGGTTCTTTCAGAAAGATGGCGCTCGCCCTACAAGATTCTGGTTGACCAGACTGGGGTTGGCGAGTACGTTGCAGAGGATATGCTGAACGTCCACATACCGAACCTAGAGGGTGTAATCCTAACGGGGCCGAAGAAGGCCGAGATAGCAATCTATCTCAAGCAGAAGATGCAGGAGGGTTGCAAGCAGGACAGCAGGGGTAAGTGGACCGGCACCTCTCGGCTACATATACCGTATCCAGAAGATAGCGAACTGACTAGGAGGTTAATCGCGGAGCTAAATGTTGAGAAATATACGTTGGCGAAGGACGGAAGCTTAAAGTTCTACCATCCGGATAATGCGCACGACGATTGTTTCTGGAGCCTCGCCTTGGCAATATACGCAAGCAGAAGCGTCCACGAAGTGAGCATTACGCCACTCATATAATGACAGGAACTCAAGGTATTGGCATCCATGAGAAGCTACAGTAGGTCTCTGCGAAGCATTCTAGAAACTCCCAATAAGAGAAGATAAAGCATAGAAAAACAAGGAAAAAAATTGTGGGGTTATTTAAGCCTCCTTAGAATGAGCGCCGTTATGGTTATGAGGATTGCGATTAGCGAAGCATAAGCCCATGGTGGTGCTACTATGCTGGTGGAAGTAACTTTGACATTACTGTCAAGTATTACGCCGCCTACTGGAGGTGGTATCGAGCATGCGTAGACGGAAGCTGTCCCCTCGTAATCATAGTACGCTGGTGGGTTGGTGAAGCTACCACTAAATTCGCCTAGGAAGATCTTGTTTATGAACGCTCCTGTTCCGGAGACCCCGACAATATATCCGTCATGAACGCCGTAGTAGCTGTTATCTAGTATGAGGAAGCCGTCCACCGTTCCATCCGGGTTTGTGAATGCGAATCTTGCAACACTATATCCTCTGCCTGCATACGTTCCTGAGGTGATTATAAATGCATTCGAGTCTAGCTCGAAGCTGCCGGCTAATGCTCCGGTAGAGGTACCAGTCAGTCTCTGTTTAGTGGTGAATTCTGCGGTAGCATCAGCGCCGAGCGTTATATCGCTCGTGGTGAACTGCATAACCACATCACCAGAACTAAGGCTTACTAGTCTCGTTTCACCTAGGTTATCTGCCCTTGATCCAGAAACACTAAAGCTTTCTAACTGACATTCAACTTCATCGAATATCCATCCTCTCCCGTTAAACTTCCACTCGTTCGGGCCTGTTAATGAGCCTTCGAGCTTAATGATTAGCAGCTTGTCTGCATAGCCGCCGCCTGAGCTTCTACTGAAAGCATATCCTTTTAGTGATGCTCCCACTATATTTTCATCGCTAAGCTGGGCATCAACATCCAGCACCATTATTAGTGAGAAGGTGCCAGTTGAGTCTGAATACTCTGCATGACCTGTCGTTAAACCCCTCATCGAGGTTGCTGTAACGTCAACCCATATCGTGTTGAATGCCCCGCTACTTATTGTTCCGGATAGGTCTCCGGAAACGCTGCCCGTGAAACTTTCCCCAGTGGTAAACATCGCGGTAGTCGATGAGGAGACCGTGTAGAGTGGATTAACGACTTGAACAAGCGTATCACCAAGCGTCAAGGAGAAGAATCTATTAACCCCACCAGTAGTGTTAACGGTTATCTGAATTACAATATATGTTGGCTGGGGAGCTGCTGTCACGGGCATAGCGCTGAAGGCGCTCATTATCAACGCTAGAGATAAAAGTGCAATCAACATCTTCTTGGGCAATAAACAACCTTTTCTTGCCCACATTTCCTTTAAAATATTCCAATAATAAACCCTTATTATAATTTTTTACTTTTTTATTTAACCTTATAATACCGGTATGTGTACAGAACCTTGCCCTCAAAAAAGACCCATAATCAGTCTCACGTGACGACGCGCCGCGGTGAAAGGAGGAGGGTTTATTTTTCTAAGCGGAGGTGGCCTTGGCCCCTCCTACTAATGGCGGTAATTGTGGTAACTTTGTCCGTTACAATCTACTTTAGCCGAGGACCCGAAGAACCTCCTTCTATGAGGGCCGCAATCTTAGATGGATTGGCTACTGACTACCCGAACCAGACCTTCATAGAGTCAGCTGTGGAGGTTTTGAGAGGGGCGGGCTTCGAAGTCGACATCTACAGTCCCGAGAACATATCGCTGAGCCTCTTGAGGGAACTTCCATCTAAGGATTATAGCATCGTACTCTTCAGGGTTCATGGCGGGAGAATAAGGCAGCCGATAGGATTGTTCATCGGGAGCGGCCTCTTCATCGAGAAATGCAGTCCAGACTCTTACAGATACGAGATTGAGTCAGGCTACCTTCTTCTCGGGAGGCCGTTCTTTTCCAATGAGACATACTGTGTCGCCCCGCCACACTACATATCGGATAAGCTTCACAGGGATTTTAAGAGAACAATAATCATCGCGATGTCCTGCTTCACGGGTGATGATAACCTCATGGCCTCAGCCTTCTTTGAGCGTGGCGCGAGAGCTTACATAGGGTTCAGAGACAAGATCTCACCTAGCTATGCTGACGCCTTCACGATAAGATTCCTTAAAAAGTTATACTTCGAGAAGCTCCCGATTCAGGAGGCATTCGAGCAGGTGTCGAGGGAGCTCGGCCCGGACCCGCACTACGGAGGCTTCCCAGTTCTGTACCTCCCTTAGACCCCAAGGATACAGCTTTTAGGGCGAGATGATGGGTCCTTCTCGCGGTTGTGTAGGCTGTGGCATAACACATCGGAGCGGTATGTTCTCGCTCGACACAACTATCGAGAGCATATAAGGTTAAGTTAATGCATGAAGATAAGGAGTGCTATGCAAAGATTCTTCTGATGGATTAAGAACCTCAAGAGAAGAATTGTAATGAGGCATCAACATATAAAGCACTGATAACCATAACATTTATAATAATCCCTCTCTAAATTCTGCGTCTTAGGCGATTTATCAAGACCGAAAAGACGAAGGATGCCGCGAACGATGGAAGGCTTGCACCCAATTCTGGCACGAGGGTCACGACACTAGCGTAGACAGCTATGCCGAGAATCCAAGCTATCACGTTACCTAGCTTCACGGCCTTAGCCTTCTCGTAAAACTCTTCCAGCGCTATCGAGGAACGGCCCCTGTTAACGAAGAACTCTGCCGATGCAACGCCGAGGAGTGGAACGAATAGGGCACCTATCATGAGCAGAAAGCTTTCGTATTCTGCAAGAGGAACGCTCATGGCGAGTGCGATGCCGATGCCCGCCACAAGAACTATGAATTTCCACTGTCTAGTTTTCGGGAAAATGTTCTGGAAAGAGACGGCGGCCGAGTATATGTCGGCAAAGCAGTTGTCGGTCTCGTCAACCAGTATGAGTATTAGTGCAACCCATCCGAAGAATAGGACGGCTATGGATGCTATAATGTCCTTTATTCCCAAGAGCATGACCAACGCAGCTCCTAATACGTAGAACCAGGTGTTGGATATCGTATAGCCGGCGACCGTTCCGAGGAACGCCGATTTAGCCTTCTTAGCGAACCTGTTGTAGTCGGATATCAGCGGCCACCAAGATATGGGCATCACTATGACGAGGTCTAAAGCAAGGAGCAACGGCATGGAACTTTCGCCATGGTGGAACACCCAGCTCCAGAAGTCGCCAGAAGTGAACGCATGATAGGTTATCCAGATTGTCGAGCCGTAGACCAACCATATCGCAATCCTCTCCAACCATTTTCTCACGACAACCAAAGGTCCGCCGAGCGCGAGGAACATGCACCAAGCCCCGAAGAAGATGACCCAGAAGGTGTATGCTACATGGCCGAGTACGTTTGCTGTTAATAGCGTAGCAGCCTGCGCCATTATCATGAGCTCGAAGGCCGTCCAGCCTATTAACTGCACTATGTTGAGGGCTGTCGGAAAGTAGGATGCCTTGATGCCGAGCACGGGTCTGAGACTCACCATCGTAGGCACGCCGTACTTGCTACCCACAATTCCCGGAAGCGCCAGCATGACGCTACCTATTATGGAGCCGAGCAGTGATACGAAGAGTACCTCGAAGAACGATAATCCTTCCAGCAGCGAGCCTGCCAAGAGGACGAGTAGCCCGACGCCAAGACACGACCAAAGGACGAAGTAGTCCAAGAATCCAAGGACTTTTACGTCCTTCGGTACGGGCTCGGCTCCCCACTCAGGCGGGAGCTTGACCTTCATAACCCGTTCAGCAAGTCTGCTACCAAGGGCTCATTATAAATGTTTTAATAAGTGACTTATTACAAAAAATTTGAGTGAGTGAATTGTACAATAACGGATGTCTACTCGATCTTGATGGAGACGCCCTTAGGCTTGGCCTTCTTCTTGTTGAGGACGACCTCTAGGACACCGTTCTTATACGTAGCCTTCGCGCCCTCGGGTTCGACCTCCTCCGGGAGTTCAACTTCCTTGTAATACTTCCTCTCGGGCGTGTCCACCTTTATCGTCAAAACCTTATCGGCAACGTTCAGCTGTATGTCGTTCTTATCGACGCCCGGCAACTCGGCCACTACCCTTATCACGTTTTCCTCAGGTATGATATCGACCAAAGGCTCCCTCTCGCCCTTGAGCTCCAACGGCCTTCTGCCGAGCCTAGGCTTTATGTTGCCAAACTCCCTTATGATGGGTCTTCCGTCAGGCCCTATCGTGATTGAGTAACCGTAAACGAACGGACCGATTATTCTCTCCACGCCCTTCTCGGTCCTCATCTCCCTTACGAGCTCCTTCGGAACCATCTCCTCGATTCTCTTGAATTCCTCCTCAAATTCCCTGAAGAAATCCTCCCAGTATTTCTCGAAGAAGCTGAATGGGAAGCGTCTGAACCTTCTGAAAAATTCATCCCACCACTCATTCGACAAATAAAATCACCTCAAAATGGTTAGAGTGCCTACTTGTTAATAAGTTTAATCCAAGATGCGAAACTGTTTACCTTTTGCTACTCGTCGCTTTAGAGAAGAATATTTTAATGATGTCGGCCATCTTAATTTCAACGCCACAGTGTTCCTCCTCGCGCTTCATGTAACGAAAGACTTTAAGCAGCTTCGGGAAGTCTCTGACGAAGCTGAAGTTGCCACGTATCTTGTCCGCCACAACATCGAATACTTCCTTGTATGGAGAGAACTTTCTTAGAACTTCTGCCGTGTATGCCTCTGGGTCTTCGACATTCTTCGAGAAAATCTCGGCGCACCGAAGGCTGGATATTATGCCCTCGCCCAGCACGGAGAAAACAGTTCCTATACTCTCGCCGACGCCTACGACCTTTCCAGCATAGTAGGGCTGACACATCGATGGAGGCGTTATCCTAAGAGGTCTGCCGACGACCTTGACAATCTCGCCCCCGTGCTCTTGAATGAATGAATCCAAAAAGTACTTCTGTTTTCCGAAGTAGTCTCCGCAGCCAACATGGGCATAGGAATCGCCGAGCGGAAAGAACCAAAGGTAGCCAGCCCTCATCGGCTTTATGTAAAAGTCATCTATCGGCATCTTGCTGTACTTCACCTTGTACTCCAGCGTGTGGATTACGTAATCTTTGTCGATTTTTGGTAGCAACGCTCTCGAAAACCCTGTCGAGTCTATTATGAGGTCATACTCATCCCCAAGCTGCTCAGCACTCCTAATATGGACGCCGAACTTCGTATCGTGCCCATCCACCAGGTCCCTTTCGAGGGACAACTTGTCGAAAGTGCATAGGCCCCTGAGCTTTATCCAGAAGCGCGAGTTTCCTAGGTCCACGCACATCTCTTTACCTTTGTAAAGTATGTAATCTTCGAAATTCAGACCGATGGAGGAGAGAAGCCTTTGCATCTCAATACTGGATGTGCCCCACGCACAGGGTGGGTAACAATTTTCGTAATCGCACCTCTCGAACCCAGCAACCTCATATTCATGCGACAGCTTAGAGACAAGGTAGGAGCCAGCCACACCGAGTCCGACGACGGCAATTTTACGCATGTTCCGCCAAAATATCAAATTAAATTTTTAATAAACCTTAAAGCCGTAAAACATTTTAATAGACGGATCGCGAGTTTACCATTAGAGCCGCATGCGGGCCCGTAGCTCAGCATGGTTAGAGCGGCAGTAATCGGCCGAGGCTCATAACCTGTAGGTCGTGGGTTCGAGTCCCACCGGGCCCATAAAAATGCTTTAGAAGGTGTAGCATACGCTTTTAATGCCGGATATGCGTCTCGATTTTGTATGAAACCTCGAGTTCTTGTGGGCTGCTGCGGCTGGGCTGTAAAGGGTGGTAAGCAAGCATACTACAAAAGTTTCAAAACTGTGGAGATTCAGGAGACCTTTTACAAACTGCCTAAGCTGGATACCGTAAGGAAATGGAAAGAGTCAGCACCGGAGGACTTCGTCTTCAACATGAAGGCCTGGCAGGCGGTAACGCATCCTCCGAGCAGCCCTACATGGAGGAGAGCCGGCATCAGGGTTCCAGAGGATGCGAAGGAAAAATATGGGGACCTGAAGCCGACGAAGGAGAACCTCGAGGCTTGGAGCAAGACGGTCGAGGTGGCGAAGGTTATCGGAGCAGTGGTCGTCGTGGTGCAAACACCATCTTCGTTCGGTTACACCGAGAAGAACTTCGAGAATGCTGATAGGTTCTTCAGCGAGGTACCGCGCGAAGGCTTTGAGATAGGCTGGGAGCCGAGGGGAAGCTGGCGTGAAAATCCGGACGCCGTAAGGGAGCTTTGCAAGAAGCATGGCCTGATACACGTGACGGACGTATTCCGCTGGAGGCCTGTCCACAGACACAAAATATTCTACACAAGGTTGCACGGCATAGGGGGCGGTGAGGTGAACTATTCGTACAAGTACACGGACGAAGACTTGGCCAAACTGAGGCAGATGGTTGTAGAAGAATCGGAGGGCAGGGATGCGTGCTACGTTTTGTTCAACAACGTTTCGATGGCCGACGACGCTCTGAGGTTCAAGAAACTCTTAGAAGCATTTATTTAGCCGCACGCATGCCATAATGGAAGGCAAGGATTAATGGCCGAGTACGAAGAGCTAGTCAAAAGGATACTGGAAAGGAGACCGGAGCTTTCCGAGGAGGAATTGGAGAGGAAGGTTGAGGAGAAGCTGAAGAGCTCGCCCATGCTTAGCAGGCTCGGAGCGCTACTTCTCTTGGCGGATGAGCTAGGAGTCTTTGGAGCATCCGAGTACTCTGCACCCGCGTTCGACGTGAGTGAGTTTACAAAAATTTCCTCGCTAGTCTCGGGGCTGAACGACGTATCGCTTTACGTCAGGATTATAGCCGTCTCACCTCTCGTCATGGTAAACGGTAAACCCGTCCTAAGGATGAAAGTTGGTGACGAAACAGGTAAGGTCTCGGTCGTCGCGTGGGAACAGAAAGCGGAAGAGCTGGCGGCGATAGGTCTCTCTCCCGGCATGACCGTCGTGATGATGCACGTCTACACGAGGGTCGGTCCTGATGGCAAACCCGAGATACATGTGGGGAGGAACAGCTCGGTAAAGCTCGTCGAGGACTTGAAAATCCTACCACACGTCGAGAATTTCTTCGTTCCGGCAAGTAAGGCTTCAAAAATCGAAACGTCTGACATAAGGGCTACGCTCGTCATGATTGGCGAGCTAAGGTCAATCCAGACAAAGTCGGGTATGGTGAACGTGGTCGAGGCACTTTTGGCTGACGAGTACGGCGAAACCGTTCTGGTAGCTTGGAGAGATAAGGTGGAGTTGATAACGAATGTTGCGCCGGGAACGGAGCTTATGCTGACGGACGTAAGGTTTAAGGGAGGTCAGCTCCAGACGACCGCTAGGACTTGCATCGCAAAGGCTACCAAGAGTAAGCTAGACCTATCGAAGCTGATGACAGAATCCAAGAGGCTTGTGAACAACAAGATATTCAGGGTGCTTGACATGCTTGAGCGACCAGGACTCGTAACGTTCATACTCTCAGACGGCGTATGGGTCTACAGGCTCTCAAGCAGTTCGCTAGTCGGTGTCAAAGTTAAGGAAGGCGATGCGGTCTGGATAATCAAAGGTTTCGTATCGGAAAGGAACGGCAGAAAAACAATCGTAACACCGGAATACGGGGTAATGATGGCAACGGAGAAGGATGCGAGAAGCGTTCCGATGGTCGATAGAAAGAAGAGATTAGCCGAGGTAAGTAGCGAGGAATCCGATATAATAGTCGAGGGAATACTCCACACAAAGACCCCGCTGGGAATCGTTGAGACAAGGTTCGGTAAGGCTGAAAAGATAAGCTTCTGGTTGAGGGACGGCGAGACTACTATGCTCTGCTCCGCATGGAGGTCCAAGGCTAGGGAAATAGACTCAATACCAATAGGCAAGCGTGTTCAATTGCGCTGGGTCAGGGTCAGGCGGAACATCTTCGGTGAGCTGGAAATATCCGTTGAAAAGGATACGAAGGTGGTCGTGCTGGAAACATGAGGCCGATACTTCAGGTCGCTCTGGATTTTACCTCGCTTGAGCAAGCTCTTCGGGTTGCGGAGGCCGCCGTGAGCGGAGGTGCCGATTGGCTCGAGGTCGGTACGCCGTTGATAAAGTCATTAGGCATCAGTGCGGTGAAGCTCGTAGCAGAGCGTTTTCCAAACGTTACGGTCGTGGCGGATATGAAGACAATCGACACGGGTTATCTTGAGGCTCTAATGGCAGCAAGCCACGGAGCACGCGTAGTTACGGTGTTAGGTTTAGCATCCGACAGGACGATTGAGGAGGCCGCAGATGCTGCGCATGAACATTCCGCCAAGCTCATGGTCGACTTGATGCTAGTCAGGGATTTACGAAAAAGGGCCGAAGAGGTCGTGACCTTAGGCGCGGACTATGTATTGTTGCACGTTGGGAAGGACCTGCAAAAAGATGGTTTGACGCCGCTTGCATGGCTGAGAGAAATCGTTGATTGCGTCGAGGTTCCTGTAGCAGTTGCAGGCGGTCTATCCGCGCTGACGGCTCCGATGGCTGTTAAGGCTGGAGCAAAGATAATCGTAGTGGGTGGTGCTATATCCGGCGCACCCGACCCAGAAAAGACAACCCGTGAAATCAGGAAAGCGATAGACTCGGTCGTTTAGAAGGAAGAACGCCGCTCAAGAAGCGCATACGCTTCCTCATACAACTCTGAACCTACTCTAGACCTGCATGTCTTGAAGATTTCCCCGAGCTTGTCAGCATCCCCGTCCCTGATAACTTTGACAAGTCTGTTGAGTCTTTTCATGTAGGATGAGAACGCTCGAAATGCATACGGGTTCATCTTAAAGGCCGATATAACGAGCTCCGGGCTCTCTGATAGTGATGTTGCGGCCGAAAGCATCTGAAGCTTAAAGGTCGTGCCCGAGAGTCTCCTTGCCTCCTTGAATGTTGCATCATCCATAGCGAAAATCAGCGACGTTGCCAATACATGTGATAAAGAGAGGACGTATGCCATGACCCTGTCGTGCACCCTCCAATCGACCACAACAACATTTGCATCGCTGAATATGCTCCTCGCCATACGCAACTCAGAACCTCTGCTCCTTATAGGCACCAACGCCATAACCTTTTCCTTCATGTCGCTCGCACCCGGCCCGAATAGCGGATGAACAGAAAGTAGCTTAGCACGTGTGCGTCTTAACCTCTTTAACGATGTAACCACGTGCGCCTTTAATGACGAGACCTCGACGATAACGCTACCCTGCTTCGCATACCTTAAGGCCTCTTTAACGACTGACGTCGTAACATCCAGCGGAACGGCGACCAGCGTGACATCAGCATCATGTACTGCCTCCTCGATGCTTCTGCTCGTGCTCGCCCCGATTTCTTTTGCTAACTTGGATGCAACGCTCCGCCTTTTATCGAAAACTTTTAGCTCGTATCCTTTTTTGTGAAAATATTTGGCAAACCAATTGCCCATTCTTCCTGCTCCGATAATAGCCGCCTTCATACGCTTCCGACATCTAAAGATGGATTAGACTAAATAATTTTCCCTAGGTAAGATTTGCCGCAATTTTTACGACCAGCTTCAGGACATGCTGCTAAGGAACTCGCCTATCCTTTTCACGCCCTCGACTAGGACCTCCTTCGGCTGTCCGAGCGATATCCTGAAGTAGTCGAAGTAGTTGCCGAACGCACCGCCGGGCGCCACGCTTACGTTCTTCTTCTCTAGGAGTTTCACGGCGAATTCTGACCCGTCGATACCCTCTACGTCAATCCTTGGGAAGACATACATGGCCCCGTCTGGTTTGTAGAAGGATACGGGCAGCGGCTCAAGGGCCTTACACACGGCCTCGGCCCTTTCCTTCATCACCTCCGAGTTCCTCTTTGCCTCGTCCAAACACTTCAGCGCTTCAATAGCTGCATACTGTACGAACTCCGGGATGCAGGTTATGAGCATAGACTGTATTGCGGCCATCTTGTTAGCTCTATCAAGGTCGGAGATGACGAACCCAACCCTAAAGCCCGTCATGCCCCAGCTCTTGGAGAAGGACGATATCAGAACGTAGCTCACCTCAGGATAGTTAAGGACCGTGTTGTGCCCCGAGCCCGTGAAGTTATAATCCGCGTAGACCTCATCACTTATCAACGTCAGCTTTTTGTCCTGCGCTATCTCCACTATTCCCTTGAACGTCTTCTTACTTAAGGCCTTGCCGGTTGGGTTGCTCGGGTAGTTCAGAATTATGGCTTTCGTGGCCGCGCTCATCTTTTCATTAAGCTCATCAAGGTTCGGCTCCCAATTATCCTCCAACCGCGTCTCTAACACAATTGGCCTTCCACCTACGTATCTAATGCAAGATTTGTAAATCGGCCATGACGGGTCGATAACTATAACCTCGTCGCCAGGAGATATCGTCGATGCGAGGGCTAGGTACACGCCGAATGCACCGCCCATAGTTGCTATCACTTGGTCTGCCTTAACATCCGCACCGAATTTCATCTTCACGTAATCGGCGATTGCCTCTCTCAGCTCCTGCCTTCCCTTCGGTTCCGTGTACCTCGACTTTCCCGCCTTCATCTCCTGGTATGCCCTTTCCACGACGACGCTCGGCGCCCTGAAGTCGGGCTCACCTACGTCCATCCTGATGACCCTTACGCCCTGCCTCTCGAGAGCCTCCGCCATCCTGGCTATATCCCTGTGCGTAAGGACCTTTCTCTCTGGCGGCTTTGGCTGGACCTTGATACACTCTTCGATAAGTTGCGTCGTCAGCCTTTGTGCAAAATCCCTTTCTATACCGAGAGCCAGAGCCTCCTTGGTGACAGCCTCCCTCAGCATCCTCTCGGCGCTCGGGTCCTCGATGCTCAGACCCTTTGCTTGCTTCAGCTTGCCTATCTCAACGCAAAGTGACTGCCTTTTTGCGACGAGCCTGAGGATTTCCTTAGTAATCTCTAAAACTTCGTTCCTCATCCTATCGAGCTCGTTATCCTTTGCACAGGACATTTTTGCTTCATGAATAACGACTAGCCCGTGTATTTAAACGATGAGTCTCGCGAGTGCGTTGTGGGTTATATTGTTATGTGGCAGTTGTTAAAAATATGCGAAAATCCCTTGACCAAAAGAGCAAGCTAAACATGATTTAGTATGTTAAGGGGTATTTAGTGCCGCAAAACTATCTTCACGTCAGCGGCAAGGGCCGGGGTTTCATAGTCGCCAACGCCGTAAATGAATAGCGGGTTTATGTCGACATCCTCTATCTCTGGGAAATCTTCCGCAAGCTTTGCGAGTCTAATGATTATCTCCTTAACCTTTTCCTTATCCGATGACTTCTCGCCCCTTATGCCTTCGATAAGTTTCGACGCCTTTGTCTCGTTTATCATCTCTTCCGCATCCTCTTTCGTCAGCGGTGCGACCCTGAAGGACACGTCCTTGTAAAGTTCTATGAGGGTACCGCCGCTTCCAAACATTATCAGTGGGCCGAAGATGGGGTCCCTGTGCATGCCTACGGCTATCTCCCTTCCCTGGGGAGCCATCTTCCTGACGATTATTCCCCTTATCTCGGCGCTCGGTGCCTTCTCCCTCACACTCTTCATGATCTTTTCGTACGCCTGCCTTACCTCGTCCTGGTTTTTGATGTTGAGTACTATCCCTCCCACGTCGACCTTGTGGAGTATGTTCGGAGACTCCACCTCTAAGACTACCGGGTAACCAACGCTGTTAGCTGCCTTTACGGCCTCCTCCGCACTAGTAACCCTGATCTTTTCAACCACCGGTATCCCGTAAGATTTTGCAACCTCAGCAGCCTCAGATGGTAGAAGTATGTTCCTCTTTTCCTCTATCACGGTCCTTATTATCCTCTCTGCCTTACCTTTATCCACTTTGATATCCTGCAGACCTTCTTCCTTCTTCTGCCTCTCCAAGAACCTGCGGTACTTTAGCAGCTGACCGAGAGCGGCAACCGCCTTCTCTGGCGTATCGTATGCCGGGATGCCGTTTGAGATGAGTAACCTTATGGCCTCCTCGCATTCCTTTCCTCCGATGAGGCATGCGGTTATCGGCTTTTCTTTCTTAACGGAATTTTTCGCCCTTATGAGGGCGTTTGCCAGGTCTATTGGGTTTGTTTGTGCCGTGTGACAGTACAGCACTATTACGTTGTGGACGTTGTCGTCCTCCAAGAGCGTCCTCAATGCTCCTTCATAATCGCTTGGTGTGGCCATCCCAGTTAAATCAACCGGATTGTATACGCTACCGAAGGGAGGCATGAACTTCCTGAGCTTCTCTGCCAAGTCTTTCGGAATGTCCATGAGTTTTACTTTGAACTCCTCTGCGGCGTCGGTTGCCATGACTCCGGCTCCGCCACCGTTCGTTAAGATTACGGAGTTTTCACCGCGAGGTAACGGAAGCAGGTCGAACGCCACGGCCCAATCGAAAAGCTCGATAATCGTAGGCGCCCTTATTATCCCGGCTTGCTTAAAGGCCACTTCATACGCTACGTCTGAACCGGCCAAGGAGCCTGTGTGAGACTTTATTGCGTTTGAAGTTCTCTCCGATTTCCCTGGCTTCAGCGCTATTATTGGCTTCTTCTTACTCACTCTCTTGGAAACCTCCAAGAATCTCCTTCCATCATCCACCCCCTCCAAGTAGAGAGTTATGACCTTGGTATGCTCATCGTTTCCGAAGAACTCTATGAAGTCTGTCTCGTTTAAATCGGCTTTGTTGCCTATGCTCACCAGGTCGGACAGCCCGATCTGCTTTAACAAAGTCCAGCCGGCCAAACCTATCGCAAGGGCCCCGCTTTGGCTAACGAATGCGATCCTCCCCTCCTTAGGTAATTGTTGCATGAAGCTTGCGTTTACTTTCTTTACGGTGTCTGCAATCCCGATTATGTTTGGTCCCAAAATCCTTGCATTTCCTTTCCTCGCGATTTCAACGAGCTCCAGCTCTTCCTTCACGTTGCCTATCTCTTTAAACCCTGCAGAAATTATGGCGATTGCCTTAACACCCTTCTCTACGCTTTCCCTAAGTACTTGGGGCACTATCCTTGCTGGGACGGTTATGACCGCTAAATCAACATTATTTGGGACGTCCTTGATGGACTTGTAACACTTTAGGCCCAAAATTTCATCCGCGTTTGGATTTACGGGAAAAATCTTTTCCTTTGGAAAAGAACACTCGAGGATGTTTTTTACCACAACGTGGCCGATTTTAGTCGGCTCTCTCGCGGCTCCTATGACGGCAATGCTCTCTGGTCTGAGAAGTTTTGTTACAACTTCGGTTAGTGTGTTCATTTCAAGAAGTCTGCCTTTTTCTCAATAAAAAACCTTTTTTTGGAAGTGTTAGTGCACTGATGAGTTAAAGTTAAATACAAATGCTTAGTGCTTCCTTGGTTAAAGAAATCTGCTGAAGTTGGATGATTTCGATTTTTGTGAACTTCACAAGATTCGCGCTTGCCTACCATTCTGACACACTCAGCTCAAGAGAATAAGTTATTAAAGGATGTAATCAGAAATCAGCATGGTGCGTTTGAGAAACGCATCGCTACTAGGAAGAAAGGGAAGGGAGCTCTTCGAAGTAGTTGTAGGTAAGCTTGTCAGTTACATGGCCAGACACGGTGTAAACCCCACCGCGCTAAGCCTGTCCGGGCTCGCCTTCGCCATCGTATCGGCCTATCTTTACATTTTAGCCGCCAGCATACGCGAGCTTATAATCTTAGCGGCTATCGCTCTGCTAGTATCCGGTTTCTTCGACGCAATAGACGGCGCGGTCGCGAGAGCATCGGGCAAAGTTACCGCGTTTGGCGCATTCACGGACTCCATGCTCGATAGGTTAGAGGACGCGGCAATAATCGTTGCGATAACCCTCGCGGGCTTCCTTAACGTCTTGCTGGGTATGCTCCTGTTGCTGTCTTCGTACTTGGTTAGCTATTCAAGGGCGAGAGCAGAAGGGCTTGGTGTAGAGATGAAGGGCATAGGACTATTCGAGAGGGCCGAGAGGATTCTTGTGATATTCGCCGCATCCATAGCCGAATACTTCTTCCCACGCACCATAATGCTCGTATCCGTTGCATTGATAGCGATAAACGTCTTAGTGATTGTCCAAAGAGTATTGCATGTTAGGTCTAGATTGAAAGAAAATCGCTGAGTTAAACAGGAACGAACGTTATTTTCCCGTCCTTAAATTGTAACTCGTAAATGTAGTTCACCTCGAGCTTCACGTTGAGCATCTCGTACTCCTCCTCCGTAAGAAACAGCGTCATTTTTGGTATAACGATTTCCCTCACAGGAGGCAACAAGCCCATAGATTGCATCTGAAGGAATACGCCCTGCATCAACCTTTGTAGCATCAAAGCTTCCTCGTTAAATGCGCCAGACCTTTCGCTTTGTCTTCTGACCTCGACCAGCTCTATGATTCTTCCAGGCCTGCCCGTCTCGGGGTCGTTGGTGCTGGAAATCCTGTAAACTTTCACCAGAACCATTTGACAATAGAAGGAACTCAGAAGTATATTAGCTTGTCGAGAAAGCATAAAAATCCAGCTATGCGATAGCGTGCTTCAGCAATATCTTTACGTCAAAGGCCATGCAACCGGTTTCATAGACGAATAGTGGGTTTATATCAACATCGCTTATAACGTCAAAGTCCAGCGCGAGTTGGCCCACTGCCGCTAAGACGTTCTTCACCGACTGCACATCCTTCGGAGGGCCTCTAAAGCCTTTCAATATCTGATAGACCTTCGTTTCATTCATAATCTCTTCCACGTCAACATCCGTGAGCGGTGCGACCCTGAAGGACACATCTTTGTATAGTTCTACCAGAATACCTCCAGAGCCGAACATAACTATTGGCCCAAAAACTTCATCCCTATGCACTCCCACGGCAACTTGCACGCCCTCCTTAATGAACGACCTGACCACGACACCCTCTATCCTGGCACTCGGAACTTTCTCCCTAACGGAATCGATGACCTCGCGATAAGCGCGCTCCAACTCTTTATCGTCTTTTATATTGAGCTTTATCGCTCCCACGTCAGTCTTGTGTACTATGTCCGGGGACTCAACCTCTAGGACAACAGGGTATCCTACCTGCTCTGCCAACACTATGGCCTCCTCCAAACTTTTCGCGACGAATTTCTTCGGTGTGGGTATTCCATAAAGTCTTGCAACCTCGCACGACTCGGATTGTGTAAGGTTCCTACCTTCCTTTAAGGCTCTTGCTATAATCTCGTATGCCCTCTCTTTTTCCCTCTTAACTTCGAGGTACCTGCCTACCGGCCTGTTTTTGTAATAAACGTATCTATACTTCGTTGCGAGAGCGGCCGCCCCCCTTTCTGGCGTATCGAAGGTAGGTATGCCGTTTTTTATGAGAAACCTTGTAGCATCCTCACATTCTTTTCCACCTATGAATACGGCAATTACCGGTTTGTTTTTACCCACGTTATTCACGCAGCTCGCTATGGCCTCGGCGACACTCATGGGGTTAAGCGTAGCCGGATGCGAAAAAAGCACTATGACGGCATGGACCCTTTCATCACTCAACAAGACCGAGAGGGCTCCATAGTATTCTTTTTCAGTGGCCATGCCTGTCAGGTCTATTGGGTTGAGAACAGAGCCGAAACTCGGCATCCACTTCCTTAAGGCCGAAGCTAAATCCTCGGGTATCCCCATCAAATGGAGGTTTAGCTCCTCGCAAGCGTCCGCGCACATGATTCCTACACCACCGCCGTTCGTCACTATCGCGACGTTCTCTCCTTTTGGGTCTGGTAACATGGCCAAGGACAGCGCATAGTCGAAAAGCGTTCGTATGTCGCTCGCCCTTATGACTCCGCACTGTTTGAACGCCGCATCGTAGGCGACATCTGAGCCTGCCAGCGAGCCAGTATGCGATTTTACAGCCTCGGCCGCTTTCCTGCCTTTTCCCGCCTTCAGGATTATTATGGGTTTTTCCCTGCCAACTTTCTTAGCGACTTCCATGAACTTCTTTCCATCCTCGACACTTTCTAGGTAAAGTGTTATGGCCTTGGTATAGGGGTCCTTGGAGAAGAATTCGATGAACTCGCACTCGTCAATATCAGCCCTGTTTCCTAAGCTTACGATATCCAAAAGGCCTATGCCCCTGACCTTCGTCCAAGTGAGCAATCCTGACGCCAAAGCGCCGCTCTGGGATATCATGACAATCTCTCCCTTGTCTGGAAGATACGGCAGGAAGCTCGCATTCAGGTTGACTACAGTATCTATCAAGCCCACTATGTTAGGTCCTAGTATCCTAACACCGCCCCTCTTGGCGATCTCTACCACTTTTCTCTCAGCTTCAACGTTCCCGACCTCTTTAAAACCAGAGGATATGATAGCCGCAAATTTCACACCCTTTTCGACACAATCCTCAACAATCCTTGGAACGATACTGGCGGGCACCACAATCACTGCTAAGTCAACCTCAGATGGTACGTCTTTCAAGCTAGGGTAGCACTTGAGACCAAGCACTTCGTCAACATTCGGGTTGATCGGAAAGACGCGTTCTCTCGGGAAACCGTTCTCGATTATGTTTCTGAGTATTACATGACCGATTTTTGTCGGCTCCCTCGAAGCTCCAACAACAGCCACGGTGCGGGGCCTTATGAGATGCTCTAAACCTTTCACGAAAGTCTAGACACCGTACGGCTATAAAAACTTCTTAGAAATCTTATTCTTCCTCCTCTCTCGCCTCTTCTTCCAAGCCCTCAACATACCGCCTGTATTCATCGGCGTCCATCAGCTTCTCTAACTCGCTGGAGTCAGAAATCTCTACTTTTACTATCCAACCATCTTCGTACGGCGAATCGTTTATCAACTCCGGTTTATCGATTAAGTTGCTGTTCACCTCAACAATCTTTCCTGTGATTGGGGAATACACTTCCGTCACGGCCTTTACCGACTCTATTGTGCAGAGAGTATCCCCCTGCTTAATCTTCTGGTTAACGTTCGGCAACTCGAGATACATTATGTCACGTAGCTTCTTTTGCGCGTAGTCCGTTATGCCGAGTACCGCGACCTTTTTCTTGACAATCTTAATCCACAGGTGGTCCTTACTGTATACCAAGTCTTCCGGTATCTCAAAACTTTCAGACACGCGCGGTGCCACCTAAAGCGCCCGCAATAGAATCTTGTATTTAAAATTTCCTAATACCTTATTTTAACATCTCGCTGAGCCTTTTATACTCGCCCTCCTTATAAAACAGAATCTCGGTCTCAAGCTTTACCCGCATGCCCAGCCTTCTGAACAGCTGGAGGAGCGTTCCCCCATCTATCTTATCCTGCAGAGCGCCTTTGTCTGCCAGCTCCGCCAGCTTATTTATCACGACCCTTGCCTGCTCAGGGTATTGCTCAAGGGCAGCGTTAAGCACTTCTTCTGCTCTATCGCCGAGGAATGGCTTGAGCCTTTCCATGGGCGTCACTTCGGCCCTAGTTTGCTCGACCTTCTGGGCGCTTTGTAACAGTTGGCGTAGCTTCCTCAGCTGTATCCTCTTGAGCTCCAAGTCATCTCCGGACATAGCTAATGCAAAAGTGCCATAATCTACATATAGACTTTTTCGGGTTTATGCTCTAAGCGGCCTTTTTCATGAGGCTCCTAAGCGTGGACGTGTTGGTAAGGCAGCTCAACCTCACGCCGATACTGCTAAGCCTATCCGCCGCGCCCTCTTCCCTGTCGAATACCACGTAGTATGCCAACACTTTCCCGCCAAGCTCCGACACTGCCTTAACGCAATCCTCCGCAGTTTCGCCAGTCGTCGTCAGGTCGTCGACGCAAATCACCCTATCGCCATGTTGCACGATACCTTCAACCTTTCTTCCAGTCCCGTAACCCTTCTCCTTATGTCTGACGTACACTAAACCTTTGCACAATCTGTCGGCAACTATCGAGGCTATAGGTATGCCGGCGGTCTCCGTCGTGGCCACCTTATCGACGTTCACGTTCCCCTCCATGCTTATCTTCACAAGCATGAGCTCGGCTATCTTGCTCCTCGGCTCCGGATGCGAGTAAAGGGCTCTAATATCAACGTAGTAGTCGCTCTCCTTTCCGCTCGAGAGTATGAACGGTTTTTCTGGCGAGTAACGGTAGACGCCTGGCGTTCTGATAATCTCTAAGGCGGCGTTCACACGTATCCAAGACTCTGTTAAAACTTTCCTGTACTCGGCCGCCGCTCTTTCCGGCTCAGGGGACTCGGCTATGGACCTGCCAACGTTCAATAGCACGTTCCAGCCACCGTGAACGATTGCTTTCTCCATGTCGCCGCTCTGCGCTCCTATGCCGGGAAAGAGGATTATCGGCTCTTCACCAACGGCTTTCCTTATAGTGGTTATGTCGTCCGCAGAGGCCGTTTCCGTAGCGCTGACGACGAGGCCGTCAACTTTCGAAATCTTCGCATCCTCTGCAAATATTTCAAAGAGCTTTTTACCTCCTATGTCCAGCTTGAAAAGCCTCGAGGACTCAGGGTTCGATGGCAAAGTAACGGAGAACAGAGCGATTCCCAACTCATGAGCCACCTCGGCGATTTGGCTGAGGTTTCCGAATATCGGGTTTACCGTGAGCCCATCGTAGCCCATGTCCTTAACTATACCGATACCGGTCGTAGCTGTACTCGTTATGTCCGAGAGTTTGCAGTCGTATATGGTCAGCGTCCCGAGCGATTTGCAAAGCTGCGTAATCTCTTGGTGGTCCTCCACGCTCAAGTGCCTGGTGTAATTTTCATTTATCTTGAATGCTACGGTATAAGGTGCCGTCCGTTCGACGAGCTGTTTCAATCTTTCCAAATACTCCTTCCTAGTCTCTCCTTTCCTTTTCACGTCCAGCGAGATACACAGTATGCTGCCCTTCTGCCTCCTAAGCTCGGCATACCTCTTCAAGAACGACATCAGCGCACCATCTCTTCGCTCATATGGATGCAGGACCCTTATATTATCTATCCTTTGTGCCGTCGCAATTTAAGAAACTGGCGACCTGCCGAGTCTTACGTTTCTGAGTCTTATGGCCGGACCGCCGAACCAGACCGGCATGCTCTGCATGGGCTCGCTCTTACCGCAGTAGCCCGCGTAAAACTTAACCTCTTTGCCTACAGCATCGACTGACGAGTAAAGACCTTTCGTGGTCAGCTCGATTGCCGGATTCCTTAGCATGAGGTCAAGCTTGCCATTCCTTATCAGATATGCCTCCAGCCCAACGTATCTCTGATTCCATCTTCTGTCGTCGATGTTCCACTCCATGTAAGAGCTTATGTAGACGCCATACCTTATGCCTTCTATCAGTTCCTCGAGCGAGTGGTCTCCGGGCTTCATGTAGGTGTTGGCCATACGCACTATCGGCTCGACATCGTAAGAGCTCGCCCTTGAGGAGCCGTTGCTGACCGTGCCAAACTCGGCAGCCGTTTCCCTGTTGTGCAACAATTCGTTTATCCTTCCCTTCTCGATGAGCACCCTTTCTCTAGCCTCGACACATTCATCGTCGTAGAGATAGTAGCCGAAGGAATTCGGCAATCTTGGGTCATCCACGATTGTAACGTGCTCCGAGCCTATGCGTTCGCCGATAAGTTCGCGGCTCACGTAAGTCTCGCCGCCTTGTGCCGCCTCCCTTCCCAAGACTCTATCGGCTTCTAGTGGATGCCCAGCAGACTCGTGACAGATTATCCCGACGAGCTCAGGTCCCAATACGACGTCGAGCGTGTCCGTAGGCGGTTCCGTGGCCTCAGTCAAAATATTAGCGAGCTTGCCCGCCTCCTCCGAAACCTTATCCTCGAGGAGCCACCTCTCAACCCTTTCCCAACCTCCGGACTCTCCCATGTTCTCGAACCTTTGCGCAGTTCCCTTTCCGGCCTTTGCCGCCGTCAGCATGTAAGAGAACATGACCCTCGGTATGCGACTGTAAATGCTCGACCCATCGGATGTGATTATTTGCTTCTCGGTCATTAAGTGACCGACGCTTAAAACTCTTGAGGGAAGCTTCACATCATCCCGAGAAGTTATCGCAACGCTTCTCTCATCGATCTCCTTAAGCAGCTCGACCTTAGAGTCGGGGTCGACGTACTCGGGTTTTATCCTAGGCTTAATCACACACTCAGCTTTTACAGTCCTTGCGTCAGCCATTCTGATGGGATTTTTGACGGCCTTCGAGGAGGCTTTCGCGAGCGTTACGGCCCTCTCGACGGCATCCTTTACGTCAGTCTTTCTCGTCAGGTTTGTTGAAGCAAAACCCATGGAGCCGGAAATTATGACCCTTACGGATAAGCCCTTGCTCGTGCCGAACGCAGGCGCCTCGGGCACACCGTTCCTTAGTGTGAACTCCTCAAAAGTATCCGACTGATACCTTGCCTCCGCGTAGGTGGCGCCCAACCTCCTCGCATAATCGACCGCATAGTTTAGAATATCCTCCATCACCATAGCTCAGCACCAAAAATGTTTAATAATTCTTAAACCCTTTTCGGAAGAAACTTCTCCTGTTCTTTATCCCTTATGCTAAGTATGGCTTGGGCTCTGTGCAGTAACAACCTTGCTTTTTGATAGAAACTCTTAGCTAGCTCCATTTCGCTATCCGAGAGCTTTTGCTTGAGCATGAGGTCCTCCAGCTTCGAGCTTATCTCCTGAAGAACCTCTATTACGAACTCAAGCCTGCTCTCGCTCTCCACGGATATCTGACAAAACTTTAACTCCTCCTCGATGTCTGCGAGCACCGTGCTCATGGAGGCGGAACCCATCCCTCATTATACTTCCAAAAACGTGTCTATTAAAGAGTTTTTCCTAAACGTTGCATAAGGTCGCGACCCGGATTGCAAAGCTTTTATAAATCTGCCCCGCCAATCTTCTGGTCAAGCGGGACATGATAGGCCAGCCGCAGCATATAAAATCCACAAAGGGTGACGTTGCGGAAAGGGTTGTGGTCGCAGGAGACCCGGCAAGGGTTGTTCAGCTTTCTAGAATGCTAGAAAGGTCAAAGCTTGTTAACGAAAACCGTGGTTTTTTGACCTATACGGGCTACTATAACGGCACACCGATAACTGTTTCTTGTCACGGCGTTGGCGGCCCGTCCTCTGCGATAGTTTTCGAGGAGCTTGTCATGCTGGGCGCTAAGGTCATCGTTAGGCTCGGCACGACCGGAGCATTCCTAAAGCACATGAAGGTCGGCGAGGTGGTCATACCAACTGGGGCGGCGTACTTAGGAGGGACGCTCGCGCAGTACATACCCGACGCCCACATAACCCCCGTTCCCAGCTTCGATGTGACGAACGAATTGGTGAACGCCGTAAAGGAAGAGGGTTTGACGTACCACATCGGCCCCGTATTCTCCAGCGACGCATTTTACGCCGAGGACCCTGAGTTCGTCAAAAGGTGGGCGAGTAAAGGCTACATATCCGTCGAGATGGAGTGTGCGACGATTTTCGGCCTCGGGATGTTGCGCGGCGTCAAGACAGGCGCAGTGCTCCTCATAAGCGATAACTTGGCAGAGATGACGCCCATGGTAGATGCTGAGTACCTTAAGCCGTACGTCGAGAAGGCAGGAAGGGCAGTCCTAAAAGCACTCCTGAGAATCAAGCTTTAGGATTCGTCTTCCAAAACAGACTTAAGAGAAGCTATAAAGTCTGATACTTTCTTTTTTGCAACCGCAGACGCATTCTCCTCTATTATGTTGACTATTTCGCTGCCCACGACTATACCATCGACAATACTCACCAAATTCTTCGCATAGGACGGGTCCCTTATGCCGAAACCGACCGCCAGGGGTATGTCGCCGATTAATCCCCTGGCCCTAACGATGGACTTGGCAGGCTCTATGTAAGCCAGCTCGCCCGTAACAGATGATATCCCGATGTAGATGAATGCAGGGTTATAGCTCGCCATGCTCCTGATGATGCCGTCTGGATAATTGTAGTTTGCGAAGAAGAATTTTTCAAGAGATGAAGCATCGCACGCCTTCGCATACTCATCCAATGCCGCGTGCCCCATCATGCCCAAATCCGGTATGAGCGCACCCAAAGCACCGCTCTTCACCACAGAATGCATGAATTCCGTCAACTGTCCAGCAGTGTTTAGGTAACACAAGAGTATCTTTGGTGCGTTCACGTTTCTAGCGATTTCTAGCGCCGCATCCTTCTCTATGCCTTGCTCCCTTACCCTCCAGTACGACAGCCTTATGCTCGTACCATCATAAATAGCAATTTTTGGCGGTATGCCGAGTTCCAGTATGTCAGCACCGGAGCTTTTGAGTATGTCAGAATATTCCATGAATGCGTCAGGCGTCGGATAACCCAAGGTCATGTAGGCAACGAGAAATTTCTTCCTCGTAACCTCTCGTATGCCTAACGTACCTCAACACCCCTTGCATTCTTTATGAATTCAAAAATCTTCCTTCTGTCCTTTATCCCAGGGTCGATTTCTACACCAGACGATACGTCAACGGCATAAGGCCTCACAATCCGTACGGCATCCGCCACGTTTTTTGGTGTCAGGCCACCAGCTAGCATCACGGGTTTAGGGTAAAGATGCTCAACGACCTTCCTGCTTATCTCCCAGTCGTGAACTTTGCCCTGACCACCGTATCCCCCGACAAGAGAATCGAGCAATATGGCGTCGAATCCGCTGACAGAATGCTTCAGACGTTCAGCATCGAGGATTTCACGGACGTTAATAGCTTTTATCAATCTAATACCGGGCAACATGCTCCGCAATTTTTCGGCATCCGGAAGATTATTGCCGTGTATCTGCAGCGCAGAGGGTCTAAGCGTATTACAAATTCTAATTAGCTCATCGACGTTTGACGTAACGGTCACCACCACGCTATCCACGAACACCGGTACGTTCTTTATCAAATCCTTGGCCCTTTCATAGGTCAAATTTCTTGGCGATAGTGGTGAGGCTACGACGAATCCTACAGCATCGGCACCAGCATCCACAGCGGCCACCAAGTCCTGCTCACGTGTTATACCGCAGATTTTAACCCTGACATACGTCATAGGCCCTCACAAATTCCCTTACCTTGCCCTCGACATCGGCCGACGTCATTATGGACGTACCAATCAAGAAGGCATCCGCTCCAAGATTTTTTAGGAGAACGACTTGCTCAGGACTGCTTATGCCGCTCTCGCACACGACCGGTTTACGCTTGACCTTTACGTTACTGAGTATGCGCTTGGAAACATTGATATCGACTTCCAGCGTCTCCAAATCGCGATTGTTTATTCCCAACATGTCAGCCTCCGCATCCATGCCCGAAAGAAACTCTTCTTCAGTATGCGTCTCCAAAAGCACCTCAAGACCCAACGAGTGAGCTATCTTTATCATCTCGTCTAAGTTTTCGTTACACATCCTTTGGTCGTAAACCTTTTTGATTAAGAGGACGGCGCTCGCTCCCAACCTCGATGCTGCCCTCAATTGTACGTCGCTAACGATTACGTCCTTCATGAGTATGGGTATGCTGACGGTTTCTCTGACGACCCTTAGCTTCTCTAACGAGCCACCAAAAAATTCGTTCTCCGTCAAAACCGATATGCCCACGGCCCCACCACGTTCCATGGCCTTAGCTATGGCTTTGATGTCTCCGCCTATGCGCCTTCTCATAGTCGGTGACGCTTGTTTCAGCTCAGCTATGATGGGTATGGCTTTGCAAGCGAGTATCGCGTCCTTCAAACTTGGGGGTCTTGAAGACGTTACCGATGATGACGTCTCATAGTAGCCGCTCTCTACGCGTTCGATGGCCTTTTCGACCAAAACTTTAAGGAAATTGCCCATAAACCTCCTCCATCCTCTCGAGTTTCGATAAATCACCGCTAAGTTTCAACAACTCCTTCAGCTTTCTGTATGCCTTACCGCTGTCCAGAGACTCTCTTGCCAACTCCATACCCTCGATAAAGTTGTCCGCCCTTCCTCCTAACATTATGCCTAAAGCAGCATTGACCAAGACTGCGTCTTTTTTAGGACCGCCCTCGCCGTTCAGAACCATGAACGCTATCCGCGCTGCCTCTTCTCGCGTTCTGATTTCTAGTTCTTCCTGTCTACAGGGCTCGACGCCAAAATCCCTCGGCGTCAACTCAAGCGTCTTGAAATCTTTATCCCTTAACCAAATGACCTTCGTTTTGCCTATTATCGAAACCTCATCCAAACCATTAAGACCATGCACGACAAAAGCTTCCTCGCATCCTAAGTTCATTATGACATGCGTTAACGTGTCCATAATCTTATCATCGCATACGCCTAATAGCTGGGCTTTTACGTCAGCCGGGTTCGCGAGCGGCCCGATGAGGTTGAAGACGGTTCTTATCCCTATCTCTTTCCTTACCTGCTGAGCGTTCTTCATAGCTGGATGGAAATGCGGAGCGTACATGAAGCCTATACCAACCTCCTCGATAGCCCTTTCGACCGACTTAGGATCTTGCTCAAGGTTTAAGCCAAGCATTTCGAGCAAATCGGCGCTGCCGCACTTTCCAGAAACGGCTCTGTTCCCATGCTTTGCTACCTTGACACCCGCCCCGGCGATAACGAAAGCCGCGATTGTGCTTATGTTGAATGTTTTAATCCTGTCACCGCCTGTTCCGCATACATCTACAAGTCTCTCGTTTATCTTAGGTCTTACCTTGCGACAGTATTCTTTCATAACCTTTGTGAATGCTGTGAGCTCCGTGATGGTCTCGCCCTTCATTCTGATGGCGGTCAGGAAACTTGCGAGCTGAGCATTAGTAACGTTGCCATCCATTATGCTCCTCATAGCGCTCTCAGCTTCGTCGTAGCTTAAGTCGTAGCCTTCAACAAGCTTCCTAAGAATTTCCGTGAACATGCTAAAAACCATCCAAGAAATTCTTCAGAATCTTTTTACCTTCCTCGCTCATCACGGACTCTGGATGGAACTGCACTCCCTCTATGGGATGCTCTACATGACGAACGCCCATGATTTCGTGGTCGTCAATCGATTCAGCCGTAATTATGAGACATGAGGGCAGAGATTCTCTGTCTCCGCAGAGAGAGTGGTATCGAGCAACCCTTAGAGGATTCCTAACATTTCTGAACAGGCCCGCGCCGTCGTGCTTGATGAGGCTGGTCTTTCCGTGCATGAGCCTTTTTGCCCTTACAATTTTACCACCGAAAGCGTAGATTATGCTCTGATGTCCCAAGCAAACACCGAGTATGGGTATCTTTGGACCTAGCTCTCTGATTATCTCGGTGCATGAGCCGACGTATCTTGGGTCTTGAGGACATCCAGGACCCGGCGATATGATTATCCTATCGGGCTCCAGAATCCTAGCACGCTCTAAAGTTATCTCATCGTTCCTGTACACGATAGGGTTGCCGCCCAATTCGCCGACGTACTGGACTAAGTTGTAAACGAAGGAGTCGTAGTTGTCTATGATAAGGACCTTCATGACTTCTCACCGCTGGACATTTTTAACGCCTCCACAAGCGGGGCGAGTTTATGTTCAGTCTCCATCCATTCTTTCTCTGGATTCGACTCCGCGACTATGCCCGCGCCTGCTTGAATGTAAGCCCTGCCGTCGTTAACGAACATCGTCCTAATCGTTATTGCAAAGTCGGAATCACCGTTAAAGGATACATAACCGACTGCGCCAGCGTAAGGTCCCCTTCTTGTAGGTTCTAACTCCTCTATGATTTCCATGGCCCTCACCTTCGGCGCTCCCGTTACCGTGCCTGCCGGAAACACGGCCTTGAGCGCATCGTAACAATCGTAGCCCTCCTTAAGTTCGCCGACGACCCTTGAAACTATATGGAGCACGTGACTGTACTTGTAGACCCTCTTCAACTCCAAGACCCGCACGCTACCGAACTTTGAAATCTTGCCTAGGTCGTTCCTTGCAAGGTCGACGAGCATCATATGCTCTGAAAGTTCTTTCGGGTCGTTGAGCAAATCTTTTATCAACTTCCTATCATTCCCACGTGGTCTCGTGCCAGCGATGGGCATCGTTTCGACAAAATTATCATGCAACCTGAAGAGCGCCTCTGGACTAGAGCCGACGATGTACCTCTTCCCCATCTTTAGGACGTACATGTACGGAGATGGATTGAGACTACGCAACGCCGAATAGAACGCTATAACGTCCCCTTCAACGTTAAACGTGTATTTTTTCGATAAGACAACCTGGAACACGTCACCAGCGGCTATGTATTCTTTAGCAGCCTCCACCATGGACATGAACTCTTCCTTTTTGACGTTGGGCCTAAGTTCTGTATGCGAAAAGAATCGTTGGGCAGGTCTTTTTACGAGTAAATGCGTAATCTCGTCAAGCCTGTCGTTTCCGAGATGGTAGTAGCGTACTCTTCCGTTCTTTCCGTCAAATAACAACCCGTCGTAGTACACTCCAAATTCCATGTCTGGAAATCCATGGTCGTCAAGGGTTCTCTGAGGCAACCTTTCTAAGTATCTAACGAAATCATAGGACACGTAACCAACAGCACCACCAGCAAAAACTAACTTCCTTCCGTCGTGGTGTAGCGGACCTACAACCTCTCTCAGGGTTTGCAAGGGTTCAGACGTTCTTTTATGCAGTACCCCATCGGGCGACCTAATGATGCATTCGCTATCCTTGAATACGATGGTCTTCAGAGGGTCAAAACCTACTAAGCACTGCCGAGCGACTCTGCTTTTTGAATCTGCAAACTCTATGAGATACGCGTACTCGTAGTGCTCGCTTAGGTTCGTGAAGACCTCAATTGGTGATAATTCGGTGCATAAGTCCTTAAACCTCGGACACTCATGTTCTTGATTACTGCCAAAGGCACATGCCCCGCAACCTTGGGGTTGTTACAAAAATCGATTGTATTTAATAATTAGTGCGCAAAAATGCTCAACATAAAACTTAGGCTGTTTCTCGAAAAACAACTTTTCAAGCCGGATACGATTCAAACTCCCCTCTTGAATGCACATTTTTTGTCATATTAAAGTCGGCCTCACGGTTATGCTTAGATACTACCTATGAGTGGCTATGCGTACGTATGAAAAGGCGGAACGCTGTAACCGTATGGGTCCCTTCAAGCTCTGCCAACCTTGGGCCGGGTTTCGACGTGCTTTCTATAGCGCTCAGGGAACCTTCCTTAAGAGTGAGCCTGTCATTCAGCGATAGCGACGGTATAAGGATTACACTCAAAGGCAAATACGGAGAAACACTCCGAGCCGATCCGGAAGTCCACTCCGGTTGCAAGGCCCTCAGGGCACTCATGGCCAATTACAACATCGATGAAGGGTTTGATATGGTAGTGTACGTCGACATACCGCCAAGGAAGGGTCTCGGACTCTCCGGCGCGGAGGCTGCAGGCGCTGTCGTCGCGGCTAACGAATTGCTGTCTTTGGCTCTCTCGAAGGATGAGATGGTTTATTACGCATCACACGGCGAGCCAGAAGGGCATCTGGACAATGTATCTGCCTCGGTATGCGGAGGGTTTAACATCGTGGTAAGGGATTACATTACCGGCATGCCGCGCGTTTATAATTTCAGACCACCATCCGACCTCGGTGCTGTCGTCATAGTTCCGAATGTAGAGAAGAAATCTACGGGTGACGCAAGGAAGGCCGTTCCTACTTTCGTCCACAAGAGCGACATGGTCGGGAACGTTTCTAGGGTTGCCGCGATATCCGTAGGCTTCGTCACGGGTGACGTGGATTGCATTCTGAGAAATATAGCGTGGGATACCATCGTTGAGAGGTCTAGAGCCGATTCTCAAGTGTACGGAAGAGGTGTGGACTGGAAGTTTTTGGAAGAGGAGAAGCTACACCTATTCAAAAAGTACGGCATCGCCGAGACGATAAGCGGTGCCGGCCCGTCAAGGATTTTGTGGTACAGCATATCGCGGCACTCTCAGGTAATAGATGAGGCCTTGGGATACGTTTTAGACCGCTTAAGAGAACTCGGGTATGACGCGGAAGCGATTTTCAAGACATATCCATCCGGAATAGGCGCGTATAGATTGTCGGAACAGTATGAATAAATGGTTTATTAACGGGACGTTTCACTTTAACTTGTCATGCAAGATGATGAATTGGAAAGAATAAAGCAACGTAAACTTGCCGAGCTTATGAAGAAGATGTCAGGAACTAAGGGCGGCTCTGTAACGTATGCCCCATCTGAACCCGTCACACTTACCGACGAAAACTTTGACGGATTCATCTCGAGCAACAAGCTGGTCGTCGTAGACTTTTGGGCAGAATGGTGCGCACCTTGCAGGATGCTCGCTCCGGTCATCGAGGAACTCGCAAAGGAATATGCCGGGAAGATAATTTTTGGGAAGCTGAACGTGGATGAGAACCCAACGACTGCCGCAAAGTTCGGAATAATGAGCATACCGACCTTAATAGTTTTTAAGAATGGGCAGCCGGTTGATGTGATAATCGGTGCGATGCCGAAAAAGCAGATAGAAGCGAGGCTGAACAGGTACACCTAAAAACAACGCCTATCGGAGAGACTGTCCAGAAAATACGCTTTAATAAGAAGCCTATGCCTCACAATAATTAGGATAGGAGGAAGGCTGGTCGCAAAAATTTGACCTCCTCAGCATGGGCCGATTTAACTGAGTACGTGAAAGTAGCGAGGGCAGAGATAGACGAAAAACTCTCGGAGAAAATCAAGAACAGGAGCGACAGGATAATCATAAAAAACACGTTATCCGGTGGGAAGAGATTAAGGCCCGTGCTGCTTCTACTCGCCTACGACGCCCTTGGGGGTAAAGATAGGGATGCTGCGCTTGAGGTTGCCTGCGCTTTAGAGCTTGCGCATAACGCGAGCCTGATTCACGACGACATAATCGACGGCGATATGGAGAGAAGGGGCAAGCCAGCGCTTTGGAGGCAGATAGGGATTGCGAATGCCGTCATACAGGGGCACAGGATTATTAACCTCGCGTTCCAGACAGTGCTCGACAAGGGAGTTGAGCTTGCCAGAATATTCTTAAAAGCATGGAACGACGCCTCGACAGGTGTCTTGGAAGAGATATTCTCAGGAGAACAATTCTCCAAGAAGCTCTATACGAGGATAGCCAAAGAGAAGACGGCCTCGCTCTTCGCGGCGGCAACTGAGAGCGCTGCAGTGCTTGCACATGCCGACGGGAAGGTAAGAGAGCTGATGAGGGAGTATGGCGAGATGGTCGGCATGGCATACCAGCTTGCCGACGACTACGTTGATATAGTGAGCGGCAGAAGACGCTTGAACTTTCCCATCTTCGTGCTCAGACAATTCGAGGATATGATAAAGCAGTTTTATATAGCGACCAAGAGCGGTAACCTTCGCACACTCCTACCAAAATCCCTATTCGACATAAGAAGAAGTGACGTGTTCATAAAAGAAATAAATGATTACATAACTAGGGCAAAAGAAATAATCTCCAATCCGGCGATACCGGACTCCCGCTACAAATCTATGCTGATGGAGTTTCCAAGATACTGCGTCAATTCTATGCTAAGCGAGCTAAGATAGCTTTATTCTCTTCTTAAAAAATCTCTTCTCTATCTCCTCCAGCCTCTTTATATTCTCCTCCTCGGAAGGGTCAAATTCTGTTGAGAACCACGCATCCAGTATCTCCTTTGCCTTCTCTTCTGTCGTCTCAGAAAGGCTCATCACTAAAATGTTGGGCTTGTTCCACTTCCTTGCACCTTTGGCGATTTCTCCACTACTGCACAGGGCTGCCCTTATGCCTGGAACCTTGTTGGCCGCTATCGTTACACCGGTACCGGTCCAACAGAATAGTATTCCTTCGTCCACCTCTTTCTTTAAGATGCTCTCGGCAACTTCGAGCGCTACGTCCGGCCACGGAGCTGCATCCCTAGCAAGGGCGCCGCAAAGCTTGACAGTGTGTCCCCTCCTCTTCAGCTCTTCAACGACGAAGTCTGTCAATTTAGTTCTCTCATCACTCCCTACTGCTATCCTCATCGCATATACAAAATTGGGCGGGCCATATTTAGCATTTTATTTTTTTAGTTAGTCCCCTCAACGTGCCCGATACCTTCTTAACATCCAAAGATACGCGCTCCCCTCCGACGTTATTGACGAGGGCAATAGCCGCTACAAAGGTTCTGATGTGCTTTGAGTTGCACCTCATTATGAGTCCGTCCGAATCCTTTTGAACCCTGACCAGATGCGGGTTGACATCCGCATATCCTAACACGCCGACGAGGTGCTGAAGGCTCGACTGTACGGCCTTCCACACTTCAAGCTTATCGAGCTTAACGTCTCTTGGAAAGGGTCTTACGAAAACATAGCGGTATCTAGCCCTCAACAAGCCACACACCCTCTTGCACCATCTTGCCGGATAGTTTGGCCCTGTTTCTAATCAGTATGTTCAGCGGTACGGTTGAAAGCGCATCGAGCGAACGCTCGAAGTTAAGACCAAATGCGTTGATGACACATGAAGCCTCGAACGGCCCCCTTTGTTCTATGGGGTTAGAGGCGCCGGATGAAAATACGAGACTCAGACCCTTTGCGTCGATTAACTGCACAATGCCCCTCATCTTTTGGAGCGCAACTTTATCGGAAATGGCATCCACGAGCGTGAGCTCTATGGAGTTTCGCGTTACGGATAGCATGTGCTTATCGATTGCCATGAAACCGTTCGGCCTAAATACAACAGTATCGACCCTTCCATCCCTTAAGGCAACCAAGGCGGCATCTCTCGTCAAACAATGCACAGTTATCACGTCGTAGGAGTGCCTGAGCTTCGTTACCATCTTAAGCACATCGCTCCTGGTCTTAGCGGATATGACGGCTTTGCTGTAAAGCTCTAAACCATGTTCCTTGACACTGCCCTTTAGTTCATCAAGTATGGGTTTAGGTGCTTCGATGACGAGCGCCGAATACCCTAGCTCGGACGCCCTCTTACACATCTCCTTTGCAACGGCGACATCGGGAGGCCTTATCCAAAAGTCGACGAAAGTCCTACCGCCCACCGCTATACACCCATCTCCTTCTTCAAATCGTCTAAACTTCCAGCAACTCTAAGCTCAAGCTTTATGGAATCTCTATTTGAGAGCTTCAGGCTTCCGAGGTACGCGCTCTGCTTATCAAGCCTTACGTAGAGTATGCCCTCCTGACCTTTTTCTTCGAACGCCTCGGAGACCAGCGTTAACTTCTCAAGAGCACTCAAACCTTTCTTCAATTTCTCCAGCACGGCTTTGGCCCTGTCCTCATCGCTTAACTCTAACGTTAGCAAGATTATGGGATCTCCATAATGGCCGGCCAACTGTTCCCTCTTTAGTCTCCCTCCCTCTATGCTACCCAAAACGTTCTCAAGAGCCTTTAGCACCTTTTTCTCGTCTTCGGTGGCGTGGCATATGACCCTGGCGGTTACGCCTAAGACCCTCATAACCAGATTATGTGACGGTAGAAGCTACTGATAAGCTTATTAAATAGAACCAGTACCAGACCTACAAACGGTTGAGTACAGCCATGACGGGCCTGTATGCACACCTTTCAAAACTTTGGAGGGAAAAGCCGGAAGAGCTAAAGCAGCTCATGAGAAAGAGGCTGATAGAGTGGCGCAAGCAGCCCGCGGTCGTGAGGGTTGAAAAACCTTTGAGACTCGACAGGGCGAGGAGCCTCGGCTATAGGGATAAGCAGGGCTATGTAGTCTTAAGGGTTAGGGTAAGGAGGGGAGGCTTCGCAAGACCGAGGCCGAGGTCCGGCAGAAGGCCGAAGGCACTCGGTGTCGTGAAACATAAGGTCAACGTATCCATGAAAGAGGAGGCCATAAACAGGGCTAAGAAGAAGTATCCAAACCTCTATCCGCTCGGAGCTTACTGGGTAGCGAGCGACGCTCTTTACAAATGGTACGAGGTTATAATGGTCGACCCCCACCACCCATCGGTCATATCCGACAGAAACCTATCCTTACCGGCAAAGATTAGGTAAGAACATCGCTCACAAAATTTCTAAACGTTTTTAAAGGCGCAGTGGCAAGGTCAAGAGGCATACGCATGTCTGTTATTAAGAACAGGCAGACGCTACTCTCCCATGGTAATGTTGAAGGAAGAAGGATTGCGCTCGATATAATTGAGCATGCCATCAAGGCCGTGGATGCCTACGAACTCGTTAGAAAGTTTGTTTTTGTCGAAGGTCAAACGTTGAACGTCGGTCGTTTAAAGTACGACCTCTCAAGGATTCGAAACATCTACGTGGTGGGCGCCGGTAAGGGTTCTGTCAGGATGGCCGAAGCCTTAGAGGACATCTTGGGTAGCAGAATCAGCGCGGGGATAATAATAGAGAAGAGGGGACAGGGTCGCAAGCTCAGGACCGTAAAGGTTGTGGAAGGAGGTCATCCGATACCGGATGAGGCGGGGTTTGAGGCAGCGAAGGAGGTTGTCGAAATAGCTAAGCATGCTCAAGATGGTGACCTCGTGTTCGCCTGCATAACGGGTGGTTGTTCTGCGTTGATGCCCTTGCCAGCTGACGGTATAAGCTTAGACGATAAGAAGAATGTGACGGATTTGCTACTGAAGTGCGGCGCTACCATAGACGAGATAAACGCCGTTAGAAACCACATATCCGCCATAAAAGGTGGAAGGCTCGCTGCGTACGCTCATCCTGCTGAAATAATCGGCCTTATACTCGTTGACGAGGTGGCTGGCCTCCCGTGGGGTCCAACAGCTCCAGACCCAACAACGTTCAGCGACTCTGTTCGCATTCTCAAGAAGTACCGTCTTTGGGAGAAAGTCCCCGACTCCGTGAGAAGACACCTCGAGATGGGACTGAGCGGCCAACGCATGGAAACACTGAAGCCAGAAGACCTCGAGCGCTTAAAGGTTCACAACTTTGTGTTGGCGAGCATCGAGTCTGCGTGCGAGGCCGCGAAGAGAAGGGCTGAGGAGTTGGGACTTAACTCTATGATACTGTCCACCATGATGGAGGGCGAGAGCCGAGAGGCAGGCATAGTTTTGGCGAGCATCGCAAAAGAGGTGGAGAAAAAGGGTAGACCCATTAAGCCACCGTGTGCACTCATCGCTGGAGGCGAGACAACGGTGACAATCACGGGACAGACTGGTGAAGGAGGACCGAGCCAAGAACTCGCCCTAAGCTTCTCCCTCAAAATCCACAAAAGTAAGAAAATAACCTTAGCCTCGGTAGACACGGACGGTACAGACGGACCTACAGATGTGGCTGGAGGAGTAGTTGACGGTTACACGTTGGATAGGGCGAAAGAGAAAGGGATAGACATTTATGAAAACCTAATGAACCACTCATCCTCCTACGTATTGAAGGAACTTGGAGATACCCTCATCACGGGTCCGACCGGAACGAACGTCGCGGACCTTAACGTGATAGTGGTTGATGGTTATGAGTCTGGATAAGTCAGAACGCTTTAAGATAAAGGAGGTTAGGGCGAGGGAAATCCTTGACTGCAGAGGAGAACCCACTGTTGAAGTTGATGTGTTGACGTTTGGAGGTTCTCTTGGAAGAGCTTCGGTGCCGAGCGGACGGTCAACTGGTAGATACGAGGCCTTCGAGCTTAGGGACGGGGGACGCAGGTACATGGGAAAAGGCGTCCTCAGAGCGGTTCAAAACGTGAATGAAATCATAGCTCCTGCGTTGAAGGGAAAGGACGTAAGAAACCAGAGGGAAATCGATGAACTACTCATCGAGCTTGATGGAACCGAGAACAAGTCAAAACTAGGGGCCAACGCAATAGTTGGCGTGTCGCTTGCCGTCGCAAAGGCTGCGGCCGAAGAACTAGGCATTCCCCTCTATCGCTACATAGGCGGGACGAATGCCTGCATACTTCCCGTCCCGTTCATGAACCTCATAAATGGCGGAAAGCTGGCAGCAACCGAGCTTGACTTTCAAGAACACATGGTGGTACCCGTGGGTGCCAAGTCCTTCTCCGAAGCAATAAGGATGGGTGCAGAGGTCTATTATGAGCTCGGAAAGGTGTTGGCTGAGAAGTGGGGCCGACATTCTTTGAATGTTGCCGATGAGGGTGGATATACGCCACCCGGCATGAAAGACCCAAGGGATGCGCTCGAAGCTGAGCTGAAAGTCGTGGAGGAGCTTGGGTACGGGGACAAGTTCGTACTCGGGCTTGACGTTGCCGCCAGCCATCTTTACAACGAAAAGACGAAGAAATACGCGCTGATGGGAAAGGAAGTTAGCAGGGAGACTCTCATGGATTTTTACGAGGAACTGGTCTCGGCCTACCCAGTCAAGTCTATCGAGGACCCGCTGGAGCAGGAGGACTTTGAAGGTTTTGCCGAATTGACGAGGTCACTTGGGATTCAGATAATCGGTGACGACCTGTTCGTCACCAACGTGAAGAGGTTAGAGAAGGGCATCATGATGAAGGCCGCGAACGCCATTTTGCTGAAGGTCAACCAAATCGGTACGCTCAGCGAAGCCTTGGATACGGCCCAGCTCGCTTTCAGGAATAACTATGCCGTTCAGGTCTCCGAAAGGTCAGGTCAGACCGAGGATACGTGGCTTGCCGATATAACTGTTGGGCTGAACGCCGGACAGATAAAGACCGGAGCACCATGCAGAAGTGAGAGGACTGCCCAATACAATCAACTGCTCAGGATAGAGGAAGAGCTAGGTAAGACCGCAAAGTACGCAGGGATGCAGGCACTCAAGGTCGGCGCGGTATAAGGCTTTTATAACGATTAGCTGAAAATTCATTCTTGACTGAGGCCGGGTGCGTGTCTTTGCTTTACGTTAGGATACCGAATAGGTCTGAAAAGCTGGCCGCGGAGGTATGCTCAACCATAGAGGCATTCAACATGGAATACAGGGCTCTAAAAAGTCTAGCCGACGCCGAGTACACGGAGGATGATATAGCAATCGTCGTCGGAACAGACAGCGACGTCCTAAAGGCTTTCCATGAGCTCGGCTCAAGACACGTACCCGTGCTCGGTATATGCGAAACGGAGACCAGGGGATTCTTAACAGAGATATCCGTAAAGGACCTGCCGCGTGCGCTCGAGAGTTTACAAAAAAAGAGATACGTCGTTGAGGAGAATACGCGACTCTCGGTCTCGGTGGATGACAAGAACGTTCTGCCTGCAGTGAACGAAGCCGCAATCTTCCCTTCGAAGAGTGCTACAATAATGGAGTACACGCTGACGGTTGATGACGAAATCGTGTGGAGAGATTATAGCGATGGTGTGATAATCTCGACGCCCTTGGGCTCGAGCGCCTACGCATTATCCGCTGGTGGACCGATTGTTGCCCATAGGTCGAAGGTATTCGTGATAGTGCCCGTTAACTCCTTAGACGTCACAAGAAGACCGTTAATTGTACCGGACGACTCTAGAATCTTCATAAACAGCATACACGCAAGAGCGAGGTGCGAGGTGGTCATAGACGGCACGATTAGACTCAAAATCGATAACAAAGTGTGCATCAAAAAGCACGAAGTCCCAGCGCGGCTGGTGAGGCTACTTGGTAGCTCCTACGTCTTGGAGAAGATGGCGAAAAAGGTACAGCTCGCCGAGGAGCTATTAAAGATACCTCCGAGTGCCAAACTGATCCTTAAGACGCTCGAGTATGAAGGGCCTCTTACGCATAGGGAGCTTGTGAGGAAGACCATGCTGCCCGACAGGACCATGAGGCAGGCCTTGGCGCTATTGATAGACAAAGGAATGGTGAAGAGGAAGCCGCTTCTTCGGGATGCAAGACAAAAGCTCTATTATATAGCGTAACGTATGGCTAAAAGCTATCAAACACATTTAAAAACAAGAAATGAATCGTGTTATGTGTCGCCGTTGGAGGTTTAGGTTGTGGCATCTAGGGAGCAGGTTGCTAGGGCGGTTGCAGAACTTCAGATAGTGGAGCAGATAATCAACGAATTTCAGTTAAGGTTGGCAACGCTCGATGCTGCGCTGAGGGAGTACGAGAACGCCATATCTTTCATAGAAGAAATGAAGAAGGCTGAGGGCAACATGGAGGTCTTGATACCGATAGGTGGTGGGAACTTCGTACATGGTGTCATAACTTCTACTGATAAGATTGAGGTTAGCGTTGGCGCGGACGTCATCATTACGAAGTCCTTGGATGAGGGTCATCAGATAATGCTGAAGAGAAAGGACAACTTGATGCGCATGAGAGAAGCATACCTGCAAAGACTTCAGGAACATCTCAATAGAGCTGTAGAGTTAAGAAGGTTTTTGGAAAGTGTGAGGACCGAGTAATGCTGGAGGGCGTTAAGAAAGCATTCGCAGGCCTTATGGACAGGATAAAGACGACAACGCTCTCAGAAAGCGATATAAAAAAGTACGTCGAGGACTTCAAGCTACAACTGATTGCCAGCGATGTAGCCGTTGAGGTTGCCGAGAAGTTGGCGATGGAAGTCGTAGAACGTCTAAGAATGTTGAAGGTTCCTAGGTTCTCGGAACACAAGGAAGCGGTCATGCAAGTTTTAGAGGAAAGCATCAGCTCGGTGATTTTGGAGGTCGACCCGGACAGCTCTTTCGTAAACTTAATAGTGTCCAATTACCGCTTGGGGAAACCTACAGTCGTACTTTTCGTCGGCCCGAATGGTGGTGGAAAGACGACGAGCGTCGTAAAGGTGTCGAACTACTTGAAGTCTAAGGGTTTGAACTCGATAATAGCATGCAGCGATACATACAGGGCTGGAGCGGTCGAACAGCTAAAGGGCCTCGCCGAAAGGGTTGGTGTAAGGGTTGTAAGCCATAAGTATGGCGGAGACCCTGCGGCCGTAGCTTTAGACGCTATAGAAGCCGCAAAGGCGGCGAAGATTAGCACGGTTCTAATAGACACCGCGGGCAGGACAGAAGTCGACAAGAATCTACTTGAGGAGATGAGGAAAATTAAGAGGGTATCGAACCCGGACGTAGTGATATACGTCGGTGATGCGTTAGCGGGTAACGTCGTCGTCGAACAGGTTAGGAGGTTCAATGAGTACGTCGGCATAGATTACGTAATTCTGGCGAAGCTGGATGCCGACACGAAGGGAGGCTCAGCGATATCCGTCAGCTACATGACGGGAAAGCCGATACTGTTCGTCGGAACCGGGCAAGGTCTGGATGACCTCGAACCCTTGAATAAAAAGAGACTAATCAACATGGTACTCGGCCGTGCCTCCTAACATGCTACGCGCTCCTTTACCGCGGCGTTAAATCTCTATATTCCGGGTCAACATAATTTCTAACGTGCTGAAAATTCATGAGCAGATAGAGCGGCTCGTTAAAGGGGAAGCACCAGGTCCATCACCATCCTTCACAGCTTCACATATTATCATGGCGCTTCTCGTTTTGGGAGATAAGGGAAGTCTTGGTAGGAAAAGGTTCACCGAGGAGCTCGGCATAGGTGAGGGTGCTGTCAGGACGCTCATCAATAGGCTTAAGAAGTACTCCTTGGTCAAGGTGGACCGCTCGGGTTGCAGCCTAACTGAGAAAGGTAGGGAGCTTTATGAAGCATTGAGGGAGAAGGTAGGCGAATTTGTTGAGCTTAACGGGAATGTGCCTTGGAATTATCGCTACAGTATAGGTGTGAAAGTGAGGGGCATGGCCAAATTATTGAGGATGGGTTTGGAAGAGAGGGATGCCGCCATAAGGGCAGGTGCGGATGCTGCCATGATAATAGCCATGCAAGGAGGTAACTTGCTAATGCCAGGAGTCAGCAATCTGAGTGAGGAGCAACCAAGCTTCGCATCGATGATAATGTCGTCCTTTAAACCATCGGATGACGATGTTATACTCATAGCCGGCTCGGACGATAGGATTAAAGCATTGTATGGCGCGCTGGCGGCTGCCTACGAGCTTCTAGGAAAGAAACGTTAGAACCGGCCAACATGTATGGAGCGTGTTAAGAAGAATCGCCCGTCGATAGGATGCTTCTGAAGTCTTGAAGTGAGGTTACGGAAATTTTAAGTTGTGTGACAAATATTATTAACGAGAAGATTATAGGACTTGAAGATTGAAAGACCTTGAAGCTCATGATTATTGATTGCTCAATTTCCGGCGTATCTGGCGATATGTTACTAGCGGCCTTGCTGGATATCGGTGCGGATGAAGAAGCTGTCAGGCGAGCTATCGAACGTATTCCTAAATTCTTAGAAGGTTGCAAGAAGGTAACGTTCAAGTCGGAGGATGTTTACGTTGACGAATTAAGGGCGAAAAGGGTCAAGATAATGGTCGAAGATGTTGTCGATTCAAGACCGGCCACAGCGCTACTCGGTGCGGTCAAGGACTGTGTATCTGACCTAAACCTGTCGAAGTGTGCAGCCAACATCGCCATCGATGCTACAGAACTTCTTGCAAGGGCCGAGGCCAACGTTCATGGCGAACCCATCGAGTCCTTGCACCTTCATGAGCTCGGAATGGCAGACACTGTTGCGGACATAATCGGCGTGGCAGTTGCTTTAGACTCTCTTGGTTTGAGCAGAGAAATGATAGCGACGACGAGGGTGGCGGTAGGTGGTGGAATTTTAAGAACATCCCATGGAACTTTTCCGGCACCAGCTCCAGTTACTTTGGAGCTCCTTAGGCTTTCTAGAATTCCTTTCAGCGGCGGTCCCGTTGAAGGCGAACTGGCTACGCCCACCGGCGTAGCGCTTTTGGCATCCATGTCAAGCAGAATAGTCCAAGATTATCCGCCGATGGTCGTGGAGAAGATAGGCTATGGAGCAGGTTCAATGTTGCATGCTGGAAGACCGTCTGTGCTACGTTTGTTGCTCGGTCAGGAGCAGGAAGTTCGCGGAAATATTGAGGAGATAATGGTGCTCGAGACAAACATCGACGATGTTCCTGGCGAATCGCTCGCTTACGTTGCAGAGAAGCTGCTGTCTGAGGGCGCCTTAGACGTGAGCATTATACAGGCAATCGGCAAGAAGGGAAGGCCTGCTAGCATACTCAGGGTATTGAGCAAAAAGGGCTATGAAGCAAACTTTGCGCGTATGATAATGCGGGAGCTCGGTACGTTGGGTGTTAGGTTCTTAACCGTTGGAAGGTTTGTAGCCGCGAGGGAAGAATCTTTGGTCGATGTGCGTGTGGCTGGCAGGATTTTTAGAGTGAGGGTCAAGAGGTCCTTCCTTCCCGGAGGAGAGCCCCTAACCTTGAAGCCAGAGTTCGAAGACCTTAAGATGATAGCACAGGAAACCGGACTACCCATAAGAGAGGTAGAGAACATCGTGAAGAAACAACTGAGTTAGTAGAACATCTGCACATGCAGTATGCCGCCGACCCTTACTGCGGCGCTCTCACGGATGAGGCCCTTGCTTATCAGCATGCCGACTATCCTGTTGCCAAGGAGGTTTATTATCGTGGCCTGCTCTATATAGCGGATAACCCCCTCGCCCTCAACCAAGACGCCCCCGTAAAACGCGTTGTCAACTTTTATCTCGAAACCTCTTTCTGTAGCTATTCTTTTGCCGAGAAGCTCCTCGTCGCAGATCGCCGCAACTACCTCCCCGGTCTTTGAATAGTGTAGCTTAACCCAGAACCTTCCCCATTCACTCATCGGCTTCCATCAAGATGATTTATCGCAGGGTTTTTAAACTTTGACTATTATAGTGTTAAAACGTCCTACACAAAAGAATTAATGTTTATACCGCACAATATGGATGGCATTATGAGAAAAAGTTGAAGCTGTACGAGTACGAGGCAAAGCAGCTCTTCTCCTTATACAACATCCCGGTGCCGGAGTATGGTTTAGCGAGAACGCCGGAAGAGGCGAGAGAGATCACCGAGAGGCTGGGCGGCAAATCCGTCCTGAAGGCTCAGGTACTGGTGGCGGGAAGAGGGAAGGCAGGCGGCATAAAATTCGCTGAAAGTCCGCAGGAAGCGTATGAGCTTGCAAAGGAGCTTTTGGGCATGGAGATAAAGGGTGAGAAGGTTAACTCTTTACTCATAAGTAAAATTGTGAGCATAGATAGGGAGCTTTACCTCAGCATCGTGATAGACAGGTCCGTTGGCGCAGCGTCGATACTAGCATCTTCTGAGGGAGGCATAGACATCGAGGAACTCGCGGCCAAGTCGCCAGAGAAGATTATAAGGGTCTACGTGGACCCGTTGGTGGGCTTAAAGCCATACCATGTTAGAAGGATAACCGAATCGATTAATCTTTCTGATGAACAGAAGAAAGTACTCCAAGACATCATCCTGAGTCTCTATAGATTGTTCGTGGAGTTTGACTGCGAGCTTGCGGAGATAAATCCTCTGGCCGTGGACAAAGAAGGAAAACTCGTCCCGGTAGATGCAAAGGTCATAATAGACGATAACGCTCTGTTCCGGAGGAAGGAGTTTGCTGAACGCGTGTCCGCAGAGTTAAGTGAATTCGAATTGGAGGCAAAGAAGTATGGCTTTAGTTACGTTGAGCTTGATGGTGACATCGGGATAATAGGAAACGGTGCCGGCCTGACCATGGCGACGATGGACGTCGTCAAACTCTACGGCGGAAAGCCAGCCAACTTTTTGGACATAGGTGGTGGTGCTAGGGCAGATGTTGTGGAGAAAGCCGCGTCCTTACTATTGAAGCATCCAAAGGTAAAGGTTCTGCTTGTCAACGTCTTAGGTGGAATAACGAGGTGCGATGAGGTTGCAAAGGGTCTTGTGAACGCCCTAAAGCTCTACGGTAAGGACAAAAAACTAGTCGTTAGACTCATGGGAACTAATGAAGAAGAAGGAAAGAAAATATTAAGCGATGCCGGCATATCGGCGTTCGATTCCATGGAAGATGCTGCTAAAAACGCGGTCTCACTCGTTGAGGTGATGTAAGCATGACCGTGCTGGTAGACAAGAATACGTATGTCGTCGTTCAGGGAATAACCGGAAGGGAAGGTAGCTTCCACACCAAGGCGATGCTGGATTACGGTACCAAAGTTGTAGCAGGTGTCACGCCTGGTAAAGGCGGTCAAAGCGTCTACGGCGTCCCGGTCTACGACTCTGTCTACGAGGCCGTGAACAAGCATCCCGAGATTAACACGTCGATTATATTCGTGCCGTCGCCATATGCCCCGGATGCCGTTTATGAAGCCATAGAGGCAGGAATAGAGCTCATCGTACTCATAACGGAGCACATACCGATTCATGATTCCATGAGATTCGTAAGGTACGCAAGGCTGAGGGGCGTCTCTATAATCGGCCCAAACTGCCCAGGAATAATATCGCCAGGAGAATCGAAGGTAGGCATAATGCCCGGCCATGTATTCTCCAAGGGGAAGGTCGGTATAGTGTCGAGGAGCGGTACCCTGACTTACGAGATAGCCCATGCTATAACGAAAGTGGGACTGGGACAGTCTACCGCAGTAGGCATCGGTGGCGACCCAATCACCGGCATGAACATGATCGACATGCTAGAGCTATTCAGGGAAGATGAGGAGACCGAAGCAGTCGTCCTAATAGGCGAGATAGGTGGGGACATGGAGGAAAGAGCTGCAGAGTACATAAGGAGAAGCAACTACGAGAAGCCAGTCGTGGCGTTCGTCGCGGGCAGGACGGCACCGCCCGGAAAGAGGATGGGACACGCGGGCGCCATAATCTCCATGGGTACTGGTGACGCTGAGAGCAAAGTAAGAGCATTCGAGGCAAGTGGCGTAAAGGTCGCGTCGACGCCGGTAGATGTCGCTAGGTTGCTGAAGGATGTGCTGAAGGGTTAGGGCTGCCGAATGGATGGGCCGTTAGACGAAGGGGAGCTCATAAAACTTCTTACAAAATCTTCGGAAATATTTGAGAGCGAACCCCAAGTGCTGGATGTAGAGGGTGAATGTGTAGTTGTCGGCGACATACATGGTGATAAGGAGTCGGTCGTTAAGGCGTTGGATTTACTCGAGCAAAATAGGGTCCTAATCTTTTTAGGAGATTACGTCGATAGAGGACCGTACCAACTAGAAAGCATATCTGCGTTGCTGAAAGCAAAAATAGAGAATCCATCGAAACTCATCTTGCTGAGGGGGAACCATGAATCGAGGAGCATGAACCTTTACTACGGGTTCTACGACGTAGTGTTGAGCAGGTACTCGCAAGCCCTGTACGAGCTCTTCGTTGACGTTTTTTCCAAAATGCCAGTTTGCGCAGTGCTCGACGGAAAGATAATATGCCTCCATGGGGGCATAGCCGAAGGTCTGGAAAGCATAGAACAACTGAGAAAGCTTCCGAAGGGTGACGATGACCCTGTGGACCCCATATACGTTCAGGTGTTATGGAATGACCCGGACGAGAGCGTTGCGAGCTTCGCCCCAAGTTACAGGGGTCCTGGCATCAGACTCTTCGGCGCATTAGTCCTTGAAAATTTCCTGAAGAAGAATGGGCTTAAGATGCTCGTAAGGGCGCATGAGCCCCAGCCTGAAGGGTTCAGGTTCATGTTCGGGAACAGGCTGCTTTCGCTATTCTCCTGCAGATATTATGGGATAAAGCCCGCTGCAGCTCTTCTGAGGGAAAACGAAATCAAGATACTTGACCTTGGGTAGCTGACCTTTCCAAGTATCCTAGCATACCCATGACCGCCAACTTTATACTTATCTTCGCATAATCCGGTACTTCCTTCACCTTCACACCGAACTTTTTAACCAGAACCTCACAGGCCGCATCAGTAATCGACTCAACGTTGCCACCTTTTTCCCTTTCGGAAGAGATAAAATCCTTCCACCAATTCAGCAGAGAGATTTCATCCTCAAAGAGGCTTTTAGAAGCCTGCCTGATACCGAAGTGCGGCGTCATCAAAAGCTTTGGTTCCAACTTCATCAAGCGCCTGAGGTCCTCTATTAAAACAAGATGGTCGAAGCTTGGAGGGACGGACGGCGGTACGAATACTGGGAATTCCGGATACGTTCCAGATACGGAATCACCTGTGAATAGTAAAGAGTTCGTCTCCTCGTAAACGCAAAGGTGATGAGGCGCATGACCTTGCGTGTACACAAACCTAAGCCGTAACCTCCCCAAAGATATGTGAGCGCAATCCTCAACACCAGATATCCGCTCGGGAGGGATGGGCTCGACCCTTCCAAAGTGAATCGCTGTCTGACCGTAGATTTCTTCTACGCTGGAAACTAGCCTCGTTGGGTCTATGAGATGCTTTATACCCCTTGGGTGGGCGATGACCTTTGCGTTTTCAGCATTTTTTATCAATGAGCCGGCGGCGCCCGCATGGTCCAGATGAACGTGCGTAACTATGACGTAATCGAGCATCGATGGTTCCAAACCTACGCTCCTAATACTGGATAAGAGAACATCTAGGGATGAGGCATAGCCCGTATCGATAAGCGCCACTTTTTTGTCAACGAGAAGATACGCAGCGACAAATTTCCTGACACCCAGCGCCATCGTATCTATAAGGTACACACCTTCTTGAACCTGTTCTATCAAGCTCTTTCATTCGCAAAAGCCTCCCGCGATTATTTAACTGTGCTGGCACACAAACTTTTTAACAGAGATTGTCATGCAAAGATTTTGACCCTTATGATAACGATAGTGGGTACTGGAAGGGTTGGTGTTGCGATAGCAATCCACCTAGCCATCAAGGAACTGGATGACCTCATGCTGATAGATATCATTGAAGGTTTACCACAAGGTGAAGCCTTAGACCTTACCCATATGTGTGCCACACTCGGTATCGATATAGACATCTCTGGGTCGAACGATTATAAGGACATGAGCGGGTCCGAGCTCGTGATAGTTCCCGCAGGTTTCATAAGGACGGCAGATATGAGCAGGCTCGACCTGCTTCATAAGAACTCAGAGGTTATAAAGACAGTCTCGAAGGGCATTAAGGAGTATGCACCAAACTCAAAAGTCATCATGGTAACGAATCCGCTCGATGTTATGACCTATCTTGCCTACAAGGTCACGGGCTTCGAGAGGAATAGGGTTTTTGGGTTTAGCGGCCTACTCGATACTGCAAGGTATAGGAGCCTGATAGCCAAAGAGTTAGGCGTTGCAGCTTCGTCTATTCATACAACAATAATTGGAGAGCATGGAGACACGATGGTCCTTCTACCACGGTTCACGACAGTCGGTGGTGTCCCGTTAGAATCTTTGATGTCAAAAGAAAAAATCCAACAGATAATCGAGCGCACGAAGAAAATGGGTGCCGAAATCATAAAACTGAAGAAGTGGTCAGCATCGCACGCGGTCGGCGCTGGCGTTGCCACGATGGCAGAGGCAATCGTTAAGGATACAAAATCCGTCATACCGGTCTCGACTTACCTGCAAGGGGAGTACGGTGTCTCGGACGTCTGCGCAGTAGTTCCAACCATAATCGGTAAGAACGGTGTCGAGAAGATCTTAGAACTTCCATTGAACGATGAAGAGAGGGCAGCATTCCTTAATAGCGTTGAAACAATCAAATCGGCGATATCCCAGCTCAAATTTTAAGCGAACCGTCCCGATGGACTAGCGGATTGCTACATCCCAATTTTATTTTTTGAATAAGTAAAAAATTTAACCAGGCCATACACAGCTCATTATTTTAAAGGAGGTCCTGCAAATTGGGCATGACGGTAACCGAGAAAATACTGGCCAGGGCAAGCGGCAAGCGTACTGTAAGCCCAGGCGACGTAGTGTTTGCGAACGTTGATAAAGTTATGATGCACGACGTCGGCGGCCCTGGTGTTTGGGCAGTATTTCAAGACCTGAAACCAATCATAGGCGAGGTTGAAAAGATATGGGACCCAGATAAGGTTTGGATGACCGAGGACCACTTCGTCCCTCCGATAGATAAGCAATCCGCTGAAAACATAAAGATACTCGAAGACTTTGCTAAAAAGTATGGAATACGTAAATATTTCAGGTACGGCCTAGGTCAGTACGGCGTCTGCCACACGCTCTCTTACGAGGAGGCGCTGGTGTTGCCCGGTGAGGTGTATGTAGGCACAGACTCTCATACGAATACAGCAGGGGTGGTCGGCGCATTCGCAGCAGGCTTAGGTCACACCGACATAGCATACGTGCTGGTCCACGGAAAAACTTGGTTCAGGGTCCCAGAAACCCTGCTATTCAAGGTTGACGGTGAACTTCAACCTTATTCTACGGCTAAAGACCTGTCGCTTGCCATAATAAGCGAAATCGGAACGGATGGTGCTAACTATAAGGCGATGCAGTTTTCTGGCTCCGCCATCAAGGCGATGGATGTGGATGAGAGGGCTACCTTAACCAACATGTCGACGGAGGCAGGAGCCAAGAACGCCATAATCGAGCCGGATGAACGTTTGCTTCAGTACTTGAGAAGTAGGACAAACTCGCAGCTAACACCTGTTTACGGTGATGAGGATGCTGAATTCTTTGAGGTTTATGACATAGATGCGAGGACGATAGAACCCCTTGTCGCGAAACCATACTCTCCCGGAAACGTATCCTCTGCAAGGGAGCTTAGCGATGTAGAGGTTGACAGGGTTTACATAGGCTCATGCACAGGAGGCAAGATAACGGATTTGAGGATGGCCGCGAGCATTCTAAAAGGGAGGAAGGTGAAGGTTAGGACTGAAATAGTTCCAGCGACCCAAAAAACATACATGCAAGCCCTAAAGGAAGGATTAATAGAGATATTCCTGCAGTCTGGTGCGTTGGTCGGTGCACCGACATGCGGCCTTTGCTTTGGAGGTCACATGGGTGTGCTTAGAAAGGGCGAGGTCTGCATCTCAACTACTAACAGGAACTTCCCAGGCAGGATGGGTGACAGAGAATCCAAGACATACTTAGCATCACCTTTAACGGCTGCGGCGGCGGCAGTAACCGGTAGGATAACCGACCCTAGAGACTTGGGCGGGTGAGTGGTTTTGGAGGAGATATTGAGGGGGCGCGTCCACAAATACGGCGATAATGTGGATACAGACAGTATAATACCGGGAAGATTCCTAAAGGAGATGGACCCGAAGAAACTCGCCGAACATGCCATGGAGGGTATAGACCCGAACTTTGTCAAGAAAGTAAAGCCGGGAGACTTCGTTGTTGCTGGTAGGAACTTCGGTTGCGGCTCTAGCAGAGAACACGCACCCATAGCCCTTAGATACGCTGGCATCAAGGCTGTCTTAGCAAAATCCTTCGCTAGGATATTCTACAGGAATGCTATCGACGGAGGTCATCTTATACCAATCGAAATAGACGATAGCGTTTACGACAAATTGTCTGACGGCGACGAAATAGAGGTCGATGTATCGAAAGGGATAATCAGAAACTTGACCAAGAATGAAGTTTACAATATACGACCGATACCGGAGTTGGTGATGAAGATAATCAAGGCCGGCGGCATATTCATGTTTAGATACGAACAGTAATTTTTATAGAACCTTTTATTGAATATAAGGTGTATGGCAACGGAACAGAAAAAGTACAGATGTCCTTATTGTGAGCAATCCTTCGATACGGAAGAAAATCTTTCAAAACACATCGATAGGATTCACATAGGTAAGGGATTGCTAGAGGGCGATAGGAGAAAGTGGTAGTCGCCGATGAGTTAAAGTTATATACCTTAAAACTTTTTTATAAATGTTTGAGCAGAATTGGCTAAGACTAAGAAGCGTTCAAAGAAAAAGAGCTCGCGATGTAAGAAGAAAAAGTAATTCTACTTTTTTTATTTAGATGAGCTCCTCCATCCTTTTCAAAAAATAATCCTCAGCGCCTTTTGGTATCAAGCCTGATGCGGCAGTTGAATGCCCGTCGCCGTAACCTCCGACGTAGTCGGCAGCTTCTACGACTAACTTTGATACAGGGGGCATTGCCCCTCTGTTTATGAGTTCTGTCAGCAGTTTAGGTGCTCTTACGGAAACCTTAATCCACTCACCTTCCACCTCGCCCAACTCAGGTATCATTCGTGGAAAGTTCATGAAGCCAACAAGATACTTTCTTTGGTCAATGAATCCCCGATACACTAGAATGGATGTAAACGTTCCTAAGACCTTGGTTCCCATGCCTGCAAAACTATCGCCGACAGAGAACCACTGAACCTTATCACCATGATTGATACCGTACCTTCTTAAATTGGCCATGACCCTGCTGAAAACCTGCTTCCTGCGCTCCTCCAAAACCTCTACCTCATTTTTATCCAAACTCCTTTTTATGCAGGACTCTACTGCCTTTCTCGGGCCATCAGCATAATAGCCTACGCTTCCGAGTATTGTCAGCATCGTTGATAACTTATCCCAAGCTTCCCCGAAAGGTATCACATAATACCTTTCCCTTCCTGCCGACTCTCTAATCTCAACATCACCAACTTCAACAGCGTGTTCAAGGGGTATCCTATTCAGTGAGGTTAAGCTCCCTCCAAGCTCCGCCGAACCTACTACGGATGCCCATGCGGTATGTTTAACATCCGCAAGCTTCTCCGCAAAAAGGTACGTGGCTGTCGCACCGCTTACATCCCTCTCACCGCTGAAGCCATAAAGCTCGGGATTAAGATTCATAACATTAGGCTTGGTAACCATAACTGGGTCGTGGTGGTCTAGTATTATAACGAGTTTATCTCCAGCCAACTTCTCTATCAGCTCGGCCTTTCCCGAGCCTATGTCCGTGTAAACGTATGCGTCGTACTCGAGACTATGAATCTTAGACAGTATCGTTGGGTGCAACTTTTCGATACAAACCCTGCCCGTCTGGATACCTAAAGACTCAAGGGCTGATAGCATAATCGCCGCTGAGCATATGCCGTCTGCATCGTCGTGGTGGATGACGAGTGCCTTACTGGTTGACGATCTAAATAGGTCGCTGGCCCTTTTAAGTTCATCAAAGTACCTCGTATAGTCTGCATTAGAGCCTCGGTGGACCATGCTAGAAGTAGCAGACATGCCTTGCATCAACTCCGACCTACGCGCCGGCTTTAGGCATACTACCGTAGTATACTCTACGGTAAAAGATAAGCGTGACCATAACCGTGCTTTATTTTGTTAAAGCGCATATTGTCATCATATGACTTTGGAAATACGCCTATTCCTGCTTACCTAAAAGCTTCAGGGCTATCTCATAGTAAATTTTTGCGGCAGCCTCAAGCTCATCGATTGGCACGCTCTCGTTGTAAGTGTGCGCTTGGGAAAGCTCTCCTGGCCCCAACACGACACCCGGTGTTCCGGCGGCGACTATCCATCCAAGGTCCGTATAGGCTGGAAGACCGAACGGCTCAGCCTTAACCTTAAGCGTTTTCGAAACGGCCTCAAGAGCCGCTTGGACTACCGGCTCAGAAGTGCTAACTTCAGTGGCCCTATGGTACTGTGTGATAGAAACTACGAATTCCGTACCGCGCCTTTCTGCCATAACCTTGGATGCAATCTTATCAAAGGATGCTTTCACCACTTCAGAGTCCTCGCCCGGTATCAACCTCCTGTCAATAACCAGCACACATTCATCGGGGATGACGTTGGATTTTATACCGCCGCTTATCATCGTAACGGCCACTGTTGGTTTACCGACCAAAGGGTGCCCCTCGCTCCTCGATAGCAAGTCAGCCATATGCTCTATCTCGTTACAGTAGGAGACGGCGGCGATTATGGCGTTAACCCCCTCTTGGGGCATGCTGGCATGCGCGGGCTTACCCTTTACCCTGACCTTTATCTCTAGCCTACCCTTATGGGCGGTGCAGACCCTCAAACCTGTCGGCTCGCCTACGATTGCAAAGTCGAATTTGCCGTACTTTGATAGGAGCGCCTTAGTGCCGATGCCACTAACCTCCTCATCAGCGACAGCAGCAAGCACAACCTTACCGCGTATCTTGTCCTGAACGTTAAGAAGGGCCTTCAGGCTCGCCGCCATCGCCGCGACCGAACCCTTCGCATCGGCTGAGCCTCTGCCATAGAGCCTGCCATCCCTGATAAGGCCACCGAGAGGCTCCACCTGCCACCTATCCCGCTCACCTACAGGTACGGTATCTAGGTGGGAGTTGAAAAGTAGGGTAGGCCCCGCACTTCCCCCCTCCAGAATACAAACAGCATTTGCTCTAACACCGTCCAGCCTATCTATCGTGGACTTTATGCCAAGGTCCGCTAACCGTTCTGCTAAAAAACTGGCAGCCTCCAGCTCCCTGCCGGGTGGGTTCTCTGTATTTATCCGTACGAGCGCAGAGGCCAAGCTCAGCAGGAATTCCCTATCTATATGTACATCCATGGGCATTCAATGGAACATCATCGATATAACCTTAAAAAGGTTTGGAACTGCCGCTCCCCCTTAAGGTTAGACTGACAGGAGTATCTCAGCAGGTACCTCAACGTACTTTTCGTTGCCGCTCTGCTTCTTCTTCCTCGGCGAGTTCCTCAGTAGCGTCCCGCAATAGGGACACCTAACCTTGTCAGTGAGATGGTACGTCCTACACCTCGAACAGTACTTGTAACCATTTGCGTAACTTCTCCTGACTTTTCTTGTCGCGCTCATTTTTTATCAAAAATTCATAAAAATTACGATTATTAAACGTTATCTATATATAGTAATTACTGTACATATGAATTGGGTTAGTTTTGATCGAAGTAAGAAAATTACAAAAAGTGGGCGCGGCGACCTTAACGGTATCCTTACCCAAGAAATGGGTGCTAAAAAAGGGCCTAAAGCCCGGGGATATGGTTACGCTCGTAGAGAATGAGGATGGCTCTCTACGCGTGGACGTGGGTGAGGTCAAAAAAGCAGAAACTCTTGTTTATACGATCAATTACGACCTCTGTAACTCTAACCGCACGTTAACGCGACTAATAATAGGTGCATACCTGCAAGGAGCGGACATTATAAAGATAATCTCGAGCAACGCTCTGACGACGGACGTAATCAATGGGATTCAGGCGGCTGTTGATAGGTTGCCCGGTCTCGAAATAATAGAGCAAACATATAGGACGGTAACCATCCAAAGTTTCATAGATCCATCAAAGTTTCCCATCGAGGTTCTACTGAAAAGGTTGCAGATATTAGTGGCCTCCATGCTAAACCAAGTCGTTTCTTCAATATCTGAAGGCACCTCCCTGAACATCAGCGAGATAGCCAGGCAGGAGAGCAAGGTGGACGAGTTGTACTTTTTAACGATTAGACAAATATTCCTAGCGTTGCGCAGATGGTATCTTAGCATGGCCCTTGGAATAGACAGTCCAATCTATGCGGCGGGTGTGCGACTCGTAGCAAAAACGCTTGAAGATATGGGCGATACGATTGAAAGTATGGCAAAGGGGTTGAGCTCCATACATAAGTTTCCCCTCAAAATAAGCCCTGAGGTTGCTAAGAAGTTGGAAGAGCTTGGCACGACCGTCCAGTCACTCTTCAGCAAGACAATGAAAGCGCTCTTCAACCTAGACGCAGACCTATTGAACGACATCTTAAATAACATCTCATACATGCTGGAGCAACAGGATAAGCTGACCGATGACGTGCTGCTGATGGTAAATGGTGAGAAACTTACATCATCCATTAAAACCATCATTTGGGGCTTTATGTGTATAGTGCGTAACTGCGAGGTAATAGCCGAGGTAGCCTTCAATAGGCTTACGAGAATTCCCTCAAACATTATATCGATTGAGAAAGCTTAATTCTGAAGGGATTTTAGGTTGGACAAGAGTGTGTTAAAGCACAGAAGTCGACAAATATCGGAGGGCGTGGATAGAGCACCACATAGAGCACTACTTAGGGCCTTAGGCCTGACGCATGAAGAAATCTCGAGACCATTCGTAGCCATCGCGAATAGCTGGAACGAGATTGTACCTGGGCATATACATCTAAGAGAATTGGCTGAGAGGGTAAAGATGGGAGTGAGACGTGCAGGTGGCATGCCCTTCGAATTTAACACGATAGCGATATGTGATGGTATAGCAATGGCGCACGAAGGCATGAGAGCGTCCCTTCCAAGCCGTGATGTGATAGCGGACTCTGTAGAGCTGATGGTTATGGCACATCAATATGATGCCATCGTGGCGATTGCTAGTTGCGACAAGATAGAGCCAGGTATGATGATGGCCCTAGCAAGGTTGAACCTTCCATCAATCTTCATGAACGGTGGCCCTATGTTGATGGGCGAGAGTAGAGGTAAGCGGTTTGCTGTGGGTAGCGTGTTCGAGGCTTTGGGTGCTTATTATAAAGGTCAACTCACACTCGAAGAGCTTTACGAAATTGAAAAAGTTGCATGTCCAGGCCCCGGTTCCTGCGCTGGTCTTTACACCGCTAACACGATGGCAGTGTTAATAGAGGCTTTGGGAATGAGTCTACCAGGTAGCTCTACGATACCCGCGGTTGACGTAAGGAGGTTATACATAGCTGAAAAGACCGGTGAGACCATCATGAGGGCTTTAGAGACCGATTTGAAGCCCAGTGACATTATGACATACGAAGCCTTTAGAAATGCCATAGCGGTTGATGCAGCGATAGGCGGTTCGACGAATGCTGTGCTACATTTAATGGCGATAGCCAAGGAACTTGACATAAAGCTGACGCTTGATGACTTCGACGAGATAAGTAGCAGGACACCACAACTCGTGGAGCTGATTCCAGGGGGAACTTATGCGATGCAGGATTTGGACATGGCCGGCGGTGTTCCAGCCATAATGAAGAAGTTACTCGATGCAGGCCTAATCGATGGGTCTACCATCACGATAACGGGCAAAACTTTGGCAGAGAATTTAAAAGAATTTGTCCAGCCTACGAACGTGAAAATCATAAGACCAGTCGAGAATCCGGTACGCCCAACGGGAAGCATAGTGATTCTCAAGGGAAGTCTCGCACCAGATGGTGCAGTCGTGAAAATTTCTGGCGTAAAGAGGCTCAAGCATGAAGGGCCTGCAAGGGTCTTCGATTGTGAGGAAGATGCTTACGCCGCAGTTAAGCAAGGAGAAATCAAAGAGGGAGATGTCATCGTGATAAGGTACGAGGGACCAAAAGGAGGCCCCGGCATGAGGGAGATGCTAAGCGTCACGTCCGCGATAGTAGGTAGAGGCATGGGAGAGTCCGTAGCGTTAGTGACCGATGGTAGATTCTCAGGTGCCACTAGGGGCCTGATGGTTGGACACGTATCCCCTGAAGCTTTCGAGGGAGGGCCAATAGCTGCTATTAAGAATGGCGATTGGATAAAGATAGACGCAGAGCGGAAGATATTGGACGTTGAACTCGATGAGGATGAAATAAGGAAGAGACTCGCATCTTGGAAGAGACCCGCACCTAAGTATAAAAAGGGCGTGCTAGCAAGGTACGCAAAGTATACGTCCTCAGCATCAGAAGGTGCGGTATGTAAACTTTCCTCCTGATGATTTTTTATAAGTTGTTTTATACAATCCCGTAAGATTTTTATACGTCATGGGCTATCCTACTTCCGAGGGAACAATATGTCAAAATTTGTAACTCCGCCTGAGGAAGTAAACTGGGAAGAACTAATAGAGATGGATAAGAAGTACTTCTTGAGACCGATATCAACGGCGAAGGAATATTCGCCCTTGCCAATAGCGAGAGCAGAGGGCCCCTATCTGGTAACCTCAGAGAACGTTAAGATTCTAGACTTTATGTCGGTTCTGCACTGCGCGAACGCAGGCGCCTATCATCCTAAGATAGCCCAAGCAATAAAGGAATACGCCGACAACTTCGGCTATCTGTATGAGGGTGGTTTCTTAGAGCAGATGAGGCCAAAGGTCTGCAAATTCCTCATAGAGGAAGCTTTCAAGGGAGATATGGCTAGGGTCGGCTTCGTGAACAGCGGAAGCGAAGCCGTCGAGTATGCGCTGATGATAGCTAGGGTATACACAGGCAAACCGTACGTGATTACTAGGTGGTATGACTACCACGGCTGGACAGCCGGTGCGGTAGCCAACACCATAATACCGTACCTGAGAGACTTGGCAATAAAGCCAACGAAGCCGGGCGAGGTACCAGATATTAAGACGCCGGTTGGTGGTATACTTCCGTACACTGCGGTAGCCCCGCCGCCCTACTGTTATCGATGCCCATTAGGACATACGTACCCTGACTGCAAAGATAGAAAGGGAATGCTGGCCTGCATCAATATACTCAAGGAGCTAATACTTGCCTATCAACCGTACGTTGCCGCGGTCATAACGGAGGTTGTGCAGGGAAGCTGTGGTGTTTTCGCTCCGCCGCCTGAGTACAACCCACAGTTGAGACAAATAACGAAGGAACTCGGAGTTCTCTGGATAGATGACGAGGTCATCTGCGGTTTCGGAAGGACTGTGCCTTGGTTTGGATACCAGAACTGGGACATCAAGCCAGACATCGTTACATTCGCTAAAGGTGTAACAAGCTCTCACATTCCTGTTGGAGGTGTCGCTGTCAGCCCCGAAATAGCAAAGTGGTTTGACGAGAGGAAGTGGTGGCACGCGAGCACGTTCGCATCCCATCCGCTTGGTATGGCCGCAGCCTACGCAACACTAAATGTATACAAAGAGGAGAAACTCATACCTGATCATGCAAGGAAGATCGCTAAGAGACTCGAAGAGGGACTCAAAGGCATCCAGGACAGACACAAATCCGTAGGAAATGTAAGCGGAATGGGACTCATATGGGGCATAGAGCTGGTAAAGAACAAGGAGACGAAAGAACCGATATTCCCGCAGGACAGGTTCTACTTCTGGCATGAAGAGGGCGCCAAGATACCGAGCAAGGTTGTGGCCGTTAAATGCATCGAGAGGAGGTTGCTGGTATCTACTTTCGCTGCCAACAACATAACGCTGATGCCGCCGCTCGTCGTGACAGAAGACGAGGTAGACAGGGCTATCGACATACTGGATAAAGCCATCGAAGAAGTTGACAAAATGATATAAATTACACATTTTTTATTTTTTTGTTGAGTGAGGGCACATGCGCGTACTTGTACTAGGCGGAGCGGGAATAATAGGTTCTGAAGTAGCCGAACACCTAACAAAGTATCCAGACGTAGACGAAGTGATCTTAGGAGACATACTCGTGGATAAGGCCGAGAAGCTGGCCAGCAAAATGAAGAAGGCCAAAGCTTTGAAGGTTGATGTAACAGACCGACCGTCACTGATTGGCCAGATGCAGAAGGCGGATGTGGTCGTGGGTTGTGTAGGTCCCTACTATAAATTCGGCGTTCCCATAGTGAAGGCTGCGGTTGAGGCTGGTGTTAATTTTGTAGATATAATGGACGACCCGTTACCCTCTAAGGAGGTCCTTGAGGACAAAGCACTCTTCGATGAGGCAAAGAGGAAGAACATCACCGTCGTTATAGGTCTGGGCTCAACGCCTGGTCTTTCAAACGTTCTGGCAAGGTACGGTGCATCGAAGCTCGACGAAGTTGAAAATATAGATGTCTCTTGGATTTTCACGACAGCAGCCGGTGTTGCCTCAGAAGCAGTTACTGCCCACATGTTTAACGTCACTAGCGGAAAGGTGTTAACTTATGAAAACGGAAACTGGAAGGAAGTCGTACCAATGGTTGACGGAAGGGAGGTTCAGGACTTTCTTGAGCTCGGCAACGTAGAGGTCTACCACGTAGGCCACCCAGAGCCCGTAACGATTCCAAGGTACATAAAGGCAAAGAACGTAACGTGCAAAGCCGGAATGGTGCCCAGCGAGGTCGTCGAGATTTACAGGATGTTGAACAAACTGCAACTCGTACAGCTCGAGCCCATAAATGTTAAGGGTGTTAAGGTATCGCCAAGAGATTTCATCATGGCGCGCTTTGCATCTTTACCGATGGATGTCGCGATGGAGCTCTTCAAGTTTGATGCCGCGGAGCCTCTCTTTGAGATGAGGGTAGCGGTTAGCGGAAAGAAGGGCAAAAACCCGACGAAGTACGTTTACAAATTCTCCGACGTCGGACATGAGTTTGCTACTGCCATATCCGCTGTGATAGGTGCTATAATGTTAGGGCGCGGACAAGTGAAAGAAAAAGGTGTCTTCGCACCAGAGGGATGTATAGAACCGGAGATCTTCTTAAAAGAAATTAAAGAAAATGGTGTTGTTATACAGGAGATGTATCAGACTTCAGCGGAACTATGACATCACTCGGATTCAACTTTTTCTCTTGGCTCCGCGATGATGACGGCCTCTTCCTCTGGTACCTTGAACTCAACCATTTTATTTTTGTTTAAGAATGCATAACCTCTCTGCGCATCGGCGCTATACTTAACGTTGGCTTTGAATAGAAGCTCGCCCTCGTACACTACCTCTACGGCCTCGTTCTCGGGTACTTTGAGCAACGCCATGTACTTATTGTTTATTACAACGGAGTCAGGCGGTACGTTCGGGTCGCCTTTTGCTTTGAGCCATACGAATTTTTGACCTGGTAGAACGCCCATAATATGCACCCCTCTTGTTAGTTATACAGGATGTTCGCTTTATAATAAATCTATTCAAATTTTTATAAATAATGTATCCAAAAACCGAGCAGGTTGATGGTCTTGGTCAGGGTGGCTGCAATACAAGCTAGACCTTCCGGCGGACTATTCACCGAAAAGAACCTGCCTCGGGCGCTTG
>CAZZKR010000029.1:0-6818 GCA_964655015.1 uncultured Nitrososphaeria archaeon
GATCTACGTAAAAAAGCCTTTGCTAATAGGCGGAAAGAGAGCACTTGAGGCATGCAGGAAGGCAGGGCTGCAGGCAGGTTTGGAGAAAGAAGGCATAAAGTATGTTGAGGCTGTCTTCGGAGAAGGAGTCCCATACGGTCCTGAGTGCTGTGAACCCGAGATAGAGAGGTTGACAAAGATAGGAAAGGACAATGGCTGTGACGGTGTAATAGCGGCTGGAGGAGGGAAGCTCATAGATACTGGTAAGATTGTTGCCAGCAAGCTCGGGGGAGAAGCTATAATCATACCGACGATCGCAGCAACGGATGCTCCGACAAGTGCGCTATCTGTTGTGTACACACCGGATCATATATTCAAAGAGGTGTGGTTCTTCGACTTCAACCCAGCTATGGTTCTCATAGACTCAAAGATAGTCGCCGAGGCACCCGCAAGATGGCTGGCTTCGGGTATGGGAGATGCTGCATCAAAGAAGTTCGAGGGAAGGACATGCTACAGGACGGGAGCAAAGAACCTTGCTGTAAAACCAGAGTGGCTCGGAGCAGGACCAGACCTTGCTTTCTTAATCTGTGAAAACCAGTGGGAGAGGCTTAAGACATACGGAGAGGCAGCTATGGATGCAGCAAGGAGGAAGGTAGTCTCGCCGCAACTAGAAGCGATAATCGAGACTAACGTTCTGTTCAGCGGACTTGGTTTCGAGAGCGCAGGACTGGCGGCAGCTCACGGCGTTTATTACGGACTGACGGTATTAGAGAAATACATTCCGCCCGAGAAGTTACCGACGCATGGAGAGCTAGTATTCTGGGGAGGCTTTGTCCAGCTGATATCAGAGGATGCTCCCATGAGCGAGATACTTGAGTATGCCACTTGGGGCCACAAAGTTGGATTGCCTTTGACGTTCGAGGAGATGGGATTCAAGCCTGGTGAACCAACCGACGAAATGCTATGGAAGGCAGCTGAGAAGGCAACACTCGACCCAGGCTCTACTATACACACAGAGCCCTACATGAACATGTGCGCTAAGGAAATAGGGCCATACAAGAACATAGTGGACCCAGTCGAGCACATATTCTACTCGATGAAGGCAGCGGACGAGATGGGCAAGAGGATTGCATCGCAGGTCCCGAGAGTTCCTTACGAAGCTGTCTGGACACCTTACGACCTAGGTAAGTACATAAAGCACTGAACATTTTAGATCACATTATTTTTTTATTTTTTAGTGTTCTAAAATTGTTGAAGTTGTACAAGTTCTAATTTTTAAAAACTTTTAAAAATTCAGAACATCATCCGAAAAGCTTAATTACCTAAAATGAACAACCTAGAAAACGCTAAACAAGGTGAAAATGCATGGGATTGTCTCCCGTTGCGTTCGGTATGATGGGGCTGACCTTCGGCCTCTTCATGTACGGCCTATATCTCCTTGGATTCGAAGCAAAGCCGTTAAAGGAGGGCGCACCTGACCCAGGAAAGACCGTTGCGACCATAGGCGCTCTATCCGCATTCATATCGCTAATCCTTATGGCCATATTCCAGATTACGACTTCCCCGGCGGCCGTCGACCCGGCGGCTGCGGGTCCCGTGGGCGTAGCCCTGACGCAACTCTTCAGCATAACGCCGCTCATGTACGCCCTACTCTGGCTCACCACGGTAATCGTTACATGGAATGGATGGGACCCAAGATACCTCGGCAACATGGCTCTCATCGTATGCATCTACCAGTTCATCTTCATGGGAATCTTCCACTACCTAATAGGCGGTGTCTACGACCTAAATAATACTATAATTCAAATAGCTCTGCTGACGTACGCGTTAGCAGCCCTTGGCTTCTACCTTGCTACCCACGGAAAGGCTCCTAAATTCGGCGGCGTCATCTGCCTCTGGTCAGGAGTGATGACTGTCCTCCTGATGCTGTTCCCTGGAGGCGTAATAGTGTAAAGCAGCCCTCCCGAAAACTTCCTTACTTTTTATTATTTTTAACTTTCTGTTCCTAAGTTGAATTCATCATGTACCGCTCTGACGGCGTCTACAGCTTCTGCCTCACTCACGACGAAGGATATGTTAAGCTCGGATGCACCCTGAGAAATCATCTTTACGTTTATACCCTTACTAGCGACAGCTTTGAAAACCCTAGCCGCTATACCAGGCGTGCCCTTCATGCCCTCTCCAATGACTGCAATAACCGCTACGTCCTCGTCAACCTCGACATCCTTTGCGATTCCCGAGCTTAAGAGGAACGTTTCGATCGCCGCTATGGCCTTTTCCAACAAATCCCTTTTCACGATGAGGGATATGCTGGACTCTGAGACGCACTGCGAAATCATCATGATGTTGATTGAGCGCCTTGCTATCGCATCAAGAATCTTAGCTGCGGTTCCGGGTCTTCCTACGATGCTCGTGCCCCTGACAGATAACATGCCGACGTTCTCTACCAAAAGCACCGCCTTGACAATGCCGTCTGCTACAACTTTGGATTTCGTTATGAGCGTACCGGGTTTCTCCGGGTTGAACGTGTTCCTTATTCTGACAGGAATGCCCTTCTCTATCGTCGGCTCAAAAGCTCTAGGATGTAATCCCTTCGCACCGAACATGGCCATCTCTATCGCTTCGGCATAAGAAATTTCCGGAAGAACCCTAGCGTTCGGGACGATCTTAGGGTTAGCAGTCATCAGGCCGTCTACATCGCTCCAAAGCCATATCTCATCAGCGTTTATGGCGCTTCCTATCAGCGTGGCAGTATAGTCTGAGCCGCCCCTGCCAAGCGTCGTAATCACGCCATGCGTGTCGGCAGCTATGAATCCTGTTACCGTCGGTATCTTTCCCTCAGAAATAAGGCTGCCCAGCCTAGAGGATAGATTCAAATAGGTTGTCTCGATAAGCGGCACGGCCTCACCGAAATTCGAGTCCGTGACTATACCCGCATCCTTCCCTGTTAAGTACACGGCAGGTAAACCAAAATCTAACATAGCTCCCCACAAAATCCTCGTGGAGAGTCTCTCACCGAACGAGAGTATAAGGTCCCTCGTCCTCGGTGTCGCCTCCATAATGTAGCACACACCCTTGACCGCTTTTCTTAAACTGTCTAAGTCTCTTTGTACGTACCTCCATACCTCTGCAGATATTTTCCCGTCCTTAATAGCACCCCCTATCGCATCTTCGTGCTGGGAGCCAATTCTCTCCAATATTTCGTCAACTTCATCTTCCCTACCACTCTCTGCAATGTTCGTGAGCCTTATGAGCTCATCCGTAACGTTTGACATCGCTGAGGCAACCACGACTAATTCGTTTCCTTCGGAGTATCGCTTTACCAGGCTGGCCGCGTGCCTAATTCTTTTACCATCGCCAAGCGACGTGCCGCCGAATTTCATCACTAACTTCAAGGCAGGAATCCGAGAAAAACGGTTGAATATAATCGTTTTTACGTTATAACAAGGCGTTCCTTTATAGAGATGAGGTCCCTTATTATAGCGGTTGCTGTTTCCCTTCCACCCGCACCTTTACCTGTTATAGTATGCTTGCCAGAGTTCTCTAGAGTCAATGTGATGGCGTTGTAGTTATACTTGACCGCAAGCGGGTCCGATTGGTCTATGCTCAGGGGTTTCACGAATACTTCCGATTCATCGGCCACACCCACTAGCTTGACGACTTTTCCTAGACTTTTTGCCATCTTAATGTCTTCTGGTTTGATTGTTGTTATGCCCTCTACCTTCACGTCCCTAAGCGTTACTCTTTTTCCCAAAACTTCGTTAGCAAGTATGACAAGCTTGCATGCAGTATCCATGCCGCTTACGTCAAGCGTTGGGTCACGTTCTGCATATCCCTTCTCTTGTGCTTCTGTCAAGGCTTCCTCGAAACTTAGACCCTCTTCCATCCTTGTGAGTATGTAATTTGTCGTTCCGTTCAATATACCCTCTACCTTGACAGCCCTATCACCCTTACTACACTCTTTTGCGAACGCTAAGACAGGCAGACCTCCTCCAACTGTTCCGCTAAACCTTAACGCGAGCTTTCTATGCTCAGCCATCTCTTTTAACATCGGCATGGCAAGCGCGAGTGGTCCCTTGTTTACAGTCACGACGTTAAGACCGAGCTGCAGTGCCTTGATAATATGCGTCATGCCCGGTTCACCATCCCTAAGATTCGTATAAGTTGCTTCGATTAGAACATCTGCTTCAACACTCTGAATAACTTCGAGGAGATCCATTTCACAACCTGCTGACGGAACTTTTGCGACCGTACCGTGCTCTCTTTTGCACCTCAAAACAAGGTCTAGGTCCAACCCTCTTTGAGAGACTGCGGCCCCCTTGCTGTCAACGACCGCCACAACCTTCACGACCAAACCGTAGGCTTTCCTTAGAAACTCCCTATGTGTCAGTAATAGTTGGGCAAGGTTCTGTCCCACGGTGCCGAAGCCAGCGACCACTATATTCATTAAAATCACATCCGATGGCTAAGCACTGATAAGATTCAAGCTAAAAACGTTAAAGATTAAAACCCGTATATTCAGTATAAGTGCTTATATGGAATATAAAGAAAAAAGATATATATTTATTTGCACGTTACTGCAATATGACTTCTCTTGAAGAAAAGGCGAGCCGCCCCGCCATCTTAGCGATGAAGTATCATCCTTTCTATAAGGGAAAGATACAGATTGCTTTAAAGTGTCCAGTTACTTCATATGATGATTTCGCGATATGGTACACACCTGGTGTGGCTGAGCCATGTAAGGCGATACAGAAGAATGTAGACCTAGTGTTCGAATATACGAATAGGGCTAACACCGTAGCCATAATAACGGACGGGACTAGGATTTTGGGTCTTGGCGATATCGGACCTGAGGCTGGGCTACCCGTAATGGAGGGCAAGGCTCTCCTATTCAAGTACCTTGGCGGCATCGATGCTTTTCCCATAGCGCTGGCAACGAAGGACGCGGAGAAGATAATAGAGATAGTCAAAGCACTGGAACCGTCCTTTGGGGGCATAAACCTCGAGGACATTGAGAAGCCAAAATGCTTTTACATACTTGAGAGACTTCGACAAGAAATGCGCATCCCAGTATGGCACGATGACCAGCAGGGCACGGCGACAGTTACCGTTGCCGCCTTCATAAATGCCGTAAAATATGTAGGAAAACGTATTAGCGATGTTATCGTGACACTGATAGGAGCGGGCGCGGCTAACATTGCAATAGCAAGACTTCTCATAGCATATGGTGTACCGCCCGGAAACCTGAGGCTGGTTGATTCTAAAGGAGTGCTCCATGCTGAGAGAGATGATATTGACAAGCTACAGTTCCAAGATAGGTGGAAGTATGAGATGGCGCTAAAAACGAATAAGGACAGGGTTGTCGGAGGCATACCTGAGGCGTTAAAAGGTGCTGACGTGTGTATAGCGATGTCAAAACCGGGTCCAGGTGTCATAAAGAAAGAGTGGGTCACGGCGATGGCTGACAACAGCATAGTTTTTGCGTGTGCTAACCCGATACCTGAAATATGGCCTTGGGAGGCAAAGGAGGCAGGAGCCAAGATAGTAGCAACAGGAAGGTCCGATTTCCCGAACCAAGTGAACAACTCGTTAGGATTTCCAGGAATATTCAGAGGAGCTTTAGACGTTAGGGCTTACACGATCACGGATGAGATGTGCTTGGCAGCAGCAGTCGAGCTGGCAAGGGTCGCGGAGGAAAAAGGCCTGAGTGAGGAATACATCCTCCCAACCATGGAGGATTGGGAGGTCTACCCAAGGGAGGCAACCGTCGTAGCCATGAAGGCGATAGAGCAAGGAGTTGCGCGTATAAAGAAGAGTAGAGATGAGGTCTACGAGGAAGCCTATAGGAAGATAAAGGCCGCTAGAGATCAGACCAAGCTCTTGATGGAAAAAGGTTTCATACCACCGCCACCAGAATGAAGGTTAGAGGTTAATCGCGATGGTAAGCGTACAGGATATAGAGATCAGGGACGCGAAGCCCGAGGATATTAACTATATCGTGGAGCTCGTCATAAGGTTAAAGAGGTTAAACGAAGAATTCGACCCGCTGTTTAAGACTAGGGACGACATAGCCATACATACCAAGAAGTACATCGAGTCTGCTTTGGGTTCTGACGACTCTGTTATACTAGTAGCTGAAAGAAAAGGAAAGGTCATAGGCGTCGTGAAGGCGGACATCGTGGATAGAATATTCTACGAGCCGAGAATAGAGGGTAGAATAAAGGAGCTGTACGTCCTTCCGGAGTTTAGGCGGAAGGAGCTTGGTAAGCGGCTCGTAGAGGCCGTAATTGAGAGGTTAAAAAACAAGGTGGATATGATAACCGCAGAGTTCCCGACTTTAAACGAGATAGCGGTAAGATTCTATAACACTCTAGGATTTAGATGCATAATGAGCAACTACGCCATAGAGGCTAGGGAGTAAAAGAAAAACTACACAATACTTTTATTTAATTTAAATGTTCGATAAACACGGCTCCGGTAGTGTAGCCTGGTTTCTTGGAATTTAGATTCTTATTCCAAAAATATCGAATACGAATTTCAGTGAAACGTATAGGAAGACTATTCCGAAAATCAGTTTTATTAGCCATGCCGGAACCTTCGGCACCAACCTGGCGCCTATCTGCGCTCCTACAGCCGTCCCCGCTCCGAGCGAAAGGGCGGCCACTACGTCTACAATTCCTTGAACTATCTTAAAGCCGCCCGATATCACCGCCATGCTTATGAACGACGTTAGAGATGTTCCAACGGCTATTTTTACAGGTGATCCCAGTAAGTAGATGAAGGACGGTACCAATGCGTACCCTCCACCTAATCCGATTATTCCAGTGAGGGTTCCGATG
>CAZZKR010000030.1:0-4063 GCA_964655015.1 uncultured Nitrososphaeria archaeon
TTAATGTATCCGAGCTCCTCGGACATTAAATCAGATACTCCTCGGCTTCGTAATCCATCTGCGCTCCTATTATTCTTCTCTGACTGAAGGAAGCAGGCGTTAGCGGATAAATCTGTATGTTGGCCTTCGCTCCCCTCACTAACTTCGCAGGGAGCTTCGTGTATCTGCCGCAGAACTCTTAATACATCATCGTGACTGTAAAACGGCATGCTCTGACATACTTGTCGACGATTGCTTTTCAGTCTTTACTGCAAAAATTATGTGATTATTTCAATTCCTGAAAATGAAGATATTCTACGAGCCTGCTAAAAATCGGCGATACGTTTTTAAACCTGTCTGAGATGGAAAGCGTGCGTAGACTCTCATTTAATAATCCGAGATTTTTCAGTCTAGAAACAGCTCTACTAACGCTGCTTTCACTAACACCGATTTCCTTGCTTAGCTCCTTTCGTTTTGCATTGCCCTTGTTTGCTAATACCCCTAGGATTGCTCCGAGTAATCGTTCGTTCAAAACGGGTGGTGGAACGATTGGTAGCGATATTCTCTCCTGCGTGACCTCTGATATTAAAGTGACCTCGTCCACTAAGTTGGAAAAGCACGCCGAAACCAGCATCATCAATACTGTGATTATTCTGACACCTCCGGTGAGCTCGATATAGACCTTGTAGCCCGCCCTCTTAACTTCAGCTATCGCGTCCACCAAAGTAGCCAGCGAAGCTTTAACGTCAGCCACATTCAACTCCATTTCTTTCAATGTTATGCTACGTCCCCTTGTTCTCAGAAGGTCTAGGTGCGTCTTTATTTGCGTCCTTGTCTGCTCACTCCTCAGTTTTGAGGAGCCGTCAGTAGCCGCGGGATACACTAACATGAGCAAATCGCCGGTCGATAATCCGAGGGCAGCCAGGACATCTAGGGCTGCCGTTGGGTCAAATCCTATGTTTACGAAGACTGCCTTCTTTGACACGCAGTTAATTTGCTATAGGTTGAAAATAACCCTTAGTAGGTACAGCTAACCTTTACTTGGCCGAATCCGGTAGCGCGGGACTTCCCGACGCCTACGTACTGCGCATAATCGAGAAGGGCCATAACACGTTTAAAACTGAGGTTATTCCTACACTTCCTCAAATCGTAGAAAACCCAGCCCATAAACCCTCTTATCTTCTTTTTCTCATCATAAACAATCGTGACAGGCTTGAGATTGTACGCGGATTCCATCATTAAGTAGTTAGCATACATCGAGAGGAAAGCGGGCCTCTTTATCAGCATCTTCGGGTCGCAGTTTGCGTTCCAGTGGTCGACCAGCGAGCCAATTATTAGGGAGGGTATCGGAAAGAGAACATATCTCCCTCTTTTAAACCTTCGGAAGCTCGGTAGCTGGAGAAGTACGGGGGATTTGAAGTCCATTCTTATGCCCTTCGGCCTCCCGAATCCAAGCGACGAAAAATTTCTGATATCTATCTTTACCTGTTCTAACAACGCTTTGGCGCCGAAGACCTCTTCCACCTCGGAGCGCTCGAGGGATACGACCTCGTGAATCGGCAGGTCTTCATCGACTATCATGCTACACGTAAAACTGTATAAACGCTCTGGTTGTAAGTGAAGAATAGTCGACTCGTCGCTGAACTTTAAGAGAGGTTTATCATCGAGGTATATCGGCGAGACGGATATGGGCTTGAACAACCGATTTGTTTGACTTATTTTTACGTATTGGTTAGAAATTCTGTGAAGGATCAGTTTGCTTACCTTAGCCGAGAAGGGAGGGATGATGATAGGTTTGGTGACGCGAAACGTTATTAACAATCGGACTATGCTCTTTTCCACGTATTATAGGGTACCTCATTGACTTATATTCATCATTTCCATCAATCTGCAATAAAATGCCCAAAATTTGCAGAAATTTTTTTAAGCATCTATGAAGCACTATGTCTATGGTTCCGGAAGAAGCACGTGAAAGATTTGAGCAGATACCCAGTCTTTTAGCCGTATTAACTGTAGCCGGAGGTTATGAGCACGTAGATAGGCTTGCCTACTCGAACTCTAAGGGGCTGGCGCTATATTATCTACGTGAGGCCGCTCGCGCTTTTCATGCCCTTAAAAGGTCGCCGGGTGACCTTCCAGAGGACGTTAAGAAACTCATAGAAGAGATCAATCCCGACTACCTAGACTTTGAAATAAGAACGATACAAGAAAAAGGGGACGACACGGGAAAGCTACGAGAGATGCTATCTTACATATGTTCTAGGGCGCTGGTTAAGTCCTCAAAATATATCGAGGTGAAATCCAAATGAAGGATGCCTTTATAAGTATTCGTGGCAGGGTTGCGATAAACGTCGAAGCACTCAACATGACCGAGTCCGTCGGAAATTATGTCAAACACAGACGAGTACCAGTAATGCTGAAAGACGCGGACGGAAGTTACTCTGTCTATTTTATGCCAGCAATATCAGGAGAGAGTATAGCTCACGGCCTTCAAGCAGCAATCGCAACACTTAGCAAGGAAAACGGGTTAAAGGTATGCAAACTGTGCGAGAAGGGAATATTTCTTAAAAGCACGAATAAGGAAGTTTTTAAAGAATCTTTCGGCAAAGACGCGGACGAGAAAAATATTGAGAAGACAATTATAGAAAATTGTGTCGTCGAAGACCTTGGGGGATTCCTTTACGCGGAGGCTGCTAACGTGAAGAGAACCTCTAACTTCTACGTTGGATACATGATTCCTGTCTATGAAGTTGCTAAGAATGTAGTTATAGAGCCACAACTTCACAGTAGATACGCTCTTGGAACGAAGTTCGTCGAAGAGCAAGGGCAGATGCTGTACTATGTTGAACTCACCTCTTCCGTCTATACCTTCAGCTTAGACATTGACACGCGATACATAGGCAGGCTTACGTTTGACGTTAACGAAGCGGGCAAAGAAGTCATATCAAGTGATGAACGACTTAAAAGGGCCTATGTCTTACTAGATGCAGCGAAGGCACTCATAGTCGAAAATAGTTTCGGCGCGAAGAAGACCAGATTTCTCCCGATAATAGGCTGGGAAAGCATGGTCATAGCCGTGTCGGACAAGCCTTGGACGGTGCCTAGTCCATTTACACAAGACTACATAAACAATGCGAAAAAGAAATGCGAGAAGATTAACTACAATACTAAGCTCTACGTCCACGAAGGAAGCGGGTTTGAAAGTTTCCTACACGATACTATAGAAGAAATAAAGGCGCGGCTCAAGGGATAGCCCTAGATGATTGGTTTTCGTTTTGACTTAGAGTTTGTCTGGGGCTTTCAATGTAAAGTCGTCGGGCTATCGAAGTCATCACCATCATTTTACTATCCGCCGCCTACGACGATACTCGGTGCGATTGCTGAACAAATCGCCAAAGAGTATAAGATAGGCGAGAAAAAGGGGAAAGAGATAATACCCTTGCTAAGCGCCAATCTGCTAGCATTGGGTATAAAACCATTAAACTGCACGCCAGTAAAATTCTCAGATGTGAACCGTCTTATCACATTAAAAATAATAGGGGGAAATAAACTCTATCCTCGGCCAGATGACATTGCAGGCTCTTTTGACGCGCCAGCCGTAGGCAAGACAATGTTATCACCACTCGAGGGAGAGCCTCCTCGCTTAAGGGTCATCGTAATCTTTAAAGATAAAACAATAAATCTACGGAATGAATTAATTGAAATAACGTCCGATTTCATTTGGGGGATTCATAGAATTGGATCAAAAGAAAGCCTCGTAAGCGTGGTTGACGCGATAGACTTTCATCCTAACAAGATAGAGGGGAATGTTGATACGGAATATTCTTTTCCGTTAATAGACGGTGTAAGCTTGCTGCGTGAAGATTCATCCTCATGGGTAAGAGAGACAGTTGTAAATCCTTTCACAATCAAATCTTATGATGAGAAACAAAATCCAGTCATTGACTACTTACAGGGGGTTAACGTCTTACAATACATGCAACCTATAAAATTAGCTGCACAGCCTCGTTACCGAGTTAAGCTAAGCCCCAACTCATGCGGCTATAAAGTTGATAACGATCAGGTGATAGGTATATGTCAACAA
>CAZZKR010000031.1:0-7935 GCA_964655015.1 uncultured Nitrososphaeria archaeon
ATCCGAAAAGGAATTGAAAGATTTCCGCCTCGCCGATAATTCGCTCGCCCCAAAGTGCACTCTTCTTGAATCCAAAAAGGAATTGAAAGTTCACCCCCAATTTTTTCAATCAATCCACAATATCTTGCCACTTGAATCCAAAAAGGAATTGAAAGCCTATTTCTAAACTAATTCCACTCATTTTTCCTCATGGTCTTGAATCCAAAAAGGAATTGAAAGTTTCGGCAGCGTCCCGTAGCGCCGCCCGCAGTGCATCAGCTTGAATCCAAAAAGGAATTGAAAGTCTTTTAGTCTTTTCTGCTCCTCCGGTGGCAGTTTCTTTACTTGAATCCAAAAAGGAATTGAAAAATTCTGACCACGCAAATAGCGACTCGAATGCAGAATAGAATCGAATGGCACTGCAGCACCAAAAACAAAGGTCGCAGCGAATTAGTTCAGCAGCATGGAAAAATTTTTCCCGAATGCTTAACTATATACTCTATATTGAGGCCAAATAAACTGAGAAACACGCGGCACTTTCGCCCAACCCTCCCAATAACCTAGAAAAATTCTTATCTAAAACCTATCCATACTTCATCCGATAAATCTTGGCGGCCTGTAAGGGCGAGGGCGAGCACATCCCGATTACGCTTAAGATAAAGAGGAAAGGTTTCGAGGTGATAATCCAGGGAGACATACCCACGATAACCAGACAGCTCGACGCTTTGTCCGAGTTTATGGAGGCGCTCGATGAAAAGCTGCACGTGGGGGCCGAAAAGGTTGAGGTGGAAAGACCGCCTTCTCTCCAAGAGCTTTCCTCGGTATCCACTTCGGACATCCCCACGATAAGGCCGTCGAAGAGCACTACAGAAAATCTAATCAACATATTCCAGACGCCCTGGGGGAGGCAGCCGCGCACTCTGGCAGAGGTTATCAAGGCCCTCGAGACGAACGCCGTACCGGACACACCGGAGAAGGTCTCGGTTTATTTGGCTAGGCTCGTGAAGAAGGGCTTCCTCAGGAGGATAGAAAAGGACGGCAAGTGGGCATACTTTCACGTCGCTGAGTCCTGACGGAAACCTACGGCTTAAATATTTAGAGAGCGTGGAAAAGTCATGAGTGGTACCGCAAGGATTGTGGTATTCTTCTTGGCCGTTGCCTTCGGGATTGCCAGCCTTTTCACTGGCTTGGTCCTATACTTCTGGCCTAGCGGCCCTAGGTCGGGCTGGCTGGTAATCATGGGGCTGAACAAGGGCGGCTGGTCCGACCTACACGTGTATTCATCAATTCTAGCGTTGCTCGTGATAGCGGTTCATCTGATTTTGAATTGGAAATCGATAAAGCTCTACGTAAAATCTCTCAAAGAAATCTAAGTTTTTGTTGCTTCCTGCTGTGAATTCTGCGCGTCAGCCCTATTGAGAAGAAAACCTACAGTCCTAATCTCCTAGCCAGATCGTAGATTATCGGAGGAGTCCAGTAAACATTCTCGAGCGACTTTAATATGCCGAGTATCCAAACCACTAGGAGGAGCACACCAAACAGCGCGCCGAGAGCCAGCCCAAGAATGTTTATGAATGGTATGAGCGATAGAATGTAGGCCACGATACTAGCGATTATCGCGACTACGAAGAAGGATACGGAAAGGTAAGCCCAATGCCTTGCATACCTGTAGTCTGGCTTAAGCACCAAGACCAGTATCCCCCCGACGAGTGGAATCAACCAAGCTATAAAACCCCAAATTTTTTCTTCACTCCATGATGCTGAATTCATAGAGATTGTTCATGCAAGAATCTAATTAAAAGATTTTGGGATTATGTGAATGGGTTTAATAACCGACTCGTTCGTAGAAAGCTTATGATTGGAGAGACGCTGACGCTTACGGCGGCTTTATGCTGGGCCGCTGGTGCCAACCTTTACAAGGTAGGCCTAAGGAGCATGGGCCCGATTAAGCTAAATCTCGTCAGGAGTTGTGCTGCAGCGGCCATTCTTTTGATATTCGTGCTCGCATGGGATAAAGGCGGATACTTTCTTTTGCTGCATACACCATCAGCCGCTTACCTTATCGCAGCCTCCCTCATAGGTTGGGCGCTTGGCGACACGCTCTACCTCATCAGCCTAAAACACATAGGCGTAGCCCATGCGGTACCGTTAACCTATTCCTATCCGCTCTTCTTAGTCCCGATGAGTATGTTCATACTCAGAGAGTCATTTACTTTGAACATCGCCGCAGGCACAGTCTTGATAGTGCTAGCGGTGTGGTTGCTCAGCGGACAAGGGAGGCAAGGGAAATTACAGCTTGATGGTTCTGCTAAGCTTGGCTTTATAGCTGGAGTCTCGACCGCTATCTGCTGGGCTCTGGGTGTGACGCTGTTCAAGTTAATCGTGGAAAGCTTTGACCCGGTGTTCGCGGCGTTTTTCAAGATACTAATCGTCCTACCTTTCCTCGCAGCATACCTCAAGGTTTTTGGCTCCCGGGATTCATCTTCTTTAGCACCGCCAAAAAGGTCAGAAGTCATCGCCGCAATAATGGGCGGAATCATCTCTGTAGGGCTAGGCGACATGATTTACCTAGTAGGCTTAAGCTTAACGCAAGCAAACACCGCCGTACCCCTCGGCTCCTCAACTCCCATATTCTCTGCAATACTGGCTGCAATCTTCCTAAAGGAGAGGTTAACGAGTAGATCCATAATAAGTTCGGTACTGGTCGTGGTAGGTGCAATCTTGCTCTTAAGCCCCATTCGTTAAATGGGTCGCTCTCAGCATTCCAATCATGTAAACGTCAGCATTAGAGGGAACAGCACAGCGAAGAAGCCTACACAACGATTGCTTAATTTGTAGATAACAGCAGACCCTCAAAATCATCATCTAAAACATCAAGATTTTACTGTTCAACAAGCCTGATTGCCGATTGAGATATCTCGATCGTCCCGCTTTCCTTGAGCTTTTTCAAAGCCCTGTACACAATCCTCTTCGAAGCAGGTATCTCTACGAAGATCTTCCAGAACGGATAATACCCTTTTTGCTCCTTCAAAGTATTCAGTATCGTTTCTGCCACTTTATTTTCATAAGCTTCAGCTTCTAAACGTTCTATTGAGAAGGACTCGACCTCAGCACCACTTATGCCCTCGCTAATTGGCACTTGGAGCATCTCATACTCGATTCTATACTTCCGTAACACCTGCTCTGGATCCGTGTAGTAGGCGTATATTTCCCTGGCTACATCATTTGTCTCGAACACTTTATTCCTAACGAGTGCCCTTAGAAAGGCAGCTCTTCTCATTATCTCGAATATCAGCTCCTCCTTCGTTTTCGCAAGCCTTATCGCTATCATATCTAGGACGCTACTATTGGAGAAGTCCACTTTGAAGGAGTCGGTGAGCGGGTCCCATTCTGCGATCGTCAAGTATCTGTTGTAATCCTCGACCTCCCATACGTAACGCATTCTCCTGCCATAGGTCTTGCCCTCTAAAGAAGACCTCGCAAGGCTTACACGTTCGATGAGTGCAACCGCATCCAGTAGGGGAATGTGGCTGGGAGGAATGTTCATCGGCGGACTGACAAGCCTCTTGACGGCAGACTCTATACTCTCCGCATGGATTGTCGAGAGGCCGCCGTGTCCTGTTGCGATTGCTTGGAATAACACGAACGCCTCCTCTCCCCTAACCTCTCCAACTATGAGATAATCCGGCCTGTATCTTAGGCTCGTTTTGACAAGATCGTAAAGCGTTATCTCGCCGACCTTGTAGGATCCGAGTCCATAGCTCTCTCTCGTCATGAATCTAACCCAGTTATCGCTCGGTATATTCAACTCCGCCGTCTCCTCGCAGGTGACTATCTTCATCCTAGGTTTTATGAAGCATGAGAGGGCGTTTAGGCTTGTTGTTTTTCCGCTTCCTGTTGCTCCAGCGACTAGTATGTTTGCTTTGTTCTCTATCAAAACCCAGAAGTAGGCAGCCATCTCAGGACTCAACAAATTGCTCGCTATGAGCTCGGTTATAGCGAAGGGCTTCTCCCTAAACTTTCTTATCGTGAAAGTGCTCCCCCTAGGCGAAATCTCCTCCCTGAAAGTCGCAGCGAGCCTGTGCTTACCATAGATCATGGCATCGAGGATGGGGAAGGCGGATGAAACGTGTTTCTCAGACTTGTGGGCTAGCTGGATTATGAAATCATCTAAGGCCTCTCGGTCCGTGAAGATGATGTTCGTCGGGATGCTTTCATAATCCCTATGCCAAACGTATACGGGCACGTTCAAACCGTCGCATGAAATGTCTTCTATCTTGTAGTCCTCCATCATTATGTTGAGTGGGCCAAAGCCGGTCATGTCTCTCTCGAGGTAATAAAATATCTTCTCTTTTGACTTCTCGTCAAAATTCCCAAAAGCCTTACCATATTTTTTAAGAAGCTTGTCGGCAGTGTTCAGCAGGATCTTCCTAGCCTCTTCTTCCTCTCCAATCCTAGGAGGTTCGAGTTCCTTTGAGAGAATGTCTTTTAACTTTTCTAAGAGCAAGATCTCCTCAGGAGATAATTGAACCTCTGTCGCAAAGTATTCCGGCTCTACCATCTGGCTGGAATGTGAGGCTATCACAACCTCCGCAATACCTTCTTTTATTGGATAACGCTCTAAAATTTCATAATTTTTAGGGATTGGCCTAATTTCTACCCCTTTCCAAGGGTTTGGGACCTCTTTTATCTTATCTTTTTTCTTCCAAAATGCTATTGAGATGCTCTTACCCCACGTCACTGTTAAGATATTAAAAATACCGCAATATATCCTCTGCGGCGACTCTTAGGAAAATGTTATAAGTTATAAATAAAGAAAATTACGAATTGGTAATGGTCGAGGTCGTGATACTCACTAATGGTTCAATAGATTTTGCGTTAATAGGATTATTGTTTATCCTTTTTGGGAGGTGGTTTAAGAGGGGGAAGAAAGCGCCTCCTCCACAAACGACCACAACACATACCGAGGAGCAGGTTCCGAAAACTTCTGAGGAGGGGCCCAAGGCCGAGGGTGGTGCGGAAGTAAAGCCCGCCGAGCCCGAAAGGTTAGCTAAATTTGCCTCCCTTGAGGAGCTGGTCTCCGCGATTGGTGCCAAGCACCTCATACTCTTCAACCAATACGGAATACCCATAGAATCCTATAATGTCCGTGAAGGGCGCGAAATTTCAATTTCACTAGCTGACTTTATTTCAACGATGCGAAAGCTTAGTCCAGATTTTGATTCGATGATTTCCTGGGATGGGCGGAAGGTCGTTCTCTCATCTATCGGGAAGGTTGGAGATATTGAGGTCTTTGCCCTCGCCTTGAGTGATTCGGAAATGAAAGTTAAAGCGGATGAGGTTCGGGAATTTATAAAAACATATCTCTTGGAGAGTTTGGGGAGGCGAAAATGACGGTCAGTAGCGAGGAGAAGTTGCTGGTAAGCCTAATCAAGGCGAGCAGCCGCGGTTCTATCGAGATGGTTGTGATTTTATCCGAAGATGGGACGCCTATAGCTTACGAGAGCGATAATAGATACTATGACCCAGAATACGTTGCTACAGCTGCCGCAGTTATCACTGGCGCGGTATCCTCGGTCATGGAGCTTGTAAATGCCAAAGGTTATAAGCAGGTAAATGTAGACCTTGAGGATGGTAGGAAACTTTTGATAAGGCAATATAAGAAGCAGAAGCATTATCTCGTGTGCTTGACCAAAACCAATCCCAACTTGGGATTTATCGAGTTATTGCTGGAGGAGCATCTCTTCAAGTAAGCTGGGAGGATAGATGGGTTTCAAGGACGGGTTTGTAGGATTCTTCTATACCAGGTTCAGCGTACTTGGGTCGCTCCTTCTGAAGGTCTTTCCAGGAATAGCCTCAAAACTCGATGCAGCCATAATCAGGATTCATCCTGAGGCCTATGCCGCTACGGTCGCGGGCCTGACACTCATCGCGACCTTGGTATGCGTTCCGCTAAGTGTTTTGCTTTATCTTTTCACCGGGAATCTTCTATCCCTTGTAATCCTAGCGGTTCCGCTTATAGTCATGCTTCTTGGGGTCTTCTACCCTTACTCTCAGGCCTCCTCGATTTCCTCCGTCTTCGAGAGCGAGGTCCCCTACGCCGCCACATATCTCGCGGTCATGGCCACTGGCGGAGTTCCACCTTACATGAGCCTGAAGAGGCTTTCTAAGAGTGAGCTGATGCCGAACCTTGCCAAGGTGGCAAGCGTAGCAAACATCAAGGTCGAAGCAACAGGAGAGGACCCAGTATCCGCTATTGAGGACATGGTGAAGAGCGTTAAATCGAAGGATTTCAAGGACCTTCTCTTGGGCTACGTCTCGACGCTCAGGAGCGGCGGAGATGTTGTCCACTTCTTAATCAGGAAAACCGAGATGATATTCCAGACCAGGACAGCGAACATGAAGATTATCGGCGAGAGGCTCGGTATGTTGATGGAGGCGTACGCGGCCACCCTCATGATGACCTCACTAGCCCTCTACATAATCTTCATAATATCGAGGGGTCTTCCGTCGGAGTATTTTGTCTTCCCCGCGGAGGAGTTCGTGGTCCTATCCTACCTCATCATGCCGCTTATGGCGGGAATGTTCATCTACATTGCAGATATCACTCAGCCCAAATATCCGCTAATGGATAAGAGGCCTTATAGGACCTTTTTGATGTGGTTGCCGCTTGGGATAACCTTCTTCATACTTTTCGTTACGCCATTCTACGCCGACGCCCTAAGATACACCACACCATTCAACTTTACAGCGGACCTGATAGTCAAGCTCAGGATGCTGATGGGGCTCGAGAAGGGATACGAGTCGACGATAGCCATGTGTTTAGGCTTCCTCGTCTTCTTTGCACCCGGTGCAATCGCTTGGGAGAAGTATGGCAAGGAAAACGTATCCATCCTCCATGGCATGACTAGGTTCCTCAGGGACCTGACGGAGACCAGAAAGACGGGAATGAGTCCGGAGAAGTGTATCAGGATTTTAGCGGACAGGAATTACGGCGGATTCACCAAGCATCTCAAGCTGATGAGCAGGCAGCTTGGCTGGGGCGCCTCTCTGAAGAAGGTCTACAAGGATTTTGAGAGGAGGGTTCACGGATGGCTCGCAAAGGCCGGAATGTTCATACTGGTAGACTCCATAGACGTCGGCGGTGGTGCTCCCGAGGTGCTCGACGCAGTAACCACGTTTATGGAGGACCTCGAGGAGATGGAGAGGGAGAAGCGGGCAACGCTCAGGCCCCTCATGCTCGTCCCATACATGACGGCTATGATGATTGTCATAGTCATCGTGATACTCGTCGTGTTCATGAGGAGCCTACTCCAAATCGCAAGGATTTACATATCCTTGGCGGAGTTCGTCCACATGTTCCTGCCGCCTGTCGTGATAATAGCGGTCATCAGCGGCCTGGTCGCTGGGAAGATTTCGGATGGAACCGTCGCCGCCGGTTTCAAGCACGCCATGATAATGGCCGCGATGACCCTGATATCCGTCTGGCTCTCAGGAGCACTGAGCATACAGATAGTAACGATGCCGACGTAATACCAAAAAATCCATCAATTTAAAAAATCTTTTATAGCTCTTTTGCGAAACTTAGAGGCATGAACAGAGGCAAGTCTGGAATAAGCCCTGTGATGGCTACCGTAATCCTAGTGGCTATCGCCATCGTCATCGCTATCGCCGTGGCTTTCTGGGCGACGGGGCTCGTCGGGGTTTTCACGAGGTTTGAGAAGCTTGAGGTAACGTCATACTACTATGAAAGTAACACTGGCGTAATTTTGAACGTTAAAAACACAGGGTCTGCGGATGCATCAATAGATAATATATTTGTAAATGGCAAACCCTGTGTAACCGATGATACTGATACATGTGGCGTAACAATAGGCGAGGATGCTCTAGCAGATGGGCCGCAACCAATCAGTGTTGGAGAGACAAAACAAATAACGATAGGAAACCCGCCTGGTA
>CAZZKR010000032.1:0-6268 GCA_964655015.1 uncultured Nitrososphaeria archaeon
ACTTTCAATTCCTTTTTGGATTCAAGGGAAACTATTTATTTCAGTACTTAGCTTCTATTTAAGTTTTATGCTGAGCCAAGGGCCCATCCAAACCAAAACCTCCCAGAATCCAGGAATTCCGCGATTTTACCTTTCAGGACCCCTTCTGGAACGGGCTTGTTTATATACCCCTCCTGAAGCCCAGCTCATGCATCCATAACCTTTACAGCATTCTCCGCGGAAGACGTACTCAAGGATGAGCGCCAGAATATGCAAACATTTCCGGGAATGCGGCGGATGTGCGTATCTCGATAAGCCGTATGAGGAACAGCTTAAGGAGAAGGTCTCACGCGTCGAGGAGCTTCTCGGGACGCGAGCAGAGGAGGTTCACCCGTCACCGAGACAGCACTACTACAGGAACCGGATGGACTTCGTAGTCAGCGAGGGGCCACTCATAGGGCTCAACAGGAGGGGCAGCTGGAGCGAGACAATAGACGTCGAGGAATGCCTCCTCCAGTCACCCGAGTCGGATGCCATTAGAAACGCGTTCAGGGAGTATCTTAAGGAGCGCGGCATACCTGGGTGGAATAGGGCCGAGCGAAGGGGCGACGTGAGGTTCCTCTCGGTAATCGAGGGGAAGTTCACGGGCGAGAGGATGATTCTCATCGTAGCCTATAACGAGGTCCCGCTCCAAGAGTTCTCCGCAGACCTCAAGGAGAGAGGCATACCATTCAACAGCCTCCTGTTGGGGATAAATCGGGAGATAAAGAACGATGCTAAGGCGGAAAGCATCAGGGCTGTGTGCGGACCTGAGACGATAGTGGAGAGGGTCGGGGAATTCACCTACTTGCTCCATCCCAACGTCTTCTTCCAGCCAAACCCGTACGTCTTGGAGAAGATGATGAGGACTGTGGTGAGCTTCCTGGATTTGAGGGGCGGGGAAAGGGTGCTCGAGCTCTTCTCGGGCCCGGGAACGTTCACCGTGCCCCTCGCCGCATGGGGTCATGCGAGGGTGACGGCGGTTGAGGCGAGTCCGGCCGCCGCTAGAATCGCCGAGATGAACCTCAAGCTTAACCGAGTAAAATCGGCAGAGGTGGTCAACGAGAGAGCGGAGAGGGTCTCGCTGAAATACGACTACATAGTCGTCGACCCGCCGAGCTCCGGCTTGAGCTACAAGCTCGTAAAGAGGCTGAGAAAAGCATCCCCAAAAAGGATTCTCTACATCTCGTGCAACCCCGAGACGATGGCCAGGGACGTAAAGCAGCTCGGATACGGGATAGAACGGCTTTCCCTAATAGACCAATTCCCACAAACACCGCACCTAGAGGCGATAGCTCTACTAAGAAGAGATTAACGCGTTGGCCGGCTCAGCTGAGAGGAGGTTCGCTCATAGGCCCCCGAAGCCTCAGCCGCGACGTTCAATCTTCATTACCTCTAGCCGCGTTAAGAAGTGGTCAGAAGCTGGAGAAAAATCTAGCGCCCGAAGGGCAAGGTTGCTAAGTTCGTGGGTTCGAATCGCGTCTATTGTTGCGAGGCTTCTCCTACGCTCTTCTCTATTTCTTTCTCTATCTCCTCTATTGGTTTGGGCGGCGGTGTGGTTGCTAGCGTGTATCCTATCCAAGCCAGGATTCCGAATATGCCCGCTACCGCTATGCTGCACGTCAGTTTGAGTACGAAGAGGTCCACTCCGGCTAGTGGTGGGAAGAAGATGAGCCAGACGTATATCGCTATGAGCGCTATCGACGTTATGAAGATTGCAAAACCTATGACGCTATCTTTGTTCATACCTATGCAAAACTTTTGTCCCGTATAGGTTAAAATACTTTTCGGGGCGAAGATGTCTTTCACTTAGATTTTCATGTGCTTAACCCATTTTCTAGATAGTCTTCCTGAAACGAAAATTAACCATCGGAACGATTTGCTCTAAAGTCCAGCAATTCGCTTAAGCCTTCTTCAAGGCTGATTTCCGGCTTAAAGCCCAAGAGCTCTTCGGCCTTAGAGATGTCCGCATGACTGTGTTTGATGTCTCCTTGGCGCGGCTTCGCGTAAATCGGCTTAAGGTCTTGTTTTGTCAATTTAACGATGAGCTCCGCCAGCTCTTTAATCGTTGTAGGTTTCCCTGAGGCTATGTTGAACGTTTCATTTTCCACACCTCTCTCCATACACTGTTCAATCGCCCGAGCTACGTCGCGCACATGCAGGAAGTCCCTCGTCTGAGAACCATCCCCGTATATTATCGGAGGCTTGCCGGCACGGACTCTCTCAACGAAACGGGTTATAACGCCGGCGTAAGAACCGCTTTGTCCTCGTCCGTAAGCATTAAACAACCTCAGTATGACATATTTTAGGCCCCGTTGCGAATAGAATTTTACGACCTCTTCTCCCATGAGTTTCGTCAGACCATATGGTGAAATTGGGTTGGTCAGGTGCGACTCGGTTACTGGAAGGGCCACGGGCTCGCCATAAACGGCCGCACTGCTGATATACACCAGAAATTTTACACCTTCACGTAAGCAGACGTCAGCTACGTTAGCCGTGCCCGCGACGTTATTCCTAAAGTACATGGCAGGCTTTTTCATCGATTCTTCGACACTTATGTAGGCGGCTGCGTGTACCACGGCATCGACACCTTTCACGGCAGCCCTCAGCTCTTTAGCGTTCAACACATCGGTCTCAAAAACAGGTATGCTATACGCGTTTAGCCTATCCAGTGCTAGGTCTGAGGCCCTTCTGAGGTTGTCAAGGACAAGGACGTCGTAGCCGTGCTCTTTAAGGAACAGGGCCACGTTATGCCCTATGAAGCCAGCCCCACCTGTTATGAGTACCTTCACATGCTTCACCCAGCATAGATGTACGCAAACCTAATTTGAATATAAGGTGATTTACTCCTTTCATCCCTCCCCCACGAGCTCTAGGCAGGCTCAAGCCTCACTGAACGAGCTGACCAAGCCACCGACCTCAAACGTATTCACGAGGTATTCTGGGAAGACCTCTCTAAGACGCTCAACGACAATCTCGGCATTCCTTCTCAGCGTCAAGGCGTGGCAGGCCTCGCCGATCATGTTCTGCGCATAGCTGATGACCGGAAGCTTCTCGAGCTCCTCGAAGATCTCCTGAACCCTCTCGGTCGCGAGCCCGGCAACCAAAGCGAAATCTCTAGACTTCTCGAGAAAGTTCTTCGGGGTCGGGTTCTCGAGGATTTCGCCGATCTTCCTATCACCTATCTCCTCGATTTCGTCAAAGCGTATCCGGCCCAAGACCCTCTGCTTCTCGACCGGATTAACCACGACGGTTATCAGCACCGAGTCACGCGGTAGTGGGATCGAGTCTATCTTTAGCCTCGGCGGCGCGCCCGCTTCCAATACTAGGATGAGGCCGCTTGAGAGGAATCCAGCCTCGCTATTCAGCCCGGTCCCGCATTCCACCTCTATCTCGTGGACGAGCCTGCAGGCGCTCATGAGCGATATTCCGCGGCCGGCGATCCTGAATAACGTCAGTATCGTTGTTAGCGCTAGGGAGGCGCTCGTCCCGAAGCCAGCACCAACCGAGATTCCGACATCATGTCTAAGGACTATTCTCCCTCGCAGGTCGAGGATGCTCCTCGAGACCTCAGCCGCCCTAAGCGATGTCGCATGGTCAAACGTTGCGCCATTAATGTAGACTTGGATCTGGCATTCGTCTCCGGGATAATATTCCGCGCGAGTTTTTACTGTGTCAGCCAGCGTGAATCCGCCGCCCCTAGCGCCGATCTCCTCGACGCTCTCTCCGCGGATCTTGGGGGAGAAGATGCTGGACAGAGGTGCCGGCGCGCACGCATAGCTCCTCATCGGGGTCAAGCTTTCACGCGCTCCTCGCTAAGGACGCCGCTACTCGGAAACACCTTTGAGACCACCTTCAGAATGGGTGGTAGAAAGAACTGGATGAACGGTATCTCGGTTAAGTATGTCCAGAGGAACCAGCCGAGGACAAATATCACGGGTGCGTTCTTGACACCAAAGGGCAGTACGAAGAGCTGACTATAGGCCCATAGGCCTATTCCAATTATTGCGCTTCCGACCATTAGGCCGAGGCTTGAGGCAGCCGCTATCCCGAGGAACTTCCTATGCACCAACGCGAGCGCCACGGTGAACGCCAAGACGATTATCGAGACCGCGAAGTAGATTAGAGCTGTGAGCCAATCTATGAGTTCTAGGAAGTAGATTGCGGCACATACTGCGACTGGTATGAGCTGTATCGAAGTTGCGAACACCACGGAATTCCTACTCCTCCATCTCTGCGCAAGCCAGCCCATCAGGTAGAATGCTGCGAAGTTTGCTGGAACTCCGACTGTTAAGCTTAGGACGGGATTGCCATGAACCATCATATCGCTTATGAATATCCCGATTGCCGCTCCGATACCACCGACCCTCGGCGAGAACAGCATCGAGAAGGCCGCTGGCACGATGACCGATGGCCAGAATCGAACGGTTCCGAAGACAGGTGCGAAGATTCCGAGATACGTTAGGTAGCCGAGGGCGGCATAGAGGGCGGCGCAGATGGATATCAAGGATATCTCGAGGCCCGGCCTAATCCCATTCCTGTTCAGCATAATGCTCGACCACCCGCACGTGACCGTTTACCTGATGAATCACGGTCCTCCCCGGCTTTTCACGGTACGTTCTACCCAGATAAGTATTGCATCTTGGAAATCATTATTAGTACTGACGTATATTGAGCATGCGATGGTGCGGGAGCAAGAGGGAAGGATTCTAAGGAGCGTAATGAGGAGCGGCGGATCCCTAGTGGTCAGTCTTCCGAGGGGCTGGGTCGAGGCCGTTGGGCTCGGCGAGGGAGATTACATCGTTATCGAGGTCGCTGGAAGCTCCCTTATAATCTCGCCAACTAGGGTTGAGAAGGAGAATGAAGTTAAGCTTAGGTTCGAGTCCGATACACGATCGCTCGTGGATAAGATCGTCGCAGCCTATCTTATGGGCTACGACTCGATACGCGTTAGCTTTCCGCAACAGGTGAAGGAGGCTCTTGAAAGCGAGCTATTTTACTTGAAGGGAAGGCTGACGGGTCTAGAGATAGTAGAGTCGGCCGAGACATCTCTGCTGCTAAGGATGGTTATAGATCCGCTGGAGCTCAAGCCATCGGAGGTGCTTAGGAGGATGTGGAAGCTCTCAGATGACATGCTGAGATACTCCTTCAGCCCTATGGATGAAACGGGAGAGGAGGCCTCAGGGCTTCTAGAGAAGGTTGAGGACGAGGTGGATAGGCTCTACTTCTACATGGTCAGAATATTGAGGAAGAGCGTCGCGAACCCGGCGCTAGCGGCCCTGCTAGGCCTCTCGAGTGTCGAGATACTGGACTACAGGCTGGCCGCATATTTCCTCGAGAATATAGCTGATAGGGCGTTCGAGGTCTCGGGCCTCATCTTGGGAGGCGGGACCTCGGATGGTACGCTTCACACTGGCAAGATTTCGGATATATTGCTGGAGAATCACAAGCTCGCGATGGAGGCGTTCTTAAACAAGAAACTCTATGCGATACCGCAGATGAAGAGGAACCTCGAGATCCTTATGAAGCTTCTAACACCTCCGAGGTTCACAGTCGAGCAGCTCCAGATAAGAGACGCCGTCCTTGGGATCGCTGACATGCAATACGACATAGCTAACCTGACCATCCCCAGGCTCACTTAGACGTTAAGAAGTCACAACTATGCTTATGCATAGAAGGTCGTGCCTTCATGGGTAAAGAGATGTTGGAGCTACGTGCCGATGACTAAGCCCGCGCCCTCAGTTAGTTGCTTTATTAACTGCACCGCCGAAAGGGCCGCTAGGTAACTGGTCTTTGGATTGTCTGGATGTGGCACGTTCTCGATCTTCACGTATATCTTAGAGGCCTCACCTTCTACCTCGATTTCGTGGACGTTCTTCTCGCACGCAGGATCTGCGTATATCTCGACCCATGGAATTCTACCCGAGGCTAGGGCTAACGTCGCCACGACGTTCACGTTTGCTGGAAATAACTTTACAGCCACTGTTCCTTCCCCTTCAAATATTTTCGTTACCTCTTCGACCTCACTGAAACCAAGTCGCCTCAACACTTCCCTATCAAAGGCCTTGACGTTCTTATAGCTCCTCAACACGACCCTTTTAATACCGAGGGGTTGCAAGGCCTTTATGGCATCTATGCCAGCTATGGCACCGGTAGGCACGTACACTTTTGTATTTCCTTTCTTAGTCGCCTCAATGACTTCCTTGTAGAGTTCCTCGTCCAGCAGAGCCCCTACGCTTAGCACGACTAC
>CAZZKR010000033.1:0-17241 GCA_964655015.1 uncultured Nitrososphaeria archaeon
CTCTCTACTGTAACCTTTACGTTCTCTACACTCCCCTCGCCCTTTGACGGGTTTGCCTGAAATCTGTGGGGTGGTATTGTGACCACGGCAGGATAGTTCTCAAAAATTTGCCTTGCTAAAAATCCACCACCCATTACAAGCCTCGTGACCTCGACCTGCGAATCCCTGAGAAAGATGTCTAGACACTCGGATGCGCATCCCGTGCGTAAACTTTGTGCCACATAAGCAGCAACCTCCCTTCCCATTTTTGTCGCCGCAATCAATACTATCTTTGGTGATACGTTAGAAGCAACTTGCGATACTGCTTCAGCAATCACATCCGGCCCGTCTTTTCGAGGATCTACTTCCGAAACCACAAAAATCTTGTCAGCACCATACTCCGTAAATTCAGCAAGCCTGCTGCTACCGTCACCTAAGATTATAGCCCCTGTCCAAGAACCTGTCTGACTTGACAATTGCCTAGCTAAAGTAAGAAGCTCAAACGCAAGACAATCTTCTTCAGAGAAGACAAGAATACCTTCTCCCGTCATCCCTTTATAACCCCCTCCCTCAGCAGATTCATGACGAGCTTTTCGGCTACCTCCTCAGGACTGCCCTCTATCACAACGTTCTTCCTTTCGCTCTTCACGACCTTCGTTTCCAACGTCTTTAAAGCTGGTTTAACTGTTATTCCCAAATCCTTCAGACTCCAAGACGTTATGGGCTTCTTAGACGATGCCTTTATCATAAGTAAACTCGGAATCCTTGGTGTGTTTATCTCCAAACCTACCGTGAAGAGGGCTGGTAACGGTACCTCGTATGTCTCCACGACATCCTCTAAGGTTCTCTCGGCCAATAACTTGCCCGATTTTAGTTCTAACTTCGTCACATGCGCAAGAAAAGGTATGCCGAGTTCCTTAGCTAACCTAGGACCGGTTTGGTATCCTGCCTCATCGGATGACGCCTCTCCGCACAGGATGATATCCCATCCCTTTATTCTCCTTGCCATTTCTGCCAAGACCGTGGCTGTAACTAGCCCATCAGCACCCTCCATAGCAGGGTCAGACACTACATAAGCCTCATCGGCACCCATTGCGAGCGCCTCTCTTATTAGCATCGTTTTAACGTCTGAGCCAGCGCTGATAACCGTGACCTTACCGCCATGCCTTTCTTTTAATCTTATGGCCTCTTCCAATGCATTCAAGTCAAATTCGCTGATCTTTTTTGGCGCACGTTGTATGGCTTCCTGAATGTTCCCATCCGATATTCTGAGTTGATTTACGTCTACGACTTGCTTCACGCATACAAGAACGTTTACCATGTGTTATCACAAAGTTCATCAATTTAGGCTGGTATTTCTAATTTTTGCTACTCAAAGACGGACTCTGCTAAGACTTCCGCCACGTCTCTTATGATAAAGTTCTCCAGATTCATGACCCTCGCGGCATCCTCGAACATCGCTAGACAATACGGGCACTCAACCACGAGCATCTTTGCGCCTGCCGAAATAGCCTCCTCAAGTCTTATCAGTGCCTCTCTCTTGACCCTCGGTATATGGTACCAATAGTTGCAACCGCCTGCACCACAGCAGAAGCTATTCTCCTTTGAACGCGGGAACTCTAAAAGCCTACTCGACAACGCAGTAGATAATACGTTCCTTGGCTCAGCATATATCCCATTTACACGACCGAGATAACATGAGTCATGCAAAACGGCAGGTATGTCGAGCCTCCTCTTTACACGAAGTCTTCCATCCTTTAGCAATGTACTCAGTAGTTGTGTATGATGTATGACGTCAACATCTAACCCGAACTCCCTGTACTCATTCTTTAGGGTGTTGTAACAGTGCGGGCAATGCGTCACTATCTTCTTTATTTTAAGCCCCGTGATCTTCTCGACATTAGCATACGCCTGCTCTTGGAATCTGCCCTCCTCACCAATCCTTCTAGCTGGGTCGCCGGTACACTTTTCGTCGCTAAGTATCCCGATACTCAATCCCGCTTCCTTCAAAAGTCTAATGACCGTTTTAGCTACTTTTCCAATCCTTGGGTCATAAAAAGCGGCACAACCGAGCCAGTATAGGTATTCGGCATCACCGTCATCCGGTAGAATTTTTACACCCATACCCCTAAGCTCTTTAACCAATCTTTCCTTCTCATACTCGGGCATACCAAACGGGTTGGACATCCTAGCTATGTTAGAAACTAACGGGTAAACCCTTTCATCCATCCTCCCCTCGAAGACTACCGCCCTCCTGATCTCGACTACATACTTTGTGGGACTTATGAGAACAGGGCATTTCAAGAAGCATGCGTAGCATGTGGTGCATGCCCATATTGCCTCCTCTTTTATCGCCCCATTAGCCAGTATATCGTAATCCCCGAAACCTTTCTCGAGTGAGGACTTTAACGACTGGATAAGCCTTCTTGGCGATAATGCTGAGCCTGCTTCGTAAGCCGGACATGTTTCTTCGCATCTGCCACAATCTGTACACGCATAAACGCTGAGCACATCTCTCCAACCAATCTCTCCCGTCCTCCTGAACCCTATACGCAACTCGAGCTCTTCAACTTCATCTAAAGCTTTAATGTTAAAAGGTGTCGTCAACTTTCCAATAGGCTCCGCCGGGATTGAAAGGTAGATGTTTACGGATGATGTTAAGATGTGCATAAGGTTGGAATAAGGTAGAAAAGCTATTAACGCAAGAGCTACGAGCCCATGACTCCACCAGAGCGCGACATACAGGTTATGTGCCAACTCTGGATGAATGCCAAAGTAAGATAACATATTCGCGATTGCAGCGCCTAAAAAAGAGTAGCCGGACCATGGCACGTCTTTGAGAAAGAGTCTGAGACCTTCAGTTAGAAATCCAGAGACACCCACGTACAGCAATCCTGCCAACACTAACGTGTATTGAACACGGACGCCGATCCTAGAAGGGTATCTAATAATTCTTGAGATGAGGAGCATTGTTGCACTCAACACGAACAACAGTCCAAAGAAGTCTAAGAGTGACTCAATAAATGGGTAAACCTCTCCAACTAATAATTTTCCTCCAAACTTTTCAACGGTATGGTCAACAAAAACTATGCATGTGCCTATAAAGAGTACGGCGACCCCGATGAAGAGTGTTATGTGCAGACCGCCTCTAAAGTAGTCGGAAAGTATTCTAGCCTGGAGCAGGCCATACTTAAGAAAGACTTTCAACCTTTGTCCACTATGCTTAGTAACCTCTTTTAGCAGATAGCGTCCATAAAGTTTGTAGTGTTTGTACAGACCCCTGATAAATATTATTATGAACGGAATTAAGGCTAAATAAAAAACGGGTTCTGTGTATTGCGGGAGTAATGCGAAGCTCTCTCTGAATGGTTGGAGCAAAACAAAGCACCTTTGTTATGCTACAGTAGCGCTAGCGGGCTAAGTTTAATATAAAGTTAAATCGTTTTCGCAAATAGGTGGAGGTCAAAGCGTTGCGCAGAGAGTATAAGATCGTATCATGCCCAAACTGCGGCCACTTACAAATTACTTTTGCTGAGCTTTCTTTCACGTGTTATGGTTGTGGCAAGAAAAATTATGTAAGTTCCAAGTATGTGCTATACAGGTCTGAGAATCAAGAGGATGCTAGGGCGATGCTACTTTCTCTAAAGATGAAGAAAGCATGTAAATTGTAACACTCTATCAAACCATTTGGTGAAGTTTTATGGCAAACGCTTTTCTATGAGTTGCTAGATCGTATGAACATGACAACAGGCCCTGTCCTTGGTGCGCATGTCTCAATAGCGGGCTCAATTGATAAGGCTGTTGACAGGGCTGTAGAAATAGGCTGCATCGGAACGTTTCAAATATTCACAAGAAACCCAAGAGGATGGGAATCCAAAAAGCTAAAGCCAGAAGAAGTCAAACTATTCAGAGAAAAAGTTACGGCTAAAGGCTTCTCCGTACCGGTCGGTCACATGCCTTACCTACCTAACATAGCTTCGCCCTCGAAGCAACTCTTTACGAAATCTCTCAAGGTCTTGATAGCTGAGCTGGAAAGATGTGGCGAGCTGGGTATAAAATTCCTTGCAGTCCATCTCGGAAGCCATATGGGCAAGGGTATCAACATCGGTATACAAAGGGTGGTAGAGGCGTGTAGGACAGCATTAGAAAAAGTACAGAATGACGTCGTGATACTTTTGGAAAACATGGCAGGGCAGAAAAATAGTGTTGGCTCAAGATTCGAGGAGCTAAGAGAAATTCTAGACCTAATAGGGGATGAAAGGCGGGTCGCGGTATGCTTTGACACATGCCATGCATTTGCGGCCGGATACGACTTAAGGAACGAAGAGGCTGTGGAGAAGACTGTAGAGCAGTTCGATAACGTGATAGGCCTAAAGCATCTTAAGGTCATTCATATAAACGATTCAAAGGGCGAGCTCGGTAGCCATCTAGACAGGCATGAACACATAGGTATGGGCATGATAGGTGAGGAAGGTTTCAGGGCGATATTCCACCACAAAGCTCTAAGGAATCTTCCATTCATTTTAGAAACGCCTGAAGACAAGAGGGGAAACTTTAAGACAAACATACTGAAGTGTAAGGAACTCTACGGGTGAGTTATTACGGAAAAATTCAGCATAAAGACGCTAATCCTAAAGCTTATCAGGAGCATATTAACGGTAAGATTCTTGGAGTTTAGCATAGTCGGTATTATTGGAGTCTTCGTAAACCAAGCGGTGCTTTTTCTTCTGACTTACTTCCTCGGGATCTATTATGTGCTGGCGGCCGCATTCAGCTTTGAGGTTGCGCTTCTTAACAACTTCGCTCTCAACGAAATATGGACCTTCAGGAAAAGGAGCGCGCATTCGTCACGCTGGCTTAGGCTCATTAAATTTCATGTATCGAGAATACTTGGGTTCGTCGCAACAATGATAACGCTATTCCTCATAACTGAATTCTTGAACATACACTACCTAATATCTAACATAATAGCCATAGGGGTTGGCACATTCATCAATTATTCTACAAGCGATTTATGGGTCTGGAAGTAAACGTCATCCTTATGCAACATAATGCAATTTTTCATGAAACTTTTTGGAAGGAATTTCATAATCTCTGCGGTTTCTATACATGTATATAAGCTCGGTCATATCACATCTAATGAAACGTCATGAAAGCATTCAGGGCACGTGCCCTAACGGTTGCGGGCTCGGACTCAGGAGGGGGTGCTGGAATACAGGCAGACCTCAAGACTTTCGCAGCCTTGGGGGTCCACGGCATGTGTGCAATAACAGCGATTACGGCCCAGAATACCGTCGGAGTTTATGATGTGCAAGATATAGATGTGAACGTCATCAGGAGTCAGATAAGGGCTGTAGTCGAGGACATAGGAGTTGACGCCGTCAAAACAGGCATGTTGCACACCTCCCAAATAATAGATGCGGTCGCCGAAGAGCTTTCCAAGCTTTCTAAACCTATAGTCGTAGATCCCGTGATGGTCGCGAAGAGCGGTGCGGAGTTGTTAAGGCAGGATGCTGTAAAAGCTCTCATCGAGAAGATGCTTCCGATCTCTACAGTTTTAACACCAAATGCAGTTGAGGCCTCAAAGCTAGCGGGATTTGCCGTGAAGACTTTAGAGGATGCGAAGAGGGCGGCGAAAGCAATAGCCGAGATGGGACCGAAGGCGGTAGTCGTGAAGGGTGGACATATAAATGCTGAAAGATCTGTCGATACGCTATACTATGACGGTGAATTCAGAACATTAGATTCTCCAAGGATAGATACAAAAAACACGCATGGCACAGGGTGTGTTTTTGCGTCCGCCATAGCGGCTGAACTTGCAAAAGGCTCGGACATCATCGACGCAGTCTTAGTGGCAAAGCAATTCGTCTTAAATGCTATCAAAAACGGAATAAGCATCGGTAGAGGACACGGACCAGTAAACCCCTCTGCATACGTGTATGAGGCCGCCATGAGGTTTGAAGCTTTAGAGTATCTCAAAAAAGCCGTTAGGATGTTAGAATCCAATCCAGCGGTCGCAAACCTCATACCAGAGACGCAGTCTAACATAGTCATGGCTATTCCGTACGCAGAAAGCAGGGATGAGGTCGTCGCGATACCCGGAAGGATAGTAAGACAGCCGTGGGGCGTTAAAGCCTCTGGCTGTCCGGAGTTTGGTGCATCTCGATACGTAGCGAATGTCTTGCTAGCAGCTATGGAGTACAATCCGAACGTAAGGGCCGCCATGAACATAAGGCTGGGCAAGGATGTGCTGAACGCGATAAAAGACTTGACTCTCAGCGTAGCACGGTATGATATGCGGCTGGTGCCTGAAGATGTTAAGAAAACTGAAGAGATGAGCGTGAGGTGGGGCATAGGCCAGGCCGTGAAGTCCTGTGGCGAACTCCCGAACGTCGTGTATCATGAGGGCGATTGGGGAAAGGAACCGATGGTCGTGGTGTTTGGAAAGGATGCCGTAGAGGTTGCGTCGTTCGTGATCAAGCTGGCTGAAATGATAAAGTAGCCTCAGCGCTTAACCAGCAGGATTATGAGATAAATTAAAACCGCCGCCAGTATGAATGCCGGCGAGGTTCCCACAGTTACACCATCAACTTTGAACCACCAGAAGATGAACGGGTGAACTTCTTCCAGCTTTGGTATGAACCTCAGTAGGATTGGGAGTGCGACCAGCATTACGCCAACTATTATGAGGAATATGCCGAGGAATACGAAGGGTGACATTAGTTCGCTGTCCTTCATCACGCAGACCCTCGCCTAGCCGAAAGGAGTCTTATGACCTCCTCATCTTCAACCTGTTCAAATTCTTCATAAAACTGACCTATCGCAAAGAAAGGCTCCGGTGTTGATAGGCACACGACTTTGTCAACTTCTCGCCTCAAGCTTCTAACAACCTCTGGTGGTGCTACGGGTACTGCGACCACGATCGCCTTTGGTCCAAACTTCTTGATGTAGTTTATCGCCGCCCTCATGGTCGCACCAGTTGCAAGACCGTCGTCAACAAGTATGACGATCTTATCCTTTACTGGTATGGCCTCCCTTCCCGACCTATATAGTGATACGCGCCTCTTTATCTCAGCAACCTCTTCCCTAATTTTCCTCTCTATATACTGTTGCGGTATGCCCATAGACTCTATCAAGTCCTCGTTCAACACGGTCGTACCATCTTCTGCCACGGCTCCGATTGCCAGCTCCGGCTGGAGTGGTGCGCCCAACTTTCTTGGGACTATGACGTCGAGCGGACAACCCAACTCCTCTGCAACGTAGTAGCCGACGACGACGCCACCCCTAGGTATTGCCAAGACAACCACATCGTGCCCCTTGTAATCTCTAAGCGCTTTTGCCAATAGCCTGCCTGCTTCTTCTCTGTTTTTAAAAACCATACGAAAAGTAGTATGCGATTGCTACTTATAAATGCTGTAGTAGAAAAGTTGCGTTTAGTGGGCGAGCAAGGAACCGGCAATCGCCTTTGTCATTTCTAAGAACGGCGATGGGTACGTTCCTATGAATATGCCAAGGCAAGCGAGGGCTACGACCGGCATCAACATCGGTGGACCGACCTCACGCGCCTTCTCGGAGATGGGTGTTAGGGGTTTCAGGAATATTATTTGAACGAGCCTTAGGTAGTAAGCAACGCCGATGAGAACGTTGAGTATCATTATGACCGTGAAGGGTAACATCCCCGCCTCTAAACTAGCAGTTATTATCTGAAACTCGCTTACGAAAGCACTCAGGCCAGGCATCCCAGCCAGTGAAAAGGCACCTATTGCAAACGTTATGCCGCTAATGGGCATCTTGCGACCTATGCCCGAAAGCTCATCTAAGTTTCTTGTGCCGACCGTGTGTATGAAGGCTCCGGCGGATAGGAAGAGCAGTCCCTTCATGGTCGCGTGGTTCAGGACATGTAGGAGGCTTCCTGCTAAGCCGTTAACTGTAGCCAAGGATATTCCGAAGACTATGTAGCCTATATGGGCTATGCTGCTAAAGGCAAGCAATCGCTTTATATCTTCTTGTAGCATGGCCATAAGGTTACCGACGGTCATGGTTACAGCAGCATAGAATGCTAGGGCCGTTCCCCAATTATAAAGAGTCGAAGGGAATATAACGGTCAAAACCCTGAACATCGCGTATATTCCCGTCTTTATTACAACGCCTGATAACATGGCACTGATGGGACTGGGTGCGGCTGGGTGGGCATCAGGCAGCCAGCTGTGGAATGGTACCATCGCGGCGTTAACACCGAGCCCTGCTAAAAGAAGTGCCAAAATGGCGTAGCTCCATAGCTCACCAGCCATGTCTTGGAGGCCAAAGACCTTTGAGAGAGCATCCATATTGAGCGTACCCGCTACGCCGTACATGAGCGATAGCGCGAAGAGTATGGCTGCTGTACCCGCGGAGCTCATTATGAGATACTTTAACGATGCCTCTATGGCCTCCCAACTTTTGTACCTAAACGCGACGAGGACATAAGCCGATATACTCATTACCTCCCAGAAGATGAAGAAGGTCACGAAATCGCCGGAAGATGCTACGCCTACCATTCCGGTTATCATCGCTAGGAGTAGCGGGTAGTACTCCGCTTTCCGCTCCTCTATATACCCAATCGAGAAAATTGCGGATGCCAGACCCACGAGTACGAAAATAAGTGTCACATAGGCAGACAACTTATCAATGAAGATTACAGATGCCGTTTCTCTAGGTATGCTGGTAAACGTCAGCGCGCTACCCTGAAAAGTGGTATTAAGCATTTGGGTAATCGCAAAGTAAGTTATTACCGCAAGACCCGCAACGGAATAAACATCCATCATGCGCTCTACACGAAACCTTCTTGAAATGTATGCTAAGATAGGGGATACGGCCGTAAGAATTATGAGAACGTACAAGGGCGACGAGATAAAATCCACGCTCAGCCCCTCCTGACAAAGTTTCACATAAAATCCTTAATATTAAAATTAACCTATGCTATCGGACAGCTGCTCCATCCGCAGTCTATACACTTCACACAAGTCTCTTGGTACAGGATGTTAATGCTACCACAAACTGGACATTTTTCAATTTTTTCCTTTATACTCACAGTCTTTTCTGGAGTGGTGACGATACGTATTGGTTTAGGCTTTACTTTTATCTTTTCAAGTATAGTGTTTGTAGTAACGTGCTTTGTCAGAATCTGATTTACTTTAAACCCGAGCTCTTCCATCATCTTCAAAGTATTGTTAGGTGTCAGAACAACGTACTTCTCCATCCTCTGTGTCGGTGTGACCAAGACTTGTGCTGTTTTTGAAGAATCCCTATACACCGTTATTCCCTTCAACCCGAGCTTGTACGCGAAGAGGTATGCCATCATAATGTCGTCGGACGTAACCCAGCTTGGCATGTTGATGGTCTTACTTACAGACGCGTCAACCCACTTGCTAATCTCAAACTGTGCTCTGACATGGTCCCACCAAGGTATGTCGTATGCAACAAGAAATACTCTTCTCATGTCTTCTGGAATCTCGTCTAACCCTTGAACCGAGCCGCCGTTTTCAGCAACTTTTTTCAGCAACGCATCGTTGTACAATCCTGCATCCTTCAATTGTCTTTCAAACTCAACATCGCAGTAGTAGAACGTACCAACAGTAACTCTCTTTTCAAATACGAGAGCGAATTGGGGTTCAAGACCTGAAGATGTGTCCACAAGCATCGATATGCTGCCAGTTGGTGCAACTGTGGTAACGTGCGAGTTCCTTATACCGTGATTCTTTATCGCGCTTACCACCTCTTCCCAGTTTAGCGTCCACCATTCTCTATGGTAGTATCCTTCGATGGGCAATTCACCGTCCACATAGCTCGAGTTTTGAAACTCCGGGAATGCGCCCCTTTCTTTTGCCAACTCAACAGATTCCAACATAGCGTGGAACGTGATGAACTCCATGATTTTACTCATCATGGCGAATCCTTCTTCGCTATTGTACGGAATCTTCAGCGCATAAAGTGTATCCGCCAACCCCATTATACCCAGACCGACTCGCCGCGTCCTCTTGGTCATTTTCTCTATGCGCTGCAAAGGATATTTGTTGACATCTATTACGTTGTCCAAAAACCTAATGGCGAGCCTTACTGTCTTAGAAAGCTCCTCCCAATCGAACACGGGCCCGTTAGCAGTATGACGCACGAAAGCATACAGGTTTATTGAACCAAGATTGCAGGACTCGTATGGATACAAAGGTTGTTCACCGCATGGATTCGTGGCCCTGATGTAGCCCAATGCCTTCCTTAACGGGTTTCTCCGATTCAGGTTATCCAAGAAAATTACGCCAGGGTCTGCCGTCTTCCATGCCGCTTCAGCTATTGACCTGAAAAGTCTGACAGGGTCTACAGTCTTCCAAACAGTCTTTGTCCTGGGGTTTATCAACGGATAAGCTTTCTTGGATTCGTAGCTTTCCCAGAAGTCCGGCGTTATCAATACCGATATGTTAAAATTCTCAAGGTACCCTTCAGTCAGCTTTGAGTTTATGAACTTCTCTATGTCGGGATGCCATATCTCAAGTATTCCCATGTTAGCGCCTCTTCTTTTGCCTCCTTGTTTAACGACTTCCGTGACTGTGTCGATTATTTTCATGAAAGATACTGGACCCGATGCAACACCGGACGTTGAGGAAACAATATCACCCTCAGGTCTTAGCTTGGAGTAGTTTATGCCAACTCCGCCGCCAGATTTGAATATTAAGGCAGCGTCCTTAGCAGCATCCATTATCGATTCTATGTTGTCATCTATGTCGAGGACGAAGCATGCAGAGAGTTGGCCTAATCTTGTACCGGCGTTGAATAACGTCGGACTGTTTGGCATGAATTTTTTACTAACCATCAGGTTGTAGTAACTTTCAAAATTTTTAAGAACGTGCTTAAAAGCACCGTCCTGGAAAAGTTTGAGAAACTCGCTCCAACTAACTTTCATTTTTCCTTGCGAGTTAAGCTCGTCATAAAGATACTTCATACGTTCGAGATGCCATTCGTTCCAAACGACCTTATGCCCATTTTCCCCAGTTTCTAATACCAGCTTACCAACCCACTCAGACGGATTAAAGTCCTCTTTTTCGTGAACCTTCTGTCCCCCTGTTTTTGAGAAAACCAACTCATCATACAGTATGTCAGGTATTATAACAAGAGCGGCAACCCTTTGGAACATCTGCTTTGGACCTTCGATTAGCTTACCGCTCTCATCCCTTAGCAAGTACCTAGATGCCATCAGTCTGAGAGCGTTCAACGAAAATGCCTTATCGACCTCATCTACGTAGTCCTTTTCGAGTATCTTTTTCTTCTCTTCCCTTATCTTCTCCCTCTCTTTTCTGTAAAGGATGTAGGCCTTCGCCACCTCATATAGGTCGAACTTAACGAGAGAAAGCTCGACTATGTCTTGTATCTCTTCAACATGTGGTATGCGCCCGTCAGAGAACTTTTCATTCAGCAGTTTTAATACGTACTTCAAAACTTCCGAATGGGTCTTAGGATCGTACTGGTTTGTTGATACCATGGCCTTCCTGATTGCTTCTGATATTCTGTTGACATCGAAGTCAACAACTCTACCGTCTCTCTTGATTACTTTCTTGATGCGAATTTCGTTGTACACTTTTTTTGACCTCCAACTACACTTTGTTAGACCTTCAATTAAATGTTGAGATTGGATAAAAACCTTCCTTCCACAAAATGACAATCGTCTTACTTAGGAAGCGCGAAGTTCTATATCAGAGGCTCCCGTTTGAGGTGCATACTTTGAAATGCTTTAGCAACCTCTCTTCCTTAGTCTTTATGTCAACCTCCGAAATCCTTATAGTACCATCACTTAAAACATCTATCACATTAAACGAATGCAGGAAGCGCCCCCTTGTCCTTATACATGAAAACGTTCCTGCGTTCACGAGAATCGTCTCATCTATCTTGATAACGTGCCTCACGTGCCTGTGTCCCATTAACACTAGGTTGACGCGGTTTTGAAGGATTATGTCGAGCACATCACCAGCATCCTCTAAAACGTTCACCTCTCTTCCAGAGTACGGAACGGGTACTAGGTGATGATGAAAGGCTACAACCTTTAATTTCTCTGCTGGTGTCGATTTTAACACCTCTTCCAAATAGATTTGTCTACGCCTTCCTAGCCTCCCTTCGTCCCTGTCCGGCTCTGGCGAGTTTAGAACCACGAACTTTGCCCAATCTTCTTCTACTTCAAAATCCAGAGGTCCAACCATCTCCTTGAAAAGAGAATGGCCATAGTTTCTTTCGTCGTGGTTGCCCGGCGCTATGAGGAATTTGTATTTCATAGCTCTAAGAACGTCTGCCGCCAACTCATAATCTGGAAGGATACCGTTATCGGTAAGATCCCCTGTATGCACCAAAATATCGGGTTTTGGGCTGAGCATGTCGAGCGCTTCAAGGCCCATATTAAATACGTCTTCATCGAACTGGCCACACTTGGTAATGTGCGTGTCGGATATGTGCGCTATTCTGTAATTTTTACGCGACATACATTTCACAACCCAGGGTTTTAATTTTTAATCCCTAATATATTGTTCGCTCATGCTTAAACATTAACAAATGTTGGAAATTTTTCCACCGTGCTGAACTAATGCGAGGCTGCGCCGCTTGTGTTTTAATAATTTATGTAAAGTTTTATAAGATGTGGTGATTTTCATAGAAATCGTGCCGATAGTACACGTGTATGTATGGAAAGGGTTTTCAAACGAGGCCAAGAAAAAGGTGATAGAGGGTATAACTAAGGTTTTCACCACATTAGGTATTCCGACAGACGCCGTTGAGATCATAATTCATGAAGATCCGATGGAAAATTGGGGCGTGGCTGGACAGCAAGCCAGTGAAAAGTTCAAAGACGTAAAAATACCGTGACTGTCTACTCTACAATTAAGTGCCGCCGGTGGGTATATAAATTTAACTCCAACTCCTGAGGGTTTATGACGTTCTTGCGGCAGACTGGTATGTAACATGGTAGAAAACTCAACCACTGGCGGGATTAATGTAAAATATTTGTTAGCATGGCCAACTCATCCAAATTAGGATAGGGCTTAAAATAGGCTATTCCACGATCTACCAACCACCATAAAACATCTTCATAACGATAAGAAACATAAAAGGTGTACTACTTAGTTAGCAGGACCGAAGATCTTATTATCTTGTGAATATTATCAAGAGCTCTGCCCTACCATAGGGGTCAACAATGCTGGGTGCTGTTGGTTTGTAAAATTGAATACTCACGAGTATGCTATTCCTCGCCCGATTTATAAAGTAACTTGGATTTCCTTGTAAGATTTGTACGTCTATTACTTTAACGTTTTTAGGCAAGATTATTTCAAAATGATCTACATAAGATCCTTCGAAAAGGAGCCTTAAGTGAGGCGTCGTCTCTTTAAGAAAATCCATCATTAATGATAGTTCTTCATCACTCCAATCCATATTTTCTAAAACCCCTTTAAGGTCTATAAGAACGCCCTCGATACCTTCTTCTTTGAATACTATGTAATTCATGGATCGAAGTTCGATTGTCAGTTCATAGGGAGGTGCCCAAGTAAAGTTGAATACCTTCTTTTCAGGAATGATCCCAATAATATTTCGAAACAAAAATTCGTTTTCATTTGTAATGACAAGTTTTTGAGGTAGTTCTGGAGTTTGAATTCTTTCTATCTCGTGCTTATTTACAACAATAGGTGTCTGAATTATGTTTAGAAATAGAACGGGAAGTGTGTACTCAATTTCTATTTCTCCATCCAATAATCCTTCTTCCACAACTTTAGATAAGTATTTACGTGCCGTTGGTGTCTTCATAGGTATGTCTAGTATTAATTCCTTCGTTCTCTCAGCTGGTAACATTAAATCATTTAACTCGCCTTTGTATACTGGAGATCCACTTAATTTAATCTCATAGCTACATCTTGCTATATAATTTTGATGAGTGGATGGATTGTTGAAGAGTATTTTTACTGAGATAGAGTCCTGAGAAACTTTTACAAGTTTTGTGGCCAGAATATTTACAGATGAAGCATTGGTATAACTAATAACTATAGATGACGTAAACACTATAATGAAAATTATACAAGCAACTAGGATGCCTATTTTTATATACTTATATCTGCTAAGTTTTGATGGTTTAGGGTAAAAGGTTTCTTCTCTACCCTCTAGATACTTTGATAACAATACTTTACGTCTCTCTTGATAGTATTCTTCGTTTATTAACCCCCTATTCCTAAGTTCTTCCAACTTCTCTAAAATTCTAAGTATTTTTTCGTCATTCTTCATTAGTCTATTATTATGCCTCTATTATACATATATTTTTCTCTAAGTTTTAAGGCGGGTCGAACCTACACGACACCTAAAATTATTGGAATGTAAAAATGTGACTTTGTCTGCTGACGATAAATTATAAAACCAGTAAACCATTTTTAGGAAGCTTAAGTAAAAACAGTACTAGTATGCCAAGCCATAGATGTCATGAAAGGATAGGTAGAATGATGGGGCTAAGCGTTGAAGCTTTAAGGGATGCCAATCAGCTTATCGATGGTCCAGAGAGGTGGCTTAATACTCATGGATTTTATGAAATTAATTTGATTATGAAACTCTTCGGATCGTCGTTGAAGCATGATGATGATAGGAAGCTTGGTATGAAGTGGGTAAGATTTATACTACAGAGCATTCATGGTCAGCAAGGGATTTTAGCAGCCGACCTACACTACGCTATAGATTATATTGAGCGCTGGCTCGACCCGGAAATGGCTAAATGGATTATTGAAAAAATTTCTATGAATGATCTTCTTCCACCCAATCGACATGGCTTCGTCCATAAATATAGAAGGGAGTGGTCTCCCGCATACCGTGACAACTTTCTTCCTATAACAGCGTACTGTAGCACCTGTAAAGGTAGGATGAAGCCGATAAATGCTCCGTTTTGCAATGAATGCCGTATAGACCTCCTTGAGAATGCTAAGGGGAGTGTGAAGATAACGTTGGAGCTAATTATCAACATGCTGGCCAAGAAAATCGTTGAACGTGAGATATGCCAAGAAGTCGTGGATTTCATACGTAGAAACCTTCAGGCAATAATAGAAATGATCATTGAAGATAGGAGGCAGCGCGGCTTAAACTCAATAATAGCTTTTTAGGTTACCTTTGTATATTAAAGGGAGATGACAATGAAATGGATCGATCCTCATGAATTAGAATGGCTTGCAAATCTTTTTGAATACAATACAAAAATAATTCTAAACTGTAAGCCTTTAAAAGTAAAAAAGATTTATGAAGGAGTGATTGAGGTTGCACTTGAATTTAGAGATAGTTTAATAGCAACTCTTTTTGCTTTACATATGGAGAACTATTTTCCTATTCAAGGTGATGAATATACCAAAATACACTATGCCTTCCATCCTTACACGATGAGGTTTTTACTTGGTATAGATTCTTTAAGAAACTATACAAAATATTTCAATAGGAACGTAGTCTTTCTGATAGATGCAAATAGAGCATTTCGATATAGAATTAAAAATGAAATTTCTATAAAACAAGATATTCATAATATGTTAATCGCAGCAAAAAACTTGAGCTTAAATCCTGACCAAGTAATTATTTGCTATACATGGGGCGGTGAGGGCTTATACATTGTCTTAGCAGGATTTATCTTAAGAGATTTAGGATATATTATATTTCCAGAGGGAATCTTAGATCACTTGCTATTTACTGGAGTGTCAGATATGATAGCTATTAAAATTCCTGAATTGCAAGATGACCTTAAGAATAAAGGTATTATAGAAAAGGGAGCTTGGTTTGCTGAATTTGAATTGATTAAACCTAGGATTTAAGATATGAACTAAAGAATGTAAATAATTGTCAAGCAATAGTATTAGAAGGCGAGTCAAATTCAAGGAGCGCATCTAAGGGTTATAGACAATTAGAAAGCTATTTAGAATCAGGATATTTTAATTTTGGGATGCTCGTATGTCCTGGGAGAATAGATGATGAAAAATACTATTCGGAACACGGTCACATAACATGGGATGATGAGGGAAAAGAATACGTATACTTTCCGAGAGAAGATCGTAGCCAGAGAAATAAACTTACTGAGATGGTATCTATTACTTTAAAACTAATCAATCTTTACAATAAGTTAAAAATTTGATTCATTTCAGTTAACTCCTTTTCTTTTCTATTAAATGCTGCAACCATTAAAAGATATATCATGTGTCACTTATGGATGAGATTTCTTTAACATCCATTTCTATAGATGTACCAGCATTTCTTCACGTGTCACTATGGAGCTAAAGTAATCTCTCAAAGTAAAGTGTAACGAGGCCTATCAATATGAAGACACTTGAACCCTCACAACCGAAAGAGTATTGAAAAATATATTAGCTTGATTGAAAAATAAAGCTTTACCGAGATGTCTCCTAAAACGAGAGATAAGTTGGTTCAAGAATTCGTTGATAGAGTGGTCAAGGACAATGAAGAGCTTAAAGAACTCTTAAAGCAAGTATTATTAGATATGTCAGAAGAGGATCTAAACATTATTTTAAAGAAGCTCGTAAGAGTAGAGTTTGCAGAAGATGTCTCTCTTGAAAAAGAAGGATACCAGGCTTACGTTAAGCCACATCAACGATTTAAAGGAAAATGGGTAATGAAGATAAATCCTGAGTGGTGGATGATGAGCCTTAATGAAGAATGGAAGAAAGAATTACTTCAAGAACATAGGAAAAAATTACTTCATCATGAACTTTCTGAGGTTCTTCAATATACGAGAAAGAGGGAAAGTATACACATGTTAGGATTCTGCTATGGTGAATCTGAGGGAGAGCCTTTCGAATGTTCTATATGCCACAAGCTTACAAAAAACTTTTACTGCATTTACTTTGAAGTAGAGGAAGTTAAAGCAAATCCTTATCTCATAGAGTTTGAATCAATCTGTGAAAGTGCAGGTCTTGACTTTGAAAACTTAATTGTATGTGAAGAATGCTTTCTCAAATGCTGTAAAGAATGCGCTTACCTCGAATATTGCGATGAATGGTGTAGACTCCCTGACAGATGGTTAAGCAACCTGAGGAGGCTTCTCAAGTTAGTATAACTTATTCCAACTAACGGCTATTAAGCCTGCCACTCAGACATACAATAAGTTTGTTAAGAGTATTGAAATTAAATTAATGCCAAACGGTTGGCAAGTCCATAAGTAGTACGACCAAAAAGTTGATTATTAAAAGTGCAGTGCAAATTAGAATAAGAAAAGATTTGTGACAGCAG
>CAZZKR010000034.1:0-13253 GCA_964655015.1 uncultured Nitrososphaeria archaeon
TCGGAAAGCTGTTAAGGAGAGAGAACGTTACGGTTTCTGTAAACCTGAACAAGGTTGCTTCCAGACATCTCGCGATACTGGCCGCTACGGGCAAAGGAAAGTCGAACCTTTTGGCGTTGATAGCAAAAAGGATAGCAGAGAAAAACGGGACGATGATAATCCTAGATTATCATGCTGAGTATTATGATCTGAAGATTAAAAAAGTGAAGTTTGTGCCCCCAAGAATCAACCCACGGTATCTGGATTCTGAGGAGTTGGCAGACATGCTAGACATAAGAAGCGATGCTACAAAGCAGAGAGATTTGCTGAGAAGAGTCTACAGTAAGGATGTAGCAAAGTCACCAGACTTCTGGGGAACTTTGAAAGGGAAGCTTGAAGGTTGTGCAAATAATGAAGACGAAGACTTCCAAACGAGAGCTACCGCCAGTAGACTATTGGAGATAATAGATAGAGGCCTTGCAATAAAGGGTAAGATATTCGACACAGAGGCAGAAAGCCCGCTCAATCTTATTGAGCCTAACAAAATAAACGTGTTGGATCTTTCAGAACTAACAGAAACACAGGCCCAGATAATTGTGGCGCATTACCTCACAGAAATCCTGAACGACAGGAAAAATGCAATATTCAAGAAAAATTCGAGGTTCAAATCACCCGTAGTCATAGCGGTCGAGGAGGCACACACGTTCATACCGCAGGATAGAAGTTCTAGATGTTCCGATGTGTTAGCCAGAATAGCCAGGGAAGGTAGAAAGTTTGGGGTTTCTCTGATTTTAGTCTCACAAAGACCGTGTAAGTTGAATGCAGACGTGGTGAGTCAAATGGGCAGCTTCGCCATATCTGGCATAACCCATCCGAGAGACCAAAGTTTCGTTATGGAAGTGACGGATGAAGTTTCAACAGAATTGGGTGCGACTTTGCCAAGCCTCAATACCGGCGAGATGATATTGGCGGGTCAATGGGTAACCGTACCTGCACTCGTCAAGGTGTATCATGTTGAAGAAAAGCACATGGGCAGGGACTTGGATGCTGTAGAGCTGTGGGCCGAAGAAGCTAGCGTAGGACGAAAGAATATATCGACGGAGGAACTCATTAGGCTATGATTATCGGACACCTATCCGATACGCACCTCGGAGCTTATGCGGGAAAGGATAAGGAGAGGGAGCAAGACTACTATGATGCCTTCCAAGAAGCTGTCGAGATTTTTATAAGAGAGCATGTTAAGCTGGTCATCCACTCGGGCGACATACTAGACTCTTCTAAACCTTACGGAACTGCGATGAGGGTTCTTGCGGAAGGAGTTAAACGTCTGGATGAGAGGGGCATAAGGTTCGTCTTTACTCTTGGTGAACACGACATATCCAACGTCCCTAGCACACCTCACCCCTACATTCTTGATGTCTTGGGGATTGCCAACTATGTTGGAACAGGAGAGCCGCTGGTTATAGGGGACGTCGTTATAGCCGGTCTTCATAAGTACAAAAAAGTTGAGAGGGAAGAGTTGCGTAAGAAGATCAAAGAGGTCGCTAATAGAGCAAAGCGGGTCGATGGAAGGAGGAGAGTTCTCGTACTGCATCAAGGGCTTATCGGGTTGCATGAATTCGCGGGCGAAATATCCAAAGATGACATTCCGACAGACTTCGACTACTATGCGATGGGGCACATCCACGTGTCCTATGAGTTTAGGCATGGTAACGGTTTGGGCTCGTACCCAGGGGCGACCCATTGGGTAGATTGGAATGATCCGGAGACTTCTTTCGTTAACTTGGTTGACCTTTCTTCGGATGATCCAAAAATAAACAAAGTTAGGTTGGAGTCCGTAAGGCCAAGAATGGAGAGGCATGTGAGGTTCGAAGCTCTAGAAACTTTGGTGCGTGAATTAACATCGCTTAAACATAAAGGCCATAAGAAACCATGTCTCCTGATAAGGGCAGAGACCAGCAGACCCTTTGATCCTAAACCGTTCGAAGATTCGCTGAGTGCTTCCTACATAGTCGATATCAAGCAGGTCTTAAAAGAAGTTGGTAGAGAAGTTCTGCATGAAGCCCCTGAAATGGATGCCGAGCTTAGGAGGTTGGCGGAGGTTGTGTTGGGAAGTAGTGAAAAGGCTGAGTTTGTACTCTTTGAGTTGCTCAAAGCCCTTAACGATGAGGATTGGAGGAAGGGGGCTCTGGAAATCATCTGGAGGACCTTCAAGGAGGGGAGGTTGAAGTGATTGCCAAGGTCCTTCTCAAGAACTTTACATCGCATAAGGAGACTTACCTAGAGTTAGGACCGGGCCTTCATGTCTTCGTGGGTAGAAACGGTTCTGGAAAGACTTCCGTCGTAGATGGAATAACATACGCACTCTTCGGCAAGCACGGAAGAGGGGCTAATACGAACATAGCTAGGGATGGGGCGCCTAGAGGTCAAGTGGAAGTTGAGCTCGTGCTCGATGGTAAGACGTACACTGTCGGCAGGAGCTTCGATAGCCAGGGTAGACTGGAGGATGCCTACCTAAGGGTTGACGGAAAACCCTTAGTGAGCGGTGAGAGAAGGAGAGAGGATACGGTAACCAAAAAGATTGAGGAAATCTTACGCATGGGATATGAAAGGTTGAGGGCTTCGGTGATCATCCAGCAAGGAGAAATTGATAGGATACTTTCATGGCAACCTAAGGAGATAAAGGCACTATTCGATGATCTATTAGGCCTTAGCATGATGGAAGTTGCCTATAAAAGGATGGGTGATGTGATCAAAGATTTTGAGGAAAGGATAAGGAAAGAGACGGGATACTCAGTTGATGACTTGGATAGAATTAGCAGAGAAATCTCAGAGTACGAACTCGCTCTGAGCAAGCTTAAAGAAGGGTTGAAAGAGAAGGAGCAGCGCCTTGCAGAACTAAAAGAAGAGCTGGAGATAACGAAGGTTAAGTTAGAAGATATGCAGCGTTTCATGGAGGCATACTACAACATTTTATCCACAATCAGATCCATTAAAAACGTCACTAATGCTTGGATTAAGAAAAAGAAAGAAGAGCTAAAGGAGTGTGAGTCAGCGTTGGAGCGGATGAAGTTAAAGGACGAGGTTGAGGAAAGGATAAGGTTGAGGGATAAACTGAAAGAAGAAATCACGGATCTTGAGAAGGATATCGAGCATTTGAAGGAGGAGATAGATCGTGTTAGGAATGAAAGGAGCGAAGTGATGAAAAAGTTAGAGATACTGGGTGAAAAAGGGCCAGAAGGGAGAGAGTTCTCTGAAATCGTTAAAGAAGCCGACAGCAAGACCGCCGAGCTTGTTGATCTGGCCGTGGAGCTTGGCAAGTAGTTGGTAACGGGAGACGGTAGAGAAAATTCTCTGAAGAGGGTCATTAAGAGAAAGAGGGAAGAGGTGATCGGACTTTTCGAAGAGTCTTACAAGTCCGGACTCAAAGCGTACTTTGATGAACTAAGGACAAAAACGAGGACTCTAAGCGATGAGGAAAGAGTCCTCTTGTCAAGGTTAGATTCGTCAAATGCTAAGTTGAATGTTATGAAAGAGGAATTGGCGCGAGTATCTATACTTGAGAATAAGGACATTGATGAGTTGCAGGAAGAAATTAGGAAGAGTCGAACTATCCTAGAGGCAGCTGGTATCGATAGTCCAGAGAAGCTTAAACTTATGAAGGAAAGGCTAGAAAATGTTGAGAAAACAGCAGCGTCGATACCAGAGGATAATCTTCCGGATATCGAACAACTCCGCACTCTAGCCATAGTGGATGGCATTACTCCGATGATAAAGGATGTTGAAGCTAGGCTGTTGGACGCGAAGGCTTTCGATAAGGAACGATACGACAACCTCAGGAGTTCTTATGAGGGACTTCAAAAGAATGTCGGCGCGCTGGAGAATGAGATCGAGAGAGATAAGAAAGATATTAAGGAGAAGGACGACATTCTTTCTAAGCTTAAAAATGTTGTAAGCACACTCGAAGATGCCAAAAAGTTCCGTGACTTCCTCGTGGATGTTAGGGAGAAAGTATACTATAGAGACGGGCCTGTGCTCAAATCCCTCAGGTCGTGGGCGATCAAGGAGGTATCAAGGCTTGCCACTGAGCATCTAGAATTGTTTAACATAAATGTCGATGGTATAAAGCTCGAGGAGGTTAAGAATGAGCTCGAGATCAAGAGCTATCAGAGGGGACGAGAAGTTGATACCGATAGGCTTAGTGGTGGTGAGAAAGTTGCCGTTGCCCTAGCTCTTAGGCTTGCCATCGGCGACATACTTGGTGCGAGAAGGTTAGGCTTCTTCATACTCGATGAGCCGACTGTGCACCTAGACTCCGAGAATAAGAGGAGGCTTGCGGAAGTCTTCTCGGCGCTTAGCAAAGGAATCAGACAGGTGATCGTAATCACGCATGATGAAGAGGTTTTCGAGGAAGCAGATGCCATAGTGTACAAATTCGAAAGAAGGGTCGGAGCTGAGGAGTACAGTAAGGTGGAGCTAATAGGAAAACCGACTGGTGGATGAGAAAAGGTTAGGAACCGCTACCCAACCCGAGGTAAAGCGCCGAAAGTTGTGGGTGGGTTAGGAGTTCGACACATTCTCCTTCGAATGAGAGTCTTCCGCCAACTAACAGATAAGCTCTATCACCTATCTCAAGGGCTTTCTTAGCATTCTGCTCCACAAGAATTATTGTGATCTTCATCGTATCTCTGAGCTCAACTATTTTCTCGAGCACACTGTTGGCGACTTTTGGTGCAAGCTCGCTCGTTGGTTCATCGAACATCATGACCTTGGGCTTCCTCAAGAGTGCCATAGCCATCGCGATCATCTGCCTCTCGCCGCCGCTTAGCAAACCAGCTTTGGTTCGCCAATACTTTTTCACGAGTGGAAACATTTCACAAACTTCCTTCAACCTATCCGCTATCTCAGATTTATCGAGAGTGTAGCCTGCCATCATGAGGTTTTCCTCCACACTGAGGTTCTCGAATATTTTGCCGAGCTGGGGCAGATAGGCTATGCCAAGCCTAGCTATCTCATGCGGGGGTTTACCGACGAGTTCTATGTCTCCAAACTTCACAGACCCGGAATAAATCGTGGTCAGCCCGAATATGGATTTTAGCAACGTGCTCTTTCCGCTTCCGTTAGGTCCAACTATCGTGTTTATCTTTCCGGGTTGAAAGTTGGCCGATACGTCAAATAGTACTTGGAGCTTACGATAACCAGAGTTCAGGTTCTTGATTTCTATCATGGCCTGCTATCCCCCGAGGTAAGCGTCGATAACCCTTCTATCCGAGATGACTTCCTCTGGTTTTCCGGATGTGATTATGGAACCTGCCGCCATTACATAAACATAGTCGACGTAGCGGAGGGCGATGTCAAGCCTATGCTCTACGGTGAGAATCGTCAAGTTCTTTTCTTCTTTAAGCTTTCTGAAAATTTTGAATATCTCATGGGCGAGTACTGGGTTTACACCAGCTATTGGTTCATCCATTATCAGTAGCTTCGCACCAGCCATAAGTGCCCTTCCGACCTCTAAGAGCTTCATCTGTCCTCCGCTCAGCTTCTCGGCTTCCTGATACCATAGATTGTCTAATTTAAGGAATTTGAGGAACTCGAAAGCTCTCTCGACGGCTTCTTCCTCAAACTTTCTCCACTTATCTCTCTTTAGAGCTGAGATAAAACCTTCTCCGGGGTTACCTGGATAGACTGCTAGCATGTTTTCCAGAACCGTGAGTTTTCTGAAAGGCTGTGGTATTTGGAAGGTCCTAGATATACCGAGTCTGAATATCTCATGTGACGGGAGCGCGGTTATATCCGTACCGTCAAAGAAGATTCTTCCGTCGTCTGGCTTGTACACTCCCGTTATCAAGTTGATGAGTGTAGTCTTGCCGCTTCCGTTAGGCCCTATCAAGATCGTCAGGGTGTTTTTCTCAACATCCATGCTAACCCCTGCTACAGCCATGAGTCCGCCAAAGCTTTTCTTCACGTTCCTGATCCTTAGTATGCTCTCTGACATTATGTGCATAGCATAAAAAATTAAGGAATTTAAAACTTTTTCAGGTCACTCCCAGACAATCTCGCCCGTCGTTCCATAGTACATTCCTGTAACGGCCCACTCGTACTTACCGTCCTTTGCTAGGATCTCTGTCAGCTCATAGTCCACGGCAATCCTGTCACCCGTCTCGTCAAGTACAATGTAACCGCTTGCACCATAGTAATTCTTGAGTATAGTAGGCATGACGGATATGATAGCATCGGTATCGTATTTGTTAGTCGCCATCAGGGAAAGCGCTACCACCCATAAAGCATCATAAGCGTTGAAAGCATAAGGCGGTGCTGTCCTTCCAAGCTGTCTGACGAGCTCGTCCATTAACTCTTGATACCTTGATGTCTTCGTGGGTGTAAATATTGGGCTTACGAACCTAACACTTGAGGCGAACTCTGCAGTCTTCACCTCGTCGATGAGTGTGCCCTCGTAAGCTGTTCCATCACTTCCGAACCACTTCACTTTCCAAAGAATGTCATATTCTCTGGCGGATAGCATGAATGTCGTAGCCTCACCGTAGGTGATTATATGTATCATTATCTTCTCAGGCGGGATGCCCTGCTCTACGAGTTTGTTAACCTCTGCGACAAGGCTCGAGACCTCTGCGGAGTAGTCTGGTGCACCCTCGGCTATCCTAAACTTCCCTGCGACCGTAATGCCAAGCTCCTTCGCAGTTTTCTCGGATACCTCTGCCAGACCATCGCCCCATGGGTTAGCTAGGTATACAAGGAACATATGCGTTACACCAAGGTTCTTGGCGAACTTAGGCCCTATCGGTCCCTGGCAAAAGTCATTTGGAACAAACCTGTAGATGTAATCACCCTTTATTGCAAGCAGCGGCGAAGTCGAAGACTGCGATATGACCAGTATCTTGTTCGAGTCTGCGTATTCTTTTATCTTTAATATCTCTCCACTACCCATCGGTCCAATTACTACCTTGATACCCTTTGCATGTAAGCTCATCAGCTTCTCCAGCGCAACCTCAGGTTTCGTCTCGGTGTCCTCGATGTAGAGCTTTATTCTCCAGTTGGCCCCTGCCTTTGCTAGAAAATCGTTTATCTCATCGGCAGCTATGAGTAGAGCAGGCCTATTGGGCTCTCCGAGAGTCGCAAGCGGCCCGCTCAAGGGAAGTAGTACACCAATCGGCACCTCGCCGGTTAGACCGACCGCAGGGGCTGCAGGAGCAGCAGGCATCATGTAAGACGTTGCCACGTACCCTATACCCACACCGATCAGTAGCGTTATTATAGCAACGACTACAGCTACAGTTTTCGTTACACCTTTTGTTATCATTTTCTCATCCTGCTTTAAACTTAATGAAAACATACACACTCTTATAAGGATTTAGCTAAAGTTATTAACAAGTCCGTTAGAATGGATGCATCGGTAGGGAAGACGGACTTGAGTCTTCTCCTAGTGAGGGATGCTCTGATCTTCAGCTCGCTGATGATTATGCTCAGCGCAGGGTTGACTTTGACCTATATGACCACAAGAGTTCCCAATTTTGCCCATGGAGACTTCGCCACGCTGAACATATACTTGAACCTGGCATTGGTTCGGCTACTTAACATTAACCCGTATCTGGGCACGATTCCAGCATTCATGTTAGGAGGGGCGGCAGCTTTGGTGCTCTACTTGGCGGTGCTAAAGCCTTTAATGGATAGGGGCGCGAATTATGTGATCTTAATGATCGCGACGATCGCATACGATATGATACTCATATCGTTGATTAACATATTCGCCGATTATCTTAACAGGGTTCACAAACTTATCACGAGACTCTTCCAGCTAAAGGGTTTTGATATTGAGATATTCGGACAACCAGGAATTTTTGTTATAGCCCCCATCCTTGCCTTCGTTATGATAACTTTACTCTACTTCTTCCTGAACAAGACGAAGTTTGGAATAGCGATGAGAGCAGCGATAGAGAACCCTTCTTTGGCAGAAGTTGTCGGGATAAACATCAACATGATGTATGCGGTCTCTTGGTTCATCTCGGGCGGACTGGCAGGGGCTGTCGGCGCTCTCATGCCGTTGTACATGACCTGTAACCCGGACATAGGCATAAGATTGCTGATAAGCATATTTGCCGCAAGCATACTAGGAGGTTTGAGCAACATATACGGAGCTTTTGTTGGGGGTGCGGTAATAGGTCTAGCTGAGGTGCTGGGGACCGGTTACCTATCGGTAACCCTCGGGCCATGGGTTGTTCCTTATCGTCCTGTGATACCTTTAATCGTAATGCTGCTGACGTTGCTCATCGCTCCGAAGGGCCTAGCCGGCGTGGATTGGAAGAAGTTTTTGAGGAAGGTGGGGTAAAGTGGCACTTCCCATCCCACTCACATTTCTCATAGACTTGCTGACTCTCTTTGGCATATTCGCGATAATCTCTATGAGCCTAAACCTTGAGTTCGGATATACAGGAATACCGAACTTTGGGAAGCTGCTAGCTGTTGCAGGGGGTGCTTTTTTTGTTGGAGCAGTTCCGGGCAGGGTTCTCGCATATTTGTTCAACACACCTGCAGGGTCAGACTTCATCAAAAACAACTTGGAAGTTGTCTCCTCGATTAACCAAGTTTTAATGGACGATCCTGTGATCTCGATCTGCTATCTTTTGCTCTCACTGGCAGGAGCGGCGCTGGCTGGGGCGGCTTTGGGATACATCGCATCTTATCCTGGAATAAGGCTTAGGGGCGATTATCTTGCCATGACCCTCTTGGCTATGGCAGAAGTTCTAAAGATTATAGGGGATAACTGGGAGCCGTTCATTGGAGGTAGCTTAGGCGTCCGCATACCCGACCCGTTCAGGTGGGTCAGTGGAGAGTACAGATCGCTCTACGTGGCCTTAACGATAATCGGTGTAACCGCGGCCATATTCGTTTACCTAGAGTTCGTTAGTAGATCACCACTTGGCAGGACACTTAGAGCCGTAAGGGATGACGAGCTCTCGGCCAGAGTTTACGGGAAAGACGTCAATAGGTTAAGAATCAAGACATTGATTGTAGGATGTGCGATAGCCGCAATCGGTGGAGCGCTCTACTCGTTTCTCACAGCGAGCGTATCTGCTCGTGATTTCAATAGGGTCACGCATACCTTCTGGCCATGGGTTATGGTGATAGTTGGAGGGGCTGGCAATAACCTCGGAGCCCTCGTAGGAGCAGGCATATTCGTGACGCTTCGGAGGCTTATAACTTTCTACAAGAGTTATTTCGAGGCTTTCCTTCCGTTCGACGTGGTCTGGCTCGAGTACATGTTGTTAGGACTTGCACTTATCATCGTCCTGCTTTACAGACCTGAAGGCCTTATTCCGGAGAGACCTACAAAGACCCTAAAGTACGAATATATCGTCAATAAAGGGGTAACGCGCACCAAACCTAAAGAAGGAACGTAAGGTTCGCTATTTTAATCGCTCACTATCTTACCGGTTTCGCTCGTCGTTCTGTATCCCTTCATCCGCCTTATCGCTTGCATGAACTCTTTGGACGTCAGAAGTTTGATCAGTTCCCTTACCGTCTCCCTCCTCATAGCTTCCTTTAGGACTGCTAGGTCGTACCATTCCCATACGATTCTCATGAATCGCAAGCCATAGAGCTCCGCGGCATACCTCACGGTCATTCCCACGTCTGCGGCTCCTGTTGCTATCTCCTTGGCGACCTCGAAGTGTGTCTTGACTTCTCTGTCATAATTTCTGACGAGTCGCGGTACATCGGCTGGGTCTATGCCCTTGTCGAGTGCCGCTTGTTTGAGCAAGTGATCCAATAAAGTTCTCGTACCCGAGCCTGGATTTCTGTTCACGAGTCTGAGGTTACGATTCAACAAGTCCGAAATTCCGCTGACGTTTGTGTCATGTCTAAATGCCAAGCCGAGTTCACGCTGATACCCCCTGACGATTACCGCTCTATCCTCGAGCCAGTACCGACTTAGGAAGGGCAGATTGTATTTGCCCGTCATAGGGTCCAAGAGGTGGACCCCAGCCACATGTGCATCGCCCATCATGAGTGCAGCTAGACCACCTGCCGAACCGAGCCAAGAGACTTCGATGTCTATATCAGGCTTCTTTGCCTTGAGAATTCCGATGAGAACCTCTAGCGCCGGGTCGTTGCTTCCCATCACTGCCAAGTCGGGCATACTCCTCGCGACTTTCGTCTCCGGTGTTGCTCTGAGCGGGGCGCCGAGCTTAGTCTCAGCATCAAGGTAAAGCTTGAGGAGTTCCTTGCCGAGTTCCGTTAGCCTCGCACCACCACCTCCCAGGCCACCACGCTTAGCTTCGAGCAGTTTCTTTCCGAATATTTCCTCAATCCTTGCCAACCTCTCCCAAGTCCTCGCATATGGCACACCGACAACTCTGCATGCCGTCAGTAACGAACCTCTCTGCTCGATTTCGTGCAATACTTTAGCCAGCTTCGAGTCGAGGATTACCTCGCCTTTCCATTCTAAGAATACTTCAGCCCTAACTGCTAAATCTTGTGGACGTACTCCTCTCAAGGCCGTACATAATCGTTATCTTTTTTTATAAAAACATTTAAAAGAATCGTTATCCCAAAAAAGAATAACGATGATGCGTATGAAAACGAGGTGGATAGCCGTAGCGCTCATCGTTGTGGCCGTTGTTTCTCTCCTCTACATTTACCAAAGCGCGCATTACGAAAATGTGCTCCGCATTACGACAACAACAAGCCTCTACACTACCGGTCTCCTCGACAAGCTGGCCGATGCGTTCAAACAAAAGCATCCGAACGTTCTGGTTCAGTTCATCCCAGTCGGTAGCGGTGAAGCTTTGAGAAGAGCCGCGCAAGGCGATGCTGACATGGTCTTATCGCATGCACCAAACCTCGAGAGGCGGTACCTTAATGATGGGACGCTAAAAACCGGCAGGATATTCGCATACAACTACTTCATCATAGTTGGACCAGGCAACGACCCAGCTGGCATAACCGGCATGGAACCTCTCAAAGCTATGGCCGCCATCTACACCGCTGGTGAAGAAGGTAAGGCAAAATTCGTATCAAGAGCGGACAATTCAGGGACACATGCTAGGGAGTTGATGCTATGGTCTTTAGCTGGCGTTAACCCGTCCGGTAAGTCATGGTACCTAGAGCTGGGATCTGACATGGCGCAAACTTTGATGGTGGCTAATGAGAAAGGAGCTTATACACTCAGCGACATCGGCACGTATCTTAAGTTCAGTAGCAGGTTGGGTGAGCTCAAACCGTTAATCGATAAAGGAGATGTCCTGCTCAACATCTACTCCGTCTACGTTGTTAACCCAGTAAAGGTTCCTGCTGTGAATGAGAAGCTGGCTGAGGCCTTCATGGAATTCATACTCTCGGAAGAAGGGCAAAGAATAATCGAAGAGTACGGTATCGCAGAATACGGTAAACCTTTCTTCAACGCGGTCATAGGTGGCCCGACAGAAAAGCTCAACGATGCCTGGGAAAGCATGGCTGAGCTTGGAATGAGCTGAGTGGAGGTCGTGCTATGTGGCAAGAGGTAGCTGAAGTTGTCATGAGGTCGCTGCTCATTTCGGGTATGGCCACAGTGCTTGCCGCATCTTGGAGTATACCCATCGCTATGATTCTAACCGCTAAAGAGTCAGAGTTTAGGAGAACATTACTCGATGTCGCAAATGCACTCGTAGCTGTTCCGACAGTCATAATCGGTCTTGTACTTTATCTTTTGTTCTCCCGCTCGGGTCCTTTGGGTTTCTTTGGTATACTCTACACACCTATCGCGATTACCATAGGTCAGGCTGTTCTGATTACTCCTCTCATAATCTCACTTAGCGCCTCTGTGCTTCGCGAGACAAAGTCCGGGATTTGGGAGATGGCTGTTTCGATAGGTGCAACCGAGAGGCAAGCATTGATCACGATGGTTACCGAGTCTTTTCCGAGATTGTTGACAACGATTTTAGTAGGTTTCAACAGGGCGATAGGCGAGCTCGGCGTAGCCCTAATGCTCGGAGGCAACATCAAGGGATTTACGCGCGTTATGACAACGGTTATAGCTTTAGAGGTCTCAAAGGGTGAGTTTGAGTTTGCCCTGACACTCGCAGGGATGCTACTTCTAGTTACATTCACAGTAACGGCAATCGTCAGGAAGGTGGGCAAGATCGCATGATAGAGCTGAGGAACGTATCGTTTGCGTACGTAAGCGAGGATGTCCTTAAGGATGTAAACCTTACATTCGGTCTTGGTGTAACCGCGATCATAGGACCTAACGGTTCGGGAAAGACTACATTGTTGAAGTTGGCCGCCGCCATATATAGACCGCGGATGGGCGAGGTTTTGATAGATGGTATTGATCCTTGGTCTGCGTCAGAAACTGTTAGGATCTCTGCGAGGCGAAACGTTGTTTATGTGCATGAAAAACCAATAATGCTCAGGGGTAGCGTCGCCGACAACGTAGCTTATGGTCTAAGAATTAGAAACGTACCTGCTGAGGAAGTTATCGCTAGGACCGAAGAGGCGCTCGAGATGCTTGGTATTAAGCATTTAGCAAATGAAAGAGTCCAAACACTTTCCGCTGGACAGCAACAAAAGGTGGCACTAGCCAGAGCCTTAGCCGTTAGACCGAAGAATCTGTTACTCGATGAACCTACGGCAAACTTGGACAAGAACGGTCGGGAAACTTTCATGGAGCTAATAAAAGAGTTGGCGAGTAGGGGAGTCTGCATCGCCATAGCAACGCATGACAGACTTCTCGCCCTGAAGCTGACAGACAAGATCGTCCTCGTAGAGAACAAGACGGTTACTTTCGTTGAAAGCCCGGAGTACAAGTACACTGAATAACCTGATATTATACATACTTTGCCGTCGGTTAATTATAAGCGATTGTATATATGTAGCGGGGGATGGATTTGAACCATCGATCTCCGGGTTATGAGCCCGGCGGGTTATCCTGGCTACCCTACCCCGCTATGGATGGGTTACACCCCGAATCCTTATTTTTAGCGCCCCTTTTCGGTAATACGCAGTTTTTCAACCCTACCGATTTTTGGTAGGGTAATCCGAAAGCTTTTTTTATCGGTTTTGCCCTAGTATTTGGCGAGTTCAAGGGGTGCCCCCTCGTGATAAAAGGGGAAGGAAGCGAGATTTTAACTTTATGGCATGAATATTTAAGTAACCTAAGCAAGGATGCGCAAAAAATCTATAACCGCGCAATTAGTGAATTTTTCAGAGCGACAGGCAGGGGGCCATCGGACGGCACCGATAACAAAACCGGGGAAATCTTTGGGTTTGTAACCCCTTGA
>CAZZKR010000035.1:0-11964 GCA_964655015.1 uncultured Nitrososphaeria archaeon
CGATAGTTACCACTGGTGTTGGGCAGCACCAGATGTGGGTCCAGCTTTGCTTTAAGGTCTTTGAACCGAGAACTTTACTGACGAGTTGCGGTCTTGGTACGATGGGATTCGGTCTACCTGCTGCCGTCGGCGCGAAAGTCGCTGCACCTGATAGGACCGTAGCCTGCATCGACGGTGATGGTAGCTTCACGATGACGTGTCAGAGTTTAATACCGATGGCCCAGTACAACATTCCCGTCATATGCATAATATTCGACAATAAGACTCTTGGCATGATAAGACAGTGGCAGGACCTTTTCTACCAAAAAAGGTACAAAGACGAAAACCTTGAGATATACCTGAAAAGACGTACTAAGGGTAGCGTTGATTACGTCAAGCTAGCAGAGTCCATGGGCGTCGAGGGCGCCGTGGCCGAATCTTTGGACGACCTAAGGATGCTGGTAAGAAGGGCGGTAAGGACAGGACAAGCGCTCGTCATAGACTTGCCGATAGACAGGGAGGAGAGGGTATTGCCTATGGTACCTCCTGGCAAATGGCTCAGCCAGATGATGGTGCCCCAGGGGTTCGATTTCCATGCTTAGGCATAAGTTCACCGTAGTGATAGAGGACTCATTAGAAGCGCTCGTCAAGGTGCTTCTGACCACGAGGCAAGCTCAGGCGAAGCTCATCAGCGCCGAGGTATGCGAATCGGGAATTGAGAACGTTAAGCTCCTGACGATGTCTTTATCACTAAAGCCAGAGAAGGCAGAGTGGCTCAAGAGAAAGCTATTTAACCTGCCCGCCGTGCTGGAGGTAGATTGTACAACGTTGGGTACGGGTTTAAGCAAAATTTCAGAGTAGGAGGTGAGATGTATGGCAAAAATATATTACGATAGTGATATAAGCCTCGAGCCCTTGCTCAACAAGAAGGTAGCCGTAATAGGTTATGGGAGTCAAGGAAGGGCCCAAGCGCTCAACATGAGGGACTCCGGCATAGACGTCGTTGTTGGTGTTAGGGAAGGAGGAAAATCTTGGAAGATGGTAAAAGAGGATGGCCTCGAGCCTCTTCCTATAGAAGAGGCCGCGAAGGAAGGGAACGTAATCCACATGCTGATACCGGACGTAGTGCAACCTGAGGTTTACAAGAGCCTCATAGAGCCTAATATGAGGCCGGGAAAGGTCCTAGGATTCTCTCACGGATACAACATACACTTCAGGCAGATAGTGCCGCCGAGTTACGTGGACGTTATACTTGTCGCACCCAAGGCGCCGGGTCCGAGGATGCGCGAGCTCTACCTTGAAGGTAAAGGTGTCCCTGCACTCTTCGCTGTAGGACAGGATTACTCCGGGAATGCAAGGGCGATAGCCCTAGCTATGGCCAAGGCGCTGGGTTGCGCTAGGGCTGGAGTCCTCGAGACAACGTTCAAGGAAGAAACAGAGACCGACCTATTGGGAGAGCAGGCGGTCCTAGTCGGCGGTGTCATGGAACTCATAAAGAAAGGGTACGAGGTACTCGTCGAGGCAGGATATCAGCCGGAGCTCGCCTATTTCGAGGCATGCAACGAGTTGAAGCTGATAGTCGACCTGATATATAGGGGCGGCTTGGTTGGCATGCTGAATGCCGTCTCCGATACCGCGAAGTTCGGCGGCCTGGTCGTAGGTCCGCAGATAGTTGACGAGCATGTGAAGGAGAACATGAGGGAGGCCCTCAAGAGGATTCAAGACGGCTCCTTCGCAAGGCTCTGGAGCGAGGACCCGAGGAGTAGGCTAATACTCGAAAAGAAGATGGAGGAGATAAGGAACCATCCGATAGAGAAGGTGGGCGAGGTAATCAGGAAGCTAGCCCAAATATAATCGACGAAATCAGAACGGAAAGAACCTGTAGTACACGGCCAGACTGAAAAGGACCAATACCGTCAGCAAAACCGCATAGTCTTTAGGCCCAGCCTTGAGTTCCCTCAAAGACGTCCTTTTTTTTGCAGCACCGAAGCACTTCACTTCCATGGCCTCCGCTAACTCGTATGCCCTCCTAAGAGCGTTCGCGAGGAGCGGCACGAGTATCGGTATGAGTTTCTTAGCTCTCTGCAGAAGTCCGCCCCTGTCCAGCTCAACACCGCGTGCCCTTTGCGCATCCATGATGTCCCTAAGCTCTTGAGCTATTATCGGCGTGAACCTTATCGCTGATATGAAGGCGAACGTATATGGGTATGGAACGCGCCAGCTCGTGAGCGTCAGCCCTATCTCCTCCGGCGTCGTCGTCAAGAAGAAAATTGAGAACGATGAAAGGAATAGCACAAGCCTGTAGGCTAGCGCGATTGAGTGGTAAAACACCTCCTGCAAGGTTGCATAGGTGCCAGTTGAGATGAAGAATATGGCGTTAAGGCCGAAGACAAGAGCGGCTAGGGGCATCGAGCCCTTTATCGTCTTGAGCCAGCGCCGCATGACCTTCGCGATATAAACAATCACAGCCTGCACCGCTATGAGGACCGTCAGCATCCATACCTCTGCGTACATCACAACTATGATGAGCATTAGCATAGAAACGAGAAATTTCACCCTCGGGTCAAGCTTGTGTATTGCGGTATCGCCAGCGTAGAACTTAAGCCCCTCTAATATGCTCAAACCTCATCAACCCCTCCACTATGTTCCTTACAGCCTCTTCGACCGAGATGACTTTGGCATTAAAGCCCAGGTCTGCTAACCTAGACATCGTTGCGGCCACTTGCGGCATGAGTATCGAGCAGTTACTTAGCAGCTCGCCGTCCGTCAGGATGACGTCAGCCTTGCCGTCAGCGACTATCCTTCCTCTCGACATCAAAATAACTCTTGGCTTAAGTTCCGCGACGAATTCGACATCATGCGTCGAAATTATGACGGTCCTTTCCTGCAAGTTCAGTTGCTTTATCATTTCCTTCAACTTCTCCTTCTGTAGACTATCTTGACCGACTGTCGGCTCATCCATCGCTATGACTTGGGGGTTCCATGCTAGGATTATCGCAAGGGCAAGCCTCTTCTTCTCGCCACCGCTCAGCAGGAAAGGAGACCTCTTCCTATATTCCTCAAGCTCCATGAAGTTAAGGGCCCAATCTACCCTTTTTTGCACGACTTCCTCGCTGAAACCCAAGTTCCTCAAGGAGAAAGCAACCTCCTCCTCAACGGTTGGAAGAAAGAACATATCGTCGGCGTTTTGGAACACTACACCAACAATCTTAGACAGCTGTGCTACGCTGAGCGTCTTGGTATTCTTTCCATCTACGTAAACGCTACCGCTCGTGGGTTTTAGGAGACCGTTTAAGTGTTTTATGAAGGTGGTCTTCCCTGCACCGTTCTCGCCCATTATTGCCACTAGCTCGCCCCTTCCAATCTCAACGCTGACACCATCTAATGCCTTCACGCCCGTCGGATAAACATAGGTTACGTTATCGAACTTTATCATGGAGAAACCTCCTTATGCCCTGCTCGAATTCTTCAGAACTGAGCGGTATTTCATTAAACACTCTGAAGTACTTGTTCACACCTTTAGCCATGCTGACGACTTTAGGAACAGGAACGCCGTAAGGTATCATTTCTTCTGAGACGAAGACTTCCCTCGGACTCCCATCCTTGACTATCCTTCCTTTATGCATCACGACCACCCTGTCCACCTTATCTGCCAACAGCTCGACTCTGTGCTCAGCAACGATGACGCTCGTTCCGAACTCCTTCCTTATTTTCAATATCGTCTCAATTATCGACTTTGCGGATACTGGGTCTAGGGAGGACGTCGGCTCATCAAATACCATGAGTTTAGGCATTAACGCGAGAATCGATGCGATGGCAACCTTCTGTTGCTGACCCCCTGACAATTCAAAAGGTGACCTTTTTCTCAGCTCCTCTATACCGACCGCTTTGAGGGCGAAATCCACCCTGCGCCTGATTTCATCCCTCGGCATGCCCAAGTTCTCGAGCGCGAAGGCGACGTCGTTCTCGACAGTCAACGAGAATAGTTGGTTCTCCGGATTCTGGAATACCATGCCAACGTATTGGGAGAGCACGTAGGTTGGTGTTTTGGAAACATCCATACCAGCAACCAATACCTTTCCTTCCATCTTGCCGGTGTAGAAGTGTGGTATGAGACCATTCAGACATCTACAGAGTGTCGACTTACCGCAACCGCTGGGTCCGAGGAGAAGAACAAATTCTCCTTCTTCGACGCTGAGATTTATGTCGCTGAGAGCAGGTGTATCAAAGCCGCTGTAGGTGAATGTCAGCCCTTCGATCCTTACTATCTCCATCTTCGATTACACTCGGCTCAGCTTCTCACCGAGCAAACCTTCTAATAAGTTCAAGCATAATTTGATAACTTCGTCCGGTGTTGAGTTACAATAAGCCCTTGCCGCTGTGGCATGACCTCCGCCGTATCCTCCCAACCTTGCGCCAACAATTTGTGCCACATCCTTTCCTAGGTTTATGTTGGTTTTTGCAAAGAACTCTTGTTGCGACCTCATCGATACCGCAACTCCGTTTTTGTACTCACCAGCCACTATCGATACATGGCAACCAAGTGATAGAATGGCTCTAGCGACGGATGTCTGGAAAGAGTTAACTTGAGATGTTGCGATTAACCACTCGCCAGCCCTGTATAGGTTCATTCTCATCGCGCCCTTCAAGCGCGCTATCCTTTCTGAAATATCGATTGGAACCTCTATCGCTTGCACACTCTTTGAAGGGTTGACACCTAACCTTACGAGCTCGCAAACATTGGCCATGGTCTCCGAATCGGCAAGTGACAGCCTTGCGGTATCATAGTATATTCCAAGGAATAGGGCCTCTGCCTCCAATTCATCCAACTTTATGCCCATAAGTCGTACGACATCCATAATGAGCTCGCAGAGTGCACGGTAACGTTCAGAAAAGAATACAAAAAAACCTTGTGGATACCCGCCGTGAGGAGGTGTGTGGTGGTCTATGACGTATACCTTACCCTGCATCTTCATAACGTCTTCAAAGTACTCGGCAACTTGCTCGAGCGAACCAATGTCTACCAATATAATGGCATCAACATTACCTATGGCCTCGCTCTTAACGTCGAGCTTGAGATAATTTACCATAGCTCTTACTTGTGCTGACATTTCATCCGGTATATGCACGTGCACCGTGGCACAGCCTAAATTCTCTTCGAGAATTCTCTTAAGAACGTAGGCGGCACCGACAGCGTCAGCGTCACCACCAACATGCGTTACTATAGCCACTGTCTTGCCACTCATAGATTTAAGGAGGTTGCTAATCTCCTTGGCGAGCTTTTCATCCTTCATGATGAAGCCTGCTGGCCGGACATTATTCTCTGTATATCTTTCTGGACGGACTCTATCTGTGCCCTCATTTTAGCATCTTGCTTCTCCAAAATTTTAAGTCTCGTTTCTGTCAGCTCCTTCCTATCCTTCAGCTCAACTGTGAGTCTGTCTTTGTTAACCTTGACGAGTATAGGACCTACAACCTTGTATATGACAGCACTCTCATCGACCTTGTCAAGCTCCTCTAACGCATTGTTTATTTCAGCCAGCTCGACCTCAAGCCTCTGCTTTTCTGCCAGTAGGGCACTCAGAGTCTGCTGAAGTTGCTGCAACCTAAGCAATTGCTGCTGAACATTTGGCGGTATCTCTTTTGACAACTTATCACCCCTAATAACTTCTAATGATTCTAGAGTTTCTCTTTTAAAGCTTCCCTATAAACGTGTTCTGTTAAGTTTTGCCGGATGCTAGCTCATAGACCTGCAAAGCGGCATCTATCCAACGTAAAAAAGAGTTGATTCCGGCCCTCATGGCCGTTAGGTCGTTCGCGCTCACTTCCAAATTGAGGAAACCATCAGAAGCCTTTATGTCCACCTTTACCCTCTTCGAAGAGACAGTTTCTGCCTCAATTTTTAGCGCCCGGGCGATAACTTCCGGTGCCCTTCCCTTCATTGGTATGGATATGCTGACTTTTACATGCTTCTCCATGTTCCACTACTTCTTCGAAACGTATGGGGTGTACGCACCGCCCGCGAAAGTGTAACCGCACTTATCGCAACTCCACACGCCGATGAACTTCCGTTTGACAGCCACCACTCCGCACTTCGGGCACTCGTAGGTTGCCTTTTGTTGCTGCTCTATCTCCAGTAGCCTCTTCCTCAAAGTCGCGCCGTACCTCGCGCCAAACCGCTTAACAGTGTTCCCGACCTTCTTACCCAACCCCTACAACCTCCTTGAATTGTGCCCTAATCCTGCTTATCTGCTCTTCTGCGATATCTATTATACTTTCCATCAAAGAGAACGGTATGTGCCCCGGAGAGTTCTTCTGTATCGCAACGACGTTAGACGCGCTATCTAGGCATACAACTATCGATGTATCCAAGGAGTTCTCCTCGACCAGACAGGGGTCTACTAGAAGCTTATCCTTGATTATGCCTAACGTTGCCGAAAGGGGCACGTCCTTAATGGGTACCTTTATGCTCTCACCTTCAATCCTTTCGCCCGTGGCCGAATACTTCGGCATCGTACAAGTCGCTAGAGCGGCCATCGCTGACATAACAGATGGGTCAAAATAGTTACCGTCGTAATCCAACACGTAGATGTCTATGTATAGGACATAAACCAGCTTCCCTGGAACGATGCAGAGCTTTTCGAGGTCTATCGCCTTCCCTTCGCGTATGCATCTATCCACCACTCTCGCCAGCTCTATGCCCCTCTCATCAGGTGGGCCTGGCTCGAAGCTTTTTGATGCGAGCGGTAGTAGCTCGGCATTAACGGAGAATACGCCCTCGTTGGGTCTATCGCTGTAAGGTGCACCCAGCTCCACCTTTATCCCCGTGAGTATCCTCGTGCTTCCTACAGAAACCAAAGCCGAGCCGTTTGCCTTCTCCACAACGTTCGTCTGCATCGTTATCTTCCTAAACTCGTACGGTGACCTTTCGTCTATCCTCTTCCCTTGTTGTAGTAGCTTGTATATCTTTTCGCTCATTATCTTTACGGTAAAAGACTTCTCCTTGAGTGGAGGGAATGACATAGTCTAAACCTCCGTCGTGCTGACCCCGTACTTTCTTCTAAGAGCCTCACGTTGTGCTTGGTAAATCTTCTGGATACCCATACGGGCTAGCTCAAGCCCACGCTTGAACTCATCCTTCGTCATCTTTCCGTTTAATTGTAGCAATACGATTGTGTTCGATTCAGGTGCGATGCCAATTGGCATGTCAGCCTCTCCATACTTGTCCTCTATATCCGAAGGGTCCAAGATAATTGTCCCGTCCACCTTGCCGACAGCCACCGCGGCTATCAGTTCCCTCATCGGTATGCCCGCATCCGCCAGGGCGAGCGAAGCCGCCGTAAGCCCGGCAGTCCTTGTGCCACCATCGGCCTGTACTACTTCCACGAACACGTCTATCGCTGACCTTGGAAATTCCTCAAGAAACACGACGGATTCGAGCGCCTCCCTTATAACCTTGGAGAGCTCTATCTCCCTCCTTGTCATACCGAGAGTTTTTCGTTCATCCGTGCTAAAGGACGTCATATGGTACCTGCAGTTGAGTATTGCCCTGTCAGGTATTGCGAGGTGCTTCGGATGCGCTTCTTTCGGTCCATACACTGCCGCATACACTTTCGTCTTGCCTAACTCTACGTATGCAGAACCATCACTCTTCTCGAGGACACTAACCTCCATCTTCAGAGGTCTTAAATCCGTCGGACCCCTTCCATCCAACCTTATACCATTCTCATCAATAAGTTTAGGCTTCATCACTTGCGTCATGCGAAACCTCGCCACCGACCAATTTGCTTACGTATGCCATAACTTTATCGGTAAGTCCTTGTGAATGGGCCTCCCTTTCTATGAGTCTTATCGCGGATATTGCGGCGAATTCTTTTGCGGGCGAGGGCCCATTCACGATCACGAAACCATTCGTACCGACCATTATGTTACATCCGGTAATCTTCTTAAGCATATTTATCATGGAACCCCTCTTTCCTATCAGTCTCGGTATTTTTGTCGGAGTCATCTTCAACAGCACCCCCTCGTTTATCTTCTTAAATTGCTCGTTCAGCTCCAATAAAACCCCTTTAAGTCCGCTACTGGCCACCCTCGCGTAAACCACGTCTCCGACTTTTAGGTCAAGCGACGCGAGCTCCTTTACGTTCTTAACTTTAAGCAAAGCCGTTACGTAACCTCCAAGGTCGACCTCCACGCCTATCGGTTTTATGTCTGATACCACGCCGATGACCATGTCACCGGGCATCGGCTTGTACGGTCCCCTAAACATTATGACCTCAACCTTCCCATTTCTTATCGTTGCTGCACCAACTGTGGCCGCGTAAACTTTCCCGTCCATGACGTATGTCCCTTCTCCTGCCCTCCTGCTATCATCCGACAGAAGCTGTCCCGGAAGCACAACTTCCCTATCGTTGAAATAAATGGGCATACGCATCACCTACTCTATGGGTTTTACTTCTGCCCTTCCAGAACAGAGCTTGTTGAGCTTTTCTATCAGGTCGGCCTGAAGGCCAACCAGTATTTCAACCTCACCAACCCAGCTACCATCGCCCCTATACTCTTCCTTTAAGATCTTTCCGACATTCTTCAAAAGGCCGTATGCTTTGCCGACATATTCGCCGGGCACCCTAACGTACATCCTCGTCATACCTACCTTCATCGGTAGTATGGGGCTTAGCTTCTCTATAACTTTCATAGCTTGCTCTTTCGCATCGATGAAAGGGTCTATCGATACACCTGCTTGCTCCATAGCCAACTCAATCCTTTGCGGCGGATGGGGTAGCCTTGTCCTCGGGTCGACCGCATTCTTGGATATGAATTCTATTATTTGCCTCTTCTTTTCCTCTATCAATCTATGCCTCTGCTCGGACGTTATCTGTAGGGTCCCCTCAGTAAGTATCTTGGTAGCTATAGCCAATTTGTCCTTCGTCTTAAAAGCCTTCATCAATTGTTCTTCCGATGCTCTTATGCCCTTCTTTGCATCGGTGTATATCTCTTCATATATGAGGACCTTCGAAATGGGTATCTTTTCGCCCATCTTATATCTGAGCGCGTTGTCCGGGTCTACGAGTATCTCGAATGTTTCACCACGCACTAACCTTGCGATGGTATAAGACTCTTTTTGTTTCGTCATTCTAAAAACCCAACTACTTCAAGCCGTGGGGTTTGTACTTTTCCATCATCTCTTTGATGTACTTCTCAAGCTCTGGTAGCGGCATAGGCGTGTACTTCCTCGTGGATGTAGGTATCGTGACGAGCCTAATAGTCCATCCTTCGTCTATCTTCTCTGCTTGGATTATCAAGGAAGCGACGGCTAACCTTATCGCTTCTTCCAGAGTTATGTCGTTTCTGTAGTTCGCCTCCAAGAATTCCTTTACTTTGTCAGCTCCTCTTCCTATAGACCATGAGAAGTATTCCAAAACTAGGCCGCTCGGCTCTGTGTAAAATACATGTGGCCCTGTCTTATCAACACCGCCGATTAACAGGGCGGCACCGAATGGTCTCACACCTGCATGTTGTGTATACATCTGCATTATATCTCCGATTCTCTTTCCGATAGCCTCTACCGTTGCCGCATCGTCGTATGAAAGTCTTATTATCTGGGCGTATATTCTTGCATTATCCACTAAGACCCTTGCATCGGAGTTTAGACCTGCAGCCGCCGCTCCTATGTGTTCGTCAATCTGGAAAAGCTTCCATGAATATTCTGGATTCTGGAGCTTTGTGTGCATTCTCTCCTCGACTGCTAAGACAACGCCTTCTTTTGATGATATGGCAACGACTGTAGAGCCAGACCTTACGGTCTCGAGGGCATACTCTACCTGATACAGCCTTCCCTGCGGCGAGAAGACAGTAATCGCTCTGTCGTAAGCCCCTGCTATACCTAACGCGGTCATCTTATATCTATCCCCCTAATCTTAAAAATTAGAGATATTTTAGCATTAATTAAACATAACCTCGTATAAAAGTTCCTGTTTACAGGCCGGCATGCTGCTTTAATGTCAAAAGGTGTTAGCCCTAATCCTCTCTATCTAATATTTTTACCTCGCACTTAGCCAGCTTTTTGAACGTTTCGGCGTCCTTCGCTGAGCCGACTATCGTGCCGTAGTGCATGGGTATAGCAAGCTTTGGCATTATGGTGTTTGCGGCAGAGGCCGCCTCCTCTGCCGTCATAACGTATGTTCCGCTGACCGGGACCAGAAGGACATCCACCTTCAGCTCCTTCATCTCTGGAATGAAGTCTGCATCGCCTACATGATATATGCTTACGCCCTTCATGTTCACTATGTAGCCGACACCACCCGCATCCTTTGGATGGAAAGGTCTCCCGGGCTCCCTGAATTTTGTAATGTTGTACGCAGGCACGGCCTTTATCTTCACACCGTCAACCTCGAGTTCGTCGCCAGGCTTCACGTACTTTATTTCCTTAGCCTTCACTCTTCCCAACTGGTTTGCGCATGGTCTCGCGGCCACTATTACGCACTTCTCAGAAGATATCTTATTGATATCGTCAACACTAAGATGGTCAAAATGCTCGTGCGTTATCAATATTATATCGGCCGCCTCCTTCCCTTTTATCTTGTAAGGGTCTATGTAAATCGTTTTATCGTTCTTCAACCTGAACGCATCATGACCAAGCCAGCTTATCTTAACTCCTCCAAACTCTATTGGCACGATATACCAACCCCAAACTTATTCTGAGGTTTACGCTTAAAAAAGTTACGCCATGCTATTGAGCCTTTTGAGGAGGGCGGGAATCGTTATGTTTTCTTTATAACTTCTACACTTTTCCATAAACTAATCCTTATCGTGCCTATCTTGTGCGACCGTTCTAAAAGAAATGTAAAGCTCTTTTAATTTCGCCTAAATTGTTGACTCTTTTTTCTCGTGCCGTCCTTTACGTAGGGCAAGAGCTAGACCTAAACCACCGGCTACGATTAGCGAAGAATATACTACAGAAAGGATGATTATTTCATACCACTGAAGTTGTTGCAAGAGCGCGAGTAAGGTCGGGAGACCTATGGCGCCGATGATTATCGCGAACACGTATGTTATGAGCAGTAGCCTCTTCGGCATGAGGCGCGTTTGAAGATAATGCCCTATAAACCTTTACCAAAAATCACTTTAAAGTTTCAGATTCAGCCTTCTTTTTTCTTGACCATAACCTTTCAGATACGCCTCTCTAAGCTTCTTCACCTCGTTGATATCAAGGGGCTTTGCATAACCTAGGGAGCTTGCAAGAATGAAAGTCCTTGCTTCATCTTCTACCAATAAAGCTGTCTGGAATGCATCTTCCAAAGAATCGCCGACCGCAACGACGCCGTGATTCCTCAACAAGACCGCCTTTCCCTTACCTAAAGTTCTAACAACTTCTTCTGCGAACTCTTGCGTACCAGACGTAACGTAGCGTGTAACTGGAACGTTGTGACCTACGACGGATGCAAATTCAGAGGTTAGCACCGGTATTTCTTGTCCAACGACGGCCAGTGCGATTGCGTAATGTGAGTGCGTATGTATGACTGCATTTACATCTTCTCTGGCTTTGTAAATCAAGCTGTGCATTGGCACCTCCGAGGAAGGTTTCCACTTTCCCCTCAGAACGTTGCCTTCTAGGTCCATCAGGACGATGTCGCTCGGCTTCAGCGCCGCCTTCTCGAAACCACTCGGCGTTATGAGCATTCTATCTTTACCAATCCTTGCGCTTATGTTACCCCAGGTCCCGGATAGAAGCCTATAATCGAAAGCCTTTTTTCCTATAGCTACTAGCTTCCTCCTAAGTTCTTGCTCTGACATTCTCGTGGACTTTTCTCATTCCAAGCGAGCGTAATAAATATTCTCCTACATCGACCTTCTAAAAATAAAAATTGGGGAGGTAAGCGTTTAGCCCGCCCTTTCAATTTCCTCTGAAATGTGTCTCGAGAGCCATTCGTTCATGAATTGGCTGAAGCTCGGAGGTCTTCTACGCTCTTCGAGCATCTTTTGGAC
>CAZZKR010000036.1:0-6880 GCA_964655015.1 uncultured Nitrososphaeria archaeon
CCATGACGACCCAATTCATGAGGACGACATCCATCGCAAATTCTTTCGCTATAGAAGGTAGTGCGACGTTTACTGAGGAGCTCATGAAGGGTATGATGAAAGACCCAAGTGTGGTGACGAGCAGCGTAACCTTCTTTTTAGAGTGGGCTTGCATTTCGAGCAACATGAAATTTCTGCAATATTTATCGATTGTTTTACCTTAAGTATCCCTTTGCAAAATCTTCTGCTGTTATCCCTATTGTATGTCGGCTTTTAGACACGATCTTTGTAACCTAATCTGGTTTTTTAGCTGACGCCTTCTTGAAAAATCCAGAAATCTTCGTCAAGGCGAAGCCAACAATCCCCGCTGCCTGGGCTATCGCAACCCAAATCACTACGGTCCTCTCCCAGCTAGCGACCGTGTATTGCTGACTCAAGGCCATGTATTCCTCCTCGCTTTCCCTCAGCGACTCCTGTAGACTTCCTATCTTTTCTAGAGCCTTTTCGTACTTCGCCTGAAGATCTTGATGCATCTTCTTCAGCTCGTCGTATAGCGTCATGAGCGTAACGTAATCCTTACTGAGTGAGTCGTAGTCGGCGCTGAGAGCTTCGTATTTCTGCCTGAGGCTCTCTTCAGACTTTAGCAATGATTCGTATCTGTATTGCAAGATAGCATATTCTAACGATAGGTTGAGATAACTACTGCGGACTGAAGAAAGCTCGCGCTCAATTTTAGAAAGGTCCTCTTTCAAACGTGCGTTGAGCGCCTCGGCTGATGTAAGATTGCGCTTAAGGCGCTCGTTTTCAAGCTTTAGCTCATCAACCAGCTTATTCATCTCCAAAATCTTGTCCCTAAGTTTGCTTACTTCCGATTTGAGCGTGTCAATCGTATCCCTTAGACTCGAGACCTCGGATTGAAGCACGCTTATCGTCGATTGCGCAGCGTTAAGCTCGGATACTACTTCCGAGTAGTATTTGCTCCTGACGCTTGCCATGTAGAACTCTTGGAAAAGACTCCCGCTCATGTAAGTGGCCTCAATTTTTGCAGAAACAAACGTGCCGAGTGTTGACGGCGTACAGAGCGTTAACACGCTACTATTCACCAAGCCAGGCCCGCCGGTGAAAGAGGTCGCTAAGTAACCGTCGTACAGCGTCCTGGCGGTCGTGCCAGTATGGTAAACGACCTTTAGACGCACATTAAGGTCCGATACGGCTGTTAATGCCGTCACGACAACCCTGATGCTGAAGCACGTGCTTGGCTTTACTTCCGTCGGATAGTTCAGCTCTATCTTGACAGAATCGTCGTTTATGCTCATTGTAAATGCCTCTGCATGCACGCTTGGTATGAGGAGCGCTAGCGTTAAGAGTAAGGTAAGAATATACCAAGGCTTGCCCAAATTCAGCACCATATAGATTTTTGTCCCTAACGCATATTAATTTTACCGTTTCAGGACATGATGCCCGTTACATCCCTATCCAGGTGCTTACGGCCCTTCCTATTATGCTGAGTATCGGAGCGTTAAAGAATCCCAGGATTATGACCAGCAGTAATAAGATGCTCATGGAGAACAGCATGCTGACGGGCGCCTCCTTTACCCCTTCGTGCTTTAGCTCCAAGAAGAAGATGGCCCTGACCATCCTAAGATAGTATGCGGCTGTGATGGCGGTCGCGATTACGGCGATGGACGTCATGATTACCGCACCTGACTTAAAGGCCCCGGAGAATATCATCCACTCGCTTGCGAAGCCTCCAAGCGGCGGCGTCCCTGCTATCGATAGCCCGGCCACGAGCATCGTTATGGCTGTGACGGGCATCTTTGAGGCTAGGCCGCCGAGCCTCGTCAAATCCCTCTCCTTGACTTCATGTATTAGAGCTCCGGCACCCATGAAGAGTAGCCCCTTCGCGAAGCCGTGATTTAGGACGTGGAATAGACCGCCAGAAATACCGAGCGATGCGAGCGATGAGAGACCGAAAAGTATGTAGCCCATCTGGCTGATGCTGCTATAAGCTAAAAGCCTCTTAACGTCACTCTGGACGAGGGCCATGATGCCTCCCCAAAGCATCGTTACGACCGCTAGTGGCATGAGCCAGACCGACATCTCAGAAATAGCCGCCGGCACGAGTCCGAGCAGTAGCCTTGCAAAGGCGTAAACACCAGTCTTTATCATGACGCCGCTCAGGAGGACGCTTATCGGCGTTGGTGCTTCGGCATGGGCGTCTGGAAGCCACGTGTGGAACGGAAAGACTGCCATCTTAACCGCCGCTCCTACGAATATCAACGTCGCTATGCTTAGTAATGAGGTTCTATGGATTTCGTAAGCACGAGGAACGTTCTCTAAGAGTAGTGACATGTCCATGCTACCAAATATGGAATTGAGCCAAGCTATGCCGAGTAGCATGCAAAGAGCGCCAGCATGCGTGAAGATGAAGTACTTGAAACCTATGAGTCTCGGATTTCCAGTTCCCCAGTACGCTATGAGAAAGTAGGATGGGATGAGCATAATCTCCCAGAATATGTAGAGCATGAATAGATTCCAGGAAAGGACGACACCCATCATGCCCGTTTGGAACATTTGGAGTAGCGGATAGTAGACTTCCAGCCTGCTTTCGTGCTCCATGTACTTATGCGAGTAAACGCTGGCTAGGAAGCCCATCAGGGATATGAGTAGAGCAAACGTATAGCTTAGGTTGTCCAGCATGAAGTTCAGGTTGAGACCGAATGCCGGTATCCAGCTGTATTCCTCGTAGATGCGTTCACCAGCCATTATTGGTGATATGTAGTAGAGGATTATCAGGAACGGTACAAGACACGAAACGTGGCACAAAATGGCTCCATACTTCCACGAACGTCTTCCCAATAGGTAGGTGAAGGGCGAAGTAAGCAAAGGCAGGAACACGCTGATTAAGAGCAAGTAATTCGTCCCGCTCATATACGGATGCCCCCGAAAAGTAAGAGCAAGAATATTATCAAGAATATCGCGATTCCTAGTGCATACTCGCTGATGTTGACGTTGCTACTACCGGTCTGCAGGTATCTGAAGGTCTGAACAAAGGATTGCATTGCCCTAGCCAGCGCGTAGTTGAAACCGTCTATGACCTTTTCCTCAACATACTTCCTGACCTTTGACGACAGCCAAAGAGTTCCATCCACGAAAACCTTGTAGTACGCATGGTCGATGTAGTACCTGTTAACCAGCAGTTTGTGGAGCGCTGAACCGAGCCCGCTTTTCCTTACACTAACGGGATTGATTAACGGCATGCCCCTTGATGTCGCAGAAAGATAGAAGGCATAAGCGAGCAGTAAGCCAGATACAAGTATTATGGCCGAGGTAGCGTATGCCGATAGGCTTGGCTTAAAGTGGTGATGCAGGCCGATGTAGCTCGTGAAGTGTTCTTCGAAGAAGCCAGCCAATAGGCTTAGCGTAGCAAGTATTACTAGCGGCACCGTCATGACCTTCGGAGCCTCATGCGCGTGCGACGACTCCGGGCTTGGGGGCGCTAGGAATATCTTATAAATCCATCTCATGGTGTAGACGACTGTTAGGATTGATGTGAAGACGACGAGTAAGTAAATTACGCTGTTGCCAGCCTCGAGTGACGCCTCTATTATCAGGTCCTTGCTGAAGAAGCCGCTGAATGGTGGTATGCCTGAGAGCGCAAGCGCGCCGAAAAGCGAGGCAACGAAGGTGAGCGGCATCTTTCTTGCCAGCCCACCCATCTCGTCGATGTTGTTCGTATGAACCGCGTGTATCACCGCCCCGGCCGAAAGGAACAGTAGGGCTTTGAATATGCTGTGGCTGAGAACATGAAACTGACTGGAGAACCATCCGAGCTCGGACGCTAAGCCGAGGGCTGTGAACATCAGCCCCAGCTGACTTATCGTAGAGTAAGCTACAACCCTCTTTATATCGTTCATCACCAAGCCCATCGTAGCCGCTAGGAAAGCCGTTACTGCCCCTATTATTGCTATGGTTTCGTACCAAGGAGCTAGAATTCTCCCAAAGGTCTCCAGCGGAGCAATCGTGAACACCGTCCTAGCAACTAGGTAAACGCCTGCCTTTACCATGGTTGCCGCGTGTATGAGGGCGCTAACCGGCGTCGGACCTTCCATAGCATCGGGCAACCATACATGCAAGGGGAATTGGGCAGACTTTCCTACCGCGCCCCCGAAGATGAGTAGCATGCATGCGACAACGAAGCCTTTGGCGTTCGGGTCTTTTGAGAGCAACTCCTCCAGACCGACCGAGATTCCATGCATGTTAAACGTACCAAGGGATTTGTAAAGCAAGAGTATGCCAATTAAGAATGCTACATCACCCACCCTCGTGGTGATGAACGCCTTTATTCCCGCATGCGCTGCAGACGGCTTCCTGTACCAGAAGCCGATTAGCGCATAAGAACATAGGCCGACTATCTCCCAGAATATGTATGTTTGTAGAAGGTTGTTGGACAGTACAAGACCGACCATCGCGCCGATGAAGAAGAGCATGAAGAAATAATATCTCGGAAGCCCTTCTTCATGCGCCATGTAACCTATTGAGTAAAGGACGATGAGTGCGCCGAGAAAAGATGCGATGGACGCGAACAATACGGATAACGGGTCTGCTAAGACGCCCGCCTCAATCCAGTTACCATCTGGTAAGGGTATCCACTTTATCCTTTCCTCTATTACCCTCCCTCCCCATACATCAAGTACCATGGAGAGCGAGAAGGCGGCAGAGATTGATGCTAGAACAACCGGATACGTTTCACCGGCTCTTTTATCCAGTTTAAAGACGATGGGGACGAACACGGAGCCAGCGATGGGTATCAGCCACGAAAGCCATGCTGCGAACGGCAACATGTTAGAAAATAAAATCCTTCGGCAATCATTTAAACGTTGAGCCGTATGGAGTTCCTTACATTATTGGTTGTGCTGAAAGTAAGCTATCGATGACAGGAGACGTTGAAGAAATAGCCGATTGCTATGCCGGTTTTTCTAAAAGTTCTGGTACTTTAATGCCAAGTTCCCTAACGACCTTCCCACCCTTGTAGGAGACGTACTTTAAGAATGTATTTATCACGAGTTTGAGCAAGTAATTCTTTTTCCCCTTGAGGTAGAATTTGTTAACGATGTCCTCAGCCCACCTGAGCGAGTGCAGAAGGCAGCGTGCCATGACCTCCTTGTGCTCATCCCTTACCTCAACGTCCGTGAACCAGTCCTTGTTCTTCAGGAGACCCATCGGCACGAAGAACATGGGGACTATGAGGGACCTGTATGGTCTGAGCCTGTCCAAGAGTTCTGCGGTCGCCATCACATCATCCGGAGTTTCTTCAGGAAGTCCAAGGATTAGCGTTGCGGCCGGGATTATGTTGTTATCATGCATTATTGCGAAAGCTTCCTCGACGACCTCGGGCCACTTCTCGGCAGGATAGGGCGCAGCCTTCGCTGGCATTATCTTCTTCGCGAGCCTCGGCGACCCTGTTTCTATTCCGACTTCCACGCCCCAGTAGCGTTGATGTTCATCACAGATTATTTCTGCAAGCTTCCTGATCAGGCCATGCTCGCTCTCGGCCAACTTTATAGCTGCGAGGCTTGCATGACTCCAAGCAAGCGTCTTCCAATACTTTTTGGATAACTCATGCAACTTTATCAGAGCATCGGGGTTTAGCTTGATTCCGTTCGCACCGTACAGGAGGACATCCTCAGAGTGGAGTATCCCTGACCTCACACCGCCCTCCACGTTCACGAGCATCTCCTTTTCAATTCTATCAAGGGGAATGTGACGAAGGGGCCTAAGGGTTACGGAGCAGAATTTGCACCCTCTTGGGCACCCGCGCATGATCTCTACGAGCCCGTTGATGCTCGGCCGCTTTATCGTTGGGATCTCTTCTATCGATGGGACGTCGCCCGGGCCGACGAACACGTATTTAGGTAGCGGCTCGCCTGCATACGCTCTCTCGACTAGGTCTGTGACCACCCGCTCTCCCTCACCATCGACTATTGTATCTATGCCCCATCTCTCGATCAGGTCTGGCTTGTAGAGCCATTGCCATGCCGCCGGGCCTCCGACAATTACCTTGAGCCCCCGCCTCTTAGCCTCGGCGAGATTTAAGCCGTCCATAAGTCTCCGGAAGCTCTTAGCATTCACGGGCTCCTTCTTCGTGACGACCCACCATTCGCTGCTCGGAGGGCATAGCGCGAAGTAGTCGTGGTGACTGAGCATTAGTATCTTTGCATCCGCGAGGTACCTGTTCACGTGATCCGGGTCTATCACCGCCGCATTATACCCGTTGTCCTGGAGAAGGGCTTCGAGCTTTCTAAGCGCGTAGGGCGCCTGCCATGGTCTTCCCGCAGGGTCGGTCTTCATCTTCGGACACGCTATCCACATCCAGAGCCTCTCCGGCATCCCGATGGCAGGCCCGGTCGTCATGAAGCCCAGAAATTCCTTCCCGTGATGTGTCGTCATCATGCTCCGATCGGTCGTCAGGATTATGTCGGGCTTGCCCTCAGACAACTTTCCTCCACCTCCTCGACCACTAGACCGGCACTTCGCGAGGGCCTGATGGTGCCCCTACCAAGCACGAGCAGTATCTCCTCGCCCGATGCCCCCTCAAGATCCCTCTTCAACTCGTAGGCCGGCCTTTCCTCGACCACGATGCTCAACGCGACGCTGCTCAAAAGAATGTTTCGCAGAGCCTCGTAGTAAGTTTCATGAGAACCTTTGTCCAAGTAGAATCTAATGAGAATCCTCCGTTCTCTGCGGGCCAGGGCCTCTGCAAGTTTTCTCTTTAAATGCTCGACGGCCTTCTCATCAAGCTCGCCCGCAAACCATACCTTGAGAAACTTTTGAGAGAGCAAGTGGCCAGCCCACCAGTTTTTGAAGAAATTAGCGAAGAATTAAAGCTTAAGTTTTTGCG
>CAZZKR010000037.1:0-20714 GCA_964655015.1 uncultured Nitrososphaeria archaeon
TCTCTGCTATCCTTTTTGCTATCAACGCCAAAAGGTTCGACTTTCCTTTGCCCGTAGCGGCCAGTATCGCGAGATGTCTGGAAGCAACCTTGTTCAGGTTTACAGAAACCGTAACGTTCTCTCTCCTTAACAGCTTTCCGACTTCGACCCACTCTTTTGAATCGTTATGGAATATTCTCCTTAAAAGTTCGTCCTCAGCTAAAAAGACGGATGTTCCCGGATCGGGTGGCAGTGTGGGATAAACGCGCCTACCTTTCAAAATTTCTTCGACCAGCCCGACAGCCCTCGCGGTACAGTATCTCACGGTGTCCCTAGGGTTGACTTTGCTCGCCTCCCTTGCCTCTACCGCCGTTATGTAGTCGCCTACTTTTGACAAAAGCTTACTCTCCAGTTTGGAAGATTCCACCAAGTATAGGACTTTTCCATCCACAGTATCTGCTCTGACGAACTCTCCGACCCTGACAACATCTTTAGCTAAGAATTGTATGCGTTCAGGCCGTGCCTCGCCGACCACTATCCCGATTTCAGCCAACTTCGAGCACCTCCCTAGCTGTCGGGAGAACAGAAAGTCCTGCCACTTCGCTGATCATGTCTATGAGGTCATTGGGTACCGAGGCCATCTCGTGAGCGACCATGAGGGCATATGGGTACCCTTTGACTGCCGTGCTATATAACGCGTCAATAACCGACTTAACATATTCAGAATCGATTATCGCAGGAACTTCCACGTGTATCGCGTCGGAATTTTCTGACAATCTCATGTAGAAGACTGATACGACTAATCCGTCCTTTTCAGTCGTTATGGGTTCCGTATACCCGATGCCCCTTGTTGCTTTGTTAATATAGTAAACATCACCTAGCGCTCCACCTACAAGGCTCCTATCTTGGGAGTATTTTGAGATGAAAAGGATGTTTTTTGAATTTCTCAACGGTCTGACATAAACGGCATATTCCTTAAAGAGCTTGACTCTGTTTAAAATACGCTTCTCATTCAGCCTGGCTAAAATGGATCCATCAACCAATACCACATCAGAAAGATTTGAGGCCCTTGATGCCAAATCATGCTCATAACATTCAGCAATGCTTTTCATGTACAACTCGGGGTTTACACCAGAGCCCTCTGCCTCCATGGGTAGTATATCGACCTCAACAACGGGCTCTATAACGATTTCTGATGATGGTGCGACGGCCATGGCCCTGATGGCATACAAATAAAAGCCACAATATGTTCTGTAGTTCCATCCGCTATCAATCGCCGCAATTTTCTTCTTGACCTCTTTAGGTCGATAATGCCTCCAGACATCTTTTGCCCTATCCACCCACTCCTTATATCTCTCGCTACTTTCTTCTTCTTGCAACTTTTGTTTGAGCAACTTTGCGCGTTCAAAAAATTGCTTCAGAGTCATTGGTATAAGATTGGACACGGCTTAAGATAAAGCTTGAGTGTACGATGCATTATTCGTTGCATATTGTTTAAAAATTATTAAATAATGCAACTTATAAATAATGCAAGCAAGCTTAACATATTCGTGAACAAACTGGCCCTGATGAAGAAAAAGATTTTTGCCGTTGAGATATTGAGGGTTCTGAAAAAGAACTATGCTTACAGGGAACTCTCCAAGATGATAAACTTGCCACCGAGTGTTTTGAGCAGGTACATAAACGGTCACGTAATACCGAGCATCGAAAAAGCTGAGATGATAATAGAGACCTTCAAGGAAAACTACATACGCGAGGTGCTCAGGTCAAGAGTCATAGAGAGGAATGGAGCCTATGACCTCACCTCGGTTTGTTACGATGCTGGCCTCCAACAGCTCATCGCAAAGTGTGTGGCTGGCGAGTTCGAACTCATCAAGGTGGACAAGATTCTGACGGCCGCGGTCGATGGAATACCGATAGCAATACAGCTCGGGAACGAGCTCGGCGTTAAGTCTATCGTCGTAGCAAAGGGAACAAAAGAGGTCGGCGTTGAAGAGTTCCTCGAAGAGAAGGCGGTGTTTTCGCCAGTCATCTTCAAGACCTTCTACATACCCAAGGGCTCCATCAAAAAGGACGAGAACGTTCTCGTGGTTGACGACATAATGAGAACTGGTGCGACACTCGAGGCTATGGTGAGGCTTGTGGAAAAGTCGAAAGCAAACGTTGCGGGGATATTTACGCTGTTCTCTATCAGGAATTGTGAAGAAGAGTTGAAGAAGAGGTTGGGACTAAAGTGTAAAGTTATATCGTTCTTAAACCTCTCGTAGTTAGGCTTAAATCCACGCCTAAGACAGATGATTCCCAAGGCCGGGTTGGTAACGCTACACATCGGTATTGACGATACCGATTCTAAGAGGGCAATGTGCACGACATACGTAGCCGCCATAATCTACGAAGACTTGTTGAGAATGGGCTTGACCCCTGTTAAGAGGCCTCAGCTTATTCGCCTCAACCCGAACTGTCCTTACAAGACGAGGGGCAACGCGGCGGTAGCTCTAAGGTTTTTGGTTAATTCGGAAAAGCTGGATAAGGTCAGAGAAACGGTATTAGACAGAGTGTACGAGCTGGCTGAGTTGGAATGTGACGGTACGGAGCCCGGCGTCGCATTCTACGTGGGCGAGGAGATACCGGACAAGTTAAGGGATTTTTCTATAACAGTCGTTAGGCGTATGGTATCTGTTGAGGATGCTTTTTCTGTCGCCTCCGATGTCGGAGCCGAGCTTTATGCGCTAAAGGGAAGGAGAGGAGTAGTCGGCGCACTGGCTGCAGTAGGTATGGAGAAGATTCCCAGAAAAACTTACGAACTCATAGCGTATAGGGCTAAACAAAACTGGGGCACATTAAGGAGGGTTGATGATGACTCCGTCATCAAGATGGATTTGATGACAAGTCCGTGGACCTTCGACAACTTTGACTACGAGACGAAAGAATCGAGGATAACGCCGCACACACCGTGTCCTGTGCTCTTGGGTATTAGGTCGCTCGACCCAGACATGACCTTTTACGCATTCTCAATTCTGAGAATACTAGAACCGGTGGAGAGGGTGCTACTCTTCGAGACGAACCAAGCAACCGACCTGCACATACAAGAGGTAAAGATTTCGGATATAGAAGAGAACACCTCGGTCTCCGTCGAAGGTGTTGTCGCAGACTTGCCTAAAGTCATGCCGGGCGGTCATGTGTTCTTTACGTTGAAGGACGATACGGGAACAATCCAGTGCGCCGCCTTCGAACCTACGAAGTCTTTCAGGAACGTTGTGCGCTCCCTCAGGCCCGGGGATAGGGTAAGGGTTTACGGCGGTGTAAAATCTAAGCCCGGCATGCCCCTAACGATAAATTTGGAGAAGATACAGGTGATAAGCCTCGCAAAATACGTTCGTGTCCTACCACCGTCCTGTAACGTTTGCGGGAAGAAAATGAAATCCTTAGGCCAAAGCAAGGGCTATAGATGCCCGAAGTGCGGGAATAGGTTGCCAGAAGATGCGAGGATACTCGTCGAGGAGCAAAGGACCTTAACGCCGGGAGTTTACACGGTTCCACCCTCAGCGAGAAGGCACTTATCAAAGCCCCCGTCCTTTGAAGAACTGGCATCCCTTCAGGAAGCATTCGAAGCTTAATGTTTATAGTTAACGAGATGGGTGGAGGTTAGGGAGAGTAAAAGGTCATTGATAAAGAAAGTAACGATAGTTTACACACCGATGAAGGCCAAAGCGGTGGAAATGGCTAGCGAGCTATCTAAGCGCTTAAGCGATTTAGGGATTGAGGGTGAGGTCTTAGACTCCGAACGAATAATGGAAATGGGAAGTAAGATATTCGCCGACCTCGTCATAACGCTTGGCGGCGATGGCACGATATTGAGGAGCATACATTCCTTGGCCGATTACAGGACACCCGTGCTTGGGGTGAATTTCGGTAGAGGTGGTTACCTCGCGGAGCTCGACCCGGAGGAAGTGCCCGAGGTCTTGGATAAAGTACTAAAAGAGAATTTTGAAGTTGAAGAAGTGATAAAACTTTCGGTCTACGCTGAAAACAGAAAGTTGGGAGACGTGGTCAACGAAGTTTACGTCTCAAGCGAATACATCGGTAAGGTCATAGAGTTCGAGGTTATACGCGACGGCTGTGCTTTGCTTGAAGGTGTAGCCGACGGTGTTATAATCGCGACACCGCTGGGCTCGACGGCTTATGCCATGTCTGCAGGAGGTCCGGCCGTTGACCATAAGCTCAACGTTGTGGTTGTTGTGCCTGTATGTCCGCTTACGAGAATGAGTCCACTCGTACTGCCAATTGATAGCACCATAACCCTCCGCTTGAAAGCTCCGAGAGTTCATGTGTTAATCGATGGTCAGATTAGGGAGATTTTAGATAAGGAAAAACTCGTCATAAGCAAGTCCGAACAAACTGTCCGTTTCGTCCGCGTTAAGAGGGAGTACAGCTTTGCAAGAAGACTTAGGAAACGTCTCCGCTAATGAACATAAAAAGCCGACATTGTACGTTCTCGACTCAACGGCTCTCATAGCTGGGCAAACGGATTTTTCGAGGAAGGAATTCGTTACTACGCCCTCTGTTTTATCAGAAGTTATGCACGATGAGTCCGTGAGAAATATTGTAGAGGTTGCCGTTGATTGCGGTCAGTTGGAGGTTTCTAGCCCGTCAGAGGACAGTATCAGAGAGGTGGAGAGGATTGCAACCTCGACTGGTGATAGAGTTAAACTATCAAGAACGGATATAGAAATCTTGGCGCTTGCTCTGGAAAGGAGCAAGGCAGGGATAGATGTTGTCATAATAAGCGACGATTACAGTATCCAAAACCTTGCGAGACGTATGAACATAAAGACTGTCGGTATTATTCATCCTGGAATCAGGAAACAAATAACTTGGGTAGCTTATTGTCCTGTATGCGGTACAGAGTATGGTGTCAGTAATTCAAACCTCTGCGTAAAGTGCGGCATTGAATTAAAGCGAAGACCAGCAAAACGGTAACGTCGTTTATAACCGAAAAAGATTTAAACGGTTTCTTACACTAAATTCCGAATGAAGTGAAGGATTTATGAAAACCGTTGCTTTAATAAAGGGTGATGGTGTTGGGCCGGAACTCTCCGAGGCTTTTCTAAAAGTTTTCGATGCTGTTAAACCTAACGTCAAGATTATTCCAGTGGAAGCAGGTTTCGAATGGTGGCAGGCACACGGAGGTCCATCCCTAATACCTCCAGAAACTTGGGAAGTTTTGGAGAGGTCCGATGCATGTTTGAAAGCTCCAACTACGACACCTTGGGAAAGGGGCATGCCTAGGAGCGTCGCAGTAAGTATCAGGCAGAGGTTTGACCTCTACGCCAACATAAGACCGATTAAGACGTTCAAGGGATTGCCGGAACGGTTCGGCGAGCTTGACTTCATATGTGTCAGGGAGGGTACGGAAGACCTTTACACGGGAATCGACGTTAGACTATCTGATGATTGTGCGATAGCTATCAGGAAGATTTCCAGGAAACAGTCCGAGAGGGTAGCTAAGAAGGCGTTTGAGATAGCCAAGTCAAAGGGCTGGAACAAAGTAATAGTCGTCACGAAGAGGAACATAATGAAAGAAGCCGATGGGATGTTCTGGGAGTCTGTGGAGAAGGTTGCGAAAGATTATCCGGGCATATCTTATGAAGAGTATTTTGTCGATAATATGGCACAGCAGCTTGTGAAAAATCCGGAGAGATTCAACAAGAACGTGATACTCGGGACCAACATGTTTATGGATATACTATCTGAGGAGGCCTCCGGACTTGTTGCCAGCATAGGTTGTATATATTCTGCAAACTTTGGCGATAATTATGCGATGTTCGAACCGGCACATGGAAGCGCACCAAAGTACAAGGGCATGAACAAGGTGAACCCAACCGCCATGATTCTGTCAGGTGCATGGATGCTGGAATACTTGGGAGAGGTTGATGTGGCTAAGGCGATATTTGAGGCCACGGAAGCTGTTATAGCTGAAGGAAAGAAAGTCACATATGACCTAGGTGGCACGGCCACGACTTTTGAGATGGCAGAAGCCATAGCCGAGAAAGCAAAAGAACTGCTAAGGAAGTAGGCACGGTAGACGTCAGCCATACTCCGAAAGAAACAATAATAGTTTACTGAGTTTGTTATTTTTTTCTAACAAAGAAATCCAATCGACAGAATCCCCTTTGCCCCCTTCAGACAGTAGTTTTGTTACTCTTTTTGCTGCTTTATGCTTCTCTAAATGTGTGACGTCCAATTGAGCAACTTTTGAGTGACCAAACTTGCGAACGAATTCGATATACTGTTCATCCATAAGCTCAGCCGCGACGTTCGCGGCAACCTTTCGTAGAGGGTATTTACGAGAGCGCAACACAGCGAGCAGATTTAGTGGGTTCTTTCTGAGCACCACAACCCTCAACACCCTGCAGCCCCTTGGCTTAAATGCTATGTGAGTAGCGACAATCGGTGGCTTAACCTCCTCCCTTATCGCTGAGCTAAGGGCGGCCGAAAGCGCTCTGAGGTCAACAACGTAAGACCTACTGCTCCTATCGTACGCTGTGTAAAGCTTCTCAGATTTCACGAATTCTGGTAAGTCAATAAACCTCGTACGCATTAATTTCGCGGCCAAAGAACCTATCGTCGTCTTGCCTACGCCGGGAACACCGGCTATTACGTATAGGTCCGCCAACGCATTCCACGTAATTGGCTCAAGCTTAATAAAACATTCGGTTATTATTGAACCATAATGCGAAGACTCAGAATAATTCAATCAACACATCTAGGAAGGATCACGGAGACCGTCGCGGAACGATTGAAGGAAGTTTATGGACTGGATGTTGTGGTGGATGAAAAGACATTTGTCATAGCTCCGCACAGCTTTAATGCTTTGCGAAGACAGTATAACGCAGTCTTCATAGCTGAAGCACTTTTGAAAATGAAGAGGGATGATGAGCTCCTACTTGCTTTGATTGATGTAGACATATATGCGCCTGGACTGAATTACTGCTTCGGTATAGCTTTAAAGGGCGTAGCCGTCGTTTCCACATACAGGCTCGACCCAAGGTTCTACGGCTTGCCCTACGATGAATCTCTTTACCATGAGAGGATAATCAAGGAAGCATGCCATGAAGTCGGTCACCTTCTTGGACTCCAACACTGCAATAACCCGAAGTGCGTAATGCACTTCAGCAACTGGATACACGATACGGATGTTAAGGATTATATGCCGTGTACGCGTTGCATAAACAAACTTAGATAATATATATACATGACATAAAAACTGTACCTTTCGTGAAAGCTGAGGATCTGACATGCTTCATACCCGTTGGTGGTATGGCAAAAAGGCTAAGACCATTAACATACGACATATCTAAACCATGCGTAAGGTTCATGAACAGAGCGCTTATAGAATTTCCAATACTCGCGTTGGCAAGTCAAGGTGTAAGGAATTTTATACTAGGTGAGCAGGGCTACACGAATTACACAAACCTTTTTGACCAGTTCGGCGATGGTACTGGTTTCTCCGCGAAGTATGGCATAAACCCAAGAATCCACATAATGCACCAGCCGAACGTGGACGATTTGGGAAGTGCCGACTCGTACAGGATAAACGTTGAGTACTATAACATCGAAGGGCCCGTGATAGTCGTCCAAGGAGATAACATATTCGATATAAATCTTGAAGATCTGATAAAGTGGCACGAGAAGAAGGGCGCATTGATGACAATTGCCCTCTTCAGGACAAAAAATGTAGAGGAGTATGGTGTAGCCGCGGTCGATGATGATATGAGAATAAAAAAGTTTGTAGAGAAACCAGCACCCGAGAAGGCTCCGAGTAATTTGATAAATGCTGGAATATACCTGTTAGCTCCTGAAGTAAGGAAGCTAGTCGGATGCGATGAAGTAAAGAAAATTTTGGATGAAAGGAAAAGGCTGGACTTCGGTTACGACCTAATACCGTATCTCGTGGATAAGGGCTTCCCAATATACGGCTACGAGATCTCCGTCTGGTACGACGTTGGCAACCCAAAGGAATACTTGAGGGCTATGGTTGATATACTTAAGGGTTCGATCGAAATCAAAATGCCGGAAAGGGTGATCCAGTTAGACAGGAAGGTGTGGATACAAGAATATGGTGACGAGTCCGATAAGATCAAGAATGATGTGTTGAGAAAGTACAGGGATGGCAAGATAATCGTCGAGGGTGCGGCCTTGATAGGCAAGCATACGAGAATAGGTGAGCGTACGGTGATACGGGATTCCTGCATAGACAACTATTGCATAATAGGAAAAAACGTCAGGATTGAAAGATCTGCGATAATGGATGCTGTAAAGATCGGAGATAATGCTTGCATAATGGACAGCATAATCGGTAGGAAATCAATCATAGACTCTTCCCAGAACAATCCGACTTACATCGGTGAATACTCGGTGATCGGCAACGCCGTTAGGATAAGGGAGGGTTGCAAGCTTATCGGAACGAGGGTGAATCCATACTTGACCATACCGCCTGGCATGAAGTACGTCAACAAGTACATCGAGGATTACAAGGACGTCGTAGAGATGGCCGAGTAGGTTTATGCAATTAGTTCAGCACGGCGGAAAAATTTTTCCGCGGTGTTAAACTAAAACAGCGTGGTACTATCGTCTCATTCCCCTATGGTACGCTGGCTAAATCCTTCTCATCTTCTGTGCCCTGCTGGGATGATTTCAGCGTGGAAAGCATCTGCTGTATCTGGCTGGGCGTTAGTATGCCGGCGTGTAATAGGTTCACTATGGAGTTGGGGGAGGCATACCCAGTAAGCTTGCCGATGTTGCCCCTGATCTGCCTCCATTTTAGGCTAGTGTTCCCGCTCTTGGAAGAGTATAGGACACCGAGAACGCCGGCTACCTTCACAAACCTCACGTTTCTGATCTGGTTGAGGAAGACCTTAGATACTGCCTCCACGTGGATCGTCCCTTCTTGGGGGTCCCTTTCCGGGAAGACTGTAGGGTCCTCCAAGTACTCTTTGGGAATGAAGGATGCGCAACAGTTGCTTATAACAAACCTCCTGAACTTCTCGAGCGTCGTCTGCGTTTCGATCTTTGTCATAAGTAGGTTCCCTGTCTTTTTCTATAATTCTCATAAAATAGACGTCTCATTAAACTTTTACGGGAATTTTGGCAGAAAAACCTACAGTCCTTTAGACCGCGAATTTCGGGCGGTATGCTTAGGCAGTAGGCGACCAAAGCAACCGTATATGGTGCCTCTATAAACAGAACGGCATCCTAAGCCTGCCGTTTTAGAATTTTGCCATTATAACGGTCTTCGCGTTTAGATTCGAAAATAAAAAGGCTTTTTGGGAAAACTGAGGCTATATAGAGCTTTTTAACCTAAAATAAGCCGTATAAAAAGAAATCTTTAGAACAAAAACGTTAAAGCGTCCGGGGGCATTAGGCGTCTTGGGTGATTACCTATGCTGAACCTAACGAGTATAGTAATAGAGTCAGTGGTATTTTCGATCATCATGATAACCCTATGGATGAGCGCCGAGAGGTTAGTGCCCAAACTCTCGGCACTCATTAGGGATTTTATAAAGAGGCGACGTAGGACCAGGCACAATGGTAACCACAACAAAAACAAAAGAAGATATAAAAATTCGCTAATGGTAGGGCCGAGCGTGCCGCACTTCTGGAAGGGCTAGTTACATCGGTTTTATAGGTAAACGCCAAAAGTAATCGTGTAAATAATGACATTGTACAGCATCCACCAAACTATGGCCAAGGGTGCGGTATTTGACGTCCTTAAAGTTTGGCACCTCACGACCCTAAGTAGCTCTACGGTAAACCCAAATATAGCGCGGCTAGAATCAAAGGCAATGGGGGAGAACTCTTAAGGTGGAAAATACAGGCGAGCGTTCCGCGGAAAGGCTTGCGTTGGAAGGGAGGATAAAGTCTGTACCGCACATAAAGGAGGTAATTCTAGAGAATTTCATGTCCCATGAATACTCCAGAATACCGCTGAAGCCGGGTCTTAACGTCATAATGGGACCTAACGGTGCCGGAAAATCCTCAATACTTCTCGGGATATCCGTCGCCCTCGGCCAGACCTACACGGAGAGGGGTGAACGGCTAAGCGACCTAATACGTCGCGGGAAAGATGTGGCTAGGGTCACTGTCGTGTTTAATAATAGCGCACATAATGGCAAAAGACCGTTCAGAACGATAAACACCGACACAGTATCCATCGCCAGATACCTCAAGAGAAATGGAGACTACTGGCATTACGTGAACAACAGATTTATGACGAAGGCCGAGGTCGAACACTTGCTTAGGCAAGTGGGCATAAACCCCAACAACATGCTCATCATAATGCACCAGAATATGATAGAGCAGTTTGTAACCAAAAGTAGCGTTGAGAAGCTCCAGATGGTCGAAGACGCCGTAGGTGCATCGAAGCTTAGGGAGAGGATAATAGATGCCGAGGCCAAGCTGAACATGTTGCTTACAGAGGAAGCGGGCCTCAAGAAAACGCTAGAGGAGGCGAAGGCAACCGTTGAATATTGGAAGGAGGAGTATGGGAAGTTAATAAAGCTCAGAAGACTTGAAGCTCATAGGGTTGAGCTTGAGCGAGAGCTTGCTTGGTCTCAAGTCATAGCACTAGAGAATGATATAAAGAAGATTGAGGATAAAATCTCCTCCCTCGTCTTAGAGATTGAGGATTTAAATAAAGAAGTTGAGGAGCACGGGTTAAAAGCTGGAACTTTACGCGAGAGGATTCGTGAGACGATACGTCAGTTAAGATGGACGAAAAATCAAACATCCGAAGCTTTGGACGATTTGGAAAAAAGCATAGATGGACTAATAGACGAACTCGTTGAGGAGAAGGTGCAAGAAGGGATTGCGAGGTTTAAGATACGCTTAACAGAGTCCGAGATGAGAAAGCTAAAGTCTCAGTTGAGTGAGCTGAAGGCGAAGCTTGCATCCCAGTTGTCCGAGGCTGAGCTGAAAGGGCCCCGTGTCGAGACCAACAGAAAACCGATGGAAATTCAAGAAGATTTGAAGATCTTGGAAGTCCAAATAAACTCTTTGGGTAACGTAACGCCCAATGCCGAAGAAATGTACCTTTTGGCGGATGCTAAGTACAGCGAGGTTGAAATGAAGGCCAAGCAACTGTCTGAGAACATAGAAAAGGCAAGGGAAGAGGTTGAGCATAGGAAAGAAGTTTGGAGGGAATTCTTAAGGAAACTTATGTCAGAAGTCGAGCCGGCTTACATCCAAATACTGAAATATGTCGATGCGAATGGCAAAATATCTTTACGCAACTTAGAGGACATCGAGAAAGCATCTCTTGACCTTTACGTTGGCTTCAGGGGCGTCGAACCCGTTCTTTTGGACTCCCATACACAGAGTGGTGGTGAAAGGATAGTAGCGACGCTTGCCTTCCTCCTTGCGTTGCAGAAGCATGTCAAGTCACCGTTCAGGGCTGTTGATGAATTCGACGTTCACTTGGATCCGCTTAATAGGGAGAGAATGGTAAAGATGTTAACAGCAACCGCTAAGGCCGATCCAAACGTCCAGTACATAATAATAACGCCAGGTTACATAAACGTAAGTGATGATGCAAACGTCATCATCGTCCAAAACGTAAGTGGTAAGTCATCCATCGGTGTGGTAGAAAGGTAATGCGGTATGTCCCATGAAAGAAAGATGATGAACAGAGAGGAGCTTGAGAGGATAATAGCGCTTTGCGAATCTATCGAGAAAAGGGGTCTGGACCCGTTCTCGGTTAATGTAAAGGAGCTCCTAATGAAGCTAAGGCGCATATTGGAGGAACAGAAGGATTTGGACACCATAATCCTCGATGCTGAGACTCTTTACAAGATAGCGGTTCTGATATCGCTGCAACAGAAGTGGTTGAAAGAAAGAGCATCATCGCTCTTCATAGATAGCCAGCTCATATCTCTCAAGATAACCTCCGCAGAGCCAAAGCAGTTGGCCGCGGCGCTCGCCAGGAGCTGGAGGCCCATCGTCAGGGCTGAGCAGCTTACGCCCTATAGGCTAAGGCAGGGTATGGAATACTTCCTAATGTTGCCACCTAGAGATAGGACCTACGAGAAGCTTCCGACAGCACAAGAGGAGGCATTACGCATCCTAAAGGGAGCAGAATACGCAAAGGATGTGGTGTTGGAGGAGGAAGTGAGGAAGATGCATGAAAAGTGCATTATGGCAGCAGGGAGCGATGGTGAAGTAGATTATTGGTCTATAGTAAGCGCTGACACGTTTGAGGAGACAGTATGGAGGGCCTATGTACTCAGCTTCGTCGTCAGCGAGGGACTAGCGGATATAAAGAAAAATCCTATCACAGGTGAGATGAAGGTGGTGCCTTATCCTTCAAAGCGTACGAGAGAGAAGGTAGCGGCATTCGTAATATCCCTGAAAAGTGGGGAGGTGCCAAAGGCTCTTGGAAGAGAAAAGGGATGAGGTAGAGCGAGCGGGTAAGAAGATAGCGATAGCTGCTAGCATGCTCCTCTTCTCAAGCCATAGACTTCCCGGCGTCAGGGGCTGGGAGCTACGTAGGAGGTTGGGCAAAGATTACCTCAAGATAATCGATGCGCTGAATAATAAACTGAATAGCATAGGTCTCAGAGTAAAGATAATGTTTGACCAACCATCGGGCGAACAATCATCTCAGGATGACTTCGATAAAGCTAGGTTCTTCGTAACACTATCCGAGCCGCTCACGGTCGCCGATATAGTAGCTGCAGGTTGGAGTATAGAAGACGTGGCAATATTGGCTGCTGTACTTTCTTATATTTTCACGAAGGGTGGCAAGGCTGGTGAGAAGGAAATAATGGAGCTCCTAGAGGTGAAGTTCCCAAGATGGAAAGTAGAGGCAGCTATAGAGCGGTTTATCAGGAAAGGTTATCTTATGAGAATTGAGGATAACATGATAAAGGTTGGATGGAGGACTTTGGCGGAAGTGGATGAAAAGGAATTGTTGAAGGCTATAATGGACATCACTCCACCACAACCAAAGGAAGATAATAAGGAGAATGTTTAGCCGAAAAATCCCTTTTCTTTTAACTTGCGAAGCATAGCTCTTAAACTCTCTGTAATTTCCATACTCATGGCCTCGTCTACGGATACCCAAACTACGTCTGAGGCATCCGATGCTGCCCTTAACGTACCGCCAATCGGTTTAGCTAGATAATCTAAGATTACATAGTGGAAGGTTATGTTGCCAGCATCGTCTTTCCTGATAACTTCAATAATGTCCAGCAAATCGAGCACCTCAACAACGAGACCCGTCTCCTCATAAACTTCCCTAACTACCGCATCCTTCAACAATTCTCCGAGCTCGACGGTACCGCCTGGGATTGACCACTTTCCCTTACCAGGCTCGTTCGCCCTTCTAACGAGAAGTATGTTGTGATCTTGAAGTATTAGCGCGCCTACCGCGACAACCGGCATCTTTGGATATTCCTTACCCATATAGCACCTCACCGCATTATTTGAATGCCGAAATCAGCTTTTTCTTCTCTTCTTCGATTATGTATTGTATTAATCTATTCGTTAAACCTCCCTCCCTCTCTAGGACCCTAGCGGCGTCATTTACAGTAAAGCCTTTTCCTGATAGCGCCACGAGTGCCGCCTTTCCGTACTTCTCCACCAAAACCGAACTCTTCTCTATTTCCTTAAGGAGCTCTTTCTCCCTTCTGCTTATAGGCTTGCCCTTTCTGGATATCAGACCATAAACATCCTCTACCTCGACTTTTAGGAAGCCAAGCTTCCTCGAGCCGCATGCAGGACAGGATGGTCTCTCATCAACATCCTTGATAACCACTTTGTCGAAATACTGATAACAGTCAGAGCAGACAAGGATGCCTGTCTCGTTCATCAATCTGGCCCTAACTGCCATCAGTACTAATCTTTCAATCCTATCTGAAGATACTGCCTCGTAGGCTTCTTGGTAACGCCTGAGTGTGAGCAACGCTAGAGGTGAGGGGCTTACGGCATCGGGCGGTGAATGTATTACGAGCTCATAATTTCCCATGGATATCGACCGAAGAAGCTCATAAGCACCGTGTTCGTCAAAATCTTGGAACAGACAGTATGCCATCGCTTCATCATAAACTACAGTGCCCTTCAACACTTCGACGATCTTCGAGAGGTTGACGTCGAGTATACTCGCTTCCTTGCTGACGACGCCCATCTTTCTTGCTACATGAATTAACCTTCTCCTGAATAGCGTCGACCCCTCTATAGCTTTCCTTAAGACCTCTCCGAATGCCCCCTCGGATAAACTCTTCAATGCCTCGAGTACGAGCTCCGGATAAACATGCCTCGACCTTATGACGATTCTGTAAGGGTCTTGCTGAACGGCGATGGGCATTCCGATTTTTTCGGATATTAAGAACGAAACAGCTTTAGCCAAAGTCCTGTTTATCCTAAGACCTCCGTGTATATGTATCACCGTATAGTCCCCTGCCTTTTCCACGACGATCCTTTTGTTCGTAGGCACGGGTATCCCTGAGTCGATATGCGCCCTAACCTCAGACATGCTTCTTGATATGACCTCCTCCGAAACACCATATCTCTTAGCTATATCAGCGCAGATGAGATCGTGCGGCTCACCTCTGCGGAGACGTTCCTCATACTCTGCCCTTAGACTACCGACTTCTTCTGCAACCTCGTATGGAACCGGTATCTCATCACCTACCCACGAAGGCACAGCACCTTCGTATTCATCCAACTTCCTGACGTAGATTTTTTCACCGAGTGTGCTGAGAATTTCCCAAGCTTTGCCTACCAGTATGAACCTCGTCCCAGGTTCACCATACTCAGCGACGAACTCCTCATCCAATATGCCTACGGGTTCTCCTGTACTTTCTTGAACAACTAAGTACTGTTTCTCCTCGGGTATCATGGAAAGGTTTCCGAAATAGTAATCGTAAAGTGGTTTAGAGTTGATAGGTTTCCAGAAATAACCATCGTCGGTAAGCATACAAATGTTCAACCCCTTCATATGCTCAAGGACCCTTAGGAGCATATTCCTGTCAAGTTCTGAGAAGCCGTATGCTCGCCTGAATATCCTCAAAGCATCTTCGATATTAACACGACCGTACTCTATCAGGAGCCCGGCCAGCTGATGCATCAAAACGTCGAGGGAGTTCATGGGTATTCTGACATCTTCCAGCCTCTCCTCTAGCGCCCTCTTGGCTATGACTATGGACTCAAGAGCATCATCCGAATCCATAACCACTATGACGCCCTTCGCTACCCTCCCTATACTGTGGCCGCTCCTACCGACCCTTTGTATGAGCCTCGTAACTTCTCTGGGCGAGTTGTACTGTATGCAGAGGTCTATCCTGCCCACGTCTATGCCGAGCTCCAAAGATGATGTGCAAACTATACCAAGCAGCGTACCGGCCTTTAGGCCCTGCTCGGTCGATATCCTTGTGGACTTTGCTAGTGAACCGTGATGTATGCCCACGCTGAAACTTTCGTCCCATGCCCTAAACCTGTTCGTCAAGACTTCTGCCAAAGGTCTCGTATTCGTGAATATCAATGTCGAACCGTGCGATTCCACGAGCTTCCTTATTGTCCTAAGCCTGGATGCTACGTCCGGCAAGATGGCAAGCTCCTCAGCCAGTACGACATCTTCATCTTCCGGCACAGGGTAGAGGACGTCTATCTTCATACCCTTGGCTACAGGAACCCTTACGATCTCGCAATTCCTTCCTGGCCCGACTAAGAATTTTGCTACGGTCTCAGGGCTGCCGATTGTGGCTGAGAGGCCAATCCTCTGGAACTCAGAACCGACTATCTCCAATAACCTCTCAAGCGCTACGGAGAGTTGTGCACCCCTCTTGTCTGTGGCGAGCTCGTGTACCTCGTCAACGATGACCCATTTTATGCCTTTCAAATGTTTTCTGAGAACCTTTCCACATAGGATTGCTTGGAGCGTCTCAGGAGTCGTTATCAGTATGTCCGGAGGTATGAGGGTTTGCGTCCTTCTTTCTGCAACCGCAGTATCTCCGTGCCTAACGGATACTTTGATGTCCAGTCTCTTTGCCCACCAATCAAACCTTTCTAGCATGTCCCTGTTTAGTGCGCGAAGCGGTGTTATGTAGAGTGCCTTTATTCCTGGAAGTCCGGGGTTTTGCAATAAATTGCTAAGTATGGGCAGGAGCGCTGCCTCCGTCTTTCCAGTACCAGTCGGTGCCATTAGCAACAGGTTTTTACCCTCCAGTATCTTTGGTATACTTTCAATCTGGGGTGGGGTTAACTCCCCGAACCTTTCGACGAAAGCGGTCCTTACAGGTTTCGCCAATAATTCCAATACGTCCTCGCTTGAGAGGTCACCCACTTACCCTGTCCCTCTCCTATCACATTTTCCATTAGCGATAAATTTAAATCCATTCACGTAAAATTGGCACGTTAGTTGGTGCAACATGAACAAAGACCGAGCGATCGGCGTTTGCGTATTTGTGGTAAGTATCGCGGTCTTAGTGTTGTACTTCTGGCTTGTCTTCCTATCGCCGCCAACGTGGCAACTATTAACAATACAAATAACGGCATTTCTTGGCGTGGGGGCGATCCTTGTAATACTGGCGTGGATAGGTTATACGCTTGCAACTGCACCAGTCCCTGAGCCTCTATCAGAGTTGACGGTGGAGATAAAGCCAGAAGAGGAGAAAAAGGAATAACTCCTCCGACCACATGCTGCGTTCTTATTAAATATCCTCATTTGTCCTCACATTTTCCCTTACGTTTACTGGAAAAGATTCGTACAATATCTTTCGCATAGCCTCCAAGGGCTCATAGGTTAATCCAGAGAATTCTGCAACATTACAGACGCGAGTGCCGAAACTCTCTGCATACGTTATAAGCTCACTTATCCTATCCTTCCAGCTTAGGTCCCTAAGGAGATGGTGGTCGAGCACTAGAAAGGTTGGATGACACGAAGCTATAACTTTCATAAGATTGTTTATCGATTTTTCCAAATCCTCTTTGGTAAATCTGTTGCCGAGCATATAGGTCATGGGCCCATCGCATATGATTGTGTCGGGTTTGTTCTGGAGGAGAAAGTTAAGTTGCCGCTCATCTACTAGGCCTTCGACATCGGATGTGTGAACCAAACATTCATCGCCCGTGCGTATGCACACCTCTAAGACGTATCCAAGCTTCGGAGAATTTCCATGCTGTACGGCCTCTGAAAACTTTATGGACGTATTCCCGATTTTGATGCTTTCTCCATCGGCAACCGATATTTTGCAGCCGACCTTTCGCAATTGTTCTATAAAAATACGGGCCCTTGACCTTTGACTGAAGTTTATGTCGTTCTCCGGGTCTTTTATCATAACAGTTTTTCCTCTGAGCCATGACACATCCTCATAGGGTCTAGGTATGTGGTCGTAGTGGTAGTGCGTGACTATAACCAAGTCAGCCCTCAACGTTGAGTTAGCAATTTCGGCTTTATGTTCCTCTAATTTTTTGACTTCCTTCGGGTGCGGTCTGAGACCGTACCTCCAAGGACCGAGCGCCGCTCCTGGGTCTATCACTATGCTTAGGTCTCCGGTGTCAACGAGCGTACACATACTTCTTGTTCCAAGACTATCGGCGGCTAATGGTCTTATCAGCATGGAAAACTCGCCGTAAGCGATGTTATGATTATCTCAGCTTTTTTTAACCCTTTTTCCACATAAAGGACAGAAGATAGCATCTGATGGTATTTCGCCCTTACAATGCGGACACCTCACCATCTTCGCGACCTCTTCGGTTGTTTTCTTAAGAGCTTCCGGAGCCGCCTCTTCCGTTACCTGCGGAAGGGCTGTCGTGGTTTCTGGTTTTTCTTCTACCTCGATTACCTCTTTTACTAGTTCCTCGACAGGAGGTGCCACTTTCTTCGGTTGTGTAGAAACCTCTATGAGTTTTGTGATACCAGCCGTGATGCCAACTGCTATGGCAATCAGTAGTAGTCTACCGAGTATTTCTGAAACCCCGAGAATCGCAAGTGGATTCCAAAGTTGGAACTGGATGTTAAAGCTGTATGGTGTTAGGAATACAAAGAGTACAGCTGCGACGCCGCCGATGCATATACTGATCACACTAATAACCAAAGATCTAGCTATCAAGCTGACTAATATCGCCGAAACCGCAACGCTAGATATTGCGATCAATTCACACGTTTTACCGCATAAACCCTCAACAAATGATAGTGCCACTATGACTGCAAACGAGGTGAGCGTTGCAGCCATTAGTTTAATGTATGATACCATGTTTTCCCATCTCTGCGTTTTTTAATCTTTAATGCGTACTAGGTCCGTATTTAAATAAAAACTAGGTCTTAAAAAGTATTATCGTGAGTCTTTTGTGACATTTTTTGCGTATTTCATCAAAAATATGCGAGTATTTTCGATCCTAAAGTTCACCATGCCTTCCTAGAATGATGAGGTCGCCGACGTTCGTACCCGTAGGACCGGTAAAAATTAGACAGGACGTCCCCTTCAAGAACGTGTAGGAGTCGTTGTTCTCCAGAAACGCCCTTGCGTCATATCCAACCTTTCTGCCTTCCTCGAGTGTCCGATAATCGGTTATAGCACCCGCGGCATCGGTCGGTCCATCAAACCCATCGGTCCCTATTGCTAGGCATGCACAACCTTTCAAACCATCCAGCTCGATGGCCGCTGAGAGTGCTAATTCCTGGTTCCTACCACCAACCCCCTTACCCTTCACGGTTACTGTAGTCTCACCACCCAACACCATTGCAATTGGCCTCTTTGTCTTTCCACACTTGATATCGAATATGAATCTGGCTAATGTCTGGCCGACGTACCGGGCTTCACCTTCAAGTCTGTGTGTCAGATAAATCGTGTTATAACCCAGCTTCTTAAGCCTAGAAAATGCGGCGTTACATGCATCGGAGCAACCGCCTATGAGTATGTTATGCACCCTTTGAAATACTGCATCGCCTGGCTTCGGTGTTTCGGGCACCTCACCATTCATGCCGCGTTCCAGTCTGGTCTTTACACTTTGCGGTGAAGAATCCCAAACACCATACTTTTTCAAAATCGACACAGCATCAGCAAACGTACTCGGGTCCGGTGATGTAGGTCCTGAAGCGATGACGTCTAGCTTGTCCCCTACAACGTCGGAGAGTATGAGCGATATTGTTCTCGCTTTTGAAAGATGATGCGCAAGCCATCCCCCCTTTATCATGGAAAGATGTTTTCTAACAACATTCATCTCGTCGATTGTAGCACCAGACTTTAGAAGAATCCTCGTAATTTCTATCTTGTCTTCTAGAGTTACGGGTTCTGCTGGCAGTGGCATGAGTGCTGAGCCACCGCCTGAAATGAGCACTAGCACTAAACTTTTTGGTCCGGTGCTCTGCGCGATTTCAACGAGCTCCTTTGCAGCCTCGTACCCTTCCTTGTCTGGAACAGGATGTCCACCGCCCCTAATCTTTACTTTGGAGGATGCATAAAGACCCACGACATTATACGGTACTATCAGGAGTCCCCTCGTTATCTTATCACCCAAAAGTTGCTCGATATAACGACACATCGTGTGGACGGCCTTGCCTGCTCCTAAAATGACGACCTCTTCAAAATCCGTAAGTTTGACCCTTACATCGCCAATTATTAGAGTCTTACCTTTCAACTTGAGCTTCTTGCGTAGGAGTTCGTCGGGCTGTACGGCCCTTATTGCCTCCTCCGCAGAGCTAAGCAAGTCCTCTCTAAACTTCCTCTCAGGCTCTGAATAATTTTCGAGTAGCTTATCCATATTCTTTATAAACATCAACCCTTCCGTCATGTCGTAAAGAAAATACCATACGGATTATATGAAGATTTATAAACAGAACGGAAGGTGAACCGTGCGATGAGGGTAGCGGCTAAACTGATAATAATCCTGGCCCTGTTACTTATTCCGACGATTCAGCCGGCGATGTCTATCAAGGTTTTAGACTTCTACAGTTTTCAGCTTAGAGGAGATCTGCCCACGCATATAGCCGTCGAAAGTCAAGAAAGGGTTTGGTTGTCACTACCATCAAGGATGGAGGTCGTTCTTTTCATGCCAAAAACTGGCGAGATGATTGCGGTAAGCCTTCCAGGCCTTCCTTCAAAGATTTTGTATTACGAAGGAGCAGTCGTCGTGGCCCTTACCAATGCAAAGTCTGTTGCTATTATAGACCCGAAGACATTCGAAGTAAAGACATTCGAGTTCGAGGCGAACGTCGTGGATATGTATCCGACGAAAGATGGCATATGGCTTACGCTTCCCGACATTCCTCAAGTCGTGCTATTCTCACCGTCCGAGATGAGGGTGTTAAAGGAGTTTAACTTGAACGTCGCTACGGGTGAAGGTGTCATTGCCGAGTCTGATTCTGGACTCTGGGTTATAGAGAAGTCTTACAGGAGCCTGCTACTTGTTGATATTACGTCCGGCTCTTTTAAAACCTACGAAGTTGGGAATCAGACCTACCTCGTAGCGCCAGCAAAGGATGGCGGTGTTTGGGCAGTGACTGTCGAGGGTTATCTAATTCGCATAACAAGGGACTTAAAGCTAGTTGAAAAAGTGGCTCTACCAGCTGGAACAGTCGTCGCTCCGCCCCTTCTTTCAACCGATTATGACTCCGTGGTTTATTTCTGCAGACCAAGAAATTCTGTGGGAGAGGTTTTTGATGGAAAAGTGGAGGAAATTCGTATGGGTCTTGCCTCACCATGGCATCCGACAAAAGGTCCTAATAACACGTTTTGGTT
>CAZZKR010000038.1:0-21067 GCA_964655015.1 uncultured Nitrososphaeria archaeon
CTTTATAATAAATCTATTCAAATTTTTATAAATAATGTATCCAAAAACCGAGCAGGTTGATGGTCTTGGTCAGGGTGGCTGCAATACAAGCTAGACCTTCCGGCGGACTATTCACCGAAAAGAACCTGCCTCGGGCGCTTGAGCTACTCGATAGTGTGGCGAAGTTAGAGGTCGATATAGCCGCATTTCCAGAAGGATACCCGTCAACGGGCGAGAAAGAACTCTGCGAGAAGGCTCGAGAGATAAACTCTTACGTTATAGCCACGATACTCCAAAAGACACAAGCCGGCAAGTATAGAAGCACATGCATACTCATAAGCCCTGAGGGCGAAGTAATAGGTAGGCAGGGCAAGACTACACTCCTTTGGGTTTTCGAGGAGGGGCTTTTTGAGCCAGTAGATTCTCTACCGCTACACAACACCGCACACGGTAAAGTAGGCATATTGAGATGCTCCGAGATAATCTACCCCGAACCCATGTCGATGCTGAGTATGATGGGGGCCGACATAATATTCGTTGTCTCAAACTGGAACGCGAACGTGATACATCTCTGGCATCGCATAATTTTGGTTCGCTCTTGGGAGAACTGGATGCCCATAGTGGGTGTTAACACTGCCGAGTGGGTTAAATCACGATTGGTTTATGCAGATTTCGAGTTGGAACCGAGATACGGAGGACATAGCATAATCGTCGTGCCCGAAGACGTCTCTAACATGGATGAATTCATCGTCAGGCCTTATAGCGGCGAAAAAATGTTTACGGAAGAGAGGCTGATAAAGGCGAAGGCTGGTAAGGACGAGGAGATACTGGTCGCGGACATCGAGCTGAAACGATACTCCGAGTTCAGATGGAAAGCCTTCTTTAGGAATAGAAGGTTAAAATTCAACAAGCCAGAAAAGGTTTTTAGATAGAAGGTAGGCTTGTGTGCCGTGCCTAAGGTATACGTACCACATCCAAAATATCCTACAGTGTCCATAACTGGCAGTAAATGTGAGCTGAAATGCGACTATTGTCGCGGGCTTGTCTTGAGGACGATGGTGCAGATAGAGAGTCCCGAGAGGTTTCTGTCCTTTTGTAAAAGGTTGAAGGAAAGAGGCGGCATAGGATGCCTAATCAGCGGCGGTTTTAATAAGGAAGGTAGGCTACCGTTTGAAGCATACATCGAGGCCATAAGGTGTGCGAAGAGGGACTTAGGTCTGACATTCAGTATACATCCTGGCATCTTAGATAAGGATAGTGCGACTCAGCTAAAGGACTCCGGAATAGATATAACAGAATTCTACGTCGTCCTTAGTGACAACGTTTTAAGGAATGTTATGCATACTAAGTTGAGCAAGGACGATGTATTGAAGGCACTTGATACAATTTACACGTACGGTCCGCGTTACGTCTCGCCGCACATAACCGTGGGTTCGGATTACGGCAAAATTTCTTGGGAATACGAGGCCATCGATGTGCTGAGGGATTACGACCCTTATGTTTTAATATTTTTGATACTAGTTCCGATAGAAGGTACGCCCATGGCCCATGTCAAACCACCCTCCATCAACGATTTGGTGAACCTTTTTGCTACTGCTAGGAAAAAGTTGGAGAACACGGAGCTTGTGCTGGGCTGTATGAGGGTTAGGGGCAAGTATACGCAGACCCTTGAAAGCGAGCTGATACAGAAAGGTCTGGTTGATAGGGTCGCTGTACCCTACACATCAATTCCAGGACCGATTATCGAGGCGTGCTGCTCCCTTCCGGACAGTATGCGTAAATAAATAAAAAATAATAAAAATGGCTGGAAGTCGTTGCTACTTTCCTTTGAAGTAAGGTATGACCTTCTCGCCTATGAGCTTTATCTGCTCCTCCAGCTTCCTAACGTCGCCAGTTACGTAGAGGCCGACCAAGTCCTTTATGACAACATTTTTCGCTCCAGCCTTCAGGAACTTCTCTATGCCTGCGATCACCTCGTCCGGCGTTCCTACGGCCAAGAACTTCTCAGCTATTTTGTCGGGCATGGCTTCAGCAGCCTTTCTTGGATGCTCGACAACTTCCTCGACAGGTGGTGCCCTCTGGTAGGAGTAATCTACGGTCTCGGGTACCGGCACCTCGAACCCAAGCTCCTTCAAAGTCTTTCTATGCGTTAGCATTATGATCTCTGGCTTTATGGCGTCAACCGCGGCCTTCCTCATGCTCGGGTCATCTGTTACGGCAGTGTATATGAAGGCAACCCTGTCTATGGTCTCGATATCCCTTCCTGCCTTCTTTGCGGCGTCCTTTATTATCTCCAGCCTTTTCTGGTAGAGCTCAGGTGTGGCGAGCCAAGGCTTCCAACCGTCAGCAACCTCTCCTACTAACCTGAGAGATCTTGGAGATCCCAATGCACCCACATATATTGGCGGGGCAGGCTTCTGTACTGGAACCTGGTCTATCCAAGCGTTCTTAAGCTTGTAGAACTTCCCCTCAAAGTTGACAGGGCTTGCCCTGCTGGACTTCCAGCAGAGTCTGATTACCTCGATCGCCTCCTTTAACCTCGAAACCCTCGTTTCTGGGTCCTCCCATGGTAAACCGTAAGCCACTATGTTCATCGCTTCGCCGGCTCCAAGCCCGAGTATTACCCTACCACCAGTCAACTCGTCGAGCGTAGCCGCGATATGCGCAACTTTTGTCGGGTGTGCCCTTATAACGTCCGTCACATCAGTTGCAAGCCTCATGTTCTTTGTCTGTACGCCTATGGCGGTTAGGGTTACCCAAGGATCAACTTTGTCACCCGAGGGTGGCATGTCTGTATAGTGGTCTGGAACCCATGCGGAGGTAAAGCCGTATTTCTCGGCGAGCACACCAGCACGTACGAGATCCGCCACGGGTAGGACGGTTAGGTGTACACCAAACTCTACCATAGCACCTCAAAAGTAACTAATTAAATTTGGTTTAATAAGACTTTCTATCCTTTATTGCTTCTTTTCTCGGCCCCTGAGGCGATGGCGACACATGACATTGCGGCGGCCATGACGGCTTGCAGGAGGAAACTCTCCCGTAAACCTACGGTCTCGGACACATATCCGGCCAGCAACGGACCGAATGCAAAACCAAAACCGAAAATCCCCTCATAGAGACCCACAACGAAGCCGTACCTCTCAGCAGGCACGTTACGGGTTAGTGCGTTAAAGAGTAAGGACGTAAAGTAGCTCAAAGTTGCGGCATACATTGCAACAGCGATGTAGAAAACAACCAAAGACGGGAAATATGCTATCAAGAGCATGGGAATAGCAAAAAATACGGACGTCATCGTGAAGGCAAACCTTGGTTGTGACCTAAACATCTTTCCCACCACCAAAAATGATAGTAACCTAGCGATGCTGAAGACGGTGAATATCGTGCCGACGTAAAACTCGCTTATTCCAAAATTCCAAGCATAGTTGGGGAATATCACTAGGAGCGTTGCATAAACCATCGACTGGATAACAAGCATGCTATAGAATGGGACGAGCTTACGAAGAGAAATTTTTCCACCTCCCTTTTCATCAAGATCCTTTTGCTCTAAGACGGTCGGCTGTTTCAGCGAAAGGACCATCGGTATAGCGGCCGCCAATATTATTATGGATAACCAGAATGCGGCATATATGCCGAAATTCTCAGCTACGTAGCCTCCGATGCTGGGTCCGAGTAGATAGCCAGCGTTCCACGATATGCTATAGAGTGCAAATGCCCTAACCCTATTCTGAACAGTCGAGCTTGCAGCAACCATGGTCTCTCCTACGGGCCAATAAAAAACGAATGCTAGACCTATCAGAAGCTGAGCGGCGATAATCGCGGGTACGCTCTTAACCAGCGAGACAACCGTGTAAAAAATTATGGCCATTATGGGAGAAATCAAATATAGTCTAGCTTTATTGACGCCTGCTAAAAAATGCCCAACGAGAGCGGGTAGGAAGGCATACGGCAGAGCCCTCACAAAGCCGAGCACTCCTATCTCTATGTAAGACGCGCCAAGAATCTCAGCCTGTATCGGGACAAAGTATATGCCTGAAGATATACCAAGGCCTATGACGAAGGTGGAAACGCTGAGCAACCGCAGGAATGCGGCAGATTCTTTGGATGCAGGTTCACTCAATTTCGTGCTGCCCTTGAGTATGCGCCGCAATTAAAACGTTTTTTCAGTCCGACAATTCTACAAAAAGTTCTAAGCGCTCAAACAAGAGTCATTCGCCTCGCCTTTTTGAATACATTATTCAACATGCTCTGAGTCAGTCTACCTGTCTGTGTGTTTTGCCTGCTAGGATGGTAGGATGCGATGAGCAATGGTGCGGCCCTGCCGAACAACTCTCCTTCTAACCTATAAACGGCACCATGTAAAAACTTCGGGGCAGGTCTTGGGATTTTAACACCGAGTTCTGACAAAATTTTTACACAAGTGTTGAAGGCTATCATTCCGAGCGCGACTATTACCCTTACGTTCTTGAGAAGGAAGAGCTCATTCTTTAGATATATCGAACAATTTTCAATCTCTTCTTTTGAAGGCGTGTTTTTTGGTGGTACGCATCTAACGACGGCTGTGAGGTAAACGTCTTCGAGCCTAAGCCCGTCATCCCTATGGATGCTGTAAGGCTGGGATGCATAGCCTACAGAATACAGGGCTTTCATCAAAGTCTCAGCGGAGCAATCGCCCGTGAACATCCTTCCAGTCCTGTTCCCTCCATGAGCAGCCGGTGCGAGGCCGACGACTAAGAGCCTCGCGTTGGGGTCGCCGAAACCTGGTATGGGCTTTGCCCAATATTCATCGTTCAAATACCTATTCGGCCTGTTCTCAGCTACATATAACCTATAGTATACGAGCCTTGAGCATTTCTTACACGAGATTATCGTCTTTGCCAGTTCCTCTAGGCTGTTTAGCATACGGCATTCTCCGTTACTCAACGCCTAGTCAGATTTATGAATGGATTGCCTCGCCTTTCAGCACCTATCGTGGTTGGTCTTCCGTGTCCAGGATATACCACGTAATCATCTGGTAACGACATCAACTTTTTGGATAGAGAATCCACCAATTGCTCGGCGTTGCCGCCGGGAAAATCCGTCCTGCCAACTGTACCAGCGAATAGTGTATCGCCTGTGAACACGAACCCGTCGCCTACGATTGACACGCTTCCGGGAGTGTGCCCGGGAGTATGTAAAACTCTAAGTAAGTGTCGACCGATATTCAACACAAATCCATCGTACAGGTAACCGTCCGGCTCGGATATATTCGGGACATCATCACCTATGTACTTCCTTGCACTTTTAGTAGCTACATCCAACAACCACATATCATCCTTATGTATCAAGAACTTGCAACCAAGAGCGTCCCTAACATAATCGACCGCTAGTACGTGGTCAAAGTGCGCATGCGTGGCGCACAGATAGCCGACCTTAACGCCAGCACTATCCACAAGCGCTACTATCTTGTCACCGTCGCCACCGGCATCGATTATAATTCCCTCCTTCGTATCAGAATCGTACACGAGATAAGAATTGCTCGACAACGGTCCCACAATAACTTTTTCAACGCGTAACAACACTCATTACACCCCATGTATTAACCGTAAACAATCTTTTCCAATTCTCTATACTTTTTGAGTCTAGCCTCTATAAGCTCAACAATCTGGCTCGGCTTTAACACACCTTCTTCTGTTATGTATGCAGTCACGAGCTCTGCTGGCACGACTTCGAAGTAAGGGTTCCTTACCTTTATCTTTTGGATAGGGGGTACTTCTGCTGGCAGTACCTCCTCAGCGGCGTGCTCCTCCTCCGAATACTCTAAGGTAGGAAGAGCCTTCCACGTGGTGGAGATAACGTAGAACGGTTTTCCCAGAAACTTAGAGGTACATGCCAGCTGAAGCGTACCGACCTTATTAGCAAAAGAACCGTTCATAAGGATTGAATCCGCCCCTACAAGTGCCGCGTCTGCCTCTTTCAGCATATAGCCGATTGCAGCATCCGTCGTTAGCACGGTTTCGATTCCCGACTCTGCTAGGGCTGCAGCCATCTTTCTGCCTTCAAAGAGGGGCCTAGATTCTGCCACGTAAACCTTAACCTTCTTCCCAACCTCCTTAAGGACTGCTAAGACTGTCGAGCTATAACTTAGTGTTGCAACGCTGCTAAATCCGGAAAGTAGGTCGCGCCCGAACCTCCTGAGCCTTTCGAGCGCAACCCTGTACTCCTCGAAGACAGTTGTGGCTATCTGTTTCAGCAACTCTTTGAGGATTTGAGGGTTGTCCACGTATCGCGAAGCTTCAACAAACTTGACCGCTACCTCGAACGCGACGTTCCTTAAGGAGAACATCGAAGGTCTGGAATCCGCTATCTGGCGTGCCAGCATGATGACCGACCGCTTGAGCTCTTCTGCAGAATCTACACGTAGAGCGTCTGCTAAAGCGATAAAGGCATCTATGGCCCTAACCGCAAGTTCTGCCGACCCCCTTTCCACATCTTTTTTTATCTCCTCGATTATGCCCTCGGCTCCCTGCCCCAAAGATCGCTTACCTCGATTCAATAATCAATAGCAGCCTCGGATTAAAGGCTAGCGCTTTACGTAGAGTTGGACTACATGAAACTTTCCAAGCTACTCACACCTACCATTTTGTCAAAGTCTATGCCGAGCGCATCCAGAACTTGCTCGAACGTCGACCTCATGTAGTCGATATACTTTTCAACGTCAATATGCTCTGGTCTCGCAAGCTGGAGCGGCCTAACACCATCCTTATCCTTGGTCTTGACAAAGCTTATTATATCTCCAGCCGACAACTGTATTCCGAGCGCCTCCAGTTTTCTCGCCGCCTTAACATGCTGGGGCGTCGTTTTCGTGTACTTCTCGGGCATCTTAGAGAGCATGACCCTGAATGCCAAGTCATCCAATTCAAACTGTCCGTTCTTCAGCTTATAGTACCAGCTTCTCAAGAGGTTTTGCAAGTTCTGCTTTGCTTGCTCGAAGTCCTCTTCGGTCTGCACTTTCTTGAATTCCTCCAACATTTTCTCGAAAGCTTCCTTTATGAATGTCGGTATGTGTCTCTTCTTCCCAGTCAGACCTTTGACGTCCACAACATCCTTTGTCGTCACACCAAGGTAGTTCTTCTTTCTCGTTGAGAAGACCACGTACCTGTAAACCTTGTCGACCTCGAGATCCAGCCTCAGCGTACTCTTCGCCCAAGAGATGAGTTCCTCTATGAGCCTCGGATCGTTCGTCTTCAGGAAGAGGGAGTCCGTATCGCCGTAGACTACTTGTATCCCCAACTCTTTGGCCTTCTTCAAAGTCATCTTGAACGCATACCTTCCTATTGCTGCAGTGCTCTCGGCCACGGGCGGACAATAAAGCTGGAAGTTGGAGAAGCCGAATACGCCGTAGCTGGCATTAAGCAAAACCTTCAGAGCACGCTGGACGACCTCGTACCAGCTCCTCACTTCGGGCTGGAGCGTCTTGTCACCGCTCTTTGGCTTATACCAGCCGATCCTTATGTCCCTCAGCGCACCTATCACGAGGCTTTGGAGGCCGCGCCTCTTCTTACAAACCCAATGGCCGGTTTCTGGGATGATGTTGTCTTTGCACTCTTCGTGGACACATCTCACAGTTTCGTAGCTTAGGTTCCACTCTTTGAGGGCTGAGGGATATAGGCTTGCAAAGTCCAGGACTGTGACCCCGAAGTGCACACCAGCCATCGGCTCTGCAACCAAAGCACCCCTATACTTCTTACCCTCAATAACCGCCTTAGTCGTGATGGCTCCTTTTTCTTGGAGCAATTCATCCTGCCTCGGTATCAGGTAGCCCCTTCTTCTGTGCTCATAGTAGAGCAGACTCTTTATCCAGCCCGAGACCCCATGCCTGCAAACGTCCTCGATGGGCATTCTACTTATCCTTGCCAAGATTATGAGTAGCTTTATCAGAAGCGAATCATTGAAAGTCAGTAGCTCATGGACCAAAGCGGCGTCCCAGAAGCTGTACCTAGCTAATTCCTCTAAGCTCAATTCGCTCATCGGCTTGTTTAGCTCCACCTTGCCTTTTCCTACCAGCGCTCTCGAGATCGCCTCCAGCGTGTTCTCCCGGTATTTGTTGTCGAAAGCGTACACTTGTATGGACTTGTTCAGGAATAATCTGTAGAGGTCCACGTGTATTCCCTTTCGTAACGTCGCCCCCTCTCTGCTAATGATTATCGGATTCTCTTCCTTAGGTATGCCAAGCTTATCGCCCCTGTTCTTCAAGTACGGTAAGTCAAAGTCGTCGCCGTTGAATGTAGCAACTAGGGGATAGGAGCTTATTACGCTGAACGCCTCACGTAACATGCTCTTTTCATCATCGAAGAGCCTTAACTCGAACCCCTCATCGGTAGTAGTGTTGGTAATCGTGTTTCCCCTTCTTAGCAGAAATACTGCCTTGAAACCATCGGATCCTACGAACGATATTGCCACGACAGGGTCTTCGGCCTTAGTCGGTGAGGGAACCCTGGTAGTTACCGGTGCTAGGACTTCTATGTCGATGGAAACGTGCTTTATCTTCGGGTATTGTGCCTCTAGAATCGAGAGCCATCTTCGAATCTCTTCAGCATCTTCGTCCTTCGCTTCAGCGAGATGTTTGGCCATGCTCATTATTTGGCTAACGGTCCAGTCGCTGGCCGTTACCATGACGAACTTTCCGTCAATAATCTTATAGGGCATGCCTGGTATCAGACCTTTATCGTATAGATAACAGAGATGATAGGGTATGTCCGCTTCCCAAGCCGTGATGAACTCCCTTATTGAATTAGACCTCCCTCCGATTGCGAGGGGGTCGTTAGCGATGATCTTCGTTAAGGTTACCTCCCTGTCGTGCAAAAGGTCGTACTTCTTTTCTTCGGCGAACCCTACAGCCCCTCTAGCCCTCAGCTCTTGGTTGTTGGAGAGCTCCTCTATACTCAGGTTCGAATAGCAATACGGCTTATGCCCGCTTTCATCATAAAAAATAAGCACCTCGTTCTTTTCGGGGTCGAGCATCTTAAGGTATGCCTTACCCACATGGCCATCGTAGGCTGACGATAACAAATATAATGTCTTTTCTCCGCCGTTTGCCCAGTCTTCCAAGGACGTCTGTTGCGCTCTGTAAGAATCTTGAACCACGGTATAGATAATTTACAGCACAGGCTTAATAATGTTTGTCAGGTAAAAATGCCAGCGTATTGCCTTAGAACTAGGTTTTTCTATAGGCTTTACCCCTCCACCAGCTTAGAAGTACGTACGAGAGGCCTGACAAGGATGCGATGAGGAACACGAACGTTATGATTTGAACGATTAATGCTACATCCACCAACGACCCGCCTATATTGATTTTATCGCCTATTCTTATCCTGAGCTCCTCAGGACCTACCAACTGAATTATACGTTTTTGCAAGAGGTTTCCATCCATAAACACTGAGACGGAAAGTTCTCCTGGATATGGTATGGTTAACCTTATACCTTCTCTCTCAACTGTCCCCTCATATACGCGTCCTCCGTCGAAGTTAGCTTGAAGCGTTAGACCGCCTATTGGTGTGCCGAGCGAATCTACTACAGTAATGGTCACTGGATAGTTGACCGAATTCAACCTTACATTAATTGTGCCATCGCCCAGATTCATAACGCTGGAATATACAGGTCTTCCCATGTAGTTGAATGTAACCTCGTACGGGCCTGGGAGTATTTTCAGCTCCACGCGTCCATCATTTTCCGTAGTCCCTCCGTATTCAGTGCCTGAGACTACATCCTTGGCCTTCAGTACCACGCCAGCAAGCGGTACGCCTTCATAATCCGTTACCTTTAGCACCGCCTTAGAAAGTTTCATCACAAACGTCTCTTCGACTAGGGCAGATGTTACCCTCGTAACAAGCTTGCCCATGTATGAGTTGCCCCTGAATAGCATCAGAGTGTAATCGCCTACGTTGCTAGGCGGTGTTGAGAACGGTGCATTGTAAAGTGTGATTGTACCGTTAGCATCAGTTTCCAAAACGGTAAAGTTTGCGAGAAGTCCGTGGCTTATCCTCACGTTTACGCCCCTAATTGGTTTTCCTTCTTCATCCACGACCCTGAGCTTCAGTGTGCCTAAGCTCGCGACCACATCCAAAGCCACGTCGTAAGTAACGCTCCTGTTTTCCCTATAGACTGTTATTGGTTTTGTGAGGACCGTTCTCGTGACCTCTATCGTGTAAGAACGTGTCGGCACAAGTTCTGATGATGGAATATTTTGGAACGATACGAACCCTTCAGGTCCAGTGAGGCTTCTGCTGAAGTTTCCGGACCTTATCGTTACGCTTACTTGCGGGACCTTCTTGCCCTCCATGTTTGTCACCGTGATGTTCAAGTTCACGAGCTTCGCAAACAATTTGACCAAAGCTTCCTCCGGCACAGAGAACTCCGATTTAGCGACGGCTATGCCGTCTACGAAAGCCTCGGCTGTATAATTCCCTATACCTTTGAGCGAGGAATATGGGACGTCGGAGAAAGATATGCTACCAAATTCGTCGGTCGTTCCGCTTAGACTAACACGACCACCAGAATCCTTTACGCGTACTGTTATACCCTGAACGGGCTTTTCCTTCGTATCCAGAACGATTACATTAAGGGACGATACCTCGAGGACGAGTTCCACCTGCTGTTCTTTCGGAAACTCCACGACCTTTTGCGCTACGACAACATTTCTGATTATTGCCTCGACGGTATAAGTACCGCTTGCTAGGTCTTTGAATACTGCATAGCCTGTGCTGTTCGTTATGAAGATGCGACTGAACCCTTCCCTGATAACTCTTACCTCGACGTTTCCCCTTGGCCTACCGTCAGCATCGACCACGTGAACGTAGAGGTCCTGCTGCGCATGAACCGTCGGCATTAGGTAAATGACGAGCAGTGTTAGGACAACGAACAAAACCAGCTTTTTTAAGGCCCCGTCCATTGCGGAATCAACCTTGATGCCTTTAGAAATATAGCGGTTAATAATATTTTACGGACACCCGCCTATGGATGTGAGGAAGCCATGAGCCTTAATCAAAGTCTCCTTCGCGGTATTGTAAGTGAGCCTCTTTAGGGCGTTCTCGTAATCTAACCACACGTAGTCCTTATGCTCACTGGATAGCTTGACCTCTTTCTCATTGGACCTGACCAGATAGAATACGACCTTTTTGTTGACGAGATCGCCCATTTTTCTGTAGAAGTATCTTATTTCGTGCCTGAACCCGGGCACAAAGGCAATGTTCTTTATACCTGTCTCTTCGAAGATTTCTCTCCTAACGGTATCGGTCTCCTCCTCCCCTTCTTCTATATTTCCCTTAGGAAAATCCCAGTGTCCGGCGCCGTAAAGCAAGAGCAGGTATTCGATACGTTCGCCCTCGCAATAAAATACGACAGCACCCGCCGACCTCTCGTGAAGCATGAGCGCATGCCCCCGACATTACCTCTGCAATTTTTTTGTCAAAATAATTCACAAAAATTACGTATTAAGTTTAACTTAGACACGATTTCTTGCGGATTAAACATTAATAACTCTCAAACCCCATGTTAAGAAAAATGCACGTAGAAAGAAAACCTAAGTGGATAAGGACAAAAATCCCCTCAGGCCCTCTATATAATCGTGTAAATTATGTTTTGAAAAGCAAAGGTCTATTTACCGTATGCAAGGAGGCGCTATGTCCGAATGTTGCAGAGTGCTGGGGCCGTGGTACGGCGACGATAATGTTGTTAGGTGATACATGTACACGCTCATGCAGGTTCTGTGCAGTCAAAGCAGGAAATCCGATGGGACGCGTTGATACATCCGAGCCGGAGAGGGTAGCCATGGCCGTGAGTGAGCTGAACTTGAACTACGTTGTCCTAACCTCCGTCTGCAGGGACGACCTGCGTGATGGAGGTGCTGGGATATTCGCTGAGACCGTCAGAGCTATCAAGAGAACAAGCCCTAATGTGAGAGTTGAAGTACTCATACCTGATTTTAGGGGCGATAAAGACGCAATCAGTATGGTGGTGGACTCGAAGCCGGACGTCATCGGCCACAACTTAGAAACTGTTAAGAGGTTAACACCAATTATCAGGGATAGAAAGGCAAGCTACGACCTGTCCCTTAGCGTTCTAAAGACCGTCAAGGAGTTAGACAGTAGCATATACACGAAATCGTCTTTGATGCTCGGCCTCGGCGAGACTGAGCAGGAAATCGTGGAAGCTATGTTGGACCTAAGGTCCGTTGGAGTTGACATTTTGACTTTGGGACAGTATCTTAGACCTACCAGACGACATATGCCGGTTGTCGAGTATGTTCATCCTGAAACATTCGAAAGGTTGAAGAAAGTTGCTCTATCTTTAGGCTTTAAGAGCGTGGCCTCCGCACCTTTAATGAGAAGTTCATATATGGCCGCGGAGTTATTCCAAAGTATCTCAAGGGATGATGTTTTTGGAGGCTGATGCAGTAGTCATCGGTGGAGGTCCTGCTGGATACGTCGCGGCTATAAGATTAGGCCAGCTACATAAAAAGACCATTCTTGTGGAAAAGGACAACTTGGGTGGCGTGTGTCTCAACTATGGTTGCATTCCGTCAAAGATTCTTGTAACTGCGGCCGATATGTTTTGGAAGGTTGGGAGACTCGATAGATTCGGCATAAAGGTCCAAGGGCTATCCATGGAATTCAAGCAGTTGCAGAATTGGAAGAGGAAAGTGGTCGCGAGTCTGAGGGATGGTATAGCCTATTTGCTTAAGGAAAACGGCGTTCAGACAGTCAAAGGGTTTGCAAAATTGAGGTCACCCAATGAGGTCGAGGTCAGGACTGAAACTTCTGAGACTGTAATTAAAGCCAATAACGTACTCTGGGCTGTGGGTGCTGAAGATGTTAGTCTTCCAGATATTCCCTACGACGGTAGACGTATACTAAGCTCAAAGGACGTACTCGACCTAGAAATCGTGCCAAAAAGTATGCTGATAGTAGGCGGAGGTGCGATAGGTCTTGAGCTTGGAACGGCCTTCGCGAAGATGGGCACGAAGGTCACAATTGTCGAGATAATGGATCAGCTGCTCCCAGGAATCAGCAAGGATGTTGTGGCTGTCGTTCATAGAAATCTGAAGAAACTCGGCGTCGAGGTGCATACCAATTCCCGTGTGTCGGCATACAAGTATGGTGATGAACAAGTATCCGTGGACGTCGTTAAGAACGGTGAGACGCTGCCCATCAGCGTGGAGTATGTGCTCGTAACAGTCGGCAAGAAGTCACCGTCCCAGAACTATGAGTTGAAAGATCTCGGTGTGGAGTTGGACAAGAAGGGTTTTGTAGTTGTGGACTCTAGCATGAGGACCTCAGTTGACAGCATATTCGCAGCCGGCGACGTCACGGGCCCTCCATTCCTTGCTCATAAGGCCTCGAGACAGGGTTTGATAGCAGCCGAGACGATGGCTGGTCATAAAACGAACCTCGGGCTTCCGCCAGTACCGCTTGCACTTTTCACGGACCCGGAGGTTGCAATCGTAGGGATGTCAGAGGAAGAAGCGAAGGCATTAGGTATCGATGTTGTTGTCGGCAAGTTTCCGTTTACGGCTTTGGGAAGGGCAAAGGTATCGGGCGATACAGAAGGTTTCGCAAAAGTTGTGGTGGATAGGTCCAACGAGAAGGTCATCGGCGTTCAGATAGTCGGACATGGAGCCACCGACGTTATAGGCGAGGCCATCCTCGCGGTATCCATGGGCATGACTGTCGATGATTTGAGCAACATAATCCATCCTCATCCAACGTTCTTGGAGGCGATAGGAGAGGCCGCGGATGCCGTGAAGAAGAGAGCCATACATGCGTTGAACATTTGAAGAAGCATACGTTTGAATCTATGAAACGGTGCATCCTACGTTGAGAAAAGGCTTTTTTGTTGACCTTGGTTTCTGCGAGTACGAACCTGCCTGGAGGCTTCAGCTCAAGCTCGTAGAGCTAAGGTCCTCCCTCAAGATTCCGGATGTCTTGTTGCTCGTGGAACATGACCACGTGTTCACGCTTGGTAAAAGGGCCTCGTTGGACGACATACTAGAGACAAGGGTGCCTGTTTTTAGGGTTGAAAGGGGCGGCGGCGTTACCTATCATGGTCCAGGTCAACTTGTAGGCTATCCGATAATAAGCTTAGACGTCATGGGATTGGACGTCAAGCAGTACGTCCACAAGTTGGAGGAGGTCTTGGTCAAGACCTTACGCAGGTTCAACGTAAAGGCAGGCACCAAGGAGGGATATCCGGGTGTGTGGGTCGGTGAAAAGAAGGTAGCGTCAATAGGCATAGCAATCAGGAATTGGGTCACCTTCCACGGATTCGCCTTGAACATAAACCCAGACATGAGTTATTTTAGATGCATAAGGCCGTGCGGCATGCAGCCTGAAGTGATGACCTCACTCGAGGAGCTTTTAGGGACCTCCCCTAGAATGGAGGACGTAAAGGAGGCCCTTATAAGGGAATTTGAAACGGAATTCAGCCTAAAATTAAGCCCTTTTCCACAAGACCGTTGGAAAGCTATCGCAGAATCCGTCGACTTATAAAGCACGTAGCAATGCTTATAAGCCGAGCTTTTAAATACTATTTAAATAACCACGGAGAGTTGTGTAATGCCGAAGGGGCCCGAACCAACAATAAAAATAGAGAATGTTGTGGCCAGTGTGACGCTTTTCCAGAGGCTCGATCTATCCCAAATACAGAGGAGCTTCCCGGATGTGGAATACAAGCCGGCGCAGTTCCCTGGTCTCGTCTTCAGGCTTCAGAAACCTAAGACCGCTACGCTGATCTTCAGCAGCGGCAAGATGGTCTGCACCGGAGCGGAGAGCGAGGAGGAGTCCATCAAAGCCGTTAAGACCGTAGTTAAGCTTCTGAAGAAGGAGGGCTTCCTGATTAAGGAAGAGCCACAGATAGAGATACAGAACATAGTGGCAAGCGTCGACCTCCACGGTAGGATAGACTTGGAGAGGGCCGCCGCGGAGCTGGAGAACGTCATGTACGAGCCGGAACAGTTCCCGGGTCTAATATACAGAATGGAGCAACCCAAGGTAGTCATACTCATGTTCGCCAGTGGCAAGCTTGTTTGTACTGGTGCTAAGTATGAACGAGAGGTCTACGAAGCCGTGCAAAAGTTAAGGGAAATACTGGAAGAGAAAAATTTGCTAATATACAACACAACATCATAATTTGCGGCTCTCTTTCAGCAAAACGTCGATGAGTCTTTTTGTCACGTCCTCTGCGGTTGCCCTGCCGCCTAAATCAGGTGTCAGGTTCTTCGAGTCTTGTAGCAAGTAGAACACAGCATTCTCTAAATCGTTTGCCGCCTCTATCATGGCCGCGTTGCCCTTTTTCCTGCCGAGCCACTCGAGCATCATCTTCGAAGCCATGATTTGGGCTATGGGGTTAGCATACAAGGGGTCGATGTCTGGTGCTGTTCCGTGGACCGGCTCGAACAGGCCGAACTCATCACCTACGTTAGCCGAATATGCTAAGCCTAAGCTACCAACCACGCCTGCCGCTTCATCGCTCAGTATATCGCCGAACATGTTCGTGGTTAGCATCACATCAAACCTCTGCGGGTTTGTCACGAGCTGGTACGCCGCATTATCGACGAGCATTTCCTCCATGGTTACGGATGGATAAGACCTAGCGACCTCGAGCGCCGCCTTTCTGAAGAGCTCAAAACTCCTCAACACGTTTATCTTATGGATAAGTGTCACCTTTTTCCTCCTGCTCTCCGCCATCTGGAACGCGACATTCGATATCCTTAAACACGCCCTCTTGGTCAACACCATAAGGGCGACTGCGTGCTCCTCGCCCACATCCTCGACACATTTGTACAAATCCTCCGTGTTCTCCCTAACTATCACGAGGTCCACGTCCTTCCACTTTGAGCTAACGCCGGGTAGCGTCTTGAACGGTCTTATGTTGGCGTACAGGTCTAGCCTCTGCCTCAGGAAGACTATCACGTCCTTCGCAGTCTCGCCGACAGGCCCCTTTAAACATGCGTCGGAGGACCTTATCTTATCAAGCGAACTCTTTGGTAGAGGCTCGCCGAAATTCCTCTTGACAGCATCGCCGGCTGGTGCCTCCACGAAGCTCAGCTCGAATCCGTATGCCTCGGAGGCGGCCTCCAACACCTTTATCGCGGACCTGACGACGACCGGGCCTATGCCATCGCCCGGTATCACGCTTATGACGTTCGCCATATTCTGCCCCGCCCTTTCCTACGTATTTAAACGTTCTCGGCTAATGTAGTTTCTCTCAAACGGTGGGACTCTTGTACCATGCGACCATGGTCGTAATTTTCAATTATTTGTCGCGAATTAGTTCAGCACCGCGGAAAAATTTTCCATATGCTGAGCTAATTCGTGAGAAATGTTTATATACGATTTGCTAGGAAGAAAATGCAAGCTCGGTCGGTGAGCAAAGTGAGCCAACTCGAGTAGGTTTAACAAAAAATTTCGAGCCTATCTCTAGTAAAGCATCTCGAAAATTCCGCTCTTCCGACCTTCTTCTGCTTCTTCTCTGAGGTGCTAGGCTATGGCTTGGAGGAAACTCTTCTCAGGAGAGTATGCTCTTCCCGAAAGGGTCAGCATATTTGACACAACGCTGAGGGATGGCGAGCAGACGCCCGGCGTCGCTCTGACGCCAGAAGAAAAAGTCGAGATAGCTATACAGCTCGACAAGCTTGGAGTCGACATCATAGAAGCGGGTTTCCCGATAACGTCGAAGGGCGAACGGAAAGCCGTATCGGACATATGCAAGCTCGGTCTCTCGGCAAAGATATGCGCGCTTGCGAGGTGCGAGAAGAACGACATAGATGTCGCGGTCGATACCGGCGTTGACTGGGTCCATGTGTTCTTAGCAACCTCCGATATACACTTGAAGCATAAGCTCAGAATGACGAGGGAGCAAGCTCTAACAAAGATAGCAGAAGCTGTGGAGTACGCTAAGTCGAGAGGAGTAGTGGTTCACTATTCGGCTGAAGATGCGACAAGGACAGAACACGACTTTTTAATGAAAGCGTTGAAAGTTGCGGCCGATGCCGGAGCTGATAGCATAGACATACCCGACACCGTTGGTTTTGCGATACCTATGGCTATTCGCAAGATCGTATCATCCGCAAAGGCCGTCACGGGCAAGCCGATAGCAGTCCACTGTCATGATGACATGGGACTCGCGGTAGCAAACTCGCTCTCAGCCGTTGAGGCAGGTGCAGAGATAATACATGCGACGGTTAACGGCATAGGTGAGAGAGCCGGTAACGCAAGCCTAGAGGAGATAGTCGTAGCGTTGCACACGCTCTACGGTGTGAAGACCAACATAAACCTTCAAGAGATATACAAGACATCGAAACTCGTCGCGAAGCTTACTGGAGTTTGGATTCCTAAGAACAAGGCAATCGTCGGCGAGAATGCGTTTGCGCACGAGAGCGGTATACACGTGCACGGCGTACTCGGCTCTCCCGAAACATACGAACCGATAATGCCGGAAATGGTCGGAAGGAAAAGGAAGATAGTGGCCGGGAAGCACTCGGGAATACACGGTATAGACTTCATGCTCAAAGAGTGTGGTCTTGACATGGACAGGGCGAAGGCTAAGGAAGTTCTGGAAAAGGTCAAGGCTCTTGGCGATATGGGCATGAGGGTTCCAGACACCAAACTCAAGGCTATAGCTGAAGAAATTGCAGGGAAGTCGGGAGATACTCAGCTAATATCCCTGAAGGAGCTCAACATCACATCGAATATGAATGGTGCGATGGCACGCATATCCCTGAAGATAGGCGATGACATCGTCACGGCCGAGTCTTTCGACAAAAGTCCAGTTACCGCATCCCTTTCAGCCCTCTTGAATGCCTTATCCAGCAAGATGAACGTCAAGTTAATCGACTTCAAAATCGATGCGACGTCCTACTCGCCCGATTTAACGTGCGAGGCAGAGGTTGTGCTAACGGTCAACGACTCACAAGAGTCAGTTGGCGAGGCGGTTGGACATGACCCTGCCTTTGTTGTAGTGAACGCTATACTATCGGGAATCGAGAAGGCCATGCTGCATCCAGTTAAGGAGGGGACAACATGAAAACTCTCACGAAATGCTTTTATAACATAGTTACGTGTTTCTCTACTTTGAGGCGTGAAGGTGATAATGAGGCACCAAGTCCTCTAAGCAAGGGCGGGCACGTCCTCGCCCACTATGTAATCTGCAGTAGCGATACTTTCTCTCAATTCCTAGGTTCTCTGTGGTGTGGTGAAGTCGTATGGTAAAGGCAGCTAATGCTCTAGTCAAAGCTATGGAATCCAAGGGCGTCGACGTCATCTTCGGCATACCCGGCGGCTCCATCCTGCCGCTTTATGATGCGTTTTACGACAGCAACATAAAGACAATACTGATGAGGCATGAGCAGCAGGCAGCGCACGCCGCGGAGGGTTATGCGAGGGTTAAGGGCAGGCCTGGAGTGGCTGTAGCAACCTCAGGTCCTGGTGCGACGAACCTCGTGACGGGCATAGTTAACGCTATGATGGACAGCCAGCCTGTCATCGCGATAACTGGACAGGTTCCGCGTGAAGTACTCGGGACGGATGCTTTTCAAGAGACGGACATAACTGGTATACTGCTACCTGTAACAAAGTATGCCGTGACCGTCAAGGAACCATCAAAGCTAGCCCAGACTTTCATAGACTCGTATTACATCGCTACAGCTGGCAGGCCGGGTCCCGTTCTCATCGACATTCCCAGAGATGTGCTCCAAGCAGACGTCGAGCCCCAGTGGAAGGACGAACCGAGCCTGATAAAGTATGCATTGGGTTCTGTCACGGAACAGACTCAGGAACCAAACCCAGAGCTCATATCTAAAGCAGCCGACATATTGATAAACGCAGAGAAACCCGTAATAATAGCTGGCGGAGGCGTAATAATAAGCAACGCAACCGAAGAGTTGGTCAGGTTGGCGGAGTACCTCATGGCTCCCGTCGTGGTCACGACTCCCGGTCTGGGCTCGATACCTTCCGACCATCCGCTCATGCTGGGCGTTATCGGCATGCACGGTAGAATCGAGGCTAACCTTGCCGTGATAGAGTCGGATACAATACTTGCGGTCGGCATGAGGTTCGCCGATAGGTCTGTCGGGAGATTCGATGAGTTCCAGAAAGGTAGGAAGGTGATTCACGTAGACATAGATGCGAGCGAACTCGGCAAGAATGTTACACCAACAATAAGCATCGCTGGCGACGCAAAGAAGGTACTATCGGAGCTTTACGCTTGCATCATATCTAGGACCGCGAGAAAGGAAGCAAGGCCATTTGTCCAGAGGCTTAAAGCGATAGGTGAGAGTTTTGACGAATTCATGAACAACTACGGCGAACCCACTAGGATAACCTCTTGGCGTGCTTTGAAGGTGATAAGGGAAGAATTGCCTAGGAATGCGATAGTTACCACTGGTGTTGGGCAACACCAGATGTGGGTCCAGCTTTGCTTCAAGGTCTTCGAGCCGAGAACCTTGCTGACGAGTTGCGGCCTCGGTACGATGGGATTCGGTCTACCTGCTGCCGTAGGTGCGAAAGCGGCAGCTCCGGATAGGACGGTAGCATGTATTGACGGCGACGGTAGCTTCTTCATGACTTGTCAAAGCTTGGTGCCGGTAGTCCAATATGACATCCCCGTCATATGTATAATATTCGACAACAGGGCCCTCGGCATGATAAGGCAGCTACAGGACTTCTTCTACCAAAAGAGATACAAAGACGAGCACCTCGGATTGTCGAGGAAGCATGTTGAGAAAGGTATCGATTACGTTAAGCTAGCAGAGTCCATGGGTGTGGAAGGTGCCGTGGCCGAGTCGTTGGACGACCTAAGGATGCTGGTAAGAAGGGCGGTAAGGACAGGACAAGCGCTCGTCATAGACTTACCGATAGACAGGGAAGAGAGGGTATTGCCTATGGTACCTCCCGGCAAGTGGCTCAACCAGATGATGACGCCTATGGGGTTCGATATACATGCACGCATACGTGTTTAGCATACTGGTTGAGGATTCTTTGGAAGCGCTCGTCAAGGTCCTTCTGACCACGAGGCAAGCTCAGGCGAAGCTCATCAGCGCCGAGGTATGCGAATCGGGAATTGAGAACGTTAAGCTCCTGACGATGTCGGTAGCGTTAAAGCCAGAGAAGGCCGAGTGGCTCAAGAGAAAGTTATCCAACTTGCCGACGGTGCTTGAGGCAAACTACGTAGGATTAAATACCTTTTTAAAAGTATAACATGGTGCGTTTGCGAAACGTTTTTATAATATGGCTCTGCATGTATCCACCTCGAGCGTGAGGGTGACAATGGTGCGCCAAATTCTCTAGAAATGGCGGGTAAACCCTCGCCTAGTATGCACCCTCCAGTACCGCGTTGTTCTCTCTTCTCTGAAAAATTCTTCGAAGTGGTGAAATCATATGGTAAGGGCAGCTGATGCTCTAGTCAAAGCTATGGAAGCCAAGGGCGTGGACGTCATCTTCGGCATACCCGGCGGCGCTACCTTACCGTTCTACGATGCTCTCTACGACAGCAACATAAGGACAATACTGATGAGGCATGAACAACAAGCGACACATGCGGCGGACGGATACGCTAGGGTCAAAGGTAGGCCTGGAGTCGTCACAGCAACCTCAGGTCCTGGTGCGACGAACCTCGTGACGGGCATAGTTAACGCCATGATGGACAGCCAGCCTGTCATTGCGATAACCGGTCAAGTACCACGCGAGGCGCTCGGGACGGATGCTTTCCAAGAAACGGACATAACTGGTATACTGCTACCTGTAACAAAGTATGCCGTGACTGTTAAGGACCCCTCAAAGCTAGCCCAGACTTTCATAGACTCGTATTACATCGCTACAGCTGGCAGGCCGGGCCCCGTTCTCATCGACATTCCCAGAGATGTGCTCCAAGCAGACGTCGAGCCCCAGTGGAAGGACGAACCGAGCCTGATAAAATATGCATTGGGTTCTGTCACGGAACAGACTCAGGAACCAAACCCAGAGCTCATATCTAAAGCAGCCGACATATTGATAAACGCAGAGAAACCCGTAATAATAGCTGGCGGAGGCGTAATAATAAGCAACGCAACCGAAGA
>CAZZKR010000039.1:0-51578 GCA_964655015.1 uncultured Nitrososphaeria archaeon
CTAAGAAGTGCGTAACAGCTTACCCGCCGAGGCTGGGGGCCCCGAAAATTGACGGGTCTAAGCGGGCCGCCGAAACCCCGGCCCACCAGCGGGGCACCTGGGGGGGGCGGGAGGGCGCGGGGGTCGGGCAGAGCAGCGGCCCGGAGGCGCGGGCGCGCCGCGCGCCTCCCCCCCCCCTCTCCCCTGTCCCCCCCCCGGGGCCCTCCGTTGCCGGCCGCCCCCCCGGCCCCCCCGGCCCGCCTTCCGCCCACCCGCCCCGCCCTCCTCCCTCCCCCAGGCGCTCGCCTGGTGGACCGGGGTTTCGGCGGCCCGCTTAGACCCGTCAATTTTCGGGGCCCCCAGCCTCGGCGGGTAAGCTGTTACGCACTTCTTAGCCGATGGCTGCTTCTAAGCCTACGGCCCCGCTGTCTTAGGCTGGAGACGCCCTTTGGTTTGTCACTTAGCGGGCACTTAGGGGCCTTAACCCCAGGTCCGGGTTGTTCCCCTCTCGGCGTAGGAGCTTACCCCCTACACCCCACTCCCCGGGTCTACGGCGCCCAAGTATTCGGAGTTCGAAAGGGAGGCGGGCCCTCATCGAGCCCTTACCCCCCTATCGGTGCTCTACCCCTTGGGCTGCCTCGCCGGGGGCTGAGCTGCGACTCACTTCGGAGGGAACTAGCTATCACCGGGCTAGATTGGTTTTTCGCCCCTAGCCCCGGGTCAGAGGACCGAATTGCACGTCAGGACCCCTTCGGGCCTCGACCGGGCTTTCGCCCGGCTTCACCCTGCCCAGGGCTAGATCGCCCGGTTTCTAGTCTCATGGCCATGACTACAGGCCCTTTCAGACCCCGCCCCTCACCAGGGATAAACCCTGGTTGCGGGCATGTCGGTTTCCCTACGCCTACGCGCCTTGGTAAGCGCTTAAGCTCGCCATGGCCATGAACTCCCCGGCCCGTGTTTCAAGACGGAGTGTGCGACCCTGGTATCCACCCTCGGCTCCCAGAAAGAGAGCCTTCGGGTGGAGTTCCCTTTCGGGCCGCACTCGTCTGTTACCAGCCGGTTTCAAGCGCTTTTCACCCCCCTTCCGGGGTCCTTTTCAACTTTCCCTCACGGTACTGGTGCGCTATCGGTCTTGGGACGTATTTAGCCTTGGAAGCCGATGGCTCCCAACTTCCCGCACCATATCCGAGGTACGGTACTCTGGATACCGGTCCTTCCCTTGGCCCGCCTTCGCCTACGGGGCTTTCCCCCTCTATGGCGGACCATTCCAGGTCGCTTCGGCTCAGCGGGCCAAGCGGGCGACCGGTCCATAACCCTACATCTCCCTACAGTCACCTGTAGGGATTCGGTTTGGGCTCCTCCCCTTTCACTCGCCGTTACTCGGGGAATCCCATTTTGGTTTCTTTTCCTCCCCCTACTTGGATGTTTCCGTTCGGGGGGTTCCCGTACCGCGCAAAGCGCGGTACGCAGCCGACCGCTTGCGCGGCCGACTGCAGGAAATCCCATTAGGGCATCCCCGGATCGACGCCTGCATGCGGCTACCCGGGGCTTATCGCAGCTTGCCACGCCCTTCATCGGCGCCCAAGCCGAGTTATCCACCGGCTGGCGTAGTCTGGCCTAGGCGTTCCACACCGCCCAGCTGGCGACGTCTCCAAACCTTTGAGCGCGGTCATAGTAAGCATAACTTACTCCCGCATCGAGCAAACCGGTCCTAGGGACCGGAGCTCTCATACAACACTTCGGCAACTATTTGATTCTTAATAGTCATTAATAAGGCTTTTCGGACGGCCAGCGACAAGATATTTTAACCGGAACCTTCCCGCGTATAAAAAACGGTCCAAATATTGCGAAGTTTCTTCCCGTTGTTGCTTACAGGAACTTTGGAAGAATTGATAAAGGAGAGGAGCTTTTTTTATTGTGGGGGCGAGTGGCCGGGCGGGTCTCGGGGAACTCCTGAGGAAGTTCCTCCCCCAAGTAGGGGCGCGCGACGCCGCGAGGCGTGGGGGGAGACCCCTGGCAACGCACCAGAAACGAGACCTCCCGATGCCAGATGAGTTTGATGCGGTGGGAAGCCGCTGACGAGGCATCGGGATTGGGTGGAACGGGCGACCCGCGCGGGAAAGGCAAGAGGCCGTTGAGCCTGCCCCGGCGAGGCCTCAGGCACCGATTAGACAAATCCCGCCTAAAACAGAAGGAGGACTACGGGCCACACGCCCCCTTCAGCATTCAAAATATGCGAGCGCTTCACAATCCTGTACAGTTCGTAAAGATTGGGGCGAACTTTCTCGTTTAAAAAAGCTTATATTCACAGTTCCATGATTGAATGCTTAGAATTTTCATGGAGTCTCGAGCAAAAACTAGAAGGATTGGCTACAGTTTAGGTGCACTCGCGATCTTTGTCATCTCACTCGGCGTCGCGGCCGTTGTTTATGGTAGCGGTCTTCTCTCATCGAGTTTGTTAACTTTGATACTCGCACCACTTGGCATCTACACAATCGTTTATGGCCTCGTCAGCCGTAGGGACACCTTGTACTATGTGGTGTGGGGATTGGTCATCGTTGCCATCGCGTCGATTCCAACCGTACAGCCAGTGATGAACCCGTTTATCGTACTCGGCCTACTGCTGATAATCATCCCCGTCATAGCATTACTCGCATACTGGAGGAGGAGAGCATGAGCGGAAGGGAGAAAGTGGATAAGGTTCGTGGTGAAATGGGTTTTTTTGAGAAGGTCGTGAGTTACATACCGGGATATCGTGGGTACAAAGAAAAGGAGCTACGTAGAGAGAGCGATAGGCTCGTCAGGATGGAAATCGTCAACAAACTCAAGGCCGCGAAGGATACGATAAAGAAGAGTCTGGCAAACCCCATCGCACTACAAAGGATTTCGAATGAGGATGCTTGGAAGCTCGACACGTTAATGTTTCGACTCGACAGGGTGATACAACGGATAGAGAGAGCTGTTGCTGGTTATGCGGGGATATTCGACGCAATCAAGGTCAAAGAAGATAAACTCGACATGGTCATCCAGCATGACTTGAGCTTAATAGAGAAGGCAGAGACGATTAAAGCAGGTGCCGAGGCGCTGGCCAAGATGGAGCCGGGGAAAGAGGAATGGAGGACGCCGATAGACGACTTAATATCAAAGGTTGACGACCTAGATACGTTAATCGATAGGAGGAGCGAGATTCTCAGGGGGTTGACTGAATAAATGCCCAAGGTCATCGAATGGGTTAACGCGAAAGAAGGCGACATAGTATGGCGATATCCGAATGAAGAGATAGCGTGGGGAGACGTCCTCGTAGTCCATGAATACGAGGCCGCGGTATTCTTCAGGGACGGAAAGTCCTATGATGTTTTCAGGGCTGGAAGGCACGTACTCACCACAGCGAACCTACCGTTGCTCACGAAGGTTCTGTCCGTGCTCTCGGGTTTTGATAAAGTCCCGTTTAGAGCGACAATAATCTTCATCTCCCTTAAACAGTTTCAAGGGAGGTTTGGTGCGCAGAGCCAAACAAAGGAGCTGGCACCCCTCAAATTTTATGGAAGCTTCTGGTTCAGGGTCGAGGAGCCGAATCTGTTCGTGAACGAGGTTGTGGGCGGGCAGGGAACCTACACAACCGAAAGGTTGCAGGAGTTCCTAAGAGGATACCTTAACGAGAGATTAATCGATATGATGAGTCAGTATTCGCTTGTTGAAGTGTACGGCAAGTTGGATGAGACAAGCTTTCTAGCGAAGAACGTTCTGTACGATGCATTCAAGAGGGTTGGTTTAGAGCTGATAGACCTGAAGTTCGAGGGACTCGACACGACGCCGGAGTGGAGGGATAGGATATTCTATCTGAGAACCGGCGTCATGGCGCCCGAAGTTTTGAGGATGGAGACCGTTCAAAAGGCTGCTGAAAGCCTATCGAAGAGTCCGGGAGCGGCTGTCGGAGCGGGAATAGCCATCATACCGCCGCTATTCCAAGCCCCGTCAGCACCATCAGCGCAAGCCCAGCCGATGATACTCTGTCCCAAATGCGGCTTCCAGAACCCGCAGACTGCAAAATTCTGTAACAATTGCGGAGCACAACTACAAGCCGCCGGACCGACCTGTCCGAAATGCGGTACGGCAAACCCGGCTGGAGCGAAATTCTGCATGAACTGCGGAGAAAAGTTAGCATAGCGAGTTTATGGGGTTACAGCGTTCTCTTAGCACCACAATTCGGGCAAGTAGTTTCTGTAAGCGGGAAGAGCGTCCCGCAATACTTGCATGGAGCCATCGTCACGACCTCTCGGACTACCTCCTTTACAACCGGTGCGGCCGCTGGCTGAGCGACCTGAATCTCGACAGTTGGGCTGACGGCGTCCGGCCTACCTTTAACAGCCACAACGCCCTTGATTGTCCACGTCACCTTCCTATCCACGCCCTTATAGGTCGGCTTCAAGGTTATCGGAATCGGAATGCTAAACGGAAACTTATCCGAGAAACCCTTTGAGATGTGGATGGGCCCGCTGAGGCTCGGCTTCGCGGAGTAAAGCGTCGCGGACTCCCAAACTTCTACCGGGACGCTCATTTTCAGGCTTGGGTTATAGACAAACTTCTGAACCTTGGCCGACTCGACGCACTGTATCTCGCATCTAATCTCGTCGGCGTCAAACTCATCGTCGGAAGATACGAGCAAATCTCCCTTGACCTCTTCACCGAGGAAAAAGACGTTGCTGTTGAAGTTCAACCTCAGAGTGACCTTTGGCGGCGTAATCTTCTCAGCAAACTTCTTCAGAAACGACATACAAACCAACGATTCAGAAATGCGAAAGTCTATTAAACATTTATGCTTCAAGAAAGCATGCCGCTTAAAAGCACATATTTGCCGATGCCCAGGCGGGCAAAAGTTCAGCACCTGTGGAAAAATTTTTCCCGGATACTTAACTAAATACTCTTCATACTCTGCTAAGGGGAGCTAACGTACCATGGACCGATGGTCGAATGGTGCCGGAAATGCTTAATTCAGCAGTTCAAGAATGTTGAATGGGGCATGGGTTTAACGATAAGGCTCTTCAGGCCGGACGACATAAAAGACGTCTGCAGGATTGAGAAAGAGTCATTTAAGGACCCGTGGCCCTGCTACACGTTCGCGTACCTCCACACGAAAAACCCCGAGAGCATCAAGGTGGCAGTTGTTGACGGAAGGCTCGTAGGCTATGTCGTGGTGGACGTCGAGGTGCGGTGCGGCAAAAAGGTCGGCCACGTCTTGAACCTTGCGGTGGAGCAGGGCTTTAGACGAATGGGAATAGGAAGGGCGCTGATGGACGAGGCGATTTCCTACGCAAAAAGGTCTGGAGTGAATGAGGTCTGGCTGGAGGTCAGGGAGTCCAACACCGCCGCCAGGAAATTTTATTCGAGCATAGGTTTCGTCGAAAAGGGAAGGATACACCGTTACTACCGCGACGAGGATGCTATCCTCATGTATAAGGAGATAGAGTAAAATTATTATTTGGCGCACATAAATCCGTATGGAGGGCCCCGGTAGCTAAGCCCGGTATAGCGCCGGCCTTGTAAGCCGGTGGTCGCGGGTTCGAATCCCGCCCGGGGCTTCGCCCCATCGGGCATAACAATTGTGACTTGGATGGTTACGGATGACAGCGGTAACACAGCCACTAATACGACCATAGTAATAGCCACGTATGATTTCAACGGGTTCCTCCCACAATCGTACTGAAATAACAACCCCAATTTTTTGTTAAAATAATGACGTGTAACTCTAGTGTAACGTATCTTTCGATATCAAAAAATAAAAAAGGAAGTTATTCGATTTTCTCCAGAAACTCCTTATGCGTCATTACCTCGGCTATCAACGGGAAGAGCTTATTCTCGGCGTACCTCTGCTCTTCCCAAGACAGTGCCGCGGTGCAATCCTTGATTATTATAACATGGTAGTTTAGGTCGTATGCAGTCCTTGCCGTCGATTCAACGCAGACGTTAGTTAAGAATCCGCATATGGCAACGTTCTTAATCTCTCTATACCTGAGTATTGTGTCGAGATTGGTTCCGTGGAAACCATCCAAACCCCTTTTTCCTTCCACGTAAATATCCACATACGGTTTCAACTCGTCTATGAATTCAGCACCCTTCGTTCCTTTCCTAAACGTTCCACCCTTCTTAACGTTAGCCTTTATACCGAATTCCTGCCCGAGGTCTTTGTAGTCTGGCTCGAAAGTTATCGGGCATCCAACGACCAAGACACCCTTAGCCTTGGCTCCCTTAGCGAGCTCTACAGCATTCTCGATTACCTTGTACTCCTTCAATATCTGCTCAACACCAGGATATAATGGGAAGCCAGGCTTGCAAAAATCGTTCTGAAACTCTATCATAACTACTGCCGTTTCTCTTGCCTTAAATCCCATAAAATTCTCCTCAAAAAAACTGAGCCATATTGCCTATATAAGATTTTGTATCTTTGTATTTCGCCGAGCAACGAGCGTTAAAGTTCGTCTAACTTTCTTAAGACGAATCGGGCTATTTTCTTTGCAAGGAGCGGTGGGACGGCCTCGCCCACCTGGTCGAACTGAGTATCTATGCCACCGTAGAACACATGCTCGTCGGGAAAGCTCATCAAGCGTGCCTGCTCCCTCACAGTCAACAACCTATCTTCATACGGATGAATGAACCTTGACTTGCCGTGAATCGTTAAAGCGAGTTTCTTTGGATGTAATCTAACCCAGTTCTTGTGCACACGGTTCAAGGCGTCTCTAAAGCTGAACAGCGATTCACCCCACCTCAACATCATTATCTTCTTTTGCCTGGTGGGGCCGACCCTAACAAGAACATGGTTTGGTGCTTCCCCAAGAGGTGGAAGTCCCTCCAAAGCCTCTTCAACGCATTTAGCTTTCTCCTCCATACCGCTTAAGTCGATTTTTATGTTGGAAATGAATACCCTGCGCCTTCTGGATGGTACGCCATAACGATGGGCCTCGAGAAAGTTGAAGTGTGCCTCATAACCTATCCTCTTGAAAAAATCTTTCAAAACGCTTCCAATTGGTTCCTCAACCAATTCAGGTACGTTCTCCATCACATATATCCTCGGCTTGAGTTCATCGACTAAGCGGATGAATTCCAGTACCAATCTTCCCTGAGCATCCAACATGAGTCTGTCTAACGGATTCCTTTTCCTCCTTCGGTTCATGCTCGTAAATGCTTCGCACGGTGGACCGCCTATAACAACATCCACTTCTCCAACAACCTCTAAAATGCTCTTGCCGTCAACCCTCTTGACATCCTCTGAAAAAACATGGACCCAAGGAAGATTGTGGGCATAGGTCTTGACGACATGTGGATGATTCTCTATGGCCGCCCTGACCGTCTCGCCGAAACCTAAGCTGAAACCTCCTCCGCCGGCGAAGACGTCCACGACTCTTACATCCAAGCCCGGTATCCTTTTCACGCATCCCTTGATTTAAATTATAAAGGTAAGCTATGGCTCCCTCCAGACAGACTTTCTTCTCGCCAACACCAAGAGGATGAATGTCCATAGGAGTAGAATTGTCAGACTCATCAATCTCTGATACTCCGTGAGCGATACTATTCCGACGGCTTCTTTCGCGAGCAGAGCCGCATGCGTCGTCGGGACGAGCATCGACACCATCTGAGCCCATTCCGGCAAGAGGCTGATGGGATAGTATATCGGCGGAAGCATGCTGAGCGCTATCGAAATCAACCCCTCCAACGCCCATATATGCCTGATGTCAGAGATACGTGTCGATAGGTAGAAACCAAGTGAGAGCGCCGAGAGCCAGCATAGCAACATCGATAATGTAAGCATCGGAATGCTCGATAGGTCCAAAACCCCTCTGAGGGCCATAAGGACCAAGAAGAGGACTATTGCCGGAGAACTGTATACAAGTTCGGAGATTGCCATACCAATCATATAAACTGTCGGCGAGATAGGAGATGCCACGGCCATATCTTGGAACTTGAGTTCCACCTTGTACCAGACTATGTCCGCTTGTATAGCCACACCGCTCATCACAACGAGAGATATCAGCCCACCTACCAAAGCCTCTGATACTGCATACTCCGCGAAGATCTGTATAAAGAAGATTAGTATCAACGGATATGCGAGCATCACGATAAGCCAGAGTGGGCTCCTTATGACGGGTTTAATACCATTAAGCATCACGAGCGCAAGTATGGCTCTAGCGTTCTTCGTCAGCTCCATGAACAAACACCTTCCTGATGAATACATCCTCCACACCAACCGGTGAGAAAGATATCTTCAAACCCTTTTCGGTGCAGTACTCGTAAAGTCTTTTAGATTCTTCCTCGTTCCTTGGATAAACAATCAACCTTCTACCCAACGTTATAACCTCGCCGAATTCCGCGAGCTCTCCCGGATTGGATGCGATAATCTGGACTTCTGCCCTCATCTTGTACGGAAGTATACGTTGTACTTCGTCTACACAACCTTGGGCTACGAGTTCGCCATCGTTGATCAACGCGAACCCATCCGCGATCGCCTCGACCTCGCCCATGTTATGGGTGGTCAAGAAGATCGATCGGCCAGATTTCGCCGTCCTGTTTATGACGTCCCAGACAAGTCTTCTGGCGATTGGGTCAAGACCTGTCGTCGGCTCGTCGAGAAATATCACGTCCGCTTCCGTAGCGACCGCCATGGCCACAAGCACTTTCCTCTTCAGCCCGCCTGAAAGCTTCATGCAAAGCGTGTCAGCATACTCCTTAAGATCCAAGTCGTCCAGAACTTTACGTGTTTTCTCTGATGCTTCACTCATCGAAAAGCCCCTCATCATCAAGTAGTACTTCACGTGCTCCTCGACGGTAAGGAGATACATGGGCTTAGATTCCTGAGGTACAACGGCTATTCTCTTTCTTACATCATTCACCTCCTTGACGATGTCGTATCCCAAAACCCTTCCGGTTCCGCTTGTTGGTAAGAGTTGAGTTGTCATTATCCTTAAGAACGTCGTCTTTCCTGCACCATTTCTGCCGAGCAGGCTGAATACCGTTCCAGAATTCACACTAAGCGTAATGCCCTTCAGGGCACAGAAACCGTTTCCGTAGACCTTTACTAAACGCTCAGCAGATAAGGCCTCCAAGGCAGTATGATATGTGAAGGTCGACCTATTATCCATTTAACAACCAGTAAGCGATAGGTTTTTACGTAACATCAGTAACTTTAACGCCTATTCTTGGCCTTGGGCATTATTATCGTCCCTTCTTCCCTATCACCCAAGGCCACATACTCTCCCTTCAAGTAGAGATAACCTACGAGTGCGCATGTAACAGCATCCAACTCATCACCGCTCATGCCACGTCTTAATCCCTTAATGCCGAGTCTTCTAAGACCTCGAAGTAAACCTTCAAGGCTAACATGCTTTCTCGGTATCTGTAAGACGTCCTGGGCACCCCCTGGATATACCTCGATGACCTCGACACCAAGCTGTTCGATTATCGGCTTAAGTCTCATGCCCCTTTCCGTCAACTTCCTCATCGGCCCTAGCGTAATCGGGAAGAACCTAATCCTCATTCTCATGAGTTCACGGTCGCATTCCCTTAGATGGTATGGTTCCCTCGTCTCGATCGATGTCCTTCCGCGCGGCAAGCTGAGCGGCGCGTCTATAGCAACTACCCTTGGCATCGTACTCTTGATGAGGTTGATGATCTCGTGGTCCTTGTAAACAATGTTTGTTTTGACAACAAGGTTTTCGGTCATCGCACAGAAGCCCGTAGGCCTATTTTCTGAGCCAGCTAGGTCGATGCCGACGACTTTCACTTCCATGAAAGAGATTAGTCGGGCACTTGTGATAAGTTTTTTCATATTGGATGCGGGCCCGGCGGGACTTGAACCCGCGACCTCCGGCTCCGAAGGCTTGCGCGCTTTACTCGACGCCCTATCCATTCTAGGCTACGGGCCCATTAAGTAAATTAGATTCTTGAATTAAAGTCTTTTAGAACGTTCAGGTAACTGTCCGATAATACTTGATACGTGTTATGAATTTTACCGCAAAAGATTTTGAGTGAAAAGCTTTATCATCTAGTTGTGAACAGCTTTAAAGTTGAAAGATGGTTAGAACGTATGTAAAAAGTACATCGTTAATGCATGGTATGGAAACCGTGGCGCTCGATTTGCTCAAGCTTCTTAAACAAAAGTACGATTACAAAACGTTATCCAAAATAACCGGGTTGCCTACTTCCACACTCACTCGGTACATAAAAAACAAAACGGTACCGCGAGACCAAAATGTAAAAAAACTCATCGAGAAGATTGCATCGACTATAGACATCGCAGAGATAATCAGAGAGAAGGTTTTGATAAACGAAGAGGATGTTGATGTTTACGAGCTCGTTTCGAACCCAAATATGCTCAAGCTGATCAACTTCTTCATAATAAATGAATTTTCCGGCAGCAAGCTGACGGCCATAATGCCCTTAGACGCGCACAGCATTCCATTATCAGCTGTTTCTGCGATCACAGTTGATAGGAGGATATTGCTATTGAGCGAAAGACCGCTTTGGGACGATGAGGAGGCTATAACGCTGACGTATAAGATTCCAGGCTTCGTAGAAAAGTTCAAGATGTGGTTACCAAAAAACGTAGTGTCGAGCAAGGACAGTGTACTCATGATTTCATCTTTCCTAAATTCTGATTCCTTAGTAAATTCTGCGGTCAGCATGCTCCAGAAGAGGGGCGCGTCGATAACAGGTTTGTTCAGCATTATGGCAAAAGAACAACTCTGGAAAAAAGTCCTCTTACCACCAGGAAGTAGGAAAAAATGCCTACTTTTGGTTTAACCATATTCTCTCCATGTATGCTTACAACGCGTGCACCTGAAGAAGGTCGTCATCGGTTCATCAGCAGATCTTGTCTGTACGGTCCACCAGTAAGCCTTATTGTTCCCGCATTCAGGGCACAATACATCTATTGTAGGTAATACCTCCTCCTCAGCAGGAGCCTCCCTTTCGACTGTTGAAACTTTCGATTTCTTCTTCGATGCCACTTGTGTCACGGCTTTATCCATCGTCTTTTCGAAGCCACACCTTTTACACACAAGCACAACTGTATCTGACTTCTTCACAAGGGACAGAAACTTTCCGCAGTTCGGGCAGAATTCCAATGCCGACCACCTTCTACGAATACGGCATGCTACGCACCAATCCATACGCAACACTATTTTATTAATCTTCTGAAAGTTTAAAGCGCTTCAATATACGACTTTAACTTATCGGTTATATCTGCAAGTTCCTCCAAGGCCTTCAGTAAAGCTTCCCTCGCCTTAATTTCTTGTGATTTTGTCTTAACTATGAGTCTTATTTCACCTGTTAAAGGATGAAGTAATGCATGGCCAGCGTATTCCACACCTTGCATCTTTTGAAGAACCTCACTTAATGCGTCTAATACAGACTGATCTTCGTCTTTGATTATAAGTTCAATGTAGTCATCCCTTTCTTTAACCACATTCAGCTTCATGATGTCAACCCCAACCAGCTAAGTAACTTCTTTTCATTCCCATGAGGTGCAACCATCTTTCTTGTATCGAACTTTCTGCATTTTGGACAATACACGTTATACTTATCTTTTTTGACGCATGTCATTATTGACCCACAACTGTCACATACCGCTTGGAGTACGCCAAGGCCTGGTTCCCATATAGAGATATTAATGAGTCCTGAGATTATGCTGGTTACTTTGGCGAGCACCACATCGCCTACGCTTACGTGCTGTCCTAAAGATTCTTTGCTTCCCAGCTTTGTCAAAAGGACTGCAGTGCGATGATGTTTCAGAAGCTTACCGTTCTTGCCCAAGATCTTGACTATAGCAGATTTGGTCTGTAATTCCCTGACTTCGCCCAAGACTATATCTCCAACCGCTACGTTATCCGGTTCCTTTATAGCCTCTACATGAACCTCACGTTTCTTCCTATCGAATATGACCTTTCCAATAACCGTTGCAAATACTGTACCGTCTACCGAAGTTTTCGTTCCCCTACCAGATAAAAACTCCTCTAAAACGCATAACTTTTCGCCAGGCAACGCTATTTGCTGCTTTTCATCAACCATTTTGTACACACCACCTGAAATAATTACCACTGGAGATGAGTTCTTCCCATGAAATTAAATTTAGGGCAACCATGAGCTCGCTCGGTAACAGGATTGGTTTCTTAAATTTAGCATTGTCATCTATGCTGATGCGCGGACATGCCGTATTGACGTAAGCATCAAAGATCTCGTCCGGCAAGAACCTTTCATCCACCTCATTCAGAGCAAGTAAATGTGCATCCTTCCCAGCCTTCCTTAACATGCTGACGATAGTTGTTGCCAGGCCCTCCCTTTTCTGTCCAGGTTTCGTGCAAAGTATGACACCGACCCTTTTTGAGTCCCTGAACGCACATATCTGCGCATACCTTTGCATGAGTATCCTTTTCGTGATTTGGGTCATATCCTTGACGTACATAGTCTCCGGGTCTGCGACAACAACTGACCTATTAGTTATCATAGAAAGACCTAGAGCATGAAAGAAGCTTCCCACTATGAGGAACTTCTCGACTTTACTTTCAACACTCTTCACGGTGGTGTAGTCGCACCCTATAACCTGCGAGGGGTAAAGCCGCCCGTTTTTATGCTGTCCGTAAAACACCGAGAAACCACGGTCTTCGAGGGCTTGCTTGACCTGTTCTAACAGGTTTAACCACTGTAGCGTAATACCTAAACCAATATTCTTCGCGGGATGTAGAATGCTAATCGATTTCTCCACAAGCTGCTCTACGTCTACGTTATGATTGTATCTACATTCAAGGTATATCGTCGGTATAGTAGACTGCTTCACGAACTCCGTATGGCCAAGGTGCAATATAGCATCCGCTGATACCTCTATCGCCTCATTTAGGGCTAAGTCGCAACCACCCCAGCATGGACCTCCAGATATTACGACCTCAAAACCACGGCGGCTTAACTCCTCAGACAACTGGATAGCAATGCCCCTAAGACCTTGGGGCGCTTGCACCAGAACCCTCCTTGCCCCAACCCTCTCCAGCTCGGCGACCACATGTTCTGGATTCATCGAAAATCCTCACCTTAAGTTATCGAGGGGTGCTATTACCGCACTATACTTCATTTCATCAACCACGTCCTTCGTTATAAATATCGACACCTTTCTATAAACCACCTTGATTTAGGATAACCTTTTCTTCCACTAACCTCTAAAACCGCGAAGTTATATACCTTGACCCGTTAAAAAGGAAAGGTTTTAGTTGGGTCCGAATCTCAACATTAAGGATGCAGGTAAGGTTGCTCAACAAGAAGGAAAAGCAGGAGCTCGTTGCACGCATAAAATCGGAGTTTCCTAACTTGAAGCTCGACCTAAGCCTAAAGACCGTTGTCAGGGAAGTGAAGAACGAGAAAATTGCCCTTTATATTTTGGAGGGGTTGGCCGCATTCGCAAAGGTTGATGATACATTCCTACCAATTCTGGTTGAGACACTCAACAAGAACGTACTCGATAGCATGCCGAGTGTGATAGTCGATATGGGAGCTATACCGCATATAGCTAATGGTGCAGATGTCATGAGGCCTGGCATAGTCGCACTTGAGGGTGAGTTTAAGGAGGGTGAGTTTGTTGTGGTTAGGGATGAAAAGCACAAGAAACCGATAGCGGTCGGCAAGGCTTTAGATAACTCAGAGAACGTTATGGAGGCAAAAAGAGGGAAGGTCGTAACAAACTTACACTATGTCGGCGATAAAGTATGGAAGTTTTGTGCGGAGGCAATATCACGGTATTACAACGTATAAATGGCGTTATTCAGCCGCAGGAGTGCAGGTTCGCTCAAAGCATTATAAGACCTATGAATATTGGAACGAAGACTATCGAGACCGTGTTTAGTAACTTTATCACAGTATTCAGCGCAGGGCCGGCAGTATCCTTGTAAGGGTCGCCAACTAGGTCCCCGGCCACCGCTACAGCATGCTGGGGCGTTTTCTTTAGACCCAGCACTTCTAAATACTTCTTGGCGTTATCCCATGCTGCACCTGAGTTGGCCATGTGGTATGCGAGGTATAGCCCAGATGCGACCGCACCTGTTAAGAGGCCTGCGACGGCCACAGGACCCAAGATGATTCCGACGACTATCGGCGCTACTATGACTATGAGCGCTGGCGTAAACAGTTGCCTGAGCGATTGTCTTGTCGCTATATCTATGCATCTTGCGTAATCCGGTTTTGCCTTCCCCTCGAGTATGCCCTTAATCTCCCTGAACTGTCTCCTAACCTCTTCGACGATCGAAGACGCAACCACGCTGACACTTCTCAGAAGGTAACTCGAGACGTAAAACGGCAGCAAGGCTCCGATGAGGAGGCCCACTATCAGGGCTGGGTTAGTTAATGTGTAAACAAAGGTCTTTCCAAACAAAAGATTTCCAGGAGTGGACGCAAGGGTCAAGACTTCATGCTGGAAAGCTTGGATGAGCGCTAGGGCGGCGAGGGCGGCGCTGGTTATGGCGAAACCTTTGGTGGTTGCCTTCGTTGTGTTACCAACAGCGTCCAGTTGGTCGGTTATCTTTCTGTTTTCCTCACCAAGTCCACTCATCTCGACTATGCCACCAGCGTTGTCGCTAATAGGTCCGAAGCTATCTATGCTCAGGACTATGCCGCTTAACGACAGCATAGTAGCGGTCATTATAGCGGTCGAGTATATGCCCATGATGGGCTCGCCAGTTACCGTGGATGTCAAGAAGTAGGATACTATCATGAACACAACTATGACTATAGCCATCGGGAACGTGGACCTCAGACCAACTGCCACGCCCGTTAGTATGTTTGCCGAGTGCCCTACCTTTGTAGACTCGGCGACTTCTTGGACCGGTTTGTAATTGTAGCTCGTGTAGTAATCCGTTATCTTCTGTATTATAGGAACTATGATTGCGCCTAGCAACGTCGATACGAAGAGAACGTACGCCACGTCATTCCAGCCGAATGTGTATGTGGAAATGAAGAAGTTTAGGATAACAGTTATCAATGCGGCGACCGCGAACGATAACGTCAGCGGTCTCATAGGAGATGTAACGTTTCTTGATGTAACTGTCAGGGCACCGATCAACGAAGCAAAAAGGCCAGCAGCTCCTATCATAAGCGGGAACACGACAAATTCTACGTTGCCTATTAGTGCGCCCAAGAGCATCGCTGCTAACATCGTTACGATGTACGACTCGTATATGTCACTCCCCATACCAGCCGCGTCACCTATGTTGTCGCCTACGTTGTCCGCTATCACGGCTGGATTCCTAGGATCGTCTTCAGGTATGCCCGCCTCGACTTTTCCCACAAGGTCAGCGCCCAAGTCTGCCGCTTTCGTGTAGATACCGCCGCCGATTCTTATGAACAGCGCTATCAGGCTGGCGCCAACACCAACGCCCGCTATCGCTATTGGGTTCGGATAGAGGACATAAAGTACCGTGACTGCTATGAGGGCTGCTGCTGTTATCGTTAGACCAGCCACAGCACCTCCTCTGTAGGCAACAGAAAGCGTATAGCCAAGGCCCTTTTCGGTCGCGTGTGCTGCCCTTGGTGCTGCGCTAACTGTTGTCAGTATTGCGATTATTCCTGATATTGCCGAAAGCGCCGCTCCGACTGCGAACGCTATGGCATTGGTGTACCCGGACGCGAGACCTATAACGACTGCTAAGGCTATCGCAATAGGCAGGATAGTCACATATTCTCTTTTAATGAACGCAAGAGCTCCTGTTTTAACCGCGCTCGATATGCTGCGCATCGTCTCGTTTCCCGGACTTTGTTTGAGTACCCATACGGTAAAGGCTAAGGCCGCGCAGAGTGATACGATGGAGGCCGATACTGGTAAAAGCCAGAACATGTCACCACCACCGATAGGCCTAGTTTTTAGGAAAACAGGTCCTTCTTAAATCCTTAACTACCCTAAGAATCCGACACAAAAAGGGATTTAAGATGGGAAGACATGCTTCGGAGGCTGTAAAGCCGTTGCATGCGCATGAGTTCATGTTTGTATCATCAGACGGTGTGTTTAACCAGATACTCAACTTTGACTATCATGACCCCTTCGGCTTCTACCACTCCCTGCTCAAAGATGAAGAGCTTTATTATGCAGAGATGGACAAGCTCATCTGGAACATGCAGTCCCTTCTAGATGAAGAGGTTGTAAAGGTCAACGGCGAAAGATGCAGACCCGAGGTTTTGACCGCTACGCTAGATTTCAGGGGTTCCGAAAACCTGCCGTGCATAACCTTCTTCGTTCAGTTCAAGACAAGTCTCAGACAAGGCATGAATGTGTACGAGTGTTTTTACAAGGAGGAGGTTGCAGAGTACGACTACGAAGTTTATTGGATTTTTCCGTCGGGTTTCAAGATAGTTGACGTTAATGTGAGTACGGAGAAGGACTTGGTAGCGGATAACATACTGATACTCTGGGCAAGGGCCGGAGACAATGTAGGATGCTATGAGAAGGTTGCTTTCGTCATTCCAGCAACTTCATGAGAAGCTTACCGTTGGTCAGCATTCCATGATCGTTGTTCAAGTACACGTACTTTTTCGATGCACTTAATTCTTTCACTTTTTTTGCAATCTCAATTAATTCTGATTCATCGTATACGTATGCGTACCAAGCCTCCCTTCCATGTAGCCTTAGGTAAACTACGTCGTTCGTTGCAAACACATCTCTTGGTAAATCCGGCGAATCGACCGAGCAGAAAACTAGGCCGAGAGATTCCACCTCCTTTACCTTGCTCCACCACGAATCATGTCTAAACTCAACGACGGCAGTAGAGGAAAGCTCTATCCTTCTAAAGAATTGGGCTAACCTCTCAAGGTTTGCTTGGCTAGCAACGAAGCTTGGAGGCATCTGGAATAGGAAGAACGTTATCCTCTCAAGCATTTCTTCAAGCGGTTTCATGAACCGTGGCCATAACCGTACCGCGGCATCGCCCAACCTGCTTCTATGCGTAATGGACCCATGAACCTTTATGCTGAAGTCAAAGTCCCTAGGCGCCTTTAGCCATGTAACAGTCCAAGACCTGCTCGGAAACCTGTAGAACGAAGCATTTATCTCAACGGTTTTGAAACCTTGTTTGATATACCACTCGAAAGGTGTGGGCTTGCCCTCATTCCAGTAATAAGTATAGCCCGACGTGCCGACCTTGATTATGCTCATCAAAATCGGATAACATCAATCTCGGATATAACTGCTTGTGACGAGACGGTTACTGGGAGGCTAAAGGATACCAAGGGCGCGGTAACTTATATTTAGGGAGGGATACAAGAGCAAAAGTACTTAAAACAAAAAATCCGTATAAAGGTGCGATGGTGTAACGGGTTGAGTCAACAGAAGAAGGAACGGCCAAAAATAATTGACCACCGCCACTGTGTTATATGTGGCAAGGCAATTCCACCAGATGAACAGGTCTGCTCACCAGATTGTAGGGAGAAGCTCGAGCTGGGCAAGGAGAGGGAGAAGAAGAGCAAGAGGATGATGCTGATAATCTACGTGATTATGATAGTTGCGCTGATAATCTTATTCGTGTTAAGACCGGCATCTTAAGTAAGCCAAAACATTTATTTTATCGCGCCCAAGTAGATGTTGTATCTTGTCGCTAGCAGAAAAAGTCAGAGAGAAGCTACGTAGCTTCAGGGACCCAGCAACTGGCTTGAGCATAGTGGAAAGCCAGGCGATGCTCATTGTAAAGGAGGTTGATGAAGGGGTTATACAGATAGAGTTCATACCAAGCAGCCCCTACAACCCCATGGCGTACAGCTATGCCATGGCCCTTAAGGCCATATCGTCAAAGGTCGAAGGTGTCAAAAAGGTGGTCGTGTTCTGCAAAAATCATGTAATGGCTGAAAGGATAAACGAGGAGGTTAATAGGTAATCGGCTTTTACACGAATTCTCAAAACACCTCATGTGAAAAAAGGAAATAGTAGCCCGGGCCGGATTCGAACCGGCGTCCGCGGGGTTCTCCTCCGCGCGGCGGATCCAAAGCCCGCGATCCCTAGCCCATCTGACCAGCGTTTGGCCGCTAGACGACCGGGCTACTAAAGATATGACCTCTGCGGAAAAATTTAAACTTAGGTGCTAAATAAAGCCCCTTCCATCCATTTTTTGCTTAAAGGGGCCGCATTTTCATCCCAGTCCTCGAATTAGTTCAGCACCGCGGAAAATTCCTCAAGCATGCTGAACTAATTATTTTTTGAAAGCAGTATCCGTTTACTGGAAAGGTTAAGTCTCCGAGGGGCGTTCTCCAAAACGATAAAGGTTTAAGAGCCAGCCCTTTTTAGAGGTTTCAGGTGGGTTAGGAAGATATGGAGTACATATACGCTGCTCTCCTCCTTCATAAGGCCGGAAAGCCCGTAAATGAAGAGGGGATAAAGAACGTCCTGTCTGCGGCAGGAATTCAGCCAGACGAAAGTAGAGTGAAGGCACTCGTAGCGGCACTCTCGGAGATAAACATAGACGAGGTCCTAAAGAGCGCTACGGCTGCACCCTTCGTAGCAACGGCTGCTGCAGCACCTGCTGCATCGGCCCAACCAGAGGCAAAGCCAAAAGAGGAGAAGGAGGAAGCTAAGAAGAAGGAAGAGGAAGAGGCACTGGCTGGCCTGAGCGCACTCTTCGGCTGAGAACCTAAAAGGTGCCAAGCTTCATGAGATTTTCGCCGAAGGCGTATGAACTAGAATTTTTTCTGCAAAACGGTTTTGTTAGGAAGAAATGTGTCGTATGCGGAGAGTACTTTTGGACGCTCGATACGGACAGGGAAGTCTGCGGGGAAGCACCGTGCGTGCCCTATACCTTCATAGGAAAAAGATTGACCAAGGAGAGACTAACGTTAAGGGATGCGCGTGAAAAGTTCCTAAAGTTTTTTGAAAGAAAGGGTCACAAGATCATAAAGCCGTATCCAGTCGTGCCTAGGTGGAGAACCGACCTATATCTCGTCTCAGCAAGCATCGTGGATTTCCAACCATGGGTCACGTCAGGCATAGCACCACCACCTGCCAACCCTCTCGTGGTAAGTCAGCCATGCATAAGGCTCGTCGACATAGACAAAGTTGGTCTTACGTTCGGCAGGCACCTGACAATATTTGAGATGGGTGGAGCGCATGCCTTCAACTATCCCGATAAGGAAGTTTATTGGAAGGATACGACGGTTCAGTACCACCATGAGTTTGCGAGCAAGGAGCTCGGCATAGAACCGGAGAGCATAACTTATAAGGAGTCGGCATGGTTTGGGGGCGGAAATGCTGGCCCCTGCTTCGAGACCATTTCAGGAGGGCTGGAGTTAGCGACGCTCGTGTTCATGCATTACAAGACGTTAGACAGCGAGCTTATCGAGATTCCAATAAGGACTGTAGACACTGGTTATGGTATCGAGAGGTATGCGTGGTTTAGCCAAGGGACGTACAGCTCTTTCGAGGTGATTTATGGTGAACTTTACAAAAAGGTAATGGACATGCTTAGTGTCGAGCAACCTGATGAGAGCATACTTGATGCATACTCGCCCCATACGGCCATCGTAACACCAAAGGAGGGCACAAGCATCGCCGAGATCCGCAGGAAGATCTCAAAGCTCTCAGGCATACCGATCGAGACGATAGAGAAACTCATAGTGCCGCTGGAAAGATTCTTCGCATCGCTCGACTATACAAAGTCCATATCCTTCATACTATCCGAAGGAATCGTACCCTCAAACGTCAAATCGGGATACTTGGCAAGGCTTCTTATCAGGAAGGCATACAGGGTGCTTCAGGCGATAGACCATAAGGACAAGCTGCTGGACCTAATCGATATGCAGATCGGATATTGGTCGAGGGATTTTCCACACTTGGCTGAGATGCGTGATGAGGTGCTGGACATCGTGATGACGGAGATCTCGAAATTCGAGGATACGATAGAGAAGGGCACGGCATATGTTGAGAGAGAGTTAGCGGGTTTGAAAAAACGCTCGGACGTCGTCCCTGTCGAATTCCTCGTCAAGGTTTATGATGAAAAGGGCATAACACCGGAGATAGTCGAGCAGATAGCTCAGAAGTTACAGCTTAAGGTCAACGTTCCCGAGAACTTTTATGAGTACGTCGCATCCAGGCACCTCCAAGAAACACCGGCGATTCTCGGTGTAGAAAAAAGTCTGGAGACATTAGTCGAAGGTTTGAGTCCCACGGTCAAGCTATTCTATGATTTTCCGTTTGAGAAGAGATTCGAGGCAAAGGTCCTGCGAGTTTCTGGCGAATACGTGATACTGGATAGAACACTATTCTATGCTGAGAGCGGTGGCCAGGTTAGCGATACTGGTACTCTCCGTTTCAGCGCTGGTGAATGCAAAGTCGTTGATGCGCAACTCATAAACGGTGTCATCGTGCACAAGGTTTTAGGAACGAAGCCAAATGAAGGGGAAGAAGTCGTTGGTGAGGTCGACATCGAACGGAGATTGAAGATAATGAGGCATCATACGGCAACGCATATACTCTTGAGCGCTGCGAGGCAGGTTTTGGGAAAACACGTATGGCAGGCCGGCGCCAAGAAAGAACCGGATAAGGCAAGGCTCGATATATCTCATCATAAGAGGCTGACGGTGGAAGAGGTCGAAAGAATTGAATCTTTGGCGAATGCAATAGTTCAGAAGAGCATTCCAGTCCATATCCGCATGATGGATAGAAACGAAGCCGAAAAATTGTACGGTTTCCGTCTTTACCAAGGAGGCGAGGTCCCTTCAGCGATTATAAGGGTTGTTGAGATCCCTGGTTGGGATGCTCAGGCATGCGGTGGTTTGCACTGCACGAACACGGAGGACGTAGGAATCATAAAGATAATAAAGACAGAAAGGATACAGGACGGTGTAGAGCGTCTCATCTTCGCAGCAGGGCCTTCCGCTTTACCCTACATCCAAGAGCAGGAAAGGATTGTGCGAAGGGTTGCGGAAGTTTTTGGCGTTCCAGCCTCAGAATTGGATAAGAAGGCCGAGGAGCTACTGATGGAGTTGAAAGATGCCAGAAAGGCCGCTAAGAGGATCATGGAGCTCTATGCGAAGAAAAGGGCGACCGAGCTCGTGTCCACCACCGAAAAGGTTGGCGAGGTATCTGTGATCAAAAGTTACGAGGAAATAGACGATAGAGATTACCTGATACTGCTGGCCGCTGAGGTGCTCAATAGAATATCCGGACCTGCCGTAGCAATACTTTTGGCTGGAACGGAACCCGTGAAAGTCTTAACGATGACGAACGATGATGGTATAAGGGCGGGCATAGATGCAGGACGTCTCGCGTCAAGGATTTCATCGGCGCTTGGAGGAAAAGGCGGGGGAAGGCCAGACTTAGGACAGGGCGGAGCACCATACTCAGAAGGTTTGCACGAAATACTGAGAAATGTGGAAAAATTCTTTCAAGTTTGATACGTGGATGTGACCTCTATATAAAAGCATAGCATTTATATGCCACCGAAATGGAAATTTATTTTACGACACCCTTTGTAAAAGGGTGACGAGATACGCAACTGTTCGATAGATACAATAGACTTGTAAACGGTGTGAGAATATCACTCACGCCAAGTACTAAGTGTAACTTCAGATGCATCTTTTGTCACATGGAAGGAATTTACGAGGATGCAGAGACTACTATGACGCCGGAAGAGATAGAGAGGGTGATGAGAATTCTGAAAAAATACGGCATAAAAAGCGTTAAGCTGACTGGCGGCGAGCCCATGCTAAGGAGCGACATAGTCGAGATAGTTAAGAGGTTACATAACATAGGCTTCGAGGAGATATCCATGACGACGAACGGCACAAGATTTTCACAACTTGCAAAAAGGTTACGAGATGCTGGTTTAAACAGAGTTAACATCAGCCTGCATAGCATAAATGCGCAGAAGTTTTGCTGGATAATTGGCGCAAAAACGACCGATGGTGAAAAGAGGCTGCAATACACTATCGAGGCAATAAAGGCAGCATTCGATGCTGGCATAGATGTTGTGAAGCTTAACGTCGTGGTCATGAAAGGTGTTAACGAAGATGAGATCGAGGATATGATTAAGTTCGTGAAAAATCTCGGGTACGATAACTGCATACTCCAGCTGATAGAGCTTGTCCACGAAGGTGGCGCATCAAACTCAGAATTTTTCCAAAAATATTATTACGACCTCGGACCTGTTGAGGATGCCCTGAAGAAGAGGGCAATAAAGTGCGTAACGCGCAAACTACAGATGAGGAGGCAGTACCTTCTGCCAGAAAACGTTTGGGTCGAGTTCGTAAGACCGATGAGAAATTGTGATTTTTGTATGAACGATTCAAGAATAAGGATAACGCACGACGGGAAGTTTAAACCGTGCTTGATGAGGGACGATAACCACGTAGATTTTTTGACGCCGATGAGAAATGGCGCTTCGGATGAGGAGCTTGAAAGGTTGTTCCTTAAAGCCGTCTATCTAAGGGAGCCTTTCTGGAAGACTAAAGACGTCCAACCGCTGGATGACGTTATTATCGTTCATGAACAGGGCTGAAATATGTTATTTCTTCTTGCTGAGCCACCATTCTAGATACTCTTCCTTTTCCCGCTTCTTCCTTTCCTGCTCTTCCTTGAGGGCCATCCTCTTTTCTTTTATCATCACAAGGTCCTGTAACGTGTAAGAAACGCCGCAACTATTGCAAACATATTGTCTAGTTTCCCTGTCGTAAAACAACACTCCTCCGCAATCTGGACAGAAACGCAGAGCCTTAACCTCCTTTCACATCTTATTTTGTACGGCTACAATTTAAGCATTGTCCGGCAACCATCGTTGAAATCTATTCAGCGATTACGAGTTCTAAGGGTGAAGTGTATCTCAACGGAAGAAGCTGACCTAAACCTCTCGAAACATACAGGACGCCACCATCCTTAAGCCTGTACAAACCTCTTGTGTAAACAGAGTTCGAGTAGACTGTCCAGCCGGCGATAACCACACCTCCATGCGTATGCCCGGCCAAAACTGCTTGAGCACCCGATATGCTCAAAGCAGCGTTTGGATCGTGTACTATCACAAGCCCTTCAAGCTTACGTTCTGGGTAATTTCTGTCATCCCTCCAGTCAAGGCCGTATATCTTCCCAAAGGATGCTTGGGCCGACGAATCTTTGAGAAGAATGAATCCGTTGTTCTTTAAGATTTTGCTAAAATCTTCAGCCTTGCCGCTCCAGTATTCGTGGTTCCCCATGACGGCGAACTTTTCCTTCGCTTCCAACCTCGAAATGTAGCTGTCCACTACCTCCATGCTGAGAGTTAAAGCGTCCACAGTATCTCCTCCAATAAGAACGGCATCAGGCTGCTCCTTCGCTACGATGCTTAAAACATTCTCCTTGACGTCATCAACCCCATGAATGTGCAAGTCTGCTAAGAAAACGATCTTTCTACCTAGGCCGAGGTCTATTCGTGTTACCTCGAGCTCCTTTGTGGTTACGTAGCCCACTGATAGACATGCTCCGGCAAGTGCCAAAGAGGATATCGCTATGAATTGACGCCTGGTCAGCATATCGCAAGCCCTAGCTTTTGCTTATTTCATGCTACCATACTTTAGCCAAATTATAAAGATTAACAAAGGGATTAGGATTAACAAAACGGGCAAGAGCATTATCAGCCAAGATGCAGGTTTATCGAATGTCAGTACGAGTGGAAAAGGACCTATTAAGAAAAGGGCGCCACCTTTTACGTCTGTAGACCATGTTGATAACATGCCTACGATTATCAAGTACACTGCAAGGAAAATTAGGATCGTACCGACTACTAGCAATACGAGGGCATTCAAGGGATTCCGTTTCATGGAATCTTCCATGACGGTGCACCTCCATCACAAAATCTCGTACTTTTCAAACGATTAGTGGATAAGAGTGAGTATTATAAACACTATTGTAAACACCACAGCAAAGATTAAAAGAAAGCTGGCGAGATTTTTGTCACCAAAGACTATAGGTATAGGTCCTAGTAGGACTATGCCGCCGAAGCGTGCCTTTCCGCTACCACCCAAGCTTCTCAAAAAACCTATCGCGATTAGTATTATGAGTATTCCAACGAGTAGCAGGATTATGCCGATAAGCGTTATCCAGTTCATCCGTATGAAAATTCTCGTTTTGGGTATTTTAGCATTTCTTGTCGGTTCATAATTTATCAGCGTTACAGACTGCTAGAACGTTTTCAGCCCTCTAAAATTTTCAGAAACGATTCGATTATCCGTGCAGTCAACCCCCATATTACATACTCTCCATAAACGTATGCCTTGACGGTTTTCGTTTCACCGCTCTGCAGGCTAACTTTGACCTCACACTCCATCAGATCTTTGGTGGATGCCCAGAAGTACTCTGACAGTTCTGGAGAAAGCTTGACCGGCGTTTTTTCTTCCAGAAGGGCGACGAAGGGTGTCACCAACATGCCTGGATTTCTCGAGGACGTTACATCTGGTAGAGCACCAAGCACCATCCTTTTAGCGTCGAGCAGTATTCCAACCTCCTCGAACGTCTCCCTAATCGCGGTTTCCAGCATGGATCTGTCCGAAGGTTTCCGGCGGCCCCCGGGCAGTGCTATCTGACCAGACCATGGGTCATTAGGATCGTCTCTACGTTTCACGAAAAGTATTTCGATACCGTCTTCGGTCGGATGCAATATCAGTGCGACAGCGGCGGAGCTTTCGTGCGATAAGAGTTCATCGAAGGGTCTCAGCCGTTCGGTTAACAGCCTTACTAGACCCGTTGACAAGCGCATCTATCCGCCTCTCTCAAGCATCTTTTTGAATCTTTGTATGAACGCGGAGGCATTGTTCTCGATGATCTTCTGTATGAGGCCCATGCCAAACAACTTCGCCAACATGCCCACATCCGCCTCCACATGATAATCAACCTGCGTGGAGCCGTCCGGAAGACTCGATAGATTGACGGACAAGTTTATGATGACCTTTACGCCCGCAACAGAGCCCTTGGCAGTCACTTTCAAAGATTCTGTAGGATTGAGTTCTGTGTACCTCGCGTCAATCTTCCCGCTAATTCTGGAAAGGTACGAAGTCAGACTCCTCTCTTCGGCACCAGATATGTCAACCCTAAACGTAACCCTCGTGCTACCGTCGCTCAGTGTTTCAATCTTTTGCACATTTGGAAAGCAAGACAGAACCTTCGACATGTTGCTCACGATGGACCAAACATCTTCGACCTTTGCTTTAACCAAAAATTTGTCGGAGATTTTTATCAATATACATCACCACAAGAAGGATGCAACCAACATGTAAAGAGCGCTCATTAACAATTCTTCGTCTATCGTACCCTTTTTCTCAAAGATTCTTCTAATAAGGCTCTCGGGACATCCACTTTTTCTTAGCTGCTCAGCGCTTAACGCTTCTAACGGGTTCGGAAGTTTCGTCTCTTTTGTTTTGCACCTCTTTTTAACACCGAGCTTCTTGCATACAACGTCCGATATTGTCTCCGCCATGGCCCGTGCCGTCGTAAACTTACCACCTATGGCAGTCAACAGCCCCTCCACGTTGTGCAGTTCTTCGTGGTCATATATCTCGTAACGTCTCGATATCTTTCTGGTTTCTATCTCCTCTCCTACGGATATAAGCGGTCTGACGGATGAATACATTCTAGAGAAACCTATCCTTTTAATCGCGGGGAATATAGCACTCCCCTCCTCCATGAGAAACTCGGCATCCTCTGGCGGTATTGTGTAGTTATCAGGGTCTTCTATCACATAAGCAGTCGTGCCTACTATAGAATTGTTACCATACGGTACGACTATGTCACCATCTGACGGAATCCTCATCTTGTTGATAACCCTCTTGGAGAGCCTGTGCGGGACCACGGCCATCGTACCCGCTGTCAAAACCATCTTGACGTTCTGGATGTTTGCCATATTCATAATCTTCTCCGACCAAGGGCCTGCCGTTACGACTGTTACATCGGCTTCCTCATCGTACATCCTGTTGTTAATTTTATCAAAAACTTTTACACCAACGATGCGTCTACCTTCCTTTAACAATCCGATAACCTCGTTATATATCCGTATATCAGCTCCGTTCATCTTGGCGGCTAAGCCTAAGCTGACGGCGAACTTGTAGGCGTAGAGGACTGCATCCTGAACCTCGACAACTGCCTTAACGTTAGGATTAAGGTTTGGTTCCTCCCTTAAGGCTTCACCGACATCCACATCCTTTATCGGTATTTGGTTCTCCTTGCATCCTCTTTTGAATTCATCGTAGTATTCCTCCTCATCTAATAAGACAAAATACCCGCCGGTGTCTTCTACACAATGCCCCGCGATTTCTTTTATTATTTTGTTCTCAACTGCGCATTCGTAAGCCGCCTCAGGATCGTTGACTGCGTACCTTGCACCGCTATGTAAAAGTCCGTGATACTTCCCCGACGTGCCGCTCACGAGGTCGTTCCTCTCGAGCAGTAACGGCTTAAGACCTCTAGATGCTAGGTCGTAGGCAACCGCTAAGCCAGTCACGCCGCCACCTATTACAATTGCATCATACTTTTTCAAGGGACATCACGTAGTGCTTATGTCCTTAAGCCAACCCTTAGCACGGTTTACGGCCGCTTTCCATCCTCTATACATCTTTTCCCTCTTCTCCTCAGACCATCTTGGCTGGAATACTTTATCAACCTTCCAGAGTTTTCTTAATTCATCTAAATCTTTCCAAAAACCGACCGCAAGGCCTGCAGCGTAAACGCATCCTAATGAAGTGGTCTCGGTGACCTTGGGTCTTATAACTTTGGTACCGATTATGTCTGCTTGAAGTTGCATTAGATAGTCGTTGGTGGCAGCTCCTCCATCCACCTTAAGCTCTGTCAACCGGCTACCCGTATCCGATGCTATTGATTCGAGTACATCCCTCGTTTGATAGCATATACTTTCGAGCGTCGCATGAACTATGTGCTCCCTTCTTATGAATCTCGTTAAGCCCACTATAACCCCTCTAGCATCCAAGTCCCAGTAAGGTGCGAAAAGTCCGCTAAAGGCCGGTACAAAGTAGACACCTCCTGAGCCTTCCTGCTCCACAGATTTTGCGATCGCTTCAGTCTCGGATGCTGAACTTATTATCTTCAGGTTGTCCCTTAACCACTGTATCGCTGCACCCGTCACGGCTATCGAGCCCTCAAGCGCATAAGCACACTTGCCAACTTCAAAGCCATATGCCACGGTCGTTAGCAGACCATGTTTTGAAAGCTCCGGTTTTGTGCCTATGTTTTGAAGCAAGAAGCAACCCGTACCGTATGTGTTCTTCGCCATTCCCCTCTCAAAGCACACCTGGCCCACCAGCGCTGCCTGCTGGTCCCCAAGGTCTCCGCAGACAGGTATTTCTGCTCCGAAAGGACCGTCGGGCTTCGTGTAACCATAAATCGACTTATCCGAAGAGGGTCTTATCTCAGGCAGAATCGCATCCGGTATTTTTAATAGTTCAAGTATTTCTCTACACCAATCGAGCTTCTCTATGTCCATGAGCATAGTCCTGGATGCGTTTGTGTAATCTGTCACGTGCACGCCGCCGTTTGGTCCGCCTGTTAGATTCCAGATAAGCCAAGAATCTATTGTTCCGAACTTTACCTCGCCCTTTTTAGCCTTCTCCATTAAACCCGGAACGTTTTCAAGAAGCCACTTGATCTTCGGGCCGGAGAAGTAGGTGAAGGAGAAGACACCGGTCCTTGGATGTATTAGCGTTTCTTCATAATTTTCCTTTCTCAACTGTTCGCATATATCTTTGGTCCTAGTATCCTGCCAAACTATTGCATTCGCCAAAGGCTTGCCGGTCTTAGGATCCCAGATGACGGTAGTTTCGCGCTGATTCGTAACACCGATCGCTACTATCTCTCTGGAATCTACACCTGAGTGCTTTAAGGTCTCAGAAATCACGTATCGCGTCTTCTCCCATATTTCGATAGGGTCGTGCTCAACCCATCCGGGCATCGGATATATCTGCCTATGCTCCTCATACGCCCATCCTATTATGTTGCTCTCCGCGTCGAGAATCATACACCTAGTACCGGTCGTCCCCTGGTCAACAGCCGCAACATACTTACCCTCTTTCACAAAATTACTGAATTTTAAAACATATATAAGCGTCTCTAAAACGGATGTACCAAAGCCTTTTAATACACCCTACAAAGTTTTAATTTGATACAGGTGAATCTATTTGTCCGTCGTGGGACCGAGGCTGGAATATGGGGCACCTAAACTAAAGCTCGGCAAATTCTTTGATGAGATTTATGAGGTGGGTCCTGACGGTATACCAGTCTTTAAAATGTTTTTGGACGGTAAATGGGTTAATGCTTCAACGAATGAGACGTTCGATATAGATACGCCGATCGACGATAGCGTCATCGCAAGGGCACAGAAAGCTGGAGAGAAGGACATGGAGTTGGCAATAGACATAGCGAAAGAAAACCAAAGAAAGATAAGAGACATAGCCGCAATCAGCAGGATAGAGATATTCCACTTGGCGGTCGAGCTCATGAAAGAAAGGGTTCAAGATTTTGTCGAGACATTAGTGCTGGAGGCTGGCAAGCCTAGAAGGGATGCGCTAGGTGAGGTAAAGGCAACGATCGATAGGATGCGACTGACGATGGAGGAGGCAAGGAAGATATTTGGCGAGTACATACCGGGTGATTGGTCAGAAGACACTGTGGGAAAGATAGCTTTGGTCATTCACGAGCCTGTAGGTGTAGTTGGTGCGATAGGCCCGTTCAACTACCCGCTTTACATACCGGCGGCGAAAATCATACCAGCGCTATTATCGGGCAACTCAGTCGTGGTTAAGCCTGCCAGCGATGATCCGCTCAGCCAGCTACTCTTTGCTAGGATACTGGAAGAGGCTGGGCTGCCACGTGGTTGTCTGAACGTTGTCACAGGTCCGGGGAAGATCGCCAGCCTATTGGCGTCCAGTGAAAAGGTTCGTTTGGTTTCGTTTACCGGAAGCACGAGTACCGGGAAAGAGCTCTACAAGGCCTCGACGATAAAGCCCATGCACCTCGAGTTGGGCGGAAAGGCACTCGCGATAGTCCTTGACGATGCAGACCTAGACCTCGCGGCAAAGAAGTGCGTTGAAGGGTCCTTAAGGAATGCAGGCCAAAGATGTGACGCAATAAGCGTAGTTTTGGTCCAAAAAAGCGTCGCAGATGTCTTTGTTGAAAAGGTGTTGAAAGAAGTGGATAGTTGGAAGTTCGGAGACCCTAGGGACCCGGATGTCATGATGGGGCCCATGATCAACAGAAGGGCCGTAGAGTATGTTTACGATTTGGTGAAGGATGCTTTGGATAAAGGAGCTAAGCTGCTTAGGGGCGGAAGGTATTGGGGATGCTACTTTGAACCGACGGTTCTTGATCATGTTCCGCTCGATGCTAAAATAGTATGGGAGGAGACGTTCGGTCCAGTCATACCAATCGTCAGGATAGATAGTGAAGATGATGCGGTAGAGATTTCACACAAGTCAAGATACGGACTCGACTCTTGTGTATTTACGAACAACTTTTACAGAATGTGGAAAGTTGCAAAAAGGTTGCAAGTTGGAGAGGTTACGATAAACGACATGCCTAGACACGGTGTCGGTTTCTTCCCGTTCGGCGGTGTGAAAGATTCAGGCATAGGTAGGGAAGGCATAGGTTACAGCATAGATGAAATGACTGTCCTTAAGACTATCGTGTTCAACTTAGAACCTGCCGGTCTCGGAAAGGTTAAGAAAGCACTTTAGCTGACCCCAAAAGATTCGTAAACGAGTACGACGGGCATCGTCTAGTCCCAATAGTTTCGGTGGTAACTTTTAGCACACAGCTATATCGGCGGTATTTTGTACCTGTTACCGGTTATCTCCTCATAAGCCAAAGCTGCTGCGAGTAGAAAACCGTCATGGAAAGGCTTAGAGACCATCTGCAGGCCTACCGGCAGACCGTCTTTTGACATACCACAGGGCACGGATATCGCAGGAAAAGCAAGCGCGTTAAATGGTTCGGTTAACCTCAGCAGAGCCAGCCTCACGCTCAGCTCTGCACCATTTACCAAGATTCTTTCCTCACCTATCCTTGGAGCGGTCACAGACGTCGTGGGGCATGCTATAAGGTCAAGACCGTTCATCGCTCTCAAGAACTCCCTGATGAGTACCTTCCTAGCTCTTTGAGCTTTCAAGTAAACTTCTGGTGGAACTAACAAACCCAGCATCAACCTATGCCTTAGCTCTTCGCTGTAAAGCTTCGGATTCTTTTTGAGCCAGTCTACGTGTAAAGATGCTGCTTCCGTTAGTAAAACAATGTACCTGCACGCGGACACATGTTCAAAATATTTAAACTTGAGTTCGCTTATCTGCCAACCCTCATCCTCCAACTTTTTCAAGGAATTCCAGAAAAGTTTTTTAACGTCATCTTGAAGAGGTTCCAAGAATTTATCATCTGGTACGCCGACCTTTAACCTTTTTACGTTGTAAGTGTCAATTTGTTTCGCTTCGAAGGTTTTTGAGACGAGCGTTGTGATGTCTGCTGGATCATATCCTGCGATTGCTTCCAGCAAAATCCCTACATCCCAAACACTTCTCGCCAGTATTCCAACATGATCCAAGGACCACGCGAGCGGAAAGACACCGTGCTTACTCACTAGACCGTAAGTCGGTTTAAAGCCTACGATACCGCAGAGCGCCGCTGGTATTCTGGTCGAACCGCCCGTATCCGTGCCCAAGGAGGCAAAGCACATGCCAGCCGCCACGGCCGCTGCAGAGCCGCCGCTACTCCCACCCGTAATCCTATCTGGATTCCAAGGGTTTTTTGTAGCTCCAAAGTATGGATTGACGTTTGTCACACCATAGGCGAACTCATGTAAATTTGTCTTGCCTATGATGACGGCGCCTACTTCCCGTAACCTTCTCACGACGGATGCATCGTGTTTTGGTATGAAATCTTTAAGGATGAGCGAACCTACGGTCGTTACGGTGTCCTTTACATAAAAAATATCTTTGATGGATAGCGGCACACCATGTAGAGGGCCCAACCATCTTCCAGCACGAATCTCGGCCTCTGCTTTGGCAGCTTCATAGATAGCTGAGTGCTCGAATATTGAGACGTAAGCATTCAACAAACCATTCAGACGCTTAGCCCTCTCGATAATGGAAGTTGTCAACTCTACGGGCGAAACCTCACCAGTCTTAATCGCTTCTGAGACTTCTTTTATAGAAAGGTGAAGAAAATCATGTTTTCTCATAATCTTCAACCCTTAGCAAGAAAAAGATCGCAGGTTCTTCCTCATGCGATACGATTTCGTCAAACGTCTCGGAAATCTTGAGAAGATTATTTAAATCATGAGACAGCTTTGAGAGCTCCTCGTCTGAAATATGAATGTCTAACGATGCCAAACGCGCTTTTATAATCTTTGTTAAATCCCCATACTCGCAGCTCATATTCTTTCAACTGACGCTGAAAAGGAAAATATATATTTCTAAAAAATTTATTTGGTAATTGGTGTTGACTATGTTGCTTAGGTCTAATGAAGCTTATATCCAAGCACTTGTAACGATGACATGAGTTATGCTAATCTATAGCGGAGGAAGATAGTGTATGGAAAAAGATACTAAAACACGTGAGAAAAAGGGCATGAAGCTGATATCCGTCAAGATGCCAGAAGCCTTGATAGAAGGTATGGACGAGCTCGTCAGAAAGGGCATGTACCCTAGTAGAAGCGCCGTGATGCGCATGGCGGTGAGAGACCTTTTAAAGAGCGAGCTAGGCAAGTTCAAGTCAAGTACTAATGAGCGCTGAAAAATAGCGTTGGTAGAACGAAATTATCCTATATAGAACGGTTCTCTTGTCGGCCTTTCTTCGCGAACCGGCTCAGTTTGACCGAGTATGCTTTTTTCAAGACCTTCAAGCAGCTGCTGATACCTCTTTATGTCTTCATCCAATTTGCTCAGGTCTAACTCCATCTTTAACGATCTGAGGAGCGTTTCTAACAACTTTTTGGCGGCGCTGGGGTCTGGTATATAGGACGGTGAGTCCGACAAGAGCAAACATGTTTTCTTCCCATCCCTTGCAAAAAATAGCAAAAGAAACGATGTCAACCTATCTACCGGGAGAATATCTTGGTTGGGTGCTATTTTGGCGCCCGCATCCAAAAGTTCCTTAGCATGTTCCAACTTTGTAGCCGATATGAAAACCTCACCGTTCCCGGTTATCCTCCCGCTTCCTAAGCAATAAAGGGTCTCAACACCATTTGATTTTAAAAACTCATAGATCTTTTTAGCCACCAAATAACTACCGTCACCGCTCTCCATGGGAAAGCTCCTAACTATGAATAAGAGTTTTAGGCCCGTTTCCTCGTTGACGTAAAGATGCAGCTCTATGCGCGACGGAAACGCTAGACCATCCTCATTGACGAGACTCACTTGAGGGAAGTGCGGTGATAATACTTCACCAATCTTCTCAGCATTTAAGGCCTCTATTAAGAAGGTGCCTGCTATCAAACCCGCAGCACCAGGCGAGGGCGCTATCTCTATTGCATACGCACCCTTAAGGTCTACAACCTTATCAAGTACTATGCTCGTTTCCACCTAATTCCCTCCTCAATTTCACGATAGTATTGATATACTTATCTTGGAGATTAATGTTTGGTGGATGCGGGTTTTTTACGGGTCCGCCACATGACGGGCACCTCTCACTCGAAAGCGTGTACCTACCACATGCCGTACATTTCCATATTTTTGTCAACTCTTCTTAAACTCCCCTTTTCCTCCCCTACTGACTATGTAATCTATACACTTTTCCGCCGCCTGATTTAATAGCTTCTCGGACGTTTCATCATCCTCCGCCTCTACCCTAAGTAGGTATCTAGGAGGTCCTATGACCGTTACCGTTACGCTTTGATCTTTACCTGCAAGCGACATAGCTTCCTTAACAGCATTCCTGATTATCACAACACCATTTCCGGATTGACAGTAAAGCGTAAGTATACCCTTCTTTACGACAGTCTTCTTCTTTATCTCCTGTTTTACGATTTCTCTCAAAACGTTAAGGACATTCTCTGGTAAATTCTTTAAAAAATCGGGGACCGTTTCATCCCTTGCCAGCTTTTCAAAAATGTCATAAAGTTCAACTTCCTTCTCTTTTGTAGACTCAAGAAGCGTCTTCTCAAGTTCCGCCCTATTAAGCCCAGTCTTCTCCGCTAGGAGTTTTATTACTTTTTTGACTTTTTGCTTCTTCTTCCATAGAATTAGTTTTTCTACTTTCTCCCTCTTTGAGACCCTCCTCAAAGAGAGGTCAACCTGCATGGTGGTCGGGTCGGAGCGTAACACTTTGAATACTGCTTTCTGTCCCTCTCTAAGGTAATCCCTGATGTTCCTTACCCATCTTAGCGAAATCTCAGAAACGTGTATGAAGGCATCAGCATTTTCGTACTCATCTAACGTGATATAAGCACCAAACTTGTCAACTCTCTTCACAGTCCCGATGACTACCTCACCGACTTCCGGCAATTTTTTTTCACTCATAAACGTCCAGCACCTTTCCGAGTATCTGAGCCTTTCCGCCCCTTGGCTTTGCCAAAATCGCGTTGCAAACCCTACATCTCACAACTGTCTTTGCATGCTCGAACACTATCTGCTTATTGTTACACTCATCACAACTTACCAACAAGAATCTTGACGTGGGCTTAGGGATAAGCTTACTCCAGTCAGCCTCCCCTACCAAAACACAATCACCTCACAATCTCTAGCTTCTTTAACCTTATTCCGCCCCTAAAAACTTGGAAGCCGCAGACCTGACATTTGAGGACGAGGGTCTTACGTTCGGTCGTCTTTGCCTTATCACGCTGGATGGGATATTTTTGTCCACCGTATCCCTTTAACTCCCTTTGATGCCTCCTAGCACCTATTGCCAGACTCCTTTCTTTGCCCTTTTTGTAAAGCGATACAGTATGCTGCGTATGCGTGTTGCACTTAGGGCAGTATGTACGGATCGTTGCGGGCACCTTCAAAAGTCATCACTCTTGAATTCTTAACACCATTCAGCAAAGGCTAAATTTAAACGTTAGGGTAGACTGATGCTAAAATATTAGGATTCTTTTTCTAACCTTTAGTTAAGAAAATCTCGATGTAACTCGCATATCTCTTTCGTCCATCAGGCGTCTCGTACTCATCGCTGCCTATCTTCACGTCAACAATCTTCAAGTTCTTCAGGAAGCCGTTGCGTAAAAGCCTGACGGTTTCCAAACAGTTATTTATGTTTTTACCCCTAGCCCTTAGCACGACAACCTCAGCCCCTCTATTGAAGAGCGTTATGCAGGCCGTCACGTACCTTATCACAGGCTTGCTACCTATGAGTATTAGCCCAGGCTTCACGGTCTGCGACATAGCCCATCGCTTAGTGGATTTGTTAAAAATATCAAATAAAAGCATAACGCGCACTTTATATAAACATTATTAGCAATATTAATGCCGAAGCTACGATACCTGATAGCATTCCAACGACAAAAATCCTAAAAGACCTCACGGTACTCTTTGCCATATAATTTATTACACTTTCAGAGAAGACCCTAACGTCTTTCACTGTCAGCCTTTGGAAGTACACTTCTGCCGGCTTCATAGCGGCCCTCGCCTGCCTGTATAAATCCCTCGCATACTCTGCGACGACCTCCGGTGTAAGCACCTCACCAATTGGATGGTAACCCCTTCCACCTAAGCTCATAGCGCAGACGAGGTGTGTGTCCGTTGTCAGCAACTCGCTACATGATGCACCTTCTTTTGACAACACGTCTTGCACCAAAGACCTCACTCGCGGTAAAGCATTATTGCCGTCCACGACGACGTAGGCAAATATCTCATTATCGACCCCTATTACCCAGCATGATATTCCGCCCGGGCCTAGGCCGTCGTTCAGCCCATACTCTTTCGGAACAACCCTAGCATAACCTATGGAGAAATCCTTGCGGCCTTCATGTATGGGAAGGGATTCGACCTTCTTAATCAAATCTGCGACATCCTGAACGTCGGAGTTGAATTGAGCTTCACCTTGGTCCGCGAAGGAGTTATGCGCATCTACGACCACTATTCTGTTCGATTCCTGCGGCATAATGCTAGGCAATAAATCCTCCATCGGGTTGGGATGTAGACTCACTATGGCAACCTTTACACCATCAAAAGCAAACACATTTGCTGATGCCTTACCGGATGTTATTATCATGGGTTTCAAGACCATCCCATAAAAATCGCCTTCCTTCAATGCTTTGAGTGAAGAATCGACAACTTGCTTGGCTAGCCTTAGACCATCCTCACGTGATGCTATGTCCATTTCGTGCCCAGCTAATCCTTTAAGGACTATCGCCTCTAAACCGGAGGCGGCGAACGTCCTCTCTATGATGTATGGCGTTATGCTACCACCTATCGACCTCACGGGTCCAGGGTGGAAGCGCGGAATGATGATGGATAGAATGTGCGTCTTTTCCACTTTATCTCTAAAGAGCAATGTATCTACGATTATGTCAGTCGCCTTACCGATTCTGTACAGCATCTTCTCAAGATAGGAGGCGTCACCTTCAAGCATACTGAGTATAAAACCTTTAAGAAGCTTGAGCGGTGATTGTTCCAAGATTTTACCAAACGTCTCCATCATGAATGCCGTGAATACTGAGAATGCGATACCAAGACCGTAAGACGTCAAGACAAGCACAACCGTTACGTTAAACTCAAGTCCAAGCATGAGCGCTATACCTATAGCCTGCAGTAATGTTGGCAAAAAGATGTAAAAGAGGGAAAAGCGCTTGAACCTAAGCGACAAAAATATCAAAGAGCCCAAAAATGTTGATACGTACAGACCGATGTAAACCAACACAATCATGTGCCAACTGTTGTTCGTAACAAGCGATATTAGAAAGCCTATGAGCGTAGCTGAGGATAGAAGTATAATCTGAACAAACGACAACGCGTTAAGCCTATTGAGTGAGAACACAGGTTCATGCTTCAGGAGAGTCTTCTTAAATAGCACGTTCATGGCTAGGGACGAAGAGAGTAGCAATAAGTGGAGGTATAACGTCAAAATTGGCATTCCCATACGCAAAGAGATAAGCACGGCTGTAAGCAACGACAACGATACTACAGACGTTATGACAACCTTTGGGCTCGGCATCCTGAAAAGCAGCCTATACCTCGATGCGATAGCCGAAATTCCGTTACTCGCCAAGACGATACCCGCCCTAACCCGGCACCTATTTCGAAAACAAGACGTTAAATTAATCTATCTTTTTACCCAAACCTTGTAAAATAAGCACAACAGCAGGGGCTAAAGGTTTTATACAGTCTCTTAAGGATGTTTAGAAAGGGCGTGCTGAGCCGTAGGTATGGGAGCGTCCTACGAAAGCGGCGCATTCGTCGCATGTAAGGATGTGATACTGGCATTCGACGCAGCCGATGAACGCCTAAACACCACTTTGAGATGTATAACCCATGCGCACATAGACCACGCCGTGAAGGTAAATGAACCTAACACGCTAATGAGTCCTGAAACCTATGAACTCCTAAAAGCTTTAGGACGCCTTAAGAGAAGCGCAAGCATATTAGAATTCAGGAAAACGATGGACGTAAGGTCAGTAAAGGTGACCGCAGTTAACGCCGGCCACATATTGGGCTCATGCCAATATGTGATAGAATGTGATGACAATACGCTGCTTTTCAGCGGAGATGTAAACGTCCAAGATACGCTCGTCACCAAAGCGGCCGAGCCCATGAACGTTGATTTTATGGTTTTGGAGGCGACATACGGTGACCCTAGCTTCGTGTTTCCTGATAGGGAAACGACCTACTCTAAAATCGTGAAGTGGATTTGTGAATGTTTGAAAAGTGGAAGTATTCCTGCTTTTAAGGCATACCTCATCGGAAAGTCTCAGGAGATCATAAAACTGGTTAATGAATACTTAGGAATACCTGTCGTGGTGAGCGATGCCGTTGCTAAAGTGTGCGAGGTTTACAGAAAGTTTGGTTTAGACCTCTCGTATTTTCGCAAAAGCACGGACGCTGGAAAAGAGGTCTTAAGGACTGGTGAGTGCGTGTACGTGAGCAATCATAGGATTGATTTTCCAGTTGGTAGAAGAATGATGTGGGCAATTGCGACAGGCTGGGCGCTTAGATATAGATTTGGATTTTATGATGCTGCATTCCCGCTGAGTGGCCACGCCGATTTTAGAGGGCTGATAAGTCACGTCGAGGCATGTGCGCCGAGGAGAGTTTACACAATGCATGGCTACAGTAAGCGCCTCGCCAAAGAGTTGGAGAAGAGGGGTTTTGCGGCTACGGCTCTTGAATCCGTGGGAAGGGTTGTGCCCTTCATTTATGAAAAAAGGCGAGTTTAGTAAAATTAAAATACAGCCAAGGCGTAAAATCTCACGTGAGCTCTAAGAAAAGACGTAGAGAGGCACCGATGCCGGCTACCATGGCAGGGCTTTTAGCGTTTTTTGGTGAGGAGTCAAAAGGCTTTAAGATTAGGCCCGAGCTCGTTATGATTTTGGCTGTAGCGATGGTCGTCATAGTTCTGGTTGCTACTAGGCTCTGGCCGTTTTAGACCTCATCTATGGCCTGCTGGCCCAGACCCGTGAGTGTCCAGAGGGATTTACCCTTACCTTTCAGACTTTTGACTATACCTTCAGCATCCATATTCTTGAGATGTCTCCTTACAGCCGAGGGCGATAGGCCTATCTCCTTTGCGATTTGCACCGTTGACATGGCCTTACGTTCCATCAGCATCTTGATTATCACGCTCCGTACTTTAATGCCCCTCGACGTGTTCTTTATTCTGCTTAAGAAAGCTCTTGGATTTACTTCTCGAGGGGTTTGCATACCTTAAAAATTGTTAAACACACTATGATTAATTCTTTTTCAGACTTAGCATCTTAAAACCGGTGGTATGAAGCCGGCCCTTATTGCATGGTCTGCTAGCACTATCGCAACGACTGCCTCCACGACCGGTACAGCTCTGGGAACGACCGTCGGGTCATGCCTACCCTTTACTGAGATCTCGACTTCTTTCATACTATCCAAGTCCACAGTTGTCTGCTTCTTGGCTATTGATGAGGGGGGCTTAAAAGCGACCCTGACGATTAACGGCATGCCGGTCGATATTCCGCCAAGTATACCACCCGCGTTGTTCGTAAGTGTTACGACTTTTCCATCAATAATCGCATATGGGTCGTTGTTCTGCGAGCCCAGCAATTTAGCAGCTACAAATCCTGCGCCGAACTCTACGCCCTTAACCGCCGGTATTGCGAAAAGTGCCTTGCTTAGGTCAGAGTCCAACGCTGAGAAGATGGGCTCACCTAGACCGACCGGTAGTCCAAGAACTTGACACTCCACTATGCCACCCAGGCTATCGCCTTCATCCTTAACCTCGTTTATTCTCTTAATCATTTTATTGGCGGCAACTTCGTCCGGGCATCTGACCTCGTTACTGTACCTCTTGTTCCTGATGTCTTCCAACGTGAAGTTCTTAGCCCTTACACCACCTATTTCCAAAGTATAGGCCATAATCTCAACTCCCAGCGTCTTCGAGAGCAGCTTCTTGGCGACCGCCCCTGCCATGACTAGGCTCGCGGTAATCCTGCCGGAGAACCTCCCGCTACCTCTCCAATCTGCGAACCCACCGTATTTCACACGGGCAACGTAGTCCGCATGTCCAGGCCTAGGCCTATTCACAAACATCCTGTAAGGCTCCGAATCAACATCCTTATTCCATATGAGCATGCAGATGGGTGAGCCCGTCGTCCTACCTTCGAACACTCCCGAGAGTATCTCAACCCTGTCCTCTTCTGCTCTGGGCGAAGTAACGCTGGATAAGCCTGGCTTCCTTAGGTCGAGCTCCTTTTGTATGTCAGCCTCTGAAAGTTCTAAGCCCGCTGGACAACCGTCAACTACCGCTCCGACACACTTCCCGTGACTCTCGCCGAAGCTTACGACGACGAACCTTTCACCTATGATGTTCCCCGTCAAACCTACATGCTATTTTGCGCTTCAGATTTAAAGCTATTTGTAAATCCATATGATTTGATTGTGAACGTAACTTAAGACCACCAGGCTGGAATCTCGTACCTGTACATTATTCTCTCCCCATCTCTTAGCTTATAACTTCCGGCACCGACCGTTGCGTACTCCCATTCTGCCTTTTCTTCGTTCCAAATGTAAAACATCCAGTACTTGCCAGTTTCCGGATTATTCCTTAAACCATCGACAGATTCTATGAACTCTCCAAGCCCAACAAAGTATTTTGTTTCTACGACGGCAACCCTTCTCAGGGCCTCTAGAGCTGTCGCTCCCTTTGTCAAATAGATGGTCTCCGCCTTAGTCGCATTACCATTATCCACTATGACTTCGACTTTGAGTATTAGCTCTTTAAGCTCGTATACGTGCGCTTCAAACCCGCTTAACGTTTTAACTAATGCATCTGTTTTCTTTGCCTGTTCGGCTAACTGCACCTGTAGATCGTAGACTTGGTAGCCCACGTACACCAGCGCAAGGCTTAACACCACGAATGCGATTATGATCGCTTGGAATTCTTTTCTAACCAAAGGACTCACCTCCAGCTTTCGCCCGTCGCAACCCTTACGCCGGAGCGGGTTGCAACGGCTACCGGTACCTTAACCCTCACCAACAACTTAGCGAGCGCGACGAGCGGTGGGACGAACATCAGTGACGCGAGATGGTATAAGGTGAATGGTATCTGACCGATGAAGGACAACCAAAAAGACCCAATCCATAGCCCGCAACCTATGACACCTGTCCAAAAATCGAAGAGCAGTATGGCGATTGCCGTCGTTAAGAGGGTGCTACCGAGTAACCTCTTGTATCTATCGAACATAGAAAGCTTGCTCCGCATTCCAAGCAACCAAACGAAGACAAAGCCAGACCACTTGAATATCCATACGTGCCAAAGTGCAGGGCCAAAAAAGATTAGGTCGAAAGCTACCACGCTGGCGAGCGCTAGGACGCCGAAATACCTATTAAGCATCCTCCAGAACGCGCTCCCTCCTAAGGGAAGTGAGAAGGAACCGACCGTCGCGAGTGTTGGTATGACCCATTCTATGTTAGGTAGCACTCCTATTCCCGCAGTGGCCCTGTATATCCAGAACAAACCAGTGAAGAGAATACCAAGCAAGACGAACAGCTTAAACCTTCTCGATAAGATTTCATTGACGGTCTTCCCACCCCATATGCTGTGCAATAAGCGAGTCAACCTACCGAGCATGGATGGATGGTATATCCATCCATTATTTAAGCGTTATGTGTACAAGAAACATAAAAAGGCTAGGCCGGCATAAAAACAGGGCTGGAGTCCGTCACCGGTCTAGCAACCTCAAAAGCCTGAGTTAGATAGGGCGGCATCATAAATATTCTTTGGTGAACCTCAGGCGAGTAGAATACGAGGTTCTCGATTCCCCTTTCTTTTAATCTACGTCTGACATCCTCTGGAGTAAGATTGAGGGGGTCTACGGCCTTTGAGCCCAATACAAAGCCCCACTCCGATGCGTAGGACGGTACAAAGGCACAGTATGCTCTAGCGACTGGGAACACACTCGCGACGGTCTTGTATATGGCCGCAAAGCAATTCCTGCTATAGTAAGTGGACGTAGCCTGAGTTGCGAATGCACCATCATCGCTCAACTTCTTCGCCAATATTTGGTAAAATTCCATCGTATACAGAAGATAGGAGGGGCCACCCTCTAACGGGTCCGTCACGTCGATTATCGCCACGTCAAATGAATTGTCTGGAAGTCGCTCGACATACTTCCTTCCATCCTCGATGATTATCTCTACTCGGGGGTCGTCAAAGGAGTTCATGTGGAATTCCGGCAGATACTTCTTGCATAGCTGGACAACTTCCTCGTCCAAATCGACCATGACGGCTTTCTCAACTGTTCTATGTTTTAGTACTTCCCTAAGCGTTGCTCCCTCACCACCACCTATTATCAAGACCCGTGAAGGTTTTGGATGTATGAGCATCGCGGGATGAACCAAAGATTCATGGTAAATCTTCTCATCCGCAGTGGACGACTGCACCTTACCGTCGAGTACCAAGCATAGACCAAAGTCATAGGTGTCTATTATGTCGACCTCTTGGTACTTCGTCCTACCACTGTAGATGACGCGCTTAATTGCGTGGAGTACTGCTGATGTTGGTGTCTGCCACTCTAGCAGAAGCCTCCAGTTTACTCCTCTACCTTCTGCCAAACCTTTTCAACCTCCACGAGTCCTCGCTTAAGCTCCTTGACATAAATGCGGGTTGGTTTTATGTTCTTGTAAATGACCTCGTACGCCTTCCAAGGATCTACATAATCTCCGCACGTGAATAGATCAACGGCGGCGTAACCGTATTCTGGCCATGTGTGTATTGAAAGGTGGGACTCCGCAATCGCTAAGATACCGGTCACGCCGCCACCCCGTGGAAACTTTTTAAAAAACTCTCCGAGAACTTTAGCCCCCGAGGCTTTTGCGGCCTCGAGTAAGGTCGTCCTCAGAGCCTCCAAATCTCCGAGTATTGAAGTATCGCATCCATACAGTTCCGCTATTATATGCCGCCCCAACTCCTTCACCCACTTCACCTCCTTTGAAGTGAAGGAGTGGTTCGTCCCACCCCCATCTCATGAAGAGCAGTTCTTATTTTGAACAACAAAGTTGGCTACTTTTAAACCCTTCGGTACTTTTCACTTAAACATTAATTTCATCAGAGAAGGAGTCAACGAACGACTTGAATGGGTTCAAAAAATTTAACAATCAATGAATTGGAGACGTCTTCTGTACTTTTACTCACAACCCTCGTCGCATTTCTTATCGGCTTCTGACTTCACATGCCTTACAGTAGTGGCCATGTTTACAGCGACATAGTCTCAGTATACCAAGCCAGGCTGAAGGATTTTCCACCAAAGATTCCATATTATGGCTTGGTTCTTGTTTGCCAACTATGTCTACACACCCCAGATGAACATGACGCTCTTTCCTTTCTTTACGCTTCTGAGCATACTACCGTATCTGCTCTTCATGCTCTTTGATATTTTGAACTCCCGATAATTGTTGTAGGATTTTCGGGGCTCATACAAAATGTACCAGACATAAAATACACGGTCAAGCCTTGGGGCATAAACTCACCCATACAGTGGATGACGATTGTTAGGTCCTTACTTCTTCTAGGGTTCGTCCTTTATCCATTGTATCCAATTTCAGAAAATCACCTAGTAATTTCGTAACGTGATATTGTTTCAAAAAGTTCTTTAGCCCTCCTGTTGGTTTCAAAATACGTCCTTATCGGCTCAAGTATCTTGTCGAGCGCTACCACAACCGCTCTCTTTAAATCCAAAGGATGGATATGGCCAAGTTCGTAATCCTTCTTAAGGTGCTCAAAATCCTCGTAGAGCACGTCTCCGCCGTACTTTTGCGGCCTTTCTATGTACAGCTTCCCAAGTTTCGGGAAGATTATGTACTTACAGTACTCTATTATCGGGTTAGATTTCGTGTCCTTCGGCGGACAGTAAGCCTTCATTATCTTTTCCTCCAGAACTTCCCTACTGTCGTGCACGTATATGCTAGTTTCCGGCACGCTCTTGCTCATCTTCGAGCTTATTTGTACATCTATCTCGGAATCGTCGTCAAGACCCTTTGCTCCTACGGGTCCTGTCAGGCCCATGAGCATATGGTGGTGGACCGCTACAGGTTTTGGAAATCCAAGCTTCGGAGCGATTTCCCTTGCGAGCATATTGGCCCTTCTCTGGTCAAGACCAAGCTGGCATATATCAACCCCGAGGTAGAATATGTCAGCGACCTGCATGGCCGGATAGAAGAGTTGGGCAGCCTCCTGAAGCTCGCCCTCTTGTCTACCCATTATCGGAAGACACCTAAGGAATCTCTTGAGCGTAGCCTCTTTCGCCACACTTATGACAAGTTTCCAGTAATCTTTATCGGCTGCTACGTCATTGGCCCAAACGATCTCTACTTTGTTGACGTCTATACCCGAGGCTTTCCAAACCTCGATGAGGTATTCACCAACCTTTCTTATCTTCTCCAAGTCACCGCCCATCTTCTTGTTTATCATCGCATGCCAGTCGGCGAGCAATAGTTTGAACCTGCAACCGGCATCCAGCATGTCCTTCAGCTTTATTGCCCTGAGTACTGCGAAAGGTATATGGGCAAAGCCGCTCGGCTCGAACCCATCGTAAGCAACTGGTTTATCGTTCGTCTCGAGTAGTTGTCTCAATTCCTGAAGTGTTATCACCTCCTCGGTCGGTACCCTAGTGATCAGCTCTATCCTTGTTTCGATGTCCAAATCAATCCCTTCCCTTCTAGGCCTACGCACCTACCTACTGCGTGAATATTTAAAAATAGTGCATTGGTTTTGCCCCACCATGAACACCGCACCCCATAGACTAGGGTGGCAACCCTTTCTCGGTGCGGCTCAAGGTATGGTGGGGCAACAATAAAATCAGCAGACGTGCTTAAAACCATTATCGTAGCTTATCGAGTAAATTGCGAACTTTCTGCAACTCTATCTCGACCGCGCTCACGGGCATCGTTATACCAAAGGCCTCTAATACTTCCGGGCTTATCTCGCCCATTATTCCTATCTTAACACCGTTTACCTCTAACTCTGCAACCCTTCCCTCGATGAAGCTGGCATGCTCTACCTCTCTTAAACTCCATTCCTTTAGACCGAGACTTCTCAGGAATTCCTCCGTAACAGACTTAATCTCTGAGAATGACGTATCTGCATGGGAGCTTACGAATGCTAGCCTAGTTTCCCTCCTAACACCTTCGTCGGAAGATTCGTCGACCACCAACACGTCGCCTATCTCAAAAAGTCTCTGCGGATAAAGATTGTGCTTATTCATAGTCAAGTTGTAAAGTAAACTTGGAAGGAGCCATGTCCTAAGTATGTCGTACTCAGCTGAGACTGGGTTAAGAATCCTTACAGGATTCTGTGGCTCGACTTTCATCCAACGATAGTCTCTCGTGCTATTGGAAAGTGTGAAGTTTATGACCTCCGTAAAGCCGAGTCCAAACATTATTTCCCTACATACGTCCTCGAAATTCGTGCTAGGATGAAGTTTACCGAAGCCCAACGTCCTAGGGACGACCGGCTGCAGGTTCTCATAGCCGAGGCCTATGGCTATCTCCTCAACTAAGTCAACCGGATGCATGACGTCAAGCCGATATGCAGGTACCTCGGCGAATATCGTGTCGCCCTTAGTCTTCTTAACACCAATCCTCGACTTTCTCAACGCTCTTACGGCTTCCCTCATGGATAGGTTCAGGCCAAGTAAATCGTTGGCATAGCTTAGTTTGAGCTTCCAGGTCTTCGTTCTCAGGTCCGGCGTCGTCATTCTCATGTTATCATAAACTATTCTAACTTGTCTGATCCTTCCACCCATATCAGCCAGTGCCGTCGTCAGTATGTTTAAGGCACCGCTTACGGCCTCAAGGTCCGTACCTGTCACGTCTATGAAGAGCGTCTCCGTACCTTCCGTTAGCTCAGTAAGGGCGGCGTTTATTATTGGCGGTAGCGAAAGTACCTCGCCGCGTGAATCCATGATCACCGGGAACAAACCAGTTCCGGCTACTATATGGCCATACTTACGGCCAACTTCATGCTGTTCGACTATCTCCTGCGGCGTCATCCTCCTAAAGCTCTTGAGCGGTACAAAGCTTATCTCATCACCCTTTACCGCCTTGTAGATTATCGGCGGTTTTATGGCGCTGGCGTTATGTAGGCCTATGGCTACCTTCCTCCTGTTTCTTCCCACAACCCAGTGCAGGTCCTCCTGCATAGCTATCAGTTCCTCGATTTCCTCTGCCGATAGGTTAAGACCTTCGACGTAGGCTGACACGACCCAAGGCCTAACCGTCTTAACACTATTATCGACCTTTAAGAACGTCTTGGGAGGAAGTACACGAAACTTAGGAATGCCTGTCTCTATTCCGAGAATGCCCTTGAGGGCCCTAGCAAGGCCTGCAGGGCTGGAAAAATCCGGTCTGTTTGGGTTGTATTCTATCTTAACGTAGTCCGCTCTCAACTCCTCGATAGCTACACCAACGCCCGTTAGGGCATTAATCAACTCATCCTTTTCAAGCTTTTGACCTAATAGCTTGAAAAACCTTTCCAGTTTTAAGTTAAGTATTGGCATCTATCGTATCACCAGCATTTTCTAAACTTACGATGCCACCAAGCCGTTACCGAACCTGTCCTTAAGAATATTTAAGTTTGAAAAAAGTACTTATACTAAAGCTATAACAACACATCTTTGAATATTGAATGAGTAATGAGTACTCCGTAACAAAAAAACATGAAGTACGCACACTACTTCAAAAGATGAGAGACGGTACTATCAAAGAACTATCAGCGATTGTCGACCCAAAGCTCGGCATAACTTACCCAGAGGCGGAGACTTATTTGAAAAGCGACGCACAATCCACAATTGAAGCGCTGCACCAAGAAGGGTTCCTATTAAAGGAGCAGAAAGAGAATGTGATTGTTTGTAGAAAATGTAATGCTACCTCCTTCAAGGTAATGCGCCGCTGTCCAAATTGTAACTCTTTAAGCTTAAGAAGGGGAATGATTATTCAGCACCTCACGTGCGGATATACGGAATTAGAGTCAGTATTTGCCGAGCGCAACTACGTATGCCCTAAATGTAAAAAGAAGCTCAGGGCATTAGGTGTTGACTACATAAAGCCCGGTATACACTACGTCTGCAATGATTGCGGAAGTATAACGCAATACCCAACCATTTTACTCAAATGCTGGACGTGCGGAGAACTGCAGACGTTGGACGAGGCGAAATATATGGAGGTCAGCACATACTTGCTAGACTATAGCAAGCGTGAACTCTTGGAAAAAGTGACTTTTAATTTAGCACCCATAATCCAAAGAATATCTCTACTCGGATGGGTCGCAAAAAAAGATTATAAGATAAAGGGCAAATCGGGTATCGAGCACACTTTTACACTGGCTTTATGGCCGTATGAGCGCAGTTTACATAGCTTCCCCGAGGTTGTTGTGGATATCCATATGGATGTCGCTGATGATGTCCATGTACTTGCGCTCTATGCAAAAATCATAGACACCGGAATAAAAAACGCAATATTCGCTGCAGTTCCGATGGCAAACGAAAAAGCAAAAGCCCTAGCGAAATACTACGAAATAATAATGGTAGAGGCTGAGAATACAGAGGTTTTGATAGAAAAGCTTACTCTTACGATAGAGGACATAATAAAAAGTTATTGATACGTTGATTCACCACTGCATACTTGGTTTAATTAGCTCAGCTACGTATGCATAGAATCTAACGAGACCATATATTGGTCTGTAGAACAAAACGACCAAAGGCAACAAGTATACACTCCTTAAGTCTGACGGGAATTCGAGCACGGAAAAAGCGCTTAGAACCGTATGTAGCTCTACTATAAAGTAAAACAATACTAACAGCAATCCAACACCTATGATGTTCTGTGTGTACATAAAATACGCGAACCACGTCGGTCTAATGAATATGGCTAGCATATCCATCAACACCATGTCCGGCGCACCTAAAATGCCAGGTGTTCCAAAAATTCTTCTGAGGAAGATGTTCCTATGCCTTATCAGGACCCTAATTTGACTTCTATGCCACCTCTCCCTCTGCCTAAACCATGAACGCCAAGTTTCGGGAACTTCAGTGAACGCGTAGCAATCAGGTATGAAAATAACCCTACCCTTTATCTTGTGCACTTTTAGCGTAAGGTCAAAATCTTCACCAAGTACTGGATCGAACCCTCCGATAGCTTCTAAGACGCGTTTTCTTACGATAGATTTCGCACCTGGTATTATAAGTAACGTTCTGAATAACGCTTGTAACCTCCTACCTATGTCAAACGCTATCACGTACTCATATGATTGCAGTCTCGTTAGAAGATTTTTGTTCTCATTGAGTACTCTCAAGTTTCCACTAGCAGCCAATATCTTTGGATTAGAAAAGTGTGCGGCAATCTTGCTGAGAGCGTCTCTCGAAATCCTTGTGTCAGCATCAACTGTCACCACGAGTTCACCCTTTGCAACAATCAAACCATAATTCAATGCATATGTCTTAATGCCGCCTTTGGGTTTAGATAGGAGCTTTATCTGCTCCTTGAACTCCGATGCGATGGCGTACGTTCTGTCTGTAGAACCATCATCTACAACTATGACCTCTTTAAACTTGTAGTCGTTTTCAAGCACGGAAGCTATGCAAGCGGCTATGGTCCTCTCCTCGTTGTGGGCAGGTATTATGACGCTTATCATAGGCGCGTACATAAGTTGCGGAGGTTTCCTGATAAGTTCGTAAATCGGCAATATCGTGGATTTGCCGATAGCCCTAACATAGTCTAGGATAAGTGCCGGAAGGAATATCAAAATAAAGTCCCGAGCGCCGATGTTAAAATAGTTCGCGACAGAAATCATAACGTAGAACATTAAAGGCATTAACACGAGGTTTATTCCGAATGCCAGCAGATTGGACGAGCTAACTTTGACCATGTAATCTACGTCACGGATTTTATTTTTTATAACCTTCCACTCTTTAAGTCAACGTAAACCCTGGCCATATCCCTTATCCAGCTAAGGTCGTTGGCGTATAGCGTTCTTATGTCGTCGAGTTTGAATAATGCCATGGCTAACCTTTCCAAACCACCGCCCCACGCCAAAACCGGATGCCTGACACCTAAGGGAGCAGTAACTTCCGGCCTGAATATCCCCATCCCAAAAAGCTCTAACCACTCGCCCCTCTCGGGCATGTAAACGATAACTTCCGCTGACGGTTCCGTATAGGGGAAGTAGGACGGCCTGAATATGATCTCCTTAAGGCCTATTCTGCTACAGAATTCCTTTATTAGTCCCATCAATTCCCTGAATGTCGCTTTCTTATCCATTATTATGCCCTCTACTTGGTGGAATTCTGCTAGGTGCTTCCAGTCCACCTTTTCGTTTCTGTATATTCTATCGACCGAGAACGCCTTGACGGGTGGTTCGTTGTGGTATGCAAGATGCCTGATTGTTGTCGCAGTCGTATGCGTTCTAAGTACTAGTTTTCTGGCCTCTTGCTCACTCCACTTATACCTCCATCCCCTGGAGCCAGTGTCGCCGCCGAACTCATGTGACTGCTTCACTGGTTCAACGAACTTTTCCGGAAGCCTACCGACGCTAGGATATGCTAAGTAAAAGGTGTCGTGCATCTCTCTTGCTGGATGGTCCTGAGGTTGGAATAATGCATCGAAGTTCCAGAATGCAAGCTCGACGAGTGGCCCCTTGATCTCTTCGAAGCCAAGTTCCACGAAGACATCCTTTATCAGTTTGATTAAGGTTTCAAGGGGATGGCGCTTTGCTGTAAAAACCGGTTTCGTGGGCGCATGTATGTCGAAGGGGCTTAGTTCAAAATCGCGCCACTTTCCAGTTATCAGCAACTCAGGTGTCAGCTTCGTAATCACGGGCCTCTCCAATTCCAGCTCTTCCAACGGTATGCTACGTGCCAGCTCTGTGAGAGCCATAGTGTACTTTCTCTCTTCATACAACTCTACAACCCTTGGTCTACCAGAAAGCTCGAGACAAGCGTCCAAGAGTTTCGGCGGCAGGGCATCAACCCTTACGTCGCCCTTTCCAAGCTGTTCCAACAACTCCTCCTCGGGTGTGATCTCTGGCACATCGCCAACAATTCTAACAACCCTAGAGCCACCACGCTCCTCTATGGTTATCCAACCCTTCTTTTTCGCCCACATTATCGCGATAGGCAACTCGCCCTGCAGTAGTTGCTCTTTCTCAAGCTCGCTTATGTTCATACAACCTCCAGCGCTTTTCAAGATGTTCACAAGCCTCCTCTCTGGAAGGCCGTTCTTGAGGTACTCCATACCGACCGTGCCCAACTTGGCGATCTTTACGGATGCTTCTCTTACCTCGACCAAACCTTTCTCCTTAAGCCAGAGCGAGGCCTTAGCCACGGCACCCTCATCCTTCGATATCGCACTAGCAACCTCACCGTATTCCATAGGCCTGCCTTTCTCTATTAGCGTTCGAAGGATGAGTCTTTCAAGCCAGTGAAGCCTCAGCTTAGCCATACCGCAACCCATTTCTCTCCGTTGGGCCGATATAAAAAATATGTTCTGTTCGGATAACTTACTGCAACAAATATATGTAACCGAGGCCCTAAGATTTTAACCATGATAGATTATGCCGTGCTGATAACCAACATAATCCTCTTCGCGGTGGGTTTCCTCATAGGCTTCGGTGTCACCAAAGTTTTGAAGGGCGCGCTCCTAATAATAGCCGCGATCATCATACTGAGCGTCGTTGGTATAACGATAGCAGGCTTTGTACTACCGAGTTTTGGTGAGATATACGGGATAATGACTTCTTTGGAGGACGTTGCGAAAAGTTTTATCGGAATCTTAAAGACTTACCCCATGCTGACCGCCGGTCTTCTCGTAGGCTTAATAGTAGGCATAGTCAAGTAAAGGTAGGTGGTTTCTAAGAGTTATACAAGACTTCCTAAGAGAGGACGGGTTGAGGCATGTCTCCGGAGGAGGCTACTTTTGCTAAACTCAAGCTGTACTTTGACGGTGAAAAGATTTACACGGAAGTATCGGAGCAATCTCTAGCCTTTCTGTCGAAAGGTTACGGTCAGCTCGACAAGGAGAATGGAATAATCGTTTACAGTAACGTGGAGGCTCTCTACCTGCTTGAAAGCAAGATGGCTACCGTCGTATCAGGGAATTCTGAGATGTCATTCAACGAGCTCCTCTGCGCCCTCGAGAGCAAAAGTGAGACGTTATGGAGGGACTACGTGATTTACAGGGACCTGAGGAACAGACGCTACACGGTCAAGGAAGGGTTCAGCCCAGACTTAATCTTTAGAGTGTTCGAGAGGGGCGAGTTTCAAAAGGAGGCCGCGAAGTACTTGATAGCCCCGTTAAGTGAGGGTAAGAGCATTAAGCTCAGCAAGATTAAGCACCTGCTATCCATCTGCAGAGCGCTTAAAAAAGAGATGGTTATTTCCGTTATCGATAGGAGAAACGAGATCGTGTACTACTTGGCAAGCCAGGTCGACTTGAAGAATGTCTAGAAAGAATAATCTCAGCAAGCTTATCGCGTACGTTAAGCTGACGAGGCCGCAAAACGGAATCATGATGTTCATAGCCGTTCTCGTGGGCGTGCTCTTCTCGGAGAGCAGGTCCATAACGATGTACCAAGCACCTTTAGCTTTCGTAACTGCATTCTCTCTTAGTGGAAGTTCCATGGCGATAAACGACTACTTCGACAGACACGTTGATGCCATAAACTCGCCGAGCAGGCCCATACCTTCGGGCAAAGTGTCGCCGAAAGGTGCCATCGTTTTCTCCACGGTATTGGGAGTATTGGGTCTGGTGGCCGCCGCCTTTACCTCGCATATCTGTTTAGCCTTCGCTACGTTGGCTTACGCGTCCGCTATCTTCTACAACTCGCTGGTCAAGAGTAGCGGATTGCCCGGGAACATGCTGGTGAGTTTTAACGTCGTGGCACCGTTCATCTACGGTTCCCTTATGAGTGACGGTGCGGTCGGAGCAAAAGTGCTCATCTTCGCTTTGCTTGCCTTCTTAGCAAATACTGGAAGAGAAGTCATCAAGGGAATATCAGACGTCGAGGGCGATGCGCTCAGGAACGTGAGGTCTGTGGCCAGGAGCATAGGAGAGAAAGGTGCAGCCATACTCGGTGCGAGCCTCTACGTTTCCGCGGTCTGTCTCAGCCCCCTGCCCTACATCCTTGGCTACGTCTCGTTTTTGTACATACCGACAGTGCTCGTATGCGACGCCGGCTTCATCTACTCCTCAATCTCAATAATAAGGTCGCCGAGCAGGGAGAACGCCGTGAGGGTAAAGAATCACTCCTTGGTATGGATGCTTATAGCCCTAATATCCTTCATAATCGGGGGCTTTCCGTAAAAACCCTTAATTTTTACCCCATGAAGTTTCAAGAGATGGCGGGGGTTGCCAAGCCTGGTCAACGGCGCAGGGCTTAGGACCCTGTCCCGTAGGGGTTCGTGGGTTCAAATCCCACCCCCCGCACTTCACTTTTGCTTCAAGCTTTTCTGAAGACTATCGGACCATGGTACAATCGTTCACTTTACGCAGTATAGAGAGTATTTAGTTAAGCATCCGGGAAAAATTTTTCCGCTCGTGCTGAACTAATCGGAATCCTAGCGGTCCTACGCGGGCTTGACCATAATTTTGTTGCTTTCAATTCCTTTTTGGATTCAAGCGGATTTCAGGACCGCTTCCTCGACAGCTTTCGATATTGCATCTTTCAATTCCTTTTTGGATTCAAGAACGGTAAGATTCATACCAGAGGTCAGACCGGAAAGCGTATCTTTCAATTCCTTTTTGGATTCAAGGCGGGTCTTGCGCTAAGTTTAAGCGGTTATGAAGTCACGATCTTTCAATTCCTTTTTGGATTCAAGTGTTTTTCGTACTTTTTCCAGTACTCGATAACGACCCACGCTTTCAATTCCTTTTTGGATTCAAGATAAAAATCAACCGCCTCTTTTAGGGTTCGGTTGTCTTCCCTTTCAATTCCTTTTTGGATTCAAGACAAACGTAACCTTGCTTCCAACATACCA
>CAZZKR010000040.1:0-5379 GCA_964655015.1 uncultured Nitrososphaeria archaeon
TATCCAGAAAAGGTTGCGGTCGTGTCAGGTGAGAGCGGATACAGATTGACGTACCGTGAGCTAGATAACCTTGCATCTCGTTTTGCGAACGCGTTGGTCGACATGGGTGCTGCCAAAGGCGATAGGGTAGCCCTCTTCTTACCCAACATACCGCAGTTCTTAATAGCATACTATGGCACGCTCAAGGCCGGTTGCGTGGTAACCACCATAAGCCCGCTGGCACGCGAAAGTACGCTCCTCTTCCAGCTTAACGACTCCGAGGCCGGGACCTTAGTCGTTTATGAACCCTTGCTTCCTGTCTTCCTTAAGGTTTCACAATCCACCGCCGTTAAAAGGGTCTTCGTGACAAGCGGCGATGCAAGCAAGCCCCCGCAGCTACCGCAGGGAAACTTTTACGACTTTGACGCAATACTTTCGAAGTATCCTCCAGAACCGCCGAAGGTTGAGATACATCCGAAGAGTGACCTTGCCTGCCTTCAGTATACCGGTGGTACAACGGGTACGCCCAAAGGAGCGATGCTCACGCACTTCAACATGGTCTCAGACGCCATTGCATTCTCTTCTTGGACAAAGTGCAGACCTGCCGAAGAGGTCTTCTTAACGGTGTTGCCGCTTTCTCACATATTCGGGATGACGACATCGATGAATGCACCAATCTACGCCGCTGGGACCATCGTACTACTTCAAAAGTTTGACGTGAAAAAAGTCTTGGATACTATCCAGACTTATGGTATAACAGTTTTTTGTGGCGTACCCACGATGTACGCATTAATCGTCGCATCACCAGACGTGCAGTCTTACAATCTCAGGTCGGTAAGATGTTGCATATCTGGCGGCTCGCCGCTTCCTCCCGAGGTTCAGAAAAAGTTCATCCAGCTTACGGGTGGCGTGCTCGTAGAGGGTTATGGTCTAACAGAATGCTCACCAGGAACGCATACAAATCCTGTAGACCCCAGCATGAAGACCGTTAAGATAGGCTCAATCGGCTTACCTTGGCCTGACGTGGATGCGAAGATAGTCGACCTTGAAACCGGAAGCAAGACGTTGCCTCCGGGGGAGGTAGGCGAGCTCGTTATAAAGGGACCGCAAGTCATGCTGGGTTATTGGAAGAGGCCTGAAGAGACTAAGGAGGTGCTAAGGGACGGCTGGCTATACACGGGCGATGTTGCTAAGATGGACGAGGACGGATACTTTTACATCGTTGACAGAAAGAAGGACCTCATCAAGTGTAAAGGCTACTCAGTATACCCGAGGGAGATTGAAGACGTCATATACGAGCATCCAGCCGTGAAGCTTTGCGCTGTCGTCGGAAAGCCGGACCCGATTGCTGGTGAAGTACCAAAGGCATTCGTCGTCTTGAAGGACGGGGCACAGCTAACGGCGGAAGAGCTCATCAACTTTCTGAAAGAGAGGCTGGAGCCGTATAAGTTGGTGAAGGAAGTGGAATTTAGAAAAGAGTTACCTTTGACGTCCGCGGGCAAGGTCCATAGAAGGCTTTTGAGGGAGGAGGAGCTCAGTAAATCATCAAAGTAGGTTCCAAAAATTTAAATATACTTTTTTAGTAAGCTACACTTCATGCTAAAAATTTTGTGGATTAATCCCGTAGGAACAGCCTCGTATGATGAGCACATGCTTAGGATACTCAGGGATATCAAGAGACCCGATGTCGAACCTTTCGTTACCCATCTAGAAAAAGGGCCTGACCATCTTGAATACCACTACTACGAGCACCTTGTGGCGGATGAGCTCCTCAGAGTCATAAGGAAGGCTGAATCGGATGGTTTCGATGCTGCGGTCATAGGATGTTTTTACGACCCGAGTCTGAGAGAGGCCAGAGAATTGGTCTCGATGCCTGTCGTGGCACCCGCAGAGGCCTGCTTGCATGTTGCCTCCACCCTTGGGCATAAGTTTTCTATTATAGTGGGAAGACGAAAGTGGATACCAAAGATGGAAGGAAACGTATGGCTTTACGGCCTAGAGAAGAAGTTGGCATCCTTTAGAGAGGTCGGTTTTAGTGTGAGAAGGATGATGAAGGAACCAGAAAAATTAAAGGAGGCTATAATCGTGCAGGCCGAGAAGGCCATAAAGGAAGATGGTGCAGAGGTCATAATATTGGGGTGCACGGCAGAGTCGGGCTTCATGAAGGAACTCAGCCGTAGGCTGGGCGTCCCTGTCTTAGACCCGGTGGTCATCGCATGGAAGTATGCCGAGATGTTAGCAGACCTTTACAGAAACCTCGGCGTAGCTCATAGCAAGTTATACGGATACGAGCCGCCACCTGTCGAAGAAGGATGGTTAAAATAAGGTTGGAAAATCAACCGGCCTCAGAGTCACTTAAATAAAAATTCCGAGATTCCCGGAAACTTCCTCAATTTTGATGGCGGCTTTGGGTAAGCTTTGCTACTGTGAACGAGTTTAAGTTCTGCCATAAGTTTGGCGAGCTTTATCGATACCGGCACCGGGTCTATGACGGGGACGCCAACAACCTCCTGAACTTCTCTTGCCATCCCTACCATTCCGGTGCATCCTAAGATTATCACGTCGGCCCCATCCTTCTCTATCGCAATCTTTGACTCATCGGCTAGCTTCTTTTTGACTAAATCCCTCTTCGTATCCAGCTCGAGTACTGGCACCTCCACGGACCTTACTGAAGCAAGGTTCTGTATGAAACCATATTCTCTCGCTTTTCTCCAGAAGAGCGGGACCACGTTTTCCAAGATTGTGATTATCGAGAACCTATCGCCGAGCATCGAGGCGATAGCCATCGTGGCCTGACATGGACCAATCACAGGTATCCTTACTATTTCCTTTGCCGCATTCAGGGCTATGTCTCCCATACAGTCTAAGAACACAGCATCGAAGCCATTAGCCTCGGCCTCCTTAACTTTCTCCAGTACCCAAGGTGATGCTATCCTATCGTCAAATTCCGATTCAATCGATGCTGGCCCTTGTTCTAAGCTGACCAATTCCACTTCAAGGGTTTCATCTTGAATCTGCTCGATTTCCTTCCGTGTAACTTCCTCAAGCGCTGGATTCTTCAGTATAGGAAGAACTACCAACACTCTTATCTTTCGCATGCAGTTATAAATAAAAAAGTTTGATATAAGATTTCTAAGTTCAGCGGATGGCTCCGGTTTTAGAGGAGCTTTTCTATTGGTACGTACTCTCCGGTATAGCCCAGCTCGGCGAGAACCGGACGGAAAACGGCAAGCCCTTCCGGCGTTCTCCACCTTTCATGGGCCTTTATTCCTATCACAGCAACCTCTAAGCCTTCCTTTATGTCGGCGTTGGTGAGGGGTTGACCATCCGTCGTCAACCAGCATATTAGGTCAGGCGATATGGCTACCGGTTTTCCTGCCTTCCAAGCTATCATGTTTTCATTCTTGTAATCTACGCGTACATCAGCAACGTAGACCTTTCCATAATCAAAACCTCCTCTGGTTTCTACCTCTTTCTTGGTAACCTTTCCTCTTGCGATTTCAAAACCATTTGTGACCTCTACCACAGCCTTGACGGGGTCTTTGCCCTTCTCTTTCGCCTCCCTGATGGCCCTGCCCACTTTCTCAGCCATCGTATAGGTTCCGCCTATCACCGCCTTCTTCATCTGCCAGCCTGCCATGGGATGGCATGCGATGCCTGCTTGCATACCAAAAGCCACGGTTATTCCCCTGGCCATCTTTTCGGCCATCGGGGCGTCTATAGGATAAAGAACTGCCGAATTCCCGTGAGCATCTGCCAGAGTGACTGGGGCTAACGGCAAGTTGTGTATGTAGAACATCGTCATCTCCAGTTGCGGTATGGCCCTTCCTACACCGTCGCCGTCGATTGCCGGAACGCCGCTTGCCACTGCGGCGTGAAGCGGGGTTATAGAGTTAAAGCCTCCGGTTTCAATTGCGATGATGTAATCCATCTTCCTGCCAACTACCTGCTCCAACAACCTGAGGGCAGGTATGTCCTCGTTTCTCCATCCCCTCTTAAGCAACACCTCCGGAGCGCCCATGCCCGCCACGACCGCTATCATGCTATAATCTGGCACCTCTTCTGGGCTGACCATCTTAACCTCGTCGCTAATCTCTAGTATACTCTTAACGAGCTGCATTCCGTTTTCAGGAGAACCGCCGCCGCCAGCTCCAAGCAAAGTAGCACCGTACACTATGTCTTTTAGCTCTTTTTCTCTTAAAATTCTCATTTTTAAATTCCTCCGACGGGCAGAATGGGGAGAGATACGTTTATAAATTTTTCGTGGACGTGAGTAAACTGGAAAGTCTCCTTTTAGATATAAACTGTGCCAAGAATTTAGACTAAAAAATATAAGTAGGGGCTAAAGCGTAATATCCTAAAAATAGAAGGCGTGGTACCGTCATGAGTAAGGCCTTAGAGACCAAGGAACTCGTGAAGTGGTACGGGAAGGAGGTCTTAGCCCTTAATAAGGTAACTTTCGACGTAGACGCGGGAGACTTCTTCGTCATAATCGGTCCTAGCGGATGCGGCAAGAGTACCCTCTTGAAGATCATCGCAGGCATATTGGATTACGACTCTGGAAAGCTTTACATAAACGGCGTAGATATGAAGGGCGTTCCACCTTACAAGCGGGACGTTTCAATGATGCTCGAGAACTATGCCTTATTCCCCCACATGAACGTTTTCGATAACGTAGCGTTCGGTCTCAAGATGTTAGGAAAGGACAAGTCGGAAATAGAAAAAGAGGTAAAGGAAGCCCTAAAACTTGTCGGTTTAGCAGGACTCGAGAAGAGGATGCCGCTCGAGCTGAGCGGTGGACAGAGACAAAGGGTTGCGCTGGCGAGGGCATTAGTCATCAACCCAAGCGTTCTTCTACTTGATGAGCCGCTCAGCCACGTAGACTACAGATTGCAAAGAAAGTTGATGGAAGATCTCAAGGAAATTCACAGAAAGGTAGGCAACACCTTCATCTTAACGACTCACGTTCAGGAACATGCGCTCAGCCTTGCAGATACTGTTATGGTTATGAACACAGGAGTAATAGAGCAGATTGGAAAGCCTGATGAAGTTTACAATAATCCGGCCACGGTCTTCGCCGCAAGATTCGTCGGTGAGATAAACCTGTTCTCAGCGCAAATTAAGTCTTGGGATGGAGGGTTGTGCTACCTTAACACCGAGATAGGTGAACTTAAGGCAAACCCCAAGAACAAGAACGCTCTCTCATCTGGCGATAAGGTAGCATATGCGGTAAGACCTGAACGTGTAAAGATAGGAGAAGAGGCCAAGCTATGCGACAATAAAGTAGAGGCAAAGCTCGTCAGCTACTACTACTTCGGCCACTACATGGAGTATGTGTTCCAAGCAGGCAATAACACAAAGATAAAGGTCTCCGTTCCTACGGAGAAGGTAGGCAACCTT
>CAZZKR010000041.1:0-29252 GCA_964655015.1 uncultured Nitrososphaeria archaeon
GGGCGTGAGTTTGGCCGCTTGTATCCCAGCGAGCCTTGCTACTTGTAGCGGGTCGCCTTTCTCCACTTCACCTTTCCTTATACGTTCAACGGTCTCGGGCCTAAGCTTTATGCGACCTGCTGCTATTGCAACCCTTTTCTCGGGAACTTTATCTGAAATATCAACCTGTCTTATTTCCATAACCAATCATCCATTTGTTATGCTTAGAGCTAAATAAGTACATACTTCATAGGACCCTGCTGATTCTATGTGTTTATGGAGTTTGGGAGTCAAACTTCTCGTACAAATTGTTAGGCACCCATTCCTCCGGCACCGTTTCCGTTATAAAGCGCTTTTAGTCAAAGCAGCAGTAAATCATCATTTTCTTTATAAGACAAACTTCATTCCAAAAGATTCAGCAAAAAATGCAGAATGCAGCATAATTCTATGAATTTTTTGCCTATAAACAACGGTTAAAGAGAAACCGCATATCACTTATGAGCATAGCAGGGTGACCGTTCTTGAAAATGGTTGAGGTACCAAGCATACCTGAACCGCAGAAGGTTACTCTGGATGCAAAAACTTCCGCCTTAATAATCGTGGACATGCAGAATGATTTTGTGAATGAAAAGGGCAAGCTATACGTGGGCGAGGCGGCGAAGCGTACGATTCCGAACATAAAACGTCTACTGGAAAAGGCTAGGAAAAGCGGCGCTACCGTCGTATTCACGCAAGACTGGCACATGGAGGATGATCCAGAATTCCCGATATGGGGGAAGCATGCAGTAGCCAGTACTTGGGGCTCTGAGATAATCGAGGAATTGAAACCCGTTGAAGGTGAGGTAATCATAAAGAAGCTGAGATACGATGCATTCTTCGGGACACCATTGGACCACATACTCAGGATAAGGGGAATAAATAACGTAGTTATCACAGGGACCGTATCCAACATCTGTGTCTTACACACGGCAGGTTCTGCTGCCCTAAACCTCTACAAAGTGTACTTGCCGGTTGATTGTGTATCTGCGCTTACTGAGTTCGACCAGCTAGCAGCCCTCCGCCAAATATCATTTCTATACAAGGGCACACTAACCAGCTCCGAACTGCTAGATTTCGTACCTTAAGGGTGAATTTGTTGCCTAAACTCTACGTAGCCTCCGAGTCTGACATAAAGGAGGGAAGGGTGACCGACGTATACTTCGAAAGGGCCTCCGAGGTCATAAAGAGGTCCAATCTGGATAAAGTTTCAGTAGCCATGGAGGCACACGCGTACTCGTTACCTGCGGGTTACGAATGGGCAATCTTGGGCGGCATAGAGGAGATGGCTTACATCCTCGAGGGGAAACCGATTGACGTTTACGCCATGGAAGAAGGGACGATGTTTAGGATGATGGAGCCAATTGTAAGGCTGGAAGGAGACTATGTATCCTTTGGTCAGATGGAGTCGTCAATTCTTGGAGTCCTACGTCACAGCACAAGCATCGCAACAAAGGCGGCCAGATGTAAGTTGGCGGCGGGTGATAAAACGTTATTATTTTTCGGCATAAGGTGCGTACATCCAACGATAGCGCCCATGGTGGATAGGTCGGCGTTCATAGGCGGTTGCGATGCTGTATCAAACGTTTTGGGCGCGAAAATGATGGGTGAAAAGCCTGTGGGAACGATGCCGCATGCTATGATAATAACGTTTGGCGACCAGGTAAAGGCTTGGAAAGCTTTTGATGAATTCATGCCCCCCGAAGTCCCTAGGATCACCCTTTGTGATACGTGGTTTGATGAGAGAGTAGAGGCTGTGCTCGCGGCAGAAAGTCTTGGAGATAGGTTGTATGGTGTTAGGTTCGATACACCGAGCTCTAGAAGAGGAAACATGAGGAAGATAGTAATGGAGACGAGATGGACACTCAAGCTTTTAGGATATGAAAACGTTAAGATATTTGTCAGCGGTGGGGTTGACGAAGATGATATTAAGGGGTTGAGAGACGTTGTGGATGGTTTTGGTGTCGGGACCTCGATCGCATTCCCTCCGTCTGTAGACATTGCCCTTGACATAGTCGAGGTAAATGGGCAACCAAAGTCGAAAAAGGGCAAGCTTCCCGGAAGGAAGCAAGTCTACAGGTGCGATATGTTCCATGACACAATAGTCCCGTGGACGAAAGAGCTGGATGTATGTCCCAAATGTAACCGACCAGTTAAGCCTTTGCTTAAGCCCTTGATAAAGCAGGGCAAGATCGTCGCAGATTTGCCAACCGCCAGAGAAATAAGGGAGAAAGTCATACAGCAGCTCAAAGCAGTGGCTAACTTACCAACCTTTGAGTCGGAGCCAGCTTTCCTCTAGACTTTAAACTAAACTACGGCGGTCCATCGAAGTATGCGAAAAATATACACTCCTCGGGCGTATCGAACGGGCCGTGCTCTACGCCTGCAGGCACGAAGACGTACATGCCTGCCCTTATTTCGTTGCCCTTAGCATCAACCAGCTTTCCTTTTAGAAAAATCATGTGCAGATTCGACGGATGAGTATGGGGTGGTTCGCGAAAACCTTTGTCAAATTTAACAATCATCGCCGTGGCCCCAGTTTTTTCATCAACATAAAGCATCTTGCTCCAAGCGCCCTTAGGGTATTGCTCGATTGGTTTCCATTCGATCTTTTCAGGATCTAAAATCTTTACATCTTTCAATCCGTCATTCACCATCTTATGTTAATTTACAATGCCGTACCGTATTTAAGTTTAGTCGCATTACGTCGATGCAAATTTTATACGCGTAAAAAATATATACATAAGAAGCTTTCAACATAAACTCGATGGGTCTTGGTTGGTGCTGGCATTTCTCCTCAGGAATTTGAGGAGAAGATAAAGCAAGCCACGATTAAACTTCTGATGGCTGCCGCCGTATACCTTCCGAGGGATGTTAAAAGTGCGCTGGAGGAGGCATATAATAAAGAAAAGGGTGAACTGCAGAAGAAGATGCTCCGCGCAATCCTTGACAACCTCGAAATAGCCGAGAAAGAGAAGAGACCTTTATGCCAAGATACAGGCGCTATTCTCTTTTACGTCAAAGTTGGTGAGAAGTTCCCGTACATGGGTTCTCTTCCGAGAATATTGCGCGAGGCTACAGCCAAGGCCACGGAGCTCATACCCCTTAGGCCGAACGTCGTGGACGTTATAACGGGCAAGAATACGGAAAACAACGTAGGCAAATACCTACCTTGGATAGATTGGGAGATCGTCCCAAACAGCGACGAGGCAGAGATAACGGTGATGCTTAAGGGCGGAGGTAGCGAGGCCGTAAGTATGATGAAGGTGCTTACACCGGCTGAAGGTCTGGAAGGTGCGTTAAAGGCTGTGATAGACACGGCATTCGACGCAGGTCCCAGAACTTGCCCGCCAAACATCATAGCACTCGGCATAGGAGCTACGGGCGAGATAGCCGCCAAGATGGCTAAAAAGGGTTTATTGAGGCCTGTAGGCGAAAGACATCCCGACCCTAAAGTTGCGGAGATTGAGAAGAAGCTTTTGGATGCTGTGAACTCGTTGGGATGGGGTGTTCATGGTACTGGTGGCGGGCCTACGGCACTGGACGTGCACGTTGAAATAGCCGAGAGACATCCAGCCACGTATGCCATCTCCGTCATGGTTTTCTGCTGGGCGGCCAGGAGAGCGACGATGAGAATTACGGCAGACGGGAAAGTTACTTATCCAAGCCATAGCTTCCTTGAGGAGGAGGTGTAAGTATGGCGGAATATTATTTGAGAACACCGGTCAGTGAGGAGGATGTTAGAAAACTTTCGATCGGCGATATAGTGTACCTCACGGGAACTGTATACACGTTAAGGGATGCGGGCCACAAGAGGGCGCTTGAGCTCATAGCGAAAGGGGAGAAACTCCCAGTGGATTTCAGGGGCATGGCAATATACCACATGGGACCAATAGTCAAGAAAAAAGACGGTGAGTGGGAGGTCGTATCCGCAGGACCTACGACTAGCACTAGGATAGAGGCATATGAGTACGACTTCATAGAGAAGTCTGGAGTGAGAATAATCATAGGAAAAGGCGGTATGGGAAAACGCACGGCGGAGGCTTGTAAAAAGTTTGGTGCGGTTTACACGATATTCACCGGAGGCGCCGGTGCCCTAGGTGCCAAGGCCGTCCAGAAGATTTCAGGTGTTCACTGGCTAGATTTGGGCGTTCCCGAGGCCATCTGGGTCATGGAGGTAAAAGAGTTCGGACCGCTGTTTGTCATCATAGACTCTAAAGGCAACAACTACTACGAGCAGATAAAAGGAAAGGTTGAGCAAAACCTGAAGGAAGCTTACGCAAAGCTGAAGCTTTAACTAAGTTCGGCTTCCCTAAGCATTCGCCTTATGTCCGACTCTGTCAGTCTTAGTTTATGGAGTATTGTGTATCTATCCGGTCTTATATCCGGTGCCATGATAACTGCCTTAACGAATGTCTGCTCGTCAACCCCCAATTCTGATAAATTCGATGGTGCGCCTATTGAAGACAACGCAGCTTTGACCTTTTTCCATGCGGCTTTATGCGCTAATGCCGTAAATATCGTGGAGACCCCGCACCTTTCGCCGTGTAACGGCGGATCTTCCATCAATCGGCCCAATGCGTGGCATATCAAATGTTCGGAGCCGCTACATGGTCTGCTACTTCCAGCTATACCCATTGCCACACCTGCGCTTATCAAGGCCTCAACGACCGTTCTGATGCTGTCTTGTTTTCTTTTACCTATCTTTTTTGCATTCCTGAAAATTATCTCTGCGCTCATGTATGCGAGGCTTGCTGCATAATCACCGAAGTACTCGCCAGTAACCTTGTGACCCAACCTCCAATCTCTGACTGCCGTGTACTTAGCCACAAGGTCCCCACAACCGCTCGCCACATATCTATGCGGAGCCTTTTCTATGACGTCTATGTCTGCCACTATGGCAAACGGCATGCTCGTCATTCTGGAGTACTGTTGATTGCTGTCTATCGCAGAGACCATGGGGCTCGCTATGCCGTCGTGAGATGCAACTGTCGGAACACTCACGAATCGCACGCCTGCTTCATGAGCTAAAGCTTTAGCTATGTCTATTATCCTACCGCCGCCTACCCCAACTATCGCACCAAACTTTCTTTTAGAAAGAATTTTACGAATGGTATTCAACTCTTGGGAGATCTCGTTCTCAACACTGTGCACTTCGACTTCAGTCCCTTCTGCTATCGCTTCGGAAACCGAGCGCCCATATATGCTATAGGCGGTCTTTCCCGTAATTATGAGTACCGGTTGACCGCCTGATGCTGTAAGCACGACCTCGGCGACCTTATCCTTCAGGTTCCTTCCGATGATCACTATATTGGGAAGCTGCATGATATGAGCCAAAGCGTCTCAACCTTTACAAAGTATAGAAGCGGCAAAACAAATACGTTTTTACTCTTAACGTAACAACATAAAAAAGTTATAAAGCCACCATAATAAACACAGCAACGGAACAGGATGTTTCCTCCGTGCGAGATAATGGTTCGAGATTTTTTGCCAGCGATTAGAGGTCTGGTTGCGCTCGAGCTCAGGAAAAGCGGTTTGAGTCAATCGAAGATAGCTAACCTTCTCGGAATAACACAAGCTGCTATTAGTCTATATCTATCAAAAGATCCCGACTATTACAGGAAGAAGCTTAAGTCTATAGGAATACCTTTAGATGAAGTTGATAAGCTTGTGAAGCTAGTCTCCAACGACATAGTGGAGAATATAGGGAAGGCAAACGAGACATTCTACGCCTTTTGGAGGGGGATGCTTTCGAGGGGCTTACTTTGCAACTATCATAAAAGTCTGTACCCGTCGTTGGGTGAGTGCGACGTATGCCTCAAAGCTCCAGCACAACCATCAATCGAACACATGGAGATACTGAGGGATATGGAGCATGCGCTCTATATGCTGGAAGAGTCAAGCTATTTCGTTAAGCTGATACCTGAGGTGGCAGTCAACATCGCCATGTCGTTAAAAGAGGCTAAGTCCGAGATGGATGTTGCCGCTGTACCGGGAAGAATTGTTGCCCTAAAGGACCGGCCAAAACCCATGAGTAAGCCCGAGTTTGGTGCCTCGAAGCATATGGCGAAGGTGCTTCTGCGGGTTAGGACTATCAAGAATGACGTAAGAGCAGTCATGAATATGAAATACGATGAAGGGGTCGAGGTTGCAGCTAAGAAGCTCGGCATGAACGTAGCTTATACGGAAAAAGGGGATGTAAGTAGTGAAGAGGCCGTGATAGAAGCAATTGCTGCCGCTTTCAGGAAGTATAATGATCTGGACGTTGTATTCGATAAAGGAGGTGTCGGCTTGGAACCTATGACGTACGTCTTTGGTAAGTCGGCCACTGACGTCGTGAGGAAAGCACTAAGGATAGCAAGAAGTTATATCGGCTAGATTGCTTAACCGTGCTTTGATGCGCTGAATATTTGGTTCGGCTTGATTACGGATATGCCAGTTAAGCCACCCAGAACCTCGACGAGAACAATCCAGTCTGGTTTCTCTAAGTTGACCTTTCTGTTGATTCTAGCAGCCACTGCCTCTATTATTTCCCTGCTAGAAAGTTGCGTATGCCTCTTCTCAACGGTGACTCTGAACGTATGATCCTCGGGTATGATTTGGGCAAGCCTAAAGGCGGCATCCGCTATCTTTTCTGTATTCGTTTCTACGACCTCTTCGATCGGTATGACCCTTTGTATGTTCCTGATGAGCCACGGCTCTTTTTCGATCATCTCCTTCAACTTCTCAACAACCTCAAAAGGGTTTAGAGAGGTCTTAGCCGTTAGAAGTCCTGAGATTCTAGTCTGTTCGACTTTAGGAGATGGATCGCCCATGCGGTTTAGTATATCTATTAGCTCAGATGCTGAGATCGACTCCATCCCCCTTGCCGTCGTTACTATAAGATTAAACTTGTCCGGACTCATTCGGAGCACTCTCCGTTGTGGTTAGGCTGATGAGAGAATCGATCGCCTCCTTACTACCTTTTATTATAAGGACGTCGCCGGCCTCTATCTTAGTATCGCCTTTCGGATAGTATTCCCATTTACCTGTAAGTGCCTTTCTTATCGTCACTATCTGGATGCCCATGTCAGACTGAAGTCCGCACTCCGCAACGGTCAGACCGTCCAGCTTGCTATTTGGCTTGACTTCTATCTTACTTATCACCTCATCGCTTTCACCCATCGCTGACACAAATATTGGATGTAGGGCTACACCGCTCAAGACTACGTTTGCCATCTCAACGCTAGCATCCGCTATGGTCTCTAACGCCCAAGCAAGCCTCAATAGTCCTCTCAAAAGCTTTACGTTATCAGTCACTTTTGCAAAAAGCAGGATTTCGTGCTCTGCGGTCTCCTGCATACGGTCCATTTTTTCTTCCACTTTTAACACCTCCTCAGCTATCTCTTTATTGTAAAAGATCGCCGAGGAATATGCAAGATCCACAGAAAGTTGCGAAAGGTTCATCATTTCGACCAAAATTTCACGTATCCTCCTTTGAGAATTGGGCTCCATCAATTCCGATACGCTCGGTATCATGACGTGTTTGCCCAATACGAAAACCTCAAAATTGGAAAGAGCCTCGAACGGTCCTTTCGCTATTAATCTATCGCCCGCCTTCAAAGTTATTTTACCATCAGGCTTTATCAACCATTGGCCGTCCCTCTTCATCGTAATTATCTGCATACCGGTCTCCTTCTCTATGTACTCTAGTCGCTTCCCGATAGCGGCTGAATTTTCTGGTACGACTAAGGACGTTATCGTTTCCTCGATGAGGTGCATCGTCTTAAAGAATGCTTTTGGAAGGCCGATGTCCCTGAGCTCTATTGTCGCTATCTCAACGGCAGCGTTACTGACTTTTTCGGCAGCCTGAATTATTTGAAGGACCGCCGACAGGCTCTCAACTTCTTTTATACCTCTTGACGCCAGCATTACAACCTCTCTTGCTTTGAAGCACAACTCCGTCATCTTCTCTTCAAGCTCGAGAACTTCTTCTGCAAAATAGTCCTCCTCAAAGAGTATCGTCGAGAAGGCAAGGTCTAACATCAATTCTGATGTATCCTTCATTTGGATTATTATATCCTTCAAATTTGCAGGTTTTAACTTCCGTTGTCTGGAGGTTTTAGACAATTGCACCTCCTAACCTCGCTATTTTTATTATGCAAGCTCGATATATAATTTAGCACAATCCTTTATAAAGGCTAGACTAAACCAAAAACCTTTGCAACGAACAGGATGCTTACGATGCTCAAAAAATCTCCTATGAGGGTTATTATGGGCATCACCACGGTATCGGGGTTGTATCCCTTCTTGAAGCTTAACACTGATAGGAATATGCCAGACAATAACGTGAAGAAAACACCCATCATACCGGCAAGCACGACTATGGCAAACACGGTGAGCAACATTTCGCCCGTATTCAACGTTAGTGAGTAAACAGGGGAAAGGATGAAACTTATGTAGAACACAACTATTGTGCTAACCAACATGAGAGAAAGCAGGTTCATACGCAGGCCCTTGTTCCTACGCAATTTCGGTTCGACCGAACCAAGATAGAAGGCTGTCGTGAGTCTTGCCACGATGATCGTACCTAAATCGCCAGCCATATCGTTAAGCGGCGGGACTATAGCTAATAATATGGGTAATGATATGAGGGACTCTAGTCGCATCTCCAGCAGGGCTCCCGAAAGTACTCCGAAAGCTGCAGCCAAGGTCAGAGGTATTTGGCTTTCTTTCAAGAGCTTCCAGAAAACCTTGGTCATAGGCCCAACACCTTAGCCGAGGCTATAATTGTTAAGAGACCTATCGTATCACCAACTGTCGTTATGTATGGTCCGATGACGTTATCTGGGTCTATCCCGCGCCTATAAAGCCATATGTCTGAAAAGAACGTTATGGTTATCATTATCACGTTAGAAAGAAAACCTGCAAACGCAAAAATTCCCAACAAATACAGCAAAGAAGGGTTGACACCCATACATAAAGATACCAGATACGCAAATATCCCGATAAGTACCGATTGGGATATGCCTAAAGTAAAGGATGCAAGAATCTCCTCAAGGGCAAGGCCCTTTAACCTGTAAACAGGTTCCAGCTCGCCGATATGGAGCCTTGTAGAAATCCTTGCACCAAACGAAGAAAATATAGCCCCCCTCATGTTCAGGAAAGCCGGTATCGCTGCCAGCATGCCAGGAACCCTTTCTAGAATGCCGGTCATCGAAGAGAGAATGATGCCTGCTACAACACCACCGGTGACTGACAGTATCTCAGCAATCGTGGATTCTTTCACTATTTTCTTAACTTCACTCATATCGACGAGCACTTACGAACATGCGATAATAAATGTTTACTGTAACCTTTACGGATTCACTTTTTCTTTACTACCTTTTTTCCAAATTCCTCTAACATCGACTGAAGCGCTTGACGATCTGCACTAGGAATGCCCTTCCAATCTATGACTGCTACCTCGGGCTTTTCGATTGTCATCTCAAAAGCCTGTAGCATGACCTCCTTGGTTACCGGAAAGGCATACTTCGGTATCATGTGGCCAAACGAGTATTCGCCAGAGAGTACGAGTCTTGTGAATAGTGGAGCATAGTGTCCGCCCCCAAAGCCTATAGCAGGTTCCAAAAGCTTTGGCCTTTCAATCGCAGCAACCGCTGCGGCTGCAACGACCTCGGCCGCGTCAACGTTGTTTAGCTCATTCTCCGGGCCACCGAATTCCACGAATATCATAGGCTTTGTACTAAAGGGGCCATGATGCGTTACCTCAAGACCTACTGACCAGCCGCGTAGCGAGCTCGACTCTTCGTAAAGCGTCATTAAAGACGTTGTGAGTGCAGCACAAGACGTTCTAGAAACTTTGAATGCCATACCGCCTTGGCTTGTATCCGGGCCCCAATTTCCGACAGGATGCGTAAGCAGCGCCCTTATGCCCTTCTCCGATACATGCTTCGAGGTAGCCACGATTAGGGATACGTCTAGCATCTCATCTATGCCCTCTGCGTGTATTAGCGGTACATCAAGTGTCACAAGGGCCACGTCATTTTTCATGAATACAGGGTTACCGCTAAGGCACTGGTCAGTCTCCTTAAATCCAAAGTTTTCTAACAAAATACTCCTTACAAGCATCGATGCGGTATCCTTCGTTGATGTTAGTATTGCGGCCTTCGCCTTTATCACAGGATTTTGCTTAAATACACTGGGTTTTAACCATTCTATGATGAAGTTTGAACCACTCAACGAACCGTTGCTTGCAGAACCTGTCGCGAAAGAACTGCTCAACGCTAAGAAGTGTAACCTTTCCGAAGCCATGCTCTCCTTCGATCTCGCGCTCTCGAAAGAGCCGTGTAGATTAACAAAGGAGGGTGTAGAAGTCAGAGGGAGGTTTGTGGATTGGAAGGTAATAGAAGAGTCCGCGAAAAGACCACGAGATGTGTACATTTTGAGAGCAGGGACGGTGGAGCCGGCGGCAATAGTCGGCGAGCACTTTTATAAGCTCGTAATGGTGAAATGGGGAAGGCCGCCGACTCTGGAGATTGACGGGATACACATGCATAGGGTAAAGGATGTTACGCCGGATGAAGATACGAAGCTTAAGCTTAGGAATGTTGAAAGTTTTCGCGGTAAGAGCGTTCTAGATACTTGTATGGGCTTGGGCTACACGGCCATAGGCGCTATCTCGAGGGGCGCGGCTTCTGTTGTCACCGTGGAAGTTGATAGGAACGTGCTAGAGCTTGCTAGGATTAATCCTTGGTCAAGAGGTTTGGCTAACGAGAACGTTGAGATAATCCTTGGCGATGTGTATGAGGTTCTAGATTCTTTTGAAAGAGAGTTTAACGTTATAATACACGACCCGCCGCGGCTTTCCCTCGCTGGTCACCTTTACAGCTTGGAATTTTATAGGAAGCTTGCCACGGTCTTAAAGCCAGGCGGCATTTTGATTCACTATGTCGGCCAGCCTGGAATAAAAAGGGGAATAAAGCTTTGGGTGGGTGTGATGAAGAGGCTAAGGGAGGCTGGTTTCTCTGTCCGTTTTGACAAAGTTTCTATGTGCGTGGTCGCTCGACTTTCCAGCTTTTGATAGGCTTGCTTATCCGAGCTAAAACTTTTAATGTTCGTCACACTATGGGGCTTTTGCCTGATGAAAAAGGATGAGATAATCGGAAAAGGAACGTGGTTAGACACGGTAGCCAGCAAGATAATCGAGCGCGAAATATCTTCCGGAAGAGACGTAAGCATGATAAGAACTGAAAGTGGCCTTGGTGCTTCAGGAATACCACACGTCGGAAGCCTATCGGATGCTGTAAGGGCTTATGGTGTAACGCTGGCTCTCAGGAACATGGGCTACAATTCTGAAACCATAGCCTTCGCAGATGATATGGACGGTCTGAGAAGGGTGCCCTCTGGTATGCCCTCTTGGCTCCAGGAGTACTTACTAAAGCCCGTCTCCCATATACCAGACCCGTTTGGTTGCCACAATTCTTATGGCGAGCACATGAGCGGTATGTTAAGGGACGCTCTTGACACCATTGGTGTAGAGTACAGATTCTTTTCAGCCAAGAAGGTTTATGAGGACGGCATGTTGGTAAACGAGATAGACAAAATTCTAAGGAATTCATCAACCGTAGGCCGGATAATATACGAGATAGTAGGTCAAGACAAGTTCCTGAAGGTTCTCCCATACTTCCCTGTATGTAAAAATTGCGGCAGGATATACACGGCAAGCGCATACGAATATGACCAGAAAAGGTTCATCGTAAAGTACAGATGCGAGGGTGTCGAGATAAAGGGTAGGAAGGTAGAAGGGTGCGGATACGAGGGCGAAGCGGACATAAGGAAAGGTGAGGGGAAGCTGGCTTGGAAGGTAGAGTTTGCCGCCAGATGGGCTAGGCTCGATATAAGATTCGAGGCTTATGGAAAAGATATAGCGGATTCTGTTAAGGTGAATGACATAGTAGCTGAACGTATTCTTGGCTTCATGCCACCCTATCATATCAGGTACGAGATGTTTTTGGATGAGCGTGGGAGGAAGATATCTAAATCTGCAGGCAACGTCTTCACACCGCAGGAATGGTTGAAATATGGGACGCCCGAGAGTTTGCTCCTCCTTGTGTATAAAAGGTACGCTGGAACTAGGAGAGTCTCCTACAAGAGCATACCTAAGCTAATGGACGAGGTCGATTACATAGAGGACGTTTACTTCGGCAAGCAAAAGGCAGCTACAAAAACGGCTGAGATGCGCTTAAAGGGTCTGTACGAATACATTCATCACCTTAGACCACCTAAACAACCTAGGACGCACGTCCCCTATAACCTCCTCGTCGAATTGGCCAGTTTTGCCCCTCAAGGAAAAGTTGAGGAATTTGTAATCTCTAGGCTCGCAAAGTACGGTTATAAGATTGATGATGAAGTGCTGAGAAGGGTTAGGCTGGCAATAAATTATGCACAAAAGTTCGGCAGGGTGAAGAGGGGTCTAGTGGAGTTAAATGAGAATGAGAAGATGGCGGTCAGGCAATTGGCATCAAAGATACTCGAGGTTAACAGCCCAGAGGAGCTACAGCACAGCATCTTCGAGCTCGCCCGCTCCAACGGAATAGAGCCTCAGCAATTCTTTAGGAAGCTTTACGAAATATTCATCGGCATACCTAGAGGTCCTAGGTTAGGACCCTATCTGTTCGACATAGGCAAAGAAGAAGTTCTTAGGCGGCTTGAACCATACTTGGCATCTTGATTGAAATTGAACATTCTTACAAAAATACAAACACTTAAATACGTCCCACCAGCTCTAATGGTAAAAAAAGCGTGGTAAAAGAGGTTGAATGGGTTAGTAAAAATCGGTAACTTGAGCCCCTGGTCCCGCTCGGTAAACCTTCTTGCGAAGGTTGTAAAAAAGGGCGAAGAGAAATTTGTAACCTCGAAGTTTGACCAAAAAGAGCATAAACTTAGCGAGACGTTGATTGCTGACGAGACTGGTGCCATAACGCTGGTTCTTTGGGACGATAACGTGGACAAAATAAACGAAGGTGATGTGGTTATGATCACCAACGCTTTTGTGAAGCCATTTAAAGGATTCGCGCAGCTAAACCTTGGAAGGTATGGTTCAATAGAGATTGTTGATGAAAAGATCCCAAATGTAAACATAGAAAACAACCTTTCAGCAAAAACCGTACCTCGCGAAGAAGGTTATAGCGGACCACGAGGGAGAAAGTTCCAGACAGGAAGAAGAGGCAGGCAAAGGTAGAAAATAAGGGGCAAATAACAGTAGCTGATATCTTAGGCTGAAACGCTAATTAGCGACCATCATGCACCTTTGTGACGGATGATGACAGCGGGTATTTCGGAGTTACTGCGTAACGATGAAGAATCCGAGCAGGAACTGATACTAGGGTATTAAGACGGACATCCAGTCCGTCCCAACTAACAATATTTTTATATTTAATGATTGAATAAATTCGAGAGAAAAGCCCTTGGCAGAGGAAGGAATCTCTAAGGAAAGCGAAACGGTCCAGAAAGCAGAAGAACTATTACGTAGATTGGATAAAGCCGGCATTTCGCTACAAAAGCTAGAAGACTTTCTTGACGCCATCGAGAGTGCTTCGAAGGAGCCAACAAAAATCAGATACTATGCCGCTGCCATGACTAGGCTAAGAAGGCTGGAAAAGGAGACAGGGAAGAGCATAGGCGCCCTGCTAAAGGAGTACGAGAAAAAGGCGAGAGAACTAGTAACGATAGAGTATGCGATAGATGATTTGAAGAGGAAGAGGGCGAGACTTGAGGAAGATTTAGAGATTTACATGCAGCAAAGAAAGCTTACCTTGGAAATAGTGAACAGGGCTAACTCCTTACTCTCGGTTTTAGAGCAATACAAGCTAGGCTTAAATGATGTCGAGAGACTTGTTGCCGTATTGAATTCCATAAAAAGTTCAAAGGGCGATCCAAACGAGGTAATTGAGCAGGTGATCAAGGCCGGCGACCTAAGCAAACAGATAGCGGAGCTGGAGCAAAGATTGAAAGAGATCGAAGCAAGTGTAAACGAAGCCAGCATGAAACGCGACTCTCTACTCCGCGAGTATGCTGAGTTGCTTAGCGTCGAATCGGAAGTTGGTGCGATAAAGTCTGCCTTAGAGGAGTTGAAGTCTCAACGGGATAGCCTTAAACAGGAAGTTGAGGAATTGAAAAGGCTACGCGAAACCCTTTACGTCGAGTACTCTTCATTACTCGAGGTGAAGGGAACAGTAAAGGAGTTAATTTCGGCAATAGAGAGTAAAAAGGAGGAACTTAAGAAGTTGGACGAGGAGGTATCAAAGAAACAGACAATGCTTAAGGAGCTGGAAGATGAGCTAAACGCCACTAGGTCCTTTCTTACACTACTCTCCGAGCCCCAAAATACTCAACCTGAGGACATAGAGGCCATCATACAGCAAATGAACAACATACTGAAGATAAAACGCGGCGAGCTTCCGATGCTGAAGCCGTTGGAAGGGCATCTTTTAGAGAAGGCAAGGAAAAGGTTGGTAGAGCTGGTCATACCAGCCCTCTCCGGAGAGTTTGTTCCGAAGTGGGTCTTCGAGAGGTTAGAAAAACAATTCGAAAGCCTAGTGGAGAAAAGGGCAAAGTTGGAGGAGGAGCTACAATCGATAAAGAGTGTCCTCAAATCCATGCAAGCTGAAGTGTCTGTCGGAGCACCAAAGGAAGCCGAACAAGCAACATTATTCCTAGTAAAAACCACTACAGGGGAAAAAGTTCCCAAGGCACCGAGCGATAAAAAGGCAAAGATAATATGTAGATATTGTAGGGCCGGGACTTCGGTCTGGCTGCCCACCGCCGAAGAACTGATGGAATTAAAGAGCAAAGGAGAAACCATGAAGATTGTCTGCCCTTCCTGTAATAAAACCAACATTATAGACCCGGACATCATACTTAAGCTCTACCAGAGGTAGAGCACCGTAATGAGCAAGTTTCACCCGATAGTCATAATGCTTAGCTGGAAAACAAGGTTGCTGAAACCAGAGGATGTCGAGGCAATCTTAGCTGCTATAGCAAACATACGGGTTCAACCGTTCACTTTAACGCAGATAGCCGAGCTCTTACCACCAGAGATTACCAAAGATAAGAAGAAGAGGAGGAGCGTATCGAATCTACTCCAAGCTCTCGTCCAGATAGGTTACCTGTCAAAACCCTCTGAGAGAAAGTGGCTCAAGAACTCGCCATCGCTCAGCCACTTTCTCAGTCCTTTGCTAATTGAGCTTGGCGAGGTCGAAAGAAAAGTCTTTGAGAGGCCAGCCGAGGAGAGGATAATAAAGCTTAAGCAGGCACCGGAAAAAGAGCAACATAAGCACGTACAAACGAGAAAAAATGCATCATGAGCTTGAGTCTTTAGGTCTTCTTTTTATTACAATTGGATGGTCTATATTCTCCGGGACTTCGATGAATTCCCAACCATAACCCATGAACCTGACTGCTAAGACAGGTTTTGCCGCAAATTCCTTTCCACAATGCGGACACCTTAGGCGGAACATCCTGCAAAATTCGAGGAGCCTCTTAATCTGCTCCCTGTTTAGCATGACATAGGGCTTCCTGCTCGACTTAACTTCTATAGCGTACAGCTCTCCGTTCTCTACAGCTATAATGTCTGGCTTTGCCATCTTTCCGCTTCCGCTTCCAGGAGTTCTCACAGCATACCATCCGGGCCAGCCTTTGCCGACCAGCTTTTTGACCAAAGCATACTCGCTCTCGTAACCAACCCTTGCCTTGTACCTTGGTGAGAGTGTGTTCTTAGGTTTCTTGGGCATCCGTATGCACCGTTTTTACGGATTCTATGCTCATATAAGCTACTTCCCTCTCCATTACTGCCAGACATTCTCAGGGTAAAACGATTACCTCTTATTCTAACTTAGTCTGATTTTTCAAGAAGTCCAGCAACCAGCTTGCTCTTACCCACTTTTCGATTGGAAGTTTCAACCTCGTCGATAAGAGCGATAGGGCTTCATCCAAACTACCCGCCTTGGTAGGTTGCATACTGAGGGCCTTCCTGCTTATCTCTCTGAGTCTCCAGACGCCGAGCGGCAACCAGCCAGGGAAGACCTCAATAAAAACAAGAGCGGCCGCCTGTCTTCTCCTAACCGATAGGTGCTCCAGTACCGGAAGCCTTACCGCATGATAGGCGCCGCCAATATTCTCGGGATACCTATCCGGGAAGCTAGGGAGCTCGTGGTCCGCGTAAGGAAGTTTGCTGGGCATGCTGTGCCAGTATTCAAGGACCTCGAACATCCATCTTGATGGGAGTAGAAGGATGCAAACTCTATTATGTAAGGCTTCAAACCCGTAAACCTCGTAGCAGTTTATTAAAGGATACTTCATAACTTCCTTTCTGAGTGCCTTACCGATCATCCCATCGACAGCAGTTATACTCCACTCCGTAGGAACTATCTTCCTCTCGTTCCTCGCGCCGAGGAGGCCGATGGATAGGAGCCGAGTTATATGCTCTTGCCTAATACCTGAGCGGTACATCGTTACGACAGCGTTTTCTGCTTTCAAATCCGTATCCGATATCACCTTTTCGACAACCCTTGGAACGCTGGGGTTCTCAGCAAGCCTCATCTTTAGAAGCGGTGCTGAAGGGCCCATGGGGGATTCCCTTACGTAGAAGAGAGGCTTTAGCACGGGTCTGCTCTCCAACTCCATCTCAGTATCTACCGGTGTAGATGACATCGCCAGTTCTTGGAAAGATTCGATAAACCTGCTCGGCATCCTCGCTACGGTAACACCAATCCTTTTCTTACCGTGGAGTAGGCTGAGCCTCATGAGTAGGAGCTCATCTATGGAAAAACCCAACCATTTTTCGTGCATGTCCAGTAAACCCGCGAAGTCTTTTTCCATAGCAGAAACGGCAGGTCCCACGTTTACCTTTGGATACCCCCATTCGCCTACGAAAACTGTTGGCGGGCTCGCGCCGAACACTATCCTATCTTGGAACCTTTCCATCGGTATCCACATAGAGAGTTTCTTAACGAATGGGCATACAGCCGGCCTGCACTCGGAAAGCCTGCCCTTACAAACTGGGCAGAAGTTCCTCAGTTCAACCTTCGCTTCAAGTTTACCGATGTCGTACTCGTGTAGCAAATCCAATATATTCTATTATTAGGGGTTTTTAATTTCTTTATCTTACCGGGCACTTGCACGGTGACGAGGAGCATCTGGGGCACCCGTTGCCGTACTTTTTCAGGACAGCCTCTTCGAGGTCTATGTTAAGTAAATTGCAAAAACTACAGAGCCATGCGAACACGTCGGCCGCCTCCTCTTTCATGGAGCTTACATCTTGCTTCAGATATGCATCGGCCAACTCGCCCAGCTCCGATACCAACCAAAGCAGGGTCTTGTCAGCACCCCTACTCAAATCCCTAGACATGTAAAGTTCTTTGAATAAGTTCTGAAAGCTCGCGAGAGACTTTAACGAGCTACAGTTCATGACGCGTAATAGAGCAAGCTCGTATAAACTTTTTCTCTTAAAGTCTCCGAAAGCTAAAAATAGGACAACAAAGCCTAGCCTACAGGCATGGGAGACCCTAAGAGACACCGTAAGAAGTATGAAACGCCAAGGCATCCTTGGAAAGCGGATGTCTTAGCGGAAGAGCTGAAGCTCCTAGGCGAATACGGGTTAAGGAACAAGAGAGAGCTTTGGAGGGCGGCAGCAACCCTCAGGAAGTATAGGGCGATAGCTAGGTCCCTCTTCGTCCTTAGCGGCGAAGAAAGGAAAGAGAAAGAAAGGGTGCTTATAGGAAAGCTGGCGAGGCTTGGAGTTCTGCCCTCCACGGCGACGCTGGACGATGTGTTAAGGCTTACGGTTAGGGACTTTTTGGAGAGGAGGTTACAAACGGTTGTTTACAAGCTTGGGATGGCTACGTCAATACACCATGCGAGGCAACTGATAGTTCACGGTCACGTATTTGTAGGCGATAGGAAGGTTAGGTCGCCGAGCTATCACGTCATGGCCGGTGAGGAGAGGCTCGTCAGGGTCTTGCTACCTCAATTTGCTAAACAAGAATGAGGTATCGTAGCCCATTAGTAACCGTCCATCAGTGCCCTGCATCAAGCCACGCATACGTTCCATCATCGTATGCTTCTTTCTTGAAAAGCGCGGGTTCTGTCTTGTACCTGCTAACAGCCTCCTCTAAAGCTTGAAAGACTTCCTTCCTACTCTTGCCTGCTACAACGACCAGTACGAGGGGTTCACCGACCTTAAACCTGCCTTTTAGGTGCCATATTCCTACGAACTCTAAGCCGAACTTCTCCCTTGTCTCCTCGCATATCCTCTGTATCGTGGGGTTCGCGTGCCTTTCGTATGCCTCTATCTCCAAGTGCTCGACCCTTTTGCCGTTGCTACCGATGGACTTGACGATTCCCAAGAAGCTGGCAAGCGCTCCAGAACTCCCGCTAGATAGGGCATCTTGCATCCTCGACAATAACTTCCATAGGTCGAGTTCCTCCTTTCCGTAAACCCCAGGTGCCGGTAGGCCTTTTTTCTCAAGCGACACTTCCAGCATCCCCCATTTTTTTCTTCTTGTGGGCTATAACCGAAACACTGCCCGCTATAGCATACGCTACTCTCCTGAAAGCTTCCGCCGATTCAGATTTCGGTGCCGCAACCACGACCGGCTTTCCTAGGTCGCCGTTGATTCTTATGTCTGGGCTTATCGGTACTTCACCCAAAAACCTTATTCCAAGCTTCTCGCAGGCGGCCTTGACGTTACCCCTCCCGAATATTTCGGACACATGACCGCAGTTAGGACAAACGAAGTAGCTCATGTTCTCGACTATGCCTATTATCTCAACGTTCAGTTTCCTGAACATGTTCAGGGCCTTCATAGCTATCCTCAGCGCAGCATCTTGGGGTGTGCTAACTATGACGACACCGGTAAGGGGGATGCTCTGTGCCAGCGTTAACGAGGCGTCGCCGGTTCCGGGCGGAAGGTCCACTAGAAGATAGTCCAGCTCGCCCCACTCAACCTCAGTTAGGAATTGTTTGATTGCGTTTGCAACGAGCGGGCCCCGCCATATTACAGGTTCATCCTCTCGGAGGAAGAAACCTATGGACATCACCTTTATGCCGTTGTAACTTATCGCTGGCGCTATCTTATTACCAGCGCTAGTAGGCCCCATTTCGACGTTTAAGATCTTGGGTATCGTGGGCCCATGTATGTCGGCGTCGAGTATACCTACGCTCGCACCGGACTCGCTCAGGGCCAAACCTACGTTCACGGCGACTGTGGACTTGCCGACGCCGCCCTTACCGCTGGCGATCGCGATTATGTTTTTTACGCTTGGAAGAACGTTATAACCGATTCTTGAGGGGGCGACGCGAGCGACCACATCTACCTTGACCTCGGAGACCCCTGCTACCGTCTTTAAGACCTTCTCCATGTTCTCTTTTAGTTGGCTACGAAACGGACAGGCCGGCGTCGTCAGCTCCAAGGTCACCCTAACAGTAGAACCCTCTACGCTGACGTCCTTTACCATCCCTAGGGAGACTATGTCAACGCCGAGCTCTGGGTCGATGACGCTCCTGAGAACTTGAATGATTTCCTCTTTTGTTGGCAAGAAGAACTACCGTCTTTAGTCGGACACGAACCATTTAAAAAACTTTAACGTGAAGCGACCCTCATGAGTTGGTTAGCCACTTCGTGTTATCGAAATAGCTCAGCGCATTTATGGCCAAAACCCGCAAACCTGTGGACACCCTCACAAACCTGTTCTCACTTCCGATACTTGGCCGATGTGCAAATTTTGTTTCATTTCCAAAATAGATAGTCGAACAAATTAGCAATTTGTGATAACTTGCGGACACTTCTCATCGAATGTTAACTGATGTGAAGAAGGGTTGTCAGAGGTGCTCGACCTCACGTGCGCGAGTGAATCTTTATAATTTGGTTTGTAGAGCAAATAGACAAAAAATGTTGAGTAGCTACAAGTTGACCACTTTCAAGGGAGACGAGGACAACATAGTCGGTAAGCACGTCTACGGTAACCTCTACGGATGCGACGTCCGCCTAATATCTGACGAGAAGTACCTGAGGAAGTTGGTAAAAGAGGCCGTCAATATAGCGAACATGCACCTAGTGGAGCTTAAGTCGTGGAAGTTCTTCAGTAAAAAGGGTGGTGTCTCGGTCATAGCCCTAGTCACGGAGAGCCATGTTGCGGTGCATACGTGGCCTGGCTACCAATACGCAACGGTTGATGTCTACACTTGCGGTCGTGAAAGTCAGCCTGAGAAGGCTTTCGAGCATATAGTCAAGGGATTGGCACCGAAAGAATACACAAAGCACTTCGCAGACAGATCGTCCGTCATAGTCAGGACCGAAGTGGTCCGGGAAGGCGTTTAAAACTTTATTTTTTATATTTTTTATCTACACAACAAGGTCTAGCTTGGGTGCTGGGTTTGATCAACAGGTCCCATATAGCAAAGCTTGTAGAAAGCTACAATACAAGAGCGATATCTGTCAGCTGCATAGGAAGCCACTCGGCTTTAGAAGTCTTTGACGGCGCGAAAGATGAGGGGCTCTCGACCATAGCAGTCTGCCAAAGGGACAGGATGAGGGCCTATGTCCATTTCAAGAGGATAGTGGACAGGATAATTGTAGTTGAGAAGTTTAGCGATGTTCTGAGACATGATGTGATGAGCAGTCTAAGGGCAGCAAACTCCATATTCATTCCCAACAGGTCCTTTACGACCTATGTACCATATGAGGGCATAGAGAATGAATTTTTTGTGCCCATATTCGGCAACAGGGCTTTGTTGAAGGCAGAGGAGAGGTGGGCGGAGAGGAACCAGTACTACCTCCTTTCCAAGGCTGGCATAAGGACGCCCATTAGATACAGCTCGCCGGATGAAATAGACAGGCCTGTGATAGTGAAGGTGCAGGAAGCCAAAAGGAGGGCTGAGAGGGCCTTCTTTGTTGCCTCCTCACCCTCAGAATATAGGCGAAAGGTTCGGGAAAGGATTGAGGCGGGTTTGATATCTGAGGAGGGGCTATCCAAGGCCGTGATAGAGGAATTTGTGATAGGCACACTTTTCAACTTCAACTACTTCTACTCGCCCATCGATGATTGTCTTGAGTTTCTTGGCGCAGACAGGAGACTCCAGACAAACCTTTACGATTTCGTTAATCTTCCTGCTAGGGAACAGTTAGAGGTTGACGTCCTACTCCAGAACATAGAGGTGGGGCATCAGCCAGCGTCTGTGAGGGAATCGCTACTGGAGAAAGTCTTGGAAATTGGTGAAAGGTTCGTAGAGACCGTAAAAAAAGAATACCCGCCGGGTATAATAGGGCCATTTGCCCTTCAGGGCGCAATAGACAAGGATCTAGAGTTTGTGGTTTTTGACGTATCGTTAAGAGTTCCAGGAAGCCCCATGCTAACCACGACCAGCCCTTACTCAAAGTACTATCACGGTTTTGTCGTAGGCGTAGGTAGGAGGATAGCGATGGAGATCAAGAAGGCGATAGAGCAAAACAGGCTAAACGAGGTGGTTACATGAATATATCGGTCGCTACCTATGGCTCGCACTCGGCTCTTCAAATACTAAAAGGCGCCAAGGACGAAGGGCTCAGGGCCGTGCTCTTATGCCCTAGGAGTCGCCGCAGGCTCTACGAGAGGTTCAGGTTAGCGGACGAGTTAATCCTGGTAGAGAATGTGGAGGACCTGCTGAGGGAAGATGTGCAAAGGAATCTAACCAGCATGAGCAGCATACTCGTGCCTCATGGAACGATAATATCAGACGTTGATATCAAGAGGTTCGTTAAGGATTTCAAGGTCCCAATCTTCGGGAACAGGGAGCTTCTCGTTTGGGAATCGGACAGGGAGCTCAAAGAAATGCTCCTCAGGGAAGCAGGCATAGAGGTACCGAGGGCTTTCAGTTCACCGGATGAGGTGGACTGTCCCGTCATAGTCAAGCTACCTGGCGCAGAGGGAGGGAGGGGATACTTCGTAGCGAGCGGAAGGGATGATTTGATAAAAAAACTGAGAAAAATGGGCGTAAGGATGAATCGTGGGCTTTACATACAGGAGTATGTGATAGGCGTAACTGTGTACCCCCATTTCTTTTACTCACCACTTAGAGAGGAGGTGGAGTTGCTTGGTGTTGACAGGAGGTATGAAACCAACGTCGACTCTTTGGGAAGGATACCGGCGTCAGACCAACTAAACCTTAATGTGCAACCGACCTACGAAGTAGTGGGCAACATACCCCTAGTCCTAAGGGAGTCGATGCTGGAAAAATTCTTCGACATCGCTGAAAGGTTTGTTGAAGCTACGAAAAAGCTCGTGTCGCCGGGCATGATAGGACCATTCTGTATAGAGGCTATTTGTAGAGCGCCCGATGACATAGTTGTCTTCGAATTCTCGGCCAGGATAGTTGCCGGCACAAACCTCTTCATAAACGGCTCACCCTACTCGTACCTACTATATGGCGAGGGCATGAGCATGGGCAGGAGGATAGCCAAGGAGATAAGGCTTGCCTGCGAAACTTCCGAGCTTGAGAAGATAGTAACCTAGTTAATCTTTAAATTCAGCCGCCCAATCAGTGGGCTAAGGGATTAAGTGGTCGTAAAGGAAATAGAGAAAGGTTTAACATTCGACGACGTCCTTCTTGTGCCCCGAAGGTTCTCCCTACGTTCTAGGAAAGAGGTTTCGACGGAAACCTTCTTCACAAAAAAGATACGGCTGAACATACCGATAGTCTCTTCGGCGATGGACACCGTTACGGAGTCGGAGATGGCAATTACGATGGCAAGACATGGAGGGATAGGCGTTATACATAGGTTCATGCCCATAGAGCGGCAAACCCAAGAGGTTCAGCGCGTCAAGAGGGCTGAAAACATCATAATAGAAAGGCCATACACGTTACCCCTGAATAGCACGGTCGGAAAGGCAAGGGAACTCATGGAAAAATATGGCGTAGGGGGGCTTTTGGTGGTTGACGAGGATGGTAAGCTCAAAGGTTTAGTTACGAAGCGCGACATACTCTTCGAGGAGAATAATGAAAAACCCATAACCGATGTTATGACACCAAGGGAGAGGCTTGTGGTCTCGACTCGCAGGATAACGCTTGAGGAGGCGAAAGAGATATTCAAGAAGTACAAAGTCGAGAAATTACCGCTCGTAGACGAGAATGATAGAGTCGTCGGCCTTGTCACGGCAAAAGACATTATGATTAAGAGCATGTATCCGAACGCTGCGAGGGATCAAAAGGGCAGACTTTTAGTTGCCGCCGCGATAGGAATAAAGGAAGGCTATCTGGACAGGGCAAAAGCACTCCTAGATGCTGGCGCAGATGCTTTAGTCATCGACGTTGCCCACGGTCACACAGACGAGGTCATAAGAGCTGTGAGGAAACTTAAAGAGGTCTTTGGCGACGTTCAGGTAGTTGCCGGTAATGTGGCTACACCCGACGGTTTTGAGGACCTTGCCTCTGCTGGTGCCGATGCCGTTAAGGTCGGGATAGGTCCAGGGGCTGTATGCACTACGAGGATTGTGACCGGGGTCGGTGTGCCGCAGCTTACCGCCATACTCAATTGCGCCGAGAAGTCCATTGAAATGGATGTACCGTTGATAGCTGACGGTGGTATACGCAGTAGCGGAGATCTAGTCAAAGCAATTGCTGCAGGAGCGTCAACCGTGATGATAGGCAGCCTCCTTGCCGGTACGGATGAGAGTCCTGGTGCAACGATATCCAAGGGCGGCAGGAAGTACAAAGTCTATAGGGGCATGGCATCGTTCTATGCTATGTTAGCCAGAGACTTTAAAGAGGGAAAGCAGATAGATTTTGACCTGGACTCTATAGCAGATTATGCATACACATCCGAGGGCGTTGAGGCATACGTACCCTACAGGGGAAGCGCCTCGGAGCTCCTTAGACAACTCGTGTCGGCTCTTAGAGCTGGTATGAGTTATTGTGGCGCAAGAAACATTAGAGAGCTCTGGAGCAATGCGAAGTTCATCAGCTTATCCGAGGCGGGCATAAAGGAGAGCTACCCACACGACGTGGAGGTAATAGAGTGAGGGATGCCAGCCATAGTGGTCGTCGGCCTCCAATGGGGCGATGAGGGAAAGGGCAAGATCGTGGACTTTATATCAGAAAAAGCGGATTTGGCGGTAAGATACCAGGGCGGTGCGAACGCGGGCCATACCGTCGTCCTTAACGGGAAGACCTACAGATTTCATCATCTACCGGTCGCCGCGCTTAGGGGCAAGCATGTCTGCCTAGCATCGGGCATGGTGATAGACCCCATAAAGCTCCTTGAGGAACTGGAATCATTAAACAAGGAGGGCGTACGACCAACTCTAACGATAGACGGTAAGGCGCACATAGTACTGGACGTCCATAAGATGCTGGATGAGGCAGAAGAGGCGTCCGGCAAGGGTGTCGGAACGACCAAAAGGGGAATAGGTCCGGCTTATACCTACAAGTCTGCAAGGGTTGGCATAAGATTTTCCGATTTGATTGAGATAGAATCTATCAAACCTAGGCTTAAGAAGGTCGTAGATATGACGAGGGCCCTCTTATCTAATGTCTACAATATGAATGCGGAGCTGGACGTTGAGCGTGTTGCGCAGTTTCTCCGCGAGGTTGCCCTAAAGTTAGGAAAATATGTCGGGGACGTGTCGCTTCTTGTAAACGAAACACTAGACCGAGGCGGGCTTGTTATACTGGAGGGGGCTCAGGGGACGTTATTGGATATAGACCATGGAACCTATCCTTTTGTTACATCCTCCAACACGACAGCAGGGGCCGCATGTAACAGCGTGGGCATAGGTCCGAAGAGGGTCGACGAGGTCATAGGTGTCGCTAAGGCATACACCACGAGGGTTGGTAAGGGTCCATTTCCGACAGAAATGGAAGAGCCTGTCGCCTCGATGGTAAGGGAAAGGGGCAAGGAATACGGAACCACTACTGGAAGGCCCAGAAGGGTTGGCTGGTTCGATGCGGTTGCTGTAAAGTATTCGATAATGCTGAACGGTGTTACATCGGTGGCTATTACGAAAGCGGACTGCCTTTCAGGTATAGATCCAGTTAAGGTCTGCTTGGCTTACGATTACAACGGTCAAGAGATTAAGAACTTTCCTAGCTCATTATGTGTTCTAGAAAAGTGTAAGCCCATATATGTTGAGTTGGAAGGATGGACAGACATTTCAGAAAGGGAAAAATTCGAAGCCCTAAGAGGGAACTTCGATGTTCTTCCAAAGCAATTAAGAAATTACATCGAATTTCTTGAAAAAACCTTGGCTTGCCCGATAAAATACGTGTCGATAGGTGCAGAAAGGTATGAAACTATTATAAGGTAAACCTTTTACCTTTTTAGGTAAACCATTGCTTAGAATTATCGTGTGAAAACAATAAACAACGCCTCTACGTTAATTCAGCGGACAGCGTTTTATTTTTACAACTACACGATTCCCCAACCGATTTGCATCCAAGAGCCCATGAAAAACGCGAAAATGGGCGTTTTCCCAAGGGCTTATAACAATCCAGGCGTCCAAATAGTGTATTAATTCAAAACCCATTGAATTAATTTGTCTTACATTATTCATCAACCATTGATTTGCAATACTTTTTGAATTAATGAGATTTACCATCTACGTTTTAAGGTAAACCTTATAACTTTCAAAATTCACCTCAGTGACATGAGACAAAAGACTCCGCCGAAGAAAAAGCAGGAAAAACTAAACAAGAAATTCTTAGCCGAAGCGATAAAGCTAGCCATGAAGCAACCAAGGCTTACTTTCTACTCACCACTATCGGCTGCAGTCTTTAACTACAGAAAAAGCCTCTTACCGCGCTATAGCATAAGCGACGAAATAGCCAAGATAATCGAGGCAGAGGTCCGAAGAAGATGGCCGGAACTTTCAAAAATTGCGGAGCGACTCTTGAAACAAGGACGTAGATGAGATTTATATCTAACTAAAACTTTGAAACAGATATGAAACCAAGGGTATTCGTCACGAACAGAATGCCGGAGTCGGGCATAGAGATTTTAAGAAAAGAGTGCGAAGTGATTTACAGGGAGAAGGATGAGCCGATACCGCATGAGGAATTCGTTAAAAGTGTAAAGGACGTTCATGCCATATTTTGTCACCTAACAGCTAAAGTAAACAAAGAAGTAATAGATGCCGCACCGGAACTTAGGGTCATAGGCACAATGACTGCGGGTGTTGACCATATAGATGTTGAATACGCTACTTCTAAGGGCATATACGTCACGAACTCCCCGGCAGCGTCCGAGCCCGTATCTGAGGTTGCTATAGGTCTCATGCTTGCGATTGCTAGAAGGATAGTCGAAGGTGACAGGTATATCAGAGAGGGTAAGTGGAAGATTCAATGGACGCCCTTCATGATGTTGGGAACGGAACTTAAAGGTAAGACGCTAGGTATAATCGGGCTTGGCAAGATAGGTTATGCAACCGCTGTAAGAGCAAAGGCGTTTGGCATGAACCTAATCTACTACGATATCATCAGGAATCAAAAGGCTGAGGAGGAGCTTGGGATAAAGTTCGTTAGCCTTGAGGAGCTTCTAAGAACGTCAGATTTCGTCTCCTTACACGTGTTCCTATCGAAGGACACATACCATTTGATAAATGAGGAGAGGCTCAGGATGATGAAGAAGACTGCGTTCTTGATAAACACTTCAAGAGGACCCGTGGTGGATGAGAAAGCGTTGATAAAGGCTCTAGAAGAGGGCTGGATAGCAGGGGCGGCGCTTGACGTCTTCGAGGTCGAGCCGTTACCCATGGACAGTCCGTTGCTGAAGCTTCCAAATGTGATCTTGACACCGCACATAGGCAATGCGACGTATGAAGCAAGGTATGCGATGGCGGAGACTGGTGCGTTGAACATCGTCAAGGTCCTAAAGGGCGAGCCGCCAATCTCGCTGTTCAACACAGATGTTCTGAAAATCAGACCCCTCGACAAAGTTAAAGTGATTTAGGAAAGAGACCTCAAGTTGGAACTAATAATAAAGAGGGCGCTAGAAGCGGCAAAGTTAGCGATAAACAGCTTAGAGGGCAAAGGGCGCGAGCTGGGCGCTGGTGCCTTCGGCGATATATCGACGGTGGCCGACGTCACCTCCGAGAAAGCCATAATCGACGTCCTAAAGAGCGCCATACCGGAAATAACCATACTCAGCGAGGAGGCAGGACTCATCGGCGACCCGGAGAACTCCGAGTATTTGGCTGTCATAGACCCAGTGGATGGAACAGTAAACCTGAAGCAGGACCTGCCATTTTACTCCGCGGCTGTGGCAATCTCTAAAGGGAAGAGGTTCTCGGATATAATCGCCGCTGGCATAATCAACCTAGTTAACGGCGAGGTCATCGTAGCGAACGAAAATCACGTATACCTTAACGGCAAGCCGGCCAGACCGTCAAACACAAGCTCTTTGAGCGATGCTATAGTCTCCTTCGACCTAAAGGTTTTCAAACATGATGAAAAGTTATCCAAGTTCGCCGAGCGAGTAGCCTCAAAAGCCAGTTATGCGAGGTTCATGGGCTCTGCGGCTCTAGAGACTGCGTACGTGGGTTGCGGGAGGTTAGACTGCTTCCTTGCCTTAGATGGCGTAAGGGTCGTCGATATGGCGGCCGCGGCATATATAGTAACGCGGGCGGGCGGTGCTGTGAAGTGTTTGGAGGGGTCGCTGGAAAACCTAGACTTGCTCTACAGAGGGGACGTCAAGTATGTGGCAGCCGCTAACGACAGATTAATGAAAGAGCTAATGGAGATTTTCAGTGAGCGTTCCCCGTAATTTTGAGGTGCTTAACCTGTGCGGTACTTCTCCAGCTTCTCCCAGTTTAACTCTATGCCTAAGCCAGGACCATTTGGTACCTCAGCGTAACCATCTTCTATCCTTATCGGCTCCTTTAGCATATCCTTGAAGAGAGGCACGTCCGATATGTCTCTTTGAACTATCAAGCATCCTTCGGTTGCCGCAACAAAATGCAAAGTCGCCGCGAAGCCAACCTCGGAGCCATAGAAGTGCGGCGAGAAAGGCAACCCGCTCGAGTTTATCAGCTTAGCTATCCTAACGCCCTCGGTTATGCCGCCGGTCTTGCTGACGTCGGGCATTAGGACGTCAGCGGCTCTCTTCTTTATCATCCTCTCAAACTCAGCCAAACCATACGCATTCTCTCCGGCACCTATCCAAGTATCGAGTACAGCTGCAAGCCTCGACATACCGTCTAGGTCATCGCATATGATGGGCTCCTCGAGCCAGAAGAGCTCGTACCTTTCTAACCTCTTAGCCATCTCTAACGCCTTTTCGTAGTCCCATGCCATGTTCGCGTCTGCTATCAACCTGACATCTTTGCCCACGGCCTCTCTCACACTCTTCACGAGCTCGACATCCTTCTCAGGGTCAAACCCTATCCTAAGTTTCAGGGTGTCGTAGCCTTCTGACACTAACCTCTTCGCATGTCCCACCGGGTCGCTTGCACTGAGCCCAGTTGCATAAAGTCTTAATTTCTGCTTTGGACCATTGGATATGAGCTTACATATGGGCTGGTTCTTTACTTTTCCAAGAATATCCCAAAGAGCTATGTCTATCCCGCTGATCACCTGGATTATAGCGCCCTTACAACCACCTTGAAGCCCCATCTTCACCAGCGATGCATACATCTTTTTCCATAATGCCTCGATATTCGTAGGGTCCTCGCCCAAAAGCAGTTTCTTCACATTCTCGAGCGTTACTTTCCTCTCATCGATCGACCATGGCGGGAAGTTCACGAAAGTCTCTCCGAGACCGATTATGCCCTCATCTGTGTGAACCTCGATTAGCGCAAAAGGTCTTTTCTCGAGCGTTCCAACGGACAACCTCATGGGTTCTTTAAGGGGCGAGTATAACGACACAAGCCTAACATCGGTTATCCTCATGCGCTATACACCACGAGCTTCATCACTCGTTAGCCGTATAAATCTTATTGTTAAACATATATTCCACCCAAGCCCTTAGTAAAATTCGGATGTCGACGATTCCGGCGCATAGACTATCTAGGGATGAGATTAAAGCGTTAGAGAAGTTTAAGAAGGCAGGTTATAGGATAGTGGGCAGGCATTCTGCCGTAAAAGTCTGCCACTGGACGAAGACTGCGCTAAGGGGTGGCAAGTTCTGCTATAAGAGGTGGTACGGCATAAGAAGCCACAGATGCGTCCAGATGACGCCGACACTTCAATATTGTAACATGATGTGTATATTCTGCTGGCGCTTCCACAG
>CAZZKR010000042.1:0-52801 GCA_964655015.1 uncultured Nitrososphaeria archaeon
AACATATCATGACAGGGCTCCAACGCCCGAGGAGCTTCAGAAGATAATTGAGATAGCAGACCTCAGAGGAAAGGTAATAGTATCTATGCTTGCCCTTGGAGGGTTCAGGATAGGAACCCTGGCCAAGCTGAAGTATAGGCATGTCAAGCATGACCTCGAGAAGGGGATAACCCCAATACACATACATGTCGAGGCGGCCATAACCAAGGGTAAGTATCATGACTACGACACCTTCGTAGGAGCTGAGGCAGTAGAGTATCTAAAGCTATACTTTGAGCAGAGGAGAAAGGGGACGGAGAAGATCCCACCAGAGAACATAACCGATGAGTCTCCACTCATAAGGGCATATAGCAAGGAGGTCAAACCCTTGACGGAGAAGCAGATATCCCGAATAGTTCACGAGTTATACCTAAGGGCTGGATTATGCAGCAGGGTCGGCAAGAGCAGATATGACCTACGAGCCCATTCATTGAGGAAATACTTTAGAACCCAGCTAGCAGCCTTGGGATTGCCCTCAGACTACATAGAGTACATGATGGGCCATACTATAAGCACCTACCATGACATAAAGATGAAGGGGGTAGAGTTTCTTAGAAACATATATGCCTCGAGCGGTCTATCGATAAAGCCCAAGACGAGGATAGGGAAGCTGGAGATGCTCAAGGAGTTTGCTAGGCTCCTAGGATTAAACCCTGAGAGGGTGGTACTCGAAGAGGCATTATCCAAGCCGTGGAGGACCGTTGTGGCCCCTGCCGAGAGGGCTGAAGAACATATATCCATACTACAGGAGAAGATCAGGAGCCTCCTAGGGATTAACAGGGAGCAGTTAATCTTCGGCTCTAGATGAATATTAATACTTTTTAGCGCCTCATAAGATGAGCATGACGATGGAAATACGGGCGCTGATCCTTAAGTGGGCCTTGAAGAACGCCATCGAGCATGACGGGAAAGCCGTTGTAAAAGCAGTCGTATCGAAAGTGCTGGGCGAGAACCCTGAACTTAGGAATATGATTGGAGAGGTATTGAAAGTAGCTGAGGAGGTTGTAGCAAATGTCAACCAAATGGGAGTTGAACAGCAAATAAAGATGTTAGAGGAGATAGCACCAGCATTGCTCGTAAAACATAAACCAAAAGAAGAAAAGAGACTACCACCGTTACCAAATGCCGAGCCTGGTAAAGTTGTCACGAGGTTGCCGCCAGAGCCGAGCGGTTATATGCACATCGGGCATGCGATGAGCGGTATCCTGAACTACATGTATGCTAAGATGTACGACGGAAAACTTTGGCTCAGGTTTGAGGACACAAACCCAAAAAAGGTTAAGCTCGAATATTATGAAAACTTTAGGAGAGGCTACAAATGGTTTGGGATAGAATGGGATTATGAGAAGTGCAATTCAGAAGATTTAGACATATACTACGAATATGCAAACGAACTGATAAGAAAGGACTTGGCGTATGTGTGCTCCTGTAGTAAGGAAGAGATGAGCAGAGGAAGGTTTATGATGGTCGGGTGTACGCATCGGCAACAGCCTACCCAATTAAATTTGTCATTATGGAAAGAAATGCTTTCAGGAGGATTGAAAGAGGGTACGGCCGTGCTCAGACTTAAGGGAGATATGACGAGTAAGAATACAGTAATGCGTGATCCTGTACTATTTCGTATAATCGAATACCCACATCCAATTGTGGGCGATAAGTATAGAGTTTGGCCGACGTATGATATTGCTGCTGCCATAGAGGACGCTATTTGCGGCGTAACACACGTCCTAAGAAGTAGCGAGTTTGCTTTGCGTGATGAGTTGCAAAACTACATAAGATCCCTACTAGGTTTACAAAATCCAGTTTTTGTGGAGTACTCTCGGTTTGAATTTAAGGGCACACCTTTGGCTAAGAGAGAAATAAGACGTCTAATAGAACAAGGAATAGTGTCTAGATGGGATGATCCAAGGTTAGCAACGGTTGATGGAATAAAGAGGAGGGGGTTACTTCCAGAGGCGATAAAAGAGTTCACGATATCCCAGACAGGGTTAACGTATACAAAAAGGGTTTATGCATGGGAACTTTTGTATGCTATCAACAGACGTATGCTGGACCCGATTGCGAAAAGATACTTTTTTGTTCCAGATCCAATTTTGGTAGAGGTTGAAGGTGCACCAGAACTTCATGTTGAGCTACCATTTCATCCGTCAGAAGCACTCGGTAAGAGGTCAGTACATGTCGGTAACAAACTCTACATACCAAGAAGGGATGTGCAAGGACTTAAGAAGGGAGACTTGCTCAGGCTCAAGTACCTGTATAACATTTCAATTAAAGAGGTTACCAATGATTTGGTGAGCGCGACGTTCGTGTGTAGAGAGGTGATCGAGGGAGTACCTATAGTTCAATGGGTAACCGAAGATTATGTTAAGATTAGGGTTTTGGTACCAGATATTCTCTATCAAGATAACGGGCAGTTGAACCCTGATAGTCTAAAGATCATCCACGGGTTTGGAGAGAGAGCATGCACGGAAATCAAATATAGAGAGCGAGTTCAGTTTGAACGTTTTGGCTTCTGTATAAGAGATGATGCAAATGTCCTAGATTTCATATTCATACATACTTAACACAAAATTACAATGATTAGAGCCTAACTTTTGGGTGTTGTATGTTTCTTTGCTTAATCCACTCTAGTAGACGACCTGTTATCACAACTTCTACTCTTTTGAGAGATTTGATATCCTGACAGCCCGTCAAGAACATAGCAGTCTTCAACTCCGAAATTATTTGCTTTAGTGCCTTAACGACCCTTTCAGGACCAACAACGGCATGGTGAAGTAGCGGTCGAGCTATACCGGCCATACTCGCACCTATTGCAAGGGCCTTAGCGACGTCCAGACCGCTTCTTATACCACCTGACGATATTATTGGAATTTTTGTTAAGGCGTAAGCTTCCATCGTGGCTGCGGCCGTTGGTATTCCCCACTCTAAAAAGACCTTTCCTATAGCTGCCTTTTCAAGGAAGCCCTTCTCTAAGGCCCTTATCCTTTCGATTAATGCCCAATTCGTACCACCAGCACCACCCACATCTATCACGGCCACACCTATCTCCTCAAGCCTTCTCGAAAGCTCACCAGATATCCCGCAACCTACTTCTTTCACGATGATAGGCACCGGCAACTTTTCTACAATTTTTTTGATTGCTTCAAGTACTCCTTTAAAAGAAGTTGTGCCATAAGGTTGAACGATTTCATGAAGCGGGTTGAGGTGTATTGCCAGCGCATCTGCATCAATCATCTTGACAACCTCTTCTGCTAACTTCACACCACCTTCGATGAGTTGCACACCGCCTATATTAGCGATGAGAAAAATACTTGGTGCGACGTCCCTTACAATCCTAAAGCTTTCCGTAAGTTCCGGTTTCTCCACAGCGGCTCTCTGACTCCCTACTCCCATGGGTATGTTCAGTTCTAAGGCGGCCATTGCCAAGTTTCTGTTTATTATCTCTGTACCTTTTGCGCCTCCTGTCATACCCTCTATTATGATTGGTGCAGAGAATTTTCTGCCAAGAAACTCCGTTGAGGTATCAACATCCGCATAGTTTAATTCTGGAGCTGCAACGTGTATAAGTTCTACAAATTCAAACCACGACGTCTTCTGTTTAAACTCAACATCTTTCTCTAAGCAAATCCTTATGTGGTCTAGCTTCCTAACTTCTATGCTACTTTCACCCATGTAGACCTTAAAGCTTAAGAACTATCTCTGATAAATACGTGACGGTTACGTCATCTTAACCCTAGTACCAATAACCTTCTGTCCTTTAATTACCGCCTCTATACGGCCTGGGATGAGACCGTTTATTATATAAACATCTACACCACACCTTGCTGCCGCGAGCGCCTCCTCAACTTTATAGAACATACCGCCCGTAACATCACCTTCGGTTGGTTCATATTTGATGTTCATATGGATTTTCTCAGTTAATTCTTCTATAAGAAAGCGCTGAGAGGTCTCTCTATCAAAACCGTAAACACCATCTACATCTACGGCAAATATGAGCTGCTTAGCTTTAAGCCTCCTAGCGATGTACGACGCTAGTGCATCACCGGAAAGTATTGTAAACTTTAACTTTCTATCAAACACGGCGTCACCGTACATAACCGGTACAAGACCTATCTCCATAGCCGAGAATATTGGATCGAAGTTGCATGTTTCTATGTCACCATCTTTGGTAATGACAGTACATGAGGGTGGTATACCTATTGCTGGAAGGTTAGCGTCATTAAGTGTAGAAACCACAAGGTCGTTAAGTCTTCTCATAGCATTGACCGTCTCTATGAAACCTTTAAGCTGTTCGGCTCTTTGATAGCCTTTCTTTATTTTATATGCTTCGGCTATTGGATGACCAAATGATCCTCCTCCATGGATGATGATGAGGGGCATAGGCCAGCTCAACTTTAGTTCATTGCCTATCCTTAGAACAACATCTCGGTTGAAGGAGAACGGCTCCTTTTTGTTTGTTATAATAGAGCCCCCGAGCTTTAAGACAATTAACTTTCCCATACTCCTTAACCACAAAAAATTATAAAAAAGGTGTTAATTGGTTTTGCCTGTTAGACCTGCTTCACTTATGTTCGTGACATAATTGGTCTGAATTTGTAGCCGTAATATATGATGCCGTGCTCGGATTCTTGTCCTATTAATCTAAACGCTAACTCCACAGGCATACCTATTTTAACGTCTTCTGGATCGCAGTCCACTATTTCTGCGGTGAGTTTGGTTCCATCTTCTAACTCCACAATGGCCATTATGTATGGCCCGTAACCATCCTTCTCAGCCGGTAATGAATGAACGACTGTGTAGGAGTATACGGTGCCAGTTGAAGGTAGTTGGATCGCCTCAACTTTTTCAGAGCCACAAGCGGGGCAGACACTTCTTGGACCTATACTGGTCTTTCCACATAACGTGCACTTTGATCCCAGTAGTCTATATCTTCTCTCAGCTAACTGCCATATTCTTGGTGACTTTGGCATCATTTTTAATTCACCTCCTCTGTCTTCCGAATATATGAATTGCACACGTGCTTCCGGTACCTCCAATGTTTTGTGTCATGCCTATCTCAGCACCGGGGACCTGTCTCTTTCCAGCCGTGCCCCTTAATTGCTGTACTATCTCGACAACTTGTGCAACACCAGTTGCGCCTATAGGATTACCTCTAGCCTTTAGACCGCCGCTTGGGTTAACGGATATTCTGCCGCCGATTTCTGTCTCACCTTCCTGTATCATCAGCCCTCCTTTCCCCTTTTCGCAGAAGCCCAAATCCTCGTATGATATTATCTCTGTGATCGTAAAGCTGTCGTGCAACTCGGCGACGTCGATGTTCTTGGGTTCTATTCCAGCCATCTTGTACGCCTGCCTTGATGCTTCAACGACAGCGCCCAGCGTGGTTATGTCAGACCTATCATGTAAAGCGATTGTATCTGATGCTATACCAAATCCAAGCACATATACAGGGGTATCCGTATACTTCTTTGCAAGTTCTGCAGAACATAGTATGGCTACGGCTGCTCCATCTGTTATAGGTGAGCAATCTAATACATGTAACGGATCAGCAACTATGGGAGATGCAAGCACACGTTCCACTGTGACTTCAAATTGGAATTGTGCTAACGGGTTCTTTGCCGCATTCCTGTGGTTTTTGACGGAAACCATCGCAAGCTGTTCTGGCTTTGTTCCGTATTGAACGAAGTGTCTCCTAGCAATCAGAGCAAACGCTGCTGGGAGAGTAAGTCCAAAAAATGACTCCCACTCCGCGTCCATTGCCTTTGCATACACACTTGTTGCTTCGGGTGCTGATATGTCCGTCATCTTTTCTACACCACCAACCATCACTATGTCATACATACCTGATGCGACAGCCATGTAAGCTAGGTTAAACGCCATACCGGACGATGCACATGCACTCTCGACCCTGAAGGCAGGCTTATACTTCAATGAGAGATAATCTGCTAAAAGGGGTCCTACATGTTCCTGCCCTACAAAGCTACCAGCAGAGAAATTGCCTACATAAAGTGCTTGAATTTCATTCCTTTCCATGTTTGCATCTTTGAGTGCCTCATTTGCTGCTTCAACAAAAAGGTCTCTGAGTTGTTTATCCCATCTCTCGCCGAACTTCGTCATCCCAACCCCTACAACCGCTACCTCGCGCAAAACATCTCACCTCACAGCGCTATCTTACCCCAGAATCTTACGTAAAGGCTATAATCAATGTACTTCTTTCTATTGATATAATCCTCAACTTTGGGTGCCAAGTCTCTCTTCCTTTCTATCCCCTCTGTCACGACTATGCTGAAGGCATCAGAGCCAGCACCGGAGCCGAATGATACTAAGAGTATTCTCTGGCCAGGCTTAGCTTGGTCGAGTACTTTGCAAAGCCCTGTAGGCGAGGAGCCAGAGTAGAAGTTCCCCACGATGGGTGACAATAAACCTGGCAATACCTTACTCTCGCTGAAACCTAATCTTTTAGCGACCTCAACCGGGAATGAACCGTTAGGCTGATGCGGAACTATGTAATCGAAATCTTCTGGTTTCATGTCAAGTTCCTTCATTAAACCGGTAGCGGCCGCAATTACATGTCTAAAGTACGCGGGCTCTCCCGTAAACCTTCCGCCGTGTCTTGGATACTTAATAAGGTCTCTCCTCCAAAAATCTGGTGTATCAGTACCTACTGAATACTGCCCTTCAAAATAGGCTATTGGGTCACCTGAGTCATGACCTATAATAAACGCGGAGCCACCCGCTGAGGCGGTGTACTCCAACACATCACCGGGAAGGGATTGGGAGCAGTCAGCAGCGATTGCAAGCCCATACTTAATCATGCCCGACCTCGCCTGGGCTATACAGCTTATAATAGCTTCAGTACCACCTTTGCATGCAAACTCATAATCAGCTAGTCTCACAGACATCGGCGCTCCTATCGCGGCTGCGACTATTGTCGAGGTCGGTTTAACAGCATAAGGTTTAGACTCTGAGCCTGAGTATATCGCTCCTATATCCTTTGGGCTCACTTCGGGTGCTCTCCTCAAGGCATTCCTAGCAGCCTCCACGGCTATAGTAACTTGGTCTTCATCTGGCCCTTTCACAGAAATCTCTTGGACCCTTAGTCCCTTTAGCATATCTAATGACTCGCCCCATGCATGCGCTATGCTCTCTATCTTAATCCTGTATCTTGGTATGTAGGAGCCATAACCCACTATCGCCGTCTTTTTATCTTTGAATATTGTCATCAATACCACACCTACCTACGTAGACTTTCCTCTCAATTTTTGTAGTATCTCGATTGCCTTGTCCAGCCTTATAACCCCATCCTTCACCATCAACTCTGCTACCCTATCCACCTCGTCACCAACAGCACCAGCCATGACGGCAATATTCTTAGCATGTAAAGACATGTGACCCCTCTGGATACCCTCTGCCGCCAATGCCCTTAACGCTGCAAGGTTCTGAGCGAGGCCTACGGCCCCAACGACTTCGGCCAACTCGGACGCCGTCTTGACACGGAGTATCTTAAGACATATCCTCGCTAAGGGGTTGGTTTTTGTGGCACCGCCAACTATACCTAGAGCTAGGGGCATTTCTAAGGTACCGACGAGGTCGCCATATTCATTAAGCTCCCACCTTGATAGTGGTTCATATCTTCCGTTCCTTGCAGCGTAGGCATGAGCTCCCGCCTCTACTGCCCTCCAATCGTTTCCTGTGGCTATAACTACTGCGTCCACACCATTCATTATTCCCTTATTATGTGTCGCAGCCCTATACGGATCGGCGGCCGCAAAAGCCCACGCATAAACTATACCTTTCGCTACTTCTTCTCCTCCGACTGCATCCTTAGGTACGACGGCTTTCGCCCTTACGAGTCTCCTATCCGCTAAGTTGGATATTATTCTTAGGTAGACTTTCCCGCCAGTTATCTGTGAGATGTAAGGAGCTACCGCCTCGGCCATCGTGTTGACAGCATTCGCGCCCATTGCATCCCTTACATCTACCAGAAGATGAACGATAAGCATCGGTCCTTCTGGAGAATTGACCACCCTAACTTCTAAATCCTTAGCACCGCCCCCTAGACTTACTAATACAGGGTCTTTCTCGTTAGCTATCTTGAGTATCTCATCCTTAACCTTCAGCACATCAAACCTCGCACCTTCGATGTCTTTAATTCCGACGACTTGTACCTGACCTATCATCACAGGCTCCGTGCTCATGGATAGTATTCCACCACCTTCTCTCATCATTCTCGCTGCGTTAGAAGCAGCTGCGACGACCGAAGGTTCTTCGATCACCATCGGTATCAAGTAATCCTTCCCATTTATCAAGAAGTTCGTTGCTATGCCCAACGGTAGCCCGAAAGTTCCTATGACGTTCTCTATCATCCTGTTTGCTACAGATAAATCTAGCCCACCATGCTTCTTCAGAAGTTCGACCTCTTCAGACGTAAGATCAGCGAACTCCGCCACGTACTTCAGCCTCTCCTCCGGAGAAAGTTGATAAAATCGAGGTATTCTGGACGATTTCATGACATATTTTTTAGAAAACGATAGATAAATTTCTTACGCTAACGTTAAAAGATGTTTTATAACGAATTTCGTACCGGTATTATTTGTAGAAAACATTTGGGTAAAGGTTTTTCGTGAAACTATGTTTTAGACAGGGATGTTCATAATTTGTATTAATTTTTTATGATCCACACTTTTACGCCGGCGTTATTCTTCCTAACAATCATCGGCTGACCACCATTCTCTTCTATGGCTTTGCATACAGCCGCCCTTTTACTCAAGGTCGTGAGGCTTATCATGCAACCGCCACCTCCGCCACCCGTTAGCTTGCTCCCCAAAGCACCAGCCTTTCTCGTAGCTTCTACTAACCTGTCTAAGGACTCGTTAGAAACACCGATGATCCTAAGTAGCTCGTGGTTCATATTCATTAAAGCCCCTAAGGTAACGATGTCCATTTCCTTGAAGGCCTTCAAAGCTAGATTCGATATCCAGCTCATGACCCCCATAAGCTGACTTATTCCTTCAACCTTCTTGGTTTTCTTCTTGCCTACCATGGATACGAACCTACCAGTTGAGCGCTGTATTCCTGTATTACCCACGACGATCTCGATGTCACAGTTTATTTTCTTCGGTTTAGTGCCATCCTGTATTCTCCAAAATAAAAGACCCCCATAAGTCGAAACGAGGGGGTCTATACCAGAGGGCGTTACGTGGACGTATCTTTCGGCCTGTAACGAAAGCCTCCATATTTGTTCTTTACTGATTTCATGACCTAAAACTTTACTGACAGCCGCTACGGTAGCTACGGATACGGCCCCCGAAGAACCTAGACCAACGGACGATGGAATCGTGGAATGTATATCTATAATTAATCCCTTCTTTTCGTTAAAGTGCTCCAAGACAGTTCTAGCCGCTATTCTTACAGGTTCAAGAAATGCTACAGCTTTTTTACCCCCCATGAGTGGTTTGGCATCACCGTCATCATATTCGCAGGCAAAACCTAAGTCCGAGCATATTCTTAATAATCCATCCTCTCTTGGAGAGACGGATACTTTAACCACCCTATCTATAGCCATGACTATTGCAGGTACGTTGTAGACTACAAAATGTTCACCGTATAGGATAACTTTACCGGGCGCTACAGCAACAGCTTTCAAGGGCCTGTATCCACCTAATCTACTACTTTTTTAGGTTGAACATTCACTTATTTCTGTTTTAAGCCTATCCCTACCATTTTCCGAGTTTCGTAACGCATTAAACCTTTTAGAAATTTTAAGGCATTATGCTTGACCTTGAAGTACTCGTCTGTAAAAGGATCTTCTGACTTTCTCCACACTCCTAAAGAGCTCCCCTCGACTTCTATACCTAGCCCTTACGACACTAAGAGTCCTCTTACCGTCTTCCTCCTTTAACAGCATATATTTGACAGTTCCACCTGCCACTTTACGTTTAAAATCTTTTTCAACCTCTACCAGCATGTGGTATGCGATTCTACCACCGTTCGCCATAACGACACTTATAGCAAAGCCGCATCTACCGAACTTTTCATAAAGGGCAAGTTCTTCAGCATAATGACGGTAGGTTATTAGACCTATAACATGCTTGTCCTTAATCTTTGTGAGCATGTCTTCAACGATGCTCTTTAAGCTCGCTTTCATGGGTTTTATAGAATAGGCGCCTATTTATATCAATAACCATACAAAACAACTTACTGACTTTCTAACTCAATGAGTATGGAAGCATAACCTACGACTGCTGACCTGTCGCCGGTAACATCTCCACTTGTTGCATACTTTAATAAATTGGCATTTTTGGCACCCAAAATCTTCGAGGCCGTCATTAGGGCAGCAATCGGTCCATAACCACATGCAGTAATCCTGTGCTTAAATATCACATCGTAAAACCCTTCAACATCCAAGGCAGTTATACGGTCTATGGCCATCATATCTTTTTTCTTAGCAACAGAATCCGGTTCGTAGTGGGTGAAATCCGACGAAGCAATAAGTAACACATCCTGTCCGCTAACCGATTCTGCTATAGCCCTACCGACCTCTTCTGCCACATCTCTATCTTGGTTTAACATCGCTATGGGTACGAGTTTGAACGATCCTAACACATACTGAAGAAACGGAAGCTGGACCTCAAGTGAGTGCTCTTCATCATGCGAGTATTCGTCAAGGCTTATCAAATCTGAGTTCTTCGAGATAAGCTTGGCTAATTCTGAATCAATCGGCACACTACCAAGCGGAGTAAGCCATTCACCCTCTGGATATGCAGAAACTTCTGAGCCTATACCGGAATGGTTGGGTCCTATTATGACGACGACTTTCGGCTTCCTCCTACCTTCTAGAGAGATATAAGAGTGGGCTGCTACGGGTCCAGAATATATATAACCCGCATGGGGACATATGAGTGCAGGTACTCTTTCGTCGCCCCATACATCCCTTGGCAACCTTCCCGGCCCAATTGGATGTAAAAATGCTTCTTTTATCTGTTCCCTCAAAAGCTTTTGGGTACTAGCATAAAAGCTACCGGCAACTACCGGTCTACGTATACCCATTCCTAATCTATGAATATTTACCGAATTACCTGCTATTAAAACTTCACATAAACCTAGGTAACCGATGTTGGCATGAAACTTTCAGGTAGTATCTCCGCTTCCTTCTCTGGCGTCAGCAACCCCCTTTCCATGAGAACGCGTTTCGCCAAGTACCAAAATGCGTAGGGTAAGGAAGATTTTCCCCTGTTGTTTATAGGAACTGCTAGGTCTATGTTACTGAGCATATTGTCCGTGCTGCAAAATGCTATTACTGGTATCCTAGCTATCGCCGCCTCCTTTATAGCTTGAGCATCGTAGCGGGGGTCAGAAACCAGCACCAGCTGAGGTTCTATGTAGTATTTCAATACCCTGTTTGTGAACATCCCTGAACGGATCTTTTGAACTACGGGTATGCAACCAGTAAGCTCACAAAACCTCTGGACTGCCCTGATACCATAAACGTGTGTAGATACCACGGCTACTTTTTCCGGCGGAAAGTATGAAATGAATTTTGCGGCGATGTTAAGTCTCTCGATAGTCTTTTTTATATCTATCAGGTATATGCCATCTTGCCTAAGCTTGAATATGAACTTCTCAGCATGTTTCACTTTAACCTTTGAGCCGACATGCATGGCATTCTTCACGAACAGCTCTATGATTTCCGCTTCTGCTGATTGTGTTGACTCCATTCACCCACCTCCTAACGTTGCCATTTTTAGCTTACTGCCTAAATTTTCTCCAATCCTTAACAACTCGTTCGCCTTTGCGACCCTCTCACCACCAACTACACCCGACTTAATTAATTTACACCCAAGTCCGACCGCTATATGGGCAAGGTGTCCTTCAGGCGTCTCTCCCGACCTATGAGACGCTACAGTTACCATACCGTGCTCCTGCGCAACTTTGCACGCATCCCGTGTATCGGTAAGTGTTCCAACTTGGTTGGGCTTGATGATTACAGCATTAACAGCCCCAATCTCGCCAGCTTTTTTGATAAGCGTTGCATTAGTCACCACTAAGTCATCGGCGCAGACCAAAATATTCGGTACAACTTTAAGCACCTCCCTAAAGCCCTCGAAGTCGTATTCTTCGACAGGATCTTCAACATAAACCAGATTAAATTCTCGTATAAGAGATATTATGTAGCTTATATGTTCATCTCTCGTCATATGTTTACCCTCATTCTCATAAACATAGCATTTTCTCTTCTCGTCCCATAAGCTTGATGCGGCCACATCTATACCGACGCCGAGCTTTATGCCCGTCATCTCTGAGACTCTGTTAGCAGCCTCAACAACACTCTCCAGAGCTTCGTGGATGCGCATGTTTGGTGCGTATGCTCCCTCATCGCCCTTTCCAAGTGGAAAGTTCGGCAGTTTCTTCTGAAGAATTTTTCCCAACTCCTTATGGACTAAAGCGTTCGCCATTATTGCATCAAAGGGTGTCTTAGGGTTAAGTGGTACCGTTAACATCTCCTGTATGTCCGGCGCCCCCTTACCTGCGTGCTTACCTCCACCTAGTACATTACCAAGCGGCAACGGGATAACTGAGGCATTAGGATTCAAAAACTCATAAAGCGGCTTTCCTAAACCCGCCGATGCTGCCAGGGCTGTCGCAAGGGAGATAGCATAAGCGAGATTCCCTCCAATCTTTTCGAATCTATCAGTACCGTCAACTTCTTTAAGCATAGAATCTATTAATTCCTGTTCAGATGCATCAAGACCTATTAAGCGTTGCCTTATAATTCTTTTGAAGATTTCGAGAGACTCTTTAACACCGCCCGGAGGGTAGGGAACGACTTCCTTTATGCCCCTACTCTTGCCAGCAGGGGCTGCGGCCCTTCCCAAACCTTTGGCAGTTCTAACTTCGATTTCTATTGTTTCGTCGCCCCTGCTATCGAGCACTATTCTTGCACAGGCATCTATGATTTTCGATTGTTCGTTCACGTCTTTATGTCCCCCTCTTACCAAACTTCGACCTAAATTCAACAATTTCATCGAAATAATCTTCTGCGGATATGAACATTCTCCTACAACAATATCTCTTTATACCTAACTCATCAAGAACCTTAGCAGGATTCTCACCCGCCTCCACCCTGGCTTTATATTCCTCCCATTTATCCGCTATGAGTGCACCACATGTGAAACATCTAATTGGAAACATCAAGGCAAATCGCACCCGACCTATAATTTACCTATAGGACTTTTGCTTGAACCTTCTCGCCGATCTCCTATTCGGCTTTTTGGGCTCAGTCCTGCGGGGGTCGTCGACCAATAATGCACGGTCGAACTGCAGTATAGCCTCCCTTGCCTTCGAGCTATGAGCTGCAACAGCTTTTGCTATCGCGACCGCTATAGCATCAGCAGCAGCAAGAACTCCGCCACCTGAAACATTTACATCAAACGTGTGAGTCTTCCAAAATTTCTCATCAAAATACAGTGGGGTTAATATTTTTTTGATGGCGATTTCATGCCCAAGCATCTCGACAGGCATGTTATTTATTAACACTTCACCGTTTCCATGTCTCACTTTGAGTCTTGCGACCGCCGTCTTCCTCTTTCCTACGAAGATTTGTTCAAGCACTTTGCTCATGTTTGTCCCCCACCCTTTAATTCTCTAGATATTTGTTCAATCGTCATGTATCTTATAAGCTTGCCACTCCTATTCCTAGTACTGGTTAGCTTAGCTTCTTCAAAAGACGTCAACGTTGCATTCCTATACTTTTCAGGTACACCTATGTACACCTTGAGCCTATGCATTGCCATCCTGCCCTTTGCCTTCTTCCTTGGTAACATTCTTACTATGGTGTACCACACCAACCTATCCGGCGTCCTCGGATACCATACGCTAGGCCTATGTATTGATCTCTTTTGACTTCTCCCCAAGAGCATAAGATATCTTTCGAGTATGGCTTTCTTATTTCCAGTGACAATGGCTTTCTCAGCATTTACAACGGTGACCCTCTTACCTTGCATAAGGTTCTTTGCTACGTAAGATGCCATTCTACCTAGTTTTAGGTTCGTGGCATCGACAATTATTTCTTCTTCTTGTGCATAACTTTGAACGCTAGCCAATTATCTTCACACCCCTTCCTTTTGGGTAAAGTTTCATAAAATCTTCCATAGAGAGAACATTACCACCTGCTCTTATAACCTTCTCATATGCAGACTTAGAGAAGGCGAAGGCAGATACTGTAACGGGATGATCTATATTCCCGAAGCCCAACAACTTACCTGGTACGAAGACGATCTCGCCGCTTTTTGTATATCTGTTCAGCTTATATACATTTACTACCCTTCTGGGCCTATTAGCCTCTTTGAGTATTGCTCTCCAAAACCTAGATTCCTTTGCTAACTTTTTGAGAGTGCGATATATTTGTAGGCTAAGCATGCTGTTCACACTCCCTAATCACGCGCATTAAGTTGTTTACTTTCTTGTTAAGAATCTTGACAGCCTCAAGCACCATTCTCTTCGGTTCCAAGAATCCAAAAGATTCCACGAAAAGTATTCTTCTATCGGCACTTTCTTGAGATTCATATAAAGTAGCTATACCTGGTTGCCATTTGGCATGTTTCTTCCCTTTTCCAACTCTCACGTAGAGTTCAAGCTCTATCTTCTCACCAGGCGCTAGTTTAACGATTGGTATGTTCCCGCTGACGGGAATTACTGTTGTGTTCGGATCTTCTGGTACCATATCTCTGGAGTATACTGTTATGGGCTGGTCGCCCGCCTCTGCTTTTAGGACGTATCTAACGACACATTTTTCACAACCTAGCTTGCTACCGCATGTACACTCCTCTGGCGGCACATACCGGTCGATGTCTGAGACAAAGGGGATCAAAGATATCCTATGGGCAAGCACTTCGTTTGTCATCCCAGAACTGTTTTCTATGACAAGCACCTCCTCGACCGCCATTGTGGGTACCTCAGATATTATGAGTCTCCTTATAGCGTTAGCTACCGCTAGGGGCACGCCCTCAAACTCGATCTTCATTGACTTATCGTTTGACTCCAACAGCCTAACGACCATATTTCCGCCGCTCATGCCTTATCGGTCTCTTCCGACCTTTTATTAGCTGTTAGCTAAATACCTTTTCATTGAGAAAAGTGCCTTTATTTAGGCTTACATTTCTTCGACTATAGGTATCCCAAGGATCCTTAGGCAGTTGCCCATGGTTATCAGATAAGCCCTAGTAAGGGCCAGTCTAAATTTCATAATCTCCTCATTATCCGTCAACACGGGACAGGATTCGTAAAAGTTGTTGAAAGTCGATGCCAAGTTATAGGCGTAGTTGGCAAGCTTTTTTAGCAACATAAGCTTTACGGATTCCTCAATCACAAGGGGAAAGAGCGATATCTCCCTGAGGAGGGTTATCTCTTGCTTTTCTAAGGTTTCCCTCCGCTTAACTTCACCCTGTTTTATCGGCGACTTTTCGAGTATCCTGCAAGCCCTTGCATAAGAGTATTGTAAGTAGGGTCCAGTATCTCCCTCAATCTTTAGAGCTTCTTCTCTGTCAAAGACTATTATCTTATCCGCATCACCTTTTACTAGAGCGTATACGAGTGCCCCAATGGCCACATTCTCCGCAACACTCTCGACCTTTTGGGGGGACCAGTCCGGATGTCTTTGAGCTGTTTCGAATATTATCTTATTCTTTATGGAGTCTATGACTGAGTCGACCTTTACGTATATGCCTTCTCTGCCTTTCATATGAACGAACTCGGCACCGTTAACATTTAAGCCCATTCTCTCTGCCTCTTTTGCACTTAGAGAAACAACCTCGTAAGCGAAGTGCACATATTTCGAAGGGTCTGCACCGATTAGGCCAAGCGCATACTTCACAATTTCTTGTGGTCTTCTCTGTCTTACGTCTACAACAGCTATCGTCATATCAACGTCCTTAACTTTAAAATCGATGTCACCATTTATGTCGGTTATGAGTATGTCGCTTTGATCTTTATTCTTACCGAATAGTTTGTATTTGAAGTCTCTTTCAACTATTCCTAGTTTCCATGCAGCATATGCTATGTCCCTCGCCACATACGTCGTAGTTCCATCACTTTTTACTAGCACCTCATCGCCCTCTTTGCTAAGCGTTTTATGACCTGAAAGGTCTAGCATCCAGCAACCTGCCTTAGGTCCAGAGGTCGCGAGGTAGCAAGCATTCTTTTTCTTGAGTTTTGAAAAGACCTCTTCCCACAATCCAAAAGCGACAACATCACTTTCTCTATTTAGAATGTCGTATGAAGCACCTAACCTCCAACAGGTCTTTAGTTGTTCCTTCAAGACCCTGAGTGCTATCTCTCTGCTAAGTGCAAAACTATCACTTAACCTATCCTCTATCTCCTTAATCAACAGACGCTTCTTCTCGGACAGCTCAGGCTTCTGTTCTAGCAACCTATTGACCTCAACGTACACTTTGTCACCGCAGTATTCATCGAACCTCATACCTTCTGGCGGCTCCATCGGATACCCTAGATATTTAATGCCCAGTATGATGTCGGCCATCTGACTTCCGCTGTCATCAATGTAGTTAGCCACCAAGACGTCGAAGCCCGCAAACTTGTACAATCTGGCCAGCGCACTACCTAGACATACGTTCCTTGCATGTCCCACATGTAGCGCCTTGTTCGGGTTCACGCTCGTGTGTTCTATGAGTATGCGCCGTCCCTTTCCCATGTCGGATGAACCGTATGCCTCGGCGGAGCTTAGGACGTCTTCAATTATCTTGACAGCATATGAGGGCCAGTCAACGTAGAAATTGATGAACCCTGGCTTAACAACCTCTACGGACTTTATCAAACCTCTCTTTCTTTCAATAATCTCCTTGACGTTCGATGCAACGTCTAGAGCGACATCCATCGGACTCTTGTTCAACTTTTTGGCAAGCTCGAAGGCAGAGGTGCATGAGACCTCACCGTGCTCCGGGGATTTGGGTATCTCGAGCTTTGGGTCCGGCAATCCAGCTTCCTCTAGAATTTTTGCTGATTCTATAAGTAACGTCTTCACGCTCAACGGCTTTCTTCCCACCTAAGGTCCTAAAAGCCTTGATAAATCTTTAAAAGTGGACTTACTAACTCGAAAGCAAAAATGAGCGTAAAAATAAAGGGAACGGGTGTGGTAACAAAATACCGCTGGATTGTACTCCTCGTAGTAGTGTTCGTAAGCGTGGTTGCTGCCATAAATTACTTTAAACCTCCGCCAATAATGCCTATTTTGATCGAGACCTTCGGGCTGGATTATGCGATGGCCAGCCTCCTTATGTCCTCTTTCTCTATCTCTGCAGTTATCATATCACTCCCCACAGGGTCGTTAACTGAACGTTTTGGTCCTAAAAAGGTAGGAAGTCTTATGCTTATATGCCTCACAATAGGCTCGATAATCGGGAGCTTCGCCCCGAACTATACAACCTTACTTGCATCACGGTTTCTCGAAGGGTTTGCGTTCGGTTCTGCACTAATATTCGCACCAGCGCTGATAACTATGTGGTTTCCTCCGAATGAGTTAGGGAAGGCTTTGGGAATCTTCGCACCATGTGTCCCAATAGGAATGCTCCTATCTTATGCGGTGGCACCCGCACTCGCAACAACATCATGGCAAAATATGTGGTGGTTTACCACCCTGCTCTCGATAGTAGCATGCGTGCTCTTCGTGGCATTAGTTAAAATACCTCCAACCATTATAACTTACAAAGAAGAAAAGAAAGCAAGCGGGGTGGCTGCTTATAGGCACGCTGATATATGGTTAGTGGCCTTTGGATGGCTTTGCTTTAACTTTGCAGCAATAGGCTTCTCAACATGGCTGCCCACACACCTTACTGAAATTGGTTATCCTTTGAGATTAGCGTCGGTAGTCTCAACAATTCCGATGGTTATGTGTATACCTATTGGTCCAATAGCAGGAGCGGTTGTTGACAAGATAAAATCTATGAAGAAACTTATCGTTACGTCCTGCATCCTTTCAGGCATCGCATTTCCACTTTACATATTTTCTACAAGCAATTTTTGGATCTTGACAGCATACGCAATCGTCCTTGGTACAATATGGGGATTCGTACCAGCACCTACCCTTGCCAGCTCGGGCGCATTGTTGGGACCTAAATTAGCTAGCGTTGGACTAGGAATCCTTAATTTCATGAGTAACATCGGATACCTCATAGGCCCATTAGTGCTTGGTATTATAATTCCGATGGGCTGGTACATCGCCTTCGCAACGCTAGCCCCTATATGCTTTGTTGGAGCAATCGCAGTATTTTTTGCAAGAAGGTTAAAGTAAAAAATGCCCCTTATTTAGATAAAAAGAATGCAAATAAGATAGTCCACATATAATGTTAAAAATGGGCTGACCATGCCAACGAACCTGCCAGCAGAGGCAAAGGCCAAGCTGGCTAAGTACAGGGAGGCTAGGACGTACGAAGAAAAAATTAAGGCACTGGAGGAGGCAATATCTTACATACCCCATCATAAGCATACAGAAAAGATGCTTAGGCAACTGAAGAAGAGGCTTGCCCAACTCAGGCGTGAGCTCGAGCACAAGCCGGCAAAAGGTGGAAGAAGGGATGAGTTCAGTATTGAAAAAGAGGGGGCAGCCCAAGTTGTCTTACTGGGTGCTACAAACAGTGGCAAGTCTTCATTACTTGCGTTGCTTACGAATGCAAACCCCGAGATAGCTGAATATCCAATGACAACAAAGAGACCCATACCGGGCATGATGTTATACGAAGATGTCGAGATACAGGTGGTGGAACTTCCAGCAATTTTGACAGAAATGCTGGAAGAGACCAGCATAGCGTACAAGAGCCTTGGTATAGCGAGAAATGCCGATCTTATAGCGGTCGTTCTGGATGCCACAAATAAACCTCTTGAGCAGCTCAGAAAGATTGTTGAGATGTTGGAGGATGTCGGTGTGGTGTTGAAAAAGGAACGGGCGAGAGTCATCCTCGAGAAGAAAGACAGCGGCGGTATAAGGCTCGTTACATTTGGTAAGTTTCAGGGTAGCGTAGATGATGTCAAGAAGTTACTTGAGAGCGTTGGTATAAGAAATGCTGTGGTCAAGATAATCGGCGATGCCACGATAGAGGATATTGAAGAACAGGTCGTATACGAATTTGTTTATAAGAAGGGTCTAGTAATACTTAACAAATTTGACCTTAACTCAGAACACTCAAGTGAAATCGAGGAAATGGTCGCACAGCTCGGAATTCCACTAGTAAGGTTCTCAGCAAAAGAAGGGAAAGGGTTAGAGGAATTGAGGCAGTTAATATTCAAAACCTTAGAGCTCATAAGGGTTTACACACAAAAGGACGGCATTATCGCAAGGAAACCAATAGTCGTGCCAAGTGGTACAACAGTTGGTCAACTCGCATGTCTTATCCATAAGGAGCTCGCAAAAGGCTTTAAGTACGCAAAGGTTTGGGGCAACTCAGTCAAAGTACAGGGCCAAAAAGTAGGTGCCGACCACGTGTTACAAGACAGGGATTTGGTTGAGATATTCGCTCTATAGAATGCTAGTACTGTAAGTTCGTGTTCCTTGCTGAAAGTTCAACGATGACTTATTTTTGGGTAAGGGCTACTTCCATGCTTTACTCTTTAACAATAGCACGGCTACCGCAGCGAATATTGCTATGCCATACAAACCTATGCCGAAGGAGAATACTGGGTCCGAAGGCATGCAACAGAAGGCGTAAAAGAACGAGGCAGACTGATTGTTCACACCATGCATATAAGAGACGAGCCAGACGCTACCTGATTTGAGGAAAGCTAGACCGAAGATCACCGATAAGGCAACGGTATATGCGATCATCAAGAACACACCTTGCATAGGATAACCTGGATAGTTGTGACCCATAGCTATAACGGGTGCATGCCATACGCCCCATACCAGACCGACGAGGAGGGTGGCCTTTATCTTACCTACGATGCCCGTCAACTCCGTTTGGAGGTAACTTCTCCAGCCATACTCCTCACCAAACGTTACAAGTAACGTGAGGAAGGGCGATATGATTATCAGCTGGATTCCCATTAAAATAAGGGCACCCATTAATCCAGGTGCTTCAATATCTGAAGTAACAAACAACTCCTCTAACCTGATAGATGTGCCTAAGCCCAGGTTGCAGTTTAGCCATGCCATGCCACCGTAAAGTGCCACCAGAAGCGAGCCGAATATAAGATAATACTTGGGGCTTCCGAAAGATAACCCTGCCCTACGGAAAGCATCGCCACCCAGCATGAACCTAAGGGCCACTAAAAACAGTAGACCTAAGCTTGTCATGGCGAACGTTAACGTGTCTGCTAACTCAACGTATTGGGGCGAACTCCAAGAGGCTACAGAGAGTGTTAGAAAGACGGCAAAGTAAAGAAGAAAGAAGTAGAAGAATAGCCTAGTTTTTTCCCGAAAAGTCCTGAAGTATATCTCGCTGTCCTTTTCAAAGAACATCTTAAGGACAATTGCCGAAAAGGCCGGCACGAGCATCATAGTCATCATGGACGTCCTAGCTTCAGCCGGTAACTTGAAGTTGAACGCTAAGGCCATGCCTAAGTTTAGACTATAAGTCAGGACAAAGGTCAACACAATGAAACGTATTATCTTCCTTTGTTTAGCGCTGACTTCAGACAACCCACCCTAAAACAATACGTCCCAAAGATAAGTTTTAGCATAACTTGAGTGGAATAACCTTTATTACCCATGTATTCGTGGGGTTTGGAGGTGGTCACATGATGTACGAGGTCACTTTGTTGTTATTACTCTCGCTCTCTGTAGCGTTCTCAATTCTGGCCGTTGAGGCAAATAGCCTGTATAGGTCAATATTTGGACTTTTTGGTATGACAGCCACCATAGGAATTCTGTTCATACTAATGGGGGCGTACTACGCTGGCATAGTGCAACTACTAGTTTATGCTGGTGGTTTGATAGCTCTTATGTTAGTCGTAGTTTCTCTGACGGTAGGTAAAGAAAAATGAAGCATATAGAACTTCTAGGCTCAATATCAACTCTCGTGCTAGCAATTGTTATTCTATACAGTTTTGCAACTAATCCACCTGTATATGAGCGATGGAATGATGCAGCAAGCAGGCTTATAGCACCCAGCGCTTTAGAATCTGGTAAAGCTATAAGCGTTTACATATGGGAGGATTTATTCCCAGCAATGGTCGCACTAGCTATAGCTTTATTGGCCTTTGTTATGGCCCTCGTGGTCCTACTTAGGAGGGAGTGAAAATGTCACTTTTCATTCTATATTATATTCTTGCTGCCGTTCTACTTTTCGTAATTGGCATCTATGTCTTAGCGACGAAGAGGAGCATCATAAAGATGATAATAGGTATTGAGATAATGATAAACGCTGCTCACCTAAACTTCATAGCACTATCTACAAACTTTCCTGGAGGTGTGATAGACCCGTTTGCCCAGAGTGTTGTCCTTATCTCTATGGCCGTGGGAGCGGCAGTCATAGCGCTAGCCCTCCTGCTTAGTGTCCACGTGTACAGGATGTACAAGACGTTAGATATAGCACTCCTGAGAAAGTTGAGAAGGTAGCTAATTGTTTAGAAGATACATTTAATTTTAAGTACAGCATGTTATTCGGCTTGAAATCCTATGAGATTGGGTAAGGCTTTCGGCTTTTTTCTGATGCTGGTCTCCGTCATCTTGGCTACGTTCTACATAACGTGGTTCTTCGGCTTCATAAACGGTCTTGACCCTGAACTCGCCGTGAAAATCCCAATACTAATCATTGTTTTATTCTTCTTCTTTGTCGTAGGATGGGTAGGATATGTTATGTACACTACACCCATACCAAGGTCCTTCAAGGGAGGCTAGGAGCGGACAAGCCTCCCTTCGGGTGTTACTTCACCCTTAATTATTCTCGAGGACGATATTGGTTTTCCATCCTCCGCGAGGATTAACGGGCATTCTATCACGTCTAAAGGTTTCATCAAACTCTCGGCCCTGATGGTGTTTATTTCTAGGGCTCTGAATGCGGTGAATGGGCTGACCACGATCGCCTCCATAATAGCGTCGGTTACCGCAGGGCCGTAAGGGTCGTCGAGCTTGACTATTGTTGCATCATCGATCCATCCATATTTCTCTAAAATCTTCTTCAAATTGCTTATACGCTCATTGTAAGGCTTTACATCGTGAGTCTTTCCCAATTTCTTAGCAAATTCATCGCTAGTAACACCTATCGTCACTTTCTTACCATTCCTGAAAGCCGTCAAGAGTAAAGCAAGGTGTCCATAATGGATTACATCGAAGGTGCCTCCTAAACATACACGGTTATACTTTCGCTCAGCCGGCAAAGGAGTCTTGAGCTCTTCCTCAAAATCTACTGCGTACATTCTTAACTCATCCAAGATAACAATTGCCTCACCCAACGGTATACTTAATCTTACACTTAGCTCCTCTGCGCTTATGGATGGTTCATTCATGATTATTTTGTCTCTAACATAAGACTTGTGGATAGGGTAGAGGCTCATGTTCTTAACGGTATCCACGAGGGTCTTCCACAGAGGGTTTTTTGTATAATCTCTTCTCAAGGTCAAGTATTATATTTCCTTAAAGGACGTAATAAAAATTAGCTGGTTTGAGTTATCGGATGGTTGCATACGAAAAAAGCTCAATTATTTTTGACGCGACCTCGACGGAGGCCCTCTCTTGAGCCTCTAAGGTCTGGGCGCCTATATGCGGTGTGCATATAACGTTTGGAAGTTCAAGTAACTTCTTGTTAACAGGAGGTTCCACACTGTATACATCTAAAGCAGCACCCCTAAGCCGTCCGGTTACCAAGGCTTCATAAAGAGCGTCTTCATCTATTACCGCGCCCCTCGACGTGTTAACTAAGAACGCTCCTTGTTTTATGAAGCGCATATTGTCCTTATTCAACAACTTCCTAGTCGAAGGTGTCAAGGAAACATGGAGCGTTATGTAGTCCGATTCTTTCAAAAGATCTACGAGTGGAAGAACCCTTCCCGACACTTTCTTCAGAAAGTCTTCAGGTATTGGAATTATATCATTCAATAGCACTTCCATACCAAATGCCTTCGTTAACTCCGCGACCCTCCTACCTACCCTCCCCACACCGATTATACCTACGGTCTTGCCCCTTAGTTCCACACCTTCGCATTTTCCTTTGGGCCAAACACCCTTTTTCATTTCCTCATTTAGCAAGCATATGTTCCGTGAGAGGGCCAACATGAGACCCACGGTTAGTTCGGCTGTTGCATTCGCAACGGCATCACCGGCGCAGATTACCTTTATTCCCATTTCATGAGCTGTATCGACATCTATGTTATCCGTACCAGCCCCAACCCTTGCGATTACCTTTAGCTTATTTGCCGCCTTTATGACGTCCCTGCTTACTTTTGTTCTGCTCCTGACCATAATTACGTCGTATTCTGAGATAACATTCAATAACTCTTCGTGGGAGATCCCCTCGGCTAAGGTAACCTCAAAACCTGCGTTCTGCAGCATTTTTATTCCAGCTTTATGGACCTTATCGCAGACTAAGACTTTCGGAGGGTCACTCATCTGACCGATCATCCCAAGTACGGTAACTCTTTAATCCATGGATAGAGCTTCTTTAACTTTTCTATAGAGTCCCTTATGGCGCTCTCGGGATATTCCCATTTAGGCAGTTTCCCTGCAAAGAACTCATCGTAGGCATGCATATCGAAGTGTCCGTGACCACAGAGGTTAAAGAGTATCGTCTTCTTCTCACCAGTCCTCTTGCACCTCAAAGCCTCATCTATCACATACCTTATCGTGTGAGACGGTTCAGGTGCGGGTACGATTCCCTCTGTCCTAGCGAATATCGTTGCAGCTTCGAAGACGGATACTTGGTCGTAGGCTACAGCCTTAATGTAACCTTCCTTCGCGAGTAGACAAAGTGTCGGCGCATCACCATGATATCTTAGCCCTCCGGCGTGTATAGGTGGTGGGATGAAGTCCGAACCTACTGTGTACATGGCTAAAAGCGGCGTTAACCTTGCCGTGTCGCCATGATCATAAGTGTATATGCCTTTAGTTAGGGTGGGACAGGCCGTAGGTTCGGTTGCGACAAACTCTATGTCCTTCTCAGCCTTCTTCGTTACTTTGTCATAGTAGAATGGCCAAAAGAGGCCCGAGAAGCTACTCCCACCTCCAACGCAACCGGCCACCACGTCAGGATATTCGTCCAAAACCTCTAGCTGCTTCTTCGCCTCGAGGCCTTGGACCGTCTGATGCATTAGAACGTGGTTGAGTACGCTACCCAGCGTGTACTTCGTGCCTTCATGTGTCAAAGCATCCTCGATGGCTTCGCTTATCGCTATACCTAAGCTTCCTGGATTCTGTGGGTCGTTCTTTAATATGCTTCTTCCAAAGTTTGTCCTATCGCTGGGACTTGGTAGTACCTCTGCGCCCCAAATCTGCATCATTATCTTTCTATAAGGTTTTTGATCATAGCTCGCTCTTACCATGTAAATCGTGCACTTTAGGTTGAATAACATGCAACCGAAGGCAAGCGCAGAACCCCACTGACCAGCACCGGTCTCTGTGGTTAGCCTCTCTTGCCCCTCTTTCATATTGTAGTAGGCTTGTGCAACAGCAGTGTTCGGTTTATGGGAGCCGGGTGGACTCACGCCCTCAAACTTGTAATAAATCTTAGCTGGCGTCTTCAGATACCTCTCAAGTCCTATCGCCCTATACAGCGGCGTTGGTCTCCACAGAGCGTAGACTTCCCTTATCTCCTCAGGTATTGGAATCCACCTCTCCATGCTCATCTCTTGCCTGAGTAACTCCTTAGCAAAGACTCTCTCAAGTTTTGCCGGCGAGACCGGAGCTCTCGTCTCAGGATCTATTGGTGGAGGAAGAGGTTTCGGTAGGTCCGGTAGTATATTATACCATTCCTTTGGTATTTCACTATCGTTTAGGGCTACTTTACGCTGCATGGTGTCTTTTTCAAATTTTGAGCTTTAATAAACGTTATGTGCAAAAATGAATACATTCGTAGCAATGGACAAAATTATGTATTCAATATACGTTAAGAAAATTCTAGCGAACTACGACAATCGGAAAATATACCGTTCAAAACTTATAGAATCTTTACTTGAACCATTAGAATGTTTACATGTACAAATATGTACACGCATAATATGAGGCAATTTGTGTAAAAGATTTAAAATACCCGAGATTTTTGCAATTTTTAATGTTGCTGGCAACACCGGGTCCTACGGAACTTCACAAGCGTGTCCTCGATGCGATGTGCAAGCAAGTAGTCAGTCATAGAGGACCTGAGCTTCGGGAGCTCTACACTTCCCTAGTTGAGAAATTTAGAAAGTTACTCAAAACCGATGGTAGCGTATTCGTTCTCGCATGCTCCGCTACGGGCGGCATAGAGTGCGCTGTGTCGAATATAATAAACAAAGGCGATAAAGTGCTATCGCCGGTGTTCGGTGTTTTCTCCGAAAGGTTTGCCGAAGCTGCGAAGTTCTACGGTGCCGAGATTACTTATTTAAACATCAAACCACAAACTGCTCCAACTCCTGAAATCATTAAGGGAGCACTCGACGAAGGAACATACGACGTTGCATTGCTAGTATACAATGAAACGTCTACTGGTGTAGCAAGTAGAGATTTTCACGAAATTCTCAAGGCATGTAAAGAGCGTAACGTTCTCGTCGCAGTAGATGCGGTCTCTGCTGCTGGAGGGTTGCCCCTCAAAATTGATAGTTGGGGTATAGATATTTGTGTTATCGGTAGTCATAAGTGTTACGCAGGCCCACCTGGTCTCTCGATAATAACCGTAAGCGAAGATGCTTGGAATAAAATCAGGAGCTCTAGAAGACCCTTTTACTTTGATCTCATCAAATATAAAAAATTTTACGAGGAAAATCGTGAAACACCTTTCACACCGGCAGTCAACCTAATGTACGGAATGAATGAGGCGCTTAATATTGTCTTAGAATATGGGGCAGATAATTGGATGAGGAGGCACATGGACTTTGCCAACAGCATCTACGAAGTTCTCGAGAAAGCTAACGTGAAGCTGTTCGCAGAGAAAGAGTACAGGTCACCTACAACAATCTCGATTTCGTTACCAAATAATGTAACGGATTCTGAAATTATCGAAGAGCTTAGGATTAAGCATGGCGTAGTGGTCGCTGGCGGTATGGGAAACATGAAAGGCTCGCTCATAAGGGTCGCCAACATGGGAAACCTTAGTGTGGAAAAGACTGTTAAGGTGTACGATGCCATCTTAGACGTTATGTCCTTTAAGGTTGATGGCATAAATCGTCAAGCTGTTGAGGCTTTAGGGGAAAGTTTACGCAAAATGGGTTATCGATGATTTTTTGCCTAATGAATCGGTAATCTTCCTTCCCTAAACATTTATCTTAATAACGTTTTCTGAATGGTAAGCAAAAAGTCGGGGCATAGCTGATGTCTGGCAAAGAGGCTCCTTTCTGGGACCATGTCAAAGAACTAGGCATGAGGCTCAAGCACATACTCATAGCAGTAGTCGTCACAACATTGTTCATGATGGTTTTTCCTGCAGATCCTGTCGCTCTCATCACAAATCCCATACAGTTTCTAGAAATTTATGAGCCCATCATAGCAAGAGTGCTCACGTTGGTTAACGATTACGTACTTCCTGAAGGTGTGAAACTGATAGCTGGCGAACTTTCATCGCCCTTTGAGATCTGGATTGTGTCCTCAATACTTGTTGGGCTCCTTTTCAGCATGCCCGTCATTGGTTATGAGATATACGCTTTCGTCAACCCTGCACTCTATCCTCACGAAAGGAAGCTTATCTATCCGTTCCTGACAGCATTCATAACCCTATTCTTCGTTGGTGTTGCTTTTGCATTCTTTTTTGTCCTACCGGCTTTGATGAGGTTCTTGTTAATATTCGCCGTTATGTTTAAAATAGAGGCCACGGTTACTGCCATGTCCTTCTATACGATGGTCTTTTTCACAGCCTTAGCTACTGGTGCAGTGTTTACCTTTCCTGCGGTGCTCATACTTCTCATAAGATTTGGCATAGTTGGAACAGCCCCGTTTAAGAAATACAGGGGGTATATCTACATATTCATGTACATAGTTGTGGCATTTATCACACCAGATGGTGGAATAGCGGGCAACTTCATATTATTCATACCCCTCATTTTAATGTTTGAAGTTGCGCTTATTATTGGAAGAAGATATGAAAAGCGGAGGTTTAGAGAGTTATATGGTGAGCTCAGGTGCAAGTTCTGCGGTACCGAAGTTTCACCTGACGACATATTTTGTCCGAAGTGTAGCAGGGCTCTTAAGTAAGCAAAGTTACCCTATTGGTACCGTGTAAAAAACTTCGCAATCAAGGGTATCTCCTGACACATAATGTTTTAAAATCACGACTAACAAATGTGCCGTAATCTTTATTCATGTTATTTAACTATCGTAAAAGTATTGCGGTTTCATGTGCATAATCAAGAAGAAAAGCTATATTGTACAACTAACCCCCATCCGTGCAGTGAAATGTACCGCCAAATTTGATAGCCCTTCCAGAGGGGATGGGCAACAATAAGGTGGAGCGTGATTTACTTGTCGCTTTTCCAAGGTAGATACGATCCCAAGAAAGTTGAGGAAGTGATAGCGAAGTGGTGGCACGAAAAAGATATTCAAAAGAGGGTTTTCGAGGCCAATAAAAATGCACCCATATTTTCTTTCTTAGAGGGGCCACCGACGGCAAACGGTTTCATGCACGTAGGCCATGCCAGAGGCAGGGTGTACAAGGACATAATACTCAGATACCAGACTATGAAAGGTTTGAACGTTTGGAGGAGGGCTGGCTGGGACTGCTTAGGGTTACCTACCGAGCTAGAAGTTGAGAAAAAGCTGGGCTTTACCTCTAAAAAGGACGTGGAGATGTTTGGTCTCGAACGTTTCGTCGAAGAGGCCAATAAACTCGTAGATTTTTATATAGACCATTGGAGAAAAGCTTCCGAAAGACTTGCGTTATGGCTTGACTACGAGAACGCATATGAAACAAGAAAGGAGGACTATATGGAGCACGTCTGGACTTTACTTAAGAAGGCATATGAGGATGGTAACCTTATTGAAAGCTTTAAGGTTGTTCACTACTGTCCTTCATGTGAGACACCACTTTCTTCTCATGAAGTATCGCAAGGTTATGAAGAAGTGGAGGATCCATCAGTATATGTAAAGTTTCCCCTTAAACGAAGCAAAAATGAGTATGTTGTGATATGGACAACGACACCTTGGACACTTCCAGGGAACGAAGCTGTCGCAGTAAATCCAAACGCAGAATATGTTGAGTGCAAAGTTGGAAATGAAATATGGATAATTGGTGAAGAGGCGCTGGAAAGGGCGATGAACGACATGGGTGTGGAAAGTTACAGCGTTATTCGGAAGATGAAGGGATCAAAACTTGTGGGTGAAAGTTATTGGCATCCACTTGCTGAAGAGGTTCCTGCACACAAAAAGCACAATAACCCAGCCCACACGATAGTAGCCGCAGATTTTGTTACGATGGTTGAAGGGACGGGGTGCGTACATGTCGCACCAGCGCATGGACCAGAAGACTTCGAACTTGGAAAGTTGTTGGGTATACCAATATTTTGTCCTATAAGACCTAATGGTACATTCACAGAAGAGGGCGGCACCTATGCTGGCATGTATTTCAAGCAAGCTGGCGAACGGGTGTTACAAGATCTGAAGTCGAAAGGTTTGTTGGTGAAAGAGGGAAGAATTGTTCACACGTATCCCTTCTGCTGGAGGTGCGGAACTCCACTCATATATCTGGCAAGTCGTCAGTGGTTTCTTAGGATAGATAAAATTAAGGAGAAGATGCTAGAAGAGAATAAGAAGGTAAGATGGCAGCCTCAATGGGCTGGAATGGGTAGATTTGGAGACTGGATAGCGGGCGCGGAGGATTGGTGTATATCGAGGACAAAGATATGGGGCACACCGCTACCAGTTTGGACTTGTGCAAATTGTGGAGTGAAGAAAGTTGTAGGCAGCAAAGCTGAGCTTGAAAGTGCCATAAAGAAACCCGAAAAAATCAGACTCTTAAGACCTTGGATAGACGAAGTCGTTTTCAAGTGCGAAAGTTGCGGTGGTGAGATGAGGAGGGAGCCGTTCGTATTGGATACTTGGTTAGATTCTGGTGTAGCTCATTTTGCAAGCGTTGATTATTTAAGGAACAAAAATTTGTTCGAGAAGTTGTTCCCTTATGATTTCATAACAGAGGCCATAGATCAGACCAGAGGATGGTTTTATACGCTTCTTTTCACCTCAGTACTCTATTTCGGAAGAGCGCCCTTCAGATCCGTGCTTAACCAGGGGCACGTACTCGATAGCGAAGGTAAGAAGATGTCAAAGTCTAAGGGTAACGTGATATGGGCTATGGATGCCTTTGAGAGGTTTGGTGTTGATCCACTGAGGCTATATTTGGTTTCAAAGGCTAAACCGTGGGATACGATCAATTTCGTACCAGCAGAAATTGATAGGATTACCGAGGAGTTGAATATACTTTGGAACGTCTTTGCTTTTGCGAAAACCTACTTTGACCTCGATAAATTTGATCCAGAGAGGTACCGGGTAGAGGCAATGTTGCAATATGCCGATCCTGTTGATAAATGGATACTATCAAAAATAAACTCTTTAGTAAAGATCGTTACAAACTCTCTCGAAGATTTGGAGATATACACAGCCGCAAAATCCATCAGAAGCTTCATCGTGGAAGACCTGAGTCATGTTTACATTAGAAGCATAAGGCGTAAGATATGGGTGGAAAAGGTGACCATGGAGAAGCTTACTGCATATTCTGTGCTCTTCTATTTATTGAGGAAATTGGTGGCCTTACTGGCACCATTTGTACCGTATCTATCTGAGTACATCTTTGCTGTCGTAAAGCAAAAGGACGACCCAGAGAGCGTTCACCTGCTAAGATGGCCAAGAGTTGACGAAGAATTCATAAACCAAGAATTAGAAGATAACATGGATATCGTCCAATCTGTGTTGAGCAGCATACTTGCAGCAAGACAGAAAGCAGGAAGAAAGCTCAGGTGGCCAGTTAAATCCATAACATTAATCCCAAAGACTTTGAAGGCTAAGCATGCCCTAAATCAATTCAAAGATTATTTGAAATCTCAGACCAATACCGAAGAACTTATCATACTGAATGTGGGCGAAAGGCCAAACTGGCTCCGTAGGAAGGCCGTACCTGTTCTTTCATCCCTTGGCCCTAAGTTTGGCCCAAGGCTCGGCGATGTTCTCAAATCGATCCGTTCAGTCCCAGCCGAAAAGCTTGAAGAAGGTATAACAAAAGACGGCGTTGCAAGGGTGACACTCCAAGATGGAACGATAGTGGAGCTGACGGGTTCTGACATAAATTTCCTTGATGAAATACCAAAGAATTTAAGCTATGAGGATGGGCGCTTTGCTGAGGTTTACGTCGACCTGACTGAAACAGAGACCATCAAATTGGTGTCATTAGCAAACGAGTTGATAAGGAGAATACAGGTCATGCGTAGAGAGATAGGGCTCGATATCGACAAGATCGTTGAATGCACATTGGTATCTGATTCTAAAGAGCTCATTGAAGTTGTTGAGAAGATGAGCGATTACATTGAAGAAGAAACAAGAACGAGACTGAAGGTTTGTGAGCAAGCATCCGAATTGGAGGAACGGCTTTACAGAAAGGACTGGAAAATAGGCCAGATACAGGTGAGAATAGCTTTAAGTAAAGAGTGAAAAATAGTAGGGGAACATGTCGTTACCTTTACATGAGCTTGCTAGAAAGTTTGGTGAGCTTACGGAGGAGGATTACTGTGTCCTTTCTATTATGGAAAGGAATTTAGGGAAATTTCGTGAGGTGCCGTATCAAGTCATCTTACAGTCGATTAAGTTCAGCGAAATAAAGTTGGAGCGGAGTTTGGAAAAACTTCATCGTCTAAGACTTATCTGGAGCCCAAAAGGTAAGAAAATTGCATATGTGTTAAATTATCTCGGTTTAGATGCTCTTGCCCTAAGGACGCTCTCATCAAAGGGAATAATATCCGGGCTGGGCATGCCCATCGGCATGGGAAAAGAGGCCGATGTTTATGATGCAATAAGTCGTGAGGGGAAGAGACTCGCAGTAAAGTTTTTCAGGATTGGGAGGCCGAGCTTTAAAAAGTATGAAAGGGTTAGAGAGTCTTTGGTTAGAGTTCATAACTACTTAGAGGCATCCATTAAGGCTGCGCAAATGGAATTCAAAGCCTTATTGTTACTTGCCGGAAAGGTACCGGTTCCTGCACCAGTCTATAGGACGAGACATGTTGTGGTAACTGAGCTATTCGAAGGGATCGAGCTTGCTTCGCTTTCTGAGCTTGAAAATGCCGAAAAAGTTTTACTAAAGATAATTGATGCTATAAAGTCCGCTTACGAGGCGGGTGTGGTTCACAGAGATCTTAGCGCCTATAACGTCTTAATTAAACCTGATGGGAGTATAATGCTGATAGACTGGCCTCAATGGGTGAAAAGGGATCATCCGCAAGCGTCCCTTTATCTAGAAAGGGACGTTAAGAACATACTGAGTTTTTTTGCTAGAAAATGGGACGTTCGGAACATACCCCCAGAATATGAGAAGATTATTGAAGAAATTACTGGGAAAAGCATTAATATATATTATGAGTAACAAAGAGCGATAGGGACAAGGTGGCATGGGCTTTTACAGAGCGTCTATAATTTTGTGTGTCATCGGTGTAGCAATAACGCTCATTCCAACGGTCCTTTATATTGCGTATTCTCAGGAGCTTGGTTTTTTGAAAACATTAGAAACTGAAGTCACGAGTGGAATACCACTATACTTGCTGTTTTCGTTCATAGGTGTCGCGGTGACACTCATAGGGTTAATAACATTTGTAAGAACTATCAGGCACGTGCAAGAACCTAGCACACCACGTGTCGGGACGGGGACGATGCCTAGGATTGTGTCACCAACCCCAACCGCAGCTAGACCGACCCCTGTAAGAAGGCCTATAACTCAGCAACCACCGGCGAAGCGCATTGAGGAAGTCGTTGAATCTATAGAGAAGGAGTTAGAAGAAGTTATAAATAAAGCATCCATGGAACAGCCTACCCCTCCACCGAAGTCACAACAAGAGGTTCCACAGAAGGTTACCATAAAGGTTATCACGGCGGGTACAGACGAAGTGTGCCCATCCTGTGGTGCCATAAATCCTTTGGGTCAGAAAAAATGCGTAGAATGTGGAGCCGATATTTATGTTGAAGACCCTAACCTTCCGAGCTGCCCGGTATGCGACGCTCCCTTGAAGAATCCACAGAAGTTAACTGATAAAATATATGTTTGTAGGATATGCTTTAGTGAGTTAGAGATTCCAAAGGAGCTTTCGAAAAAGCTTTAAGTATGATTAAAACTATGTAAACATAAGAGTGCGTGATCTGTATGCCAACGATCGAAAGACCTTTGACAGTCATCGCCAAATACCTCAATAAACCCGTTAAGGTTGTCCTAAAGAACGACCTAGTTTATGGCGGGACGATGGTAGAGTGTGACGGTTACATGAACCTTGTAATCGAAAAAGCTGCCGAGTATCAAGGAGACGGGAAAAAAGTAAAGTACTCAAAAATCCTAATACGTGGAAACAACATAATTTACATACAGTTAACTCCCGTTTTAGAGGATTAATAGTGAGTATTAGATTTATAATCAGGGCGACTACGCCTAACTTGGGCGGTGTTGACGTGAACGACAACATAATCATCGAACCACTGAGGCATAAACCAGTCAGTGAACACATCTGCGAATTCGTTGAGCGTAAGGGCTTAGGTCATCCAGATTACATAATAGACTCTGCATGCGAAGCTGCTAGTGTAGCCCTTTCGAAATACTATTTGCAAAATTTTGGGAAAATTTTACACCATAACGTCGACAAGGGTCTGCTGGTCGGAGGTAGGGCGATCCCGAGGTTTGGCGGCGGTACAGTTGAAGTACCGATCTACATACTAGTGGCTGGTCGTGCAACTGTAGAAGTGAATAGCCCGACCGGTAAGACAAGGATACCCGTAGAGGACATAATGATGGAGGCAGTCAAAGAGTTTATCAAGAAAAACTTCAGATTCCTTGACGCTGAGAAGCATGTAGTGATAGACTTCAAGGTTAGACAGGGCTCAGCAGATCTTAAAGCAATCGTGGAAGCATCTGATGAGATGCCGTTGGCGAATGATACATCATTCGGCGTAGGCTATGCACCCATGACCCAGCTGGAAAAGCTTGTCTACGAGTGTGAGAGGATGATAAATTCAAAAGATTTCAAGAGAGAGATTCCTGCCAGTGGAGAAGACTGCAAGGTTATGGGCTTGCGTGTAGGCAAAAAGATACGCCTAACGGTTGCAGACGGCATAGTCAGCAGCCTTACGCATAACGTTGACGAGTACAAGGCGACGAAGGAGGCAATAAGGGAGAAGGTCCTCGACCTAGCTTCGAAGTATGCTAGTGACCATGATGTCGAAGTTTACGTGAACACGGCCGATATATTTGGCAAACATCCAGGAGAGGACGTCGTATATCTAACGGTCACGGGAACTTCTGCAGAGGCTGGCGATGATGGCAACACGGGTAGAGGCAATAGAGTTAACGGCCTCATAACACCGAACAGGCAAATGTCATTAGAGGCGACGGCTGGAAAGAACCCTGTGTCGCATGTCGGGAAGATATATAATGTTGCTGCCAAGTTGATGGCAGAAAGAATATACGAGGAGACGAAGGGTGTCGAAGAAGTCTATGTGAAGATTCTCAGCCAGATAGGGAAACCGATAGACAAACCGCAGGTAGTCTCAGTCGAGTATATACCATCGGATGGATGTAGCGAAAACAGCCTAAATTATGAAATCACAGAGATAGTGAAGGAAGGGCTTAGGAATATCAGAGACATAACGAGAATAGTCCTAGAGGGCAAGACTACGTTATTCTAAAAGACTATCCCATTTTCTAAACCTTTCCAATTTATGTTGGCAGATTTAGTAATCTCAAGATTGTTATATAAACGTCGTTTTTAACCGGAAACCATATGAAAAACCAAACGAGTTGTGCAGAAATCATTGCTACCAGCAATGTCGTCATCCAATCTCCCCATTCCTTAAACCGACACAAACCGATCGCAAGAGCCGGTATTGTTGCATAGAAGTAGAACGGAAAGACCCAACGCTCTAAAATATGTGCTATTGGAAAGTATGGTAGGTAGGTAAACGCTATCCAGCTCAGGACTAAGACTTCACCAAGAATAACCTGACCTTTCTTTATGTTTAACACTAGTTTGTAGATGTAGACCGGAATAAGAAACCATATTGACCACCATATCGGACTATGGATACCCCAGTAAGCAACAGGATGATAAACTGTGGAGTCTGATTTTACCGTCTCTATATAATAAGGTGCGGGTTTGAAGGGACTTATCGGATTTATCCACGATAGAGGCATATCAACTTCAGATGGGTTTGTATATCTGAGCGTGCTGTGATAATTCAACATGAATGCGATGTGTTTGAAAGGTGTTTGAAAAGCATCGTACGCATAGTCGTAGACCCATAATCCTAGGAGAAAAACGACAGCTGTTATTAGGGATACTTTACCAAAATTCTTGAAGAGAAACGAAAGTTTATTTAATTTATTCATCTGTTCCTTGAGACTCTGTACAATGACGATTACCAAGATTAGGCCAACCATATTTAAGAAGTTGAGTTTACAGAGTAAAGACAGACCCATGAAAATACCTGCGAGAACGTACCTCTTTTTAAGAGTGAAGTAAACTGCAATTAGGGAAAAAGTCATAGCAGGTGCATCGAGCATAGCTATTGAACTTAAGTTAAATGACATAACATCCGTAGCAAACAATAAGGACGCGACGTGTCCTACTGACCTTCTGCTGGAAATTTCTTGGGCTATAAGACCAACCATCATTACGGATATTGCACCAGAAAACGCTATGAAGATCCTCCATCCTGCCGCATTGCCTACGCCGTCTCCGAGAAGCAACATACCTGCCATGATTATGAACTTGGAGAGGGGAGGGTGCTCATTATTTGCCGCCTCACCTCTCATGAGTTTTCTTACTGCTGGAATGTAGTGGGCTTCATCAAAGATGAAAGCACAACCTTCACTCCTCATACTCATACACGCTTCAGGTGGTGCGGAAGGACTTGGAATATTCACTATAAGCAACTTGATAACTAGAACCGTGACCGTTAATATCAAGATGAAGTATTTTTGAAAAAATTCATACATTCTATTAAGGTATGTAATCAGTAAAAGGGGAGCTTTAAAGCGTATCATTCACTCAACTCTCAGCAGAGTTTTTTCGTAACGTAAGGCCCTTCTTTCACATATCCGTGCCTATAGTAATATTCCCTGACACCTACGCCGCTTATCACGACAACCTTTCTGCACCCTTCTTCAGCAGATATTCTTTCCGCCTCAGAGAGTAATTTTGAACCAAACCCTCTATGCTGCCAGCTCCTCTCTGACGGTTCGTCACCTACTGGTGTCATCTGACCGTATACGTGTAGTTCTCTTACCAAAGCAGCCCCTTCCAGCTCAGATCTCAGCGCTTCTGAGGGTATCCTCAACCTAATGAAGCCAAGAAGTATGTCGTTCTTCACGTCTTCATATGAGAGGAAATACTCCAAACCATTCGACGCTTCATACTTTAAAGTCCTTAGTTCTATATTGTCCATGTCCGGATAAATTCCTTCCTTTAGGGCCTTATGACCGGCCTCACGACATCTTATACACCTACAGGGTCGGCCCATCTCTTTTAATCTCCTTTCAACTATTTCCCTTAAGTTATACAACCTGTTTCCTGCAGCTGCTAAATGTAGAGGGATCTCCCGCTGGACCCTGATTATCCTAACGTAAGGTGGCACCATGCTGAGCCATTCACAAAGAAGGTTGACTAACTCCTCATCGTTATAAGACCTATACATGCCTTCTTGCCACATTTTGTAAAGCTCAGTACCCGGGAGAACTAGTGTGGGATAGATTTTCAACATGTCTGGTCTGAAGTCAGGGTTCTCGAATATCTTCTTGAACATTTCCAAGTCTTTCTCATAGCTCGACCCTGGTAAGTTGGGCATAAGATGATAACAAACTTTGAACGCCAAATCCTTCAGAATCCTTGTGGAATTAATGACATCGGCGACTGTATGATTCCTCTTGCAAATTCTGTAGATTTCATCGTCGGGTGCTTGAACACCCAACTCTACCCTAGTTACCCCCATCTCGAGAAGGGCGTTAGCCTGCTCCAATGAAACACAATCCGGTCTTGTCTCCACGGTTATTCCAGATACCCTTCTACTGCTGAATTCTGCCTTAGCTAAAGCCTCCTCGAGTGTCGTAGCGTCTAGCTCGGCTACCGCTTCCAAACAACGTTTCAAAAAATAGCGCTGGAAAGAGACAGGGAAAGCCGTGAAGGTACCACCTATTACTATGATCTCGACTTTATCAACTTCATGACCCATAGAACGTAAAATCTCAATCTTTTTCTTTGCCTGCAAGTATGGATCGTAGGAACTCATACTAGCCAACTTGACAGCGGCTTCCTCACCCGTGTAGCTCTGGGGCGTATTGTGTTCAACACCTCCCGGACAATAAACGCACTTGCCGTGCGGGCACCTACTAGGCGGTGTGACAACAGTGATTATAGATACGCCAGAGGCGGTTCTGACCGGTTTAACTCTTAATATGCGGGCAAGTTTTTTTCTCTCATTTTCATCCACAACTGCCCCCAAAATCTCCAAGTTTGACGGTACGTAACCAAGGTTCAGCTCTTTGGCAATAGATATCTTAAGGCTTGAAATGTTTCCGCTGAAGCCTTCGCGACACCTATCCATAAGGATTTTTACGAACTCTTTCAACGTGGCTTCCTTCACCATCATCCTCATCACCCTACAGGCAACATTCTACTTTAATCCCATTCATTCCTCAGCACCGGTAACACCTCGGTACTCAGAAGCATCATAGCCTTTTGCGGATCAGGCCCAATTGGTGAACCGATAACTATATGCTCATAACCAAGAGATCGTATAGCAAGAAGCCTCTCAGCTACCTGTTTAGGCGTCCCATAAATTGCAAACTTATCAACCTCATCTTCGACCAAAGACTTAGCTTCTTGAAGATCCATGCGCATGATAGCCGACCTAACTTTTGATGCTTTTTCTATGCTTACGTCCAACCTTTTGAGAACCGTGTTGCTTGAGCCCGCAAGTATGTATGCAGCATATGGTAGCACTGCCCTTTTCGCAAGTAAAACGTCGTCAGATATTGAGACAGACGGGTGGGCTACTATGTCAATATCCGATACGTTTCTTCCAGCTTCTGCGCTCGTGCAACATACTAAATTACGCGCAGACTTCAGCATACCTTCATCAGAGAAGTTTATGAGTACACCGTCCGCAAAGCGTGCCGCCATCTTGAGCATGCTGTCACCCTGAGCACCTACATATATGGGGACGCTATCTTGAGCTCCGAAGTTTATCTTCACATTGATTAATTTGAACGTAGAGCTGCAAACATTTATAGATTCTCCCCTCAAGAGATCCCTAACGATAAACAGCGCATCCCTTACGACCCCTACAGGGCTAGACCTTTCAAAACCTAGCTGCATAAGACTCAGAAAGTCACCTGCCCCTATACCGCATACAACCCTGCCCTTTGCCAAATCCGTCAAGGTTAAGATGCTCTGGGCTATGTATGCCGGGTGGTGTACGTATGGGCTTAGGATTCCGGGACCTATTTTGGCACGGTAGGTAGCCAAGGCGATAACGGCTAAAGTAACGAATACGTTTCTGTTATGATAATGATCGCTGACCCAGATAGTATCAAAACCAAGCCCATCAACTAACCTAGCTAAATCACTGAGAATGGGGGCAGGCCACTTTGGCGTAAACTCTACAGAAAGCTTAAAGGTCAAGAGACCCACCGTTTACTAACCACATTCTGTTTAACATGAAGGAGCTTTAAAGCTATAAACGGTTATATTTTTATGGGCTTCCTGAAAAGGTATGTTCGCCTCGAAAAGGGCGACTGTGAGGGGGCACTTATGTCACGGCTGCTATGTGCTAGGCAACAGCTATATTGGTGCCGGCACATTCATTGACACTAACGTTGTAGTAGGTTATCCTTCTAAGGGCAAGCTCATAAAGGCAGGATTTGAGGGGCAGCAGGTAATTGAAGTTTTAGATAGCTTGAGTAACGGCTCCAAAATAGGTGACAATTGTATTATAAGATGCGGTACCGTGATATACGAAGACGTAAACATGGGAAATTGTGTGGAAACAGGTCATAACGTTCTCATAAGGTCTGGCTCACAAATAGGCGATGGTTGCATCATAGGTACAGGAACTCAGCTTGATGGTTCTGTAAAGATCGGCAATAATGTTAGGATGGAATCGATGGTTTATTTGCCTCATTTAACCGAAATCGGCGATAACGTGTTTTTGGGACCAGGCGTCAAGGTGACGAATGATTTATACCCACCAAGTAAAAGACTCCTCGGAGTGCGTATAGAAGATGGTGCTTCGATAGGTTGCGGAGCAATATTACTGGCTGGTATAACGATCGGAAGGGAGGCGGTCGTTGCCGCTGGTGCTGTAGTCACGAAAGACGTCCCACCCGGTGTCGTTGTCAAGGGCATACCCGCTAGGCTATACATGACTAAAGATGAATTCCTAAAGAAAAAGTCTGATTATGAAGCCAGGGGTTCACGGCACAGTATATAAATCATCTACTCATAAATGAGGGGAGACCACGGTCTGCGAAGGTTAAGTTTAAATTTACAAAATCTACATTAATATTTTGTTAAGGAGAGTGGGTAATGCCGGATATATGCCCGCGTTGTGGACTACCAAAATCGATTTGCGCTTGCGAGGCAATAAGCCGTGAACAACAACATGTTAGGATAAAGCTAGAGATGAGAAAATGGGGCAAAGTATCTACTATTATAGAAGGCTTGGATGGTAACAAAAAAGATTTGATGGAGATAGCATCAAAGCTAAAGTCGGTGTGTGCATGCGGTGGCGCCCTTAAGGATGGTGTTATAATTCTTCAAGGCGATCATAGGGAGAAAGTGAAAGAAGTCTTGGTGAGTATGGGCATACAGCCTGAAAACATTGACGTGATATAGGGTTAAATACGCTAATTTGTAGTGGAAGTCTGTGTGGATGTCACACCTTCTAGAACGTCCTTCAAGCCTTTGAATCTGTTGCGGACAGTTACCTCTGTCACACCAGCCGCCCTTGCTATATCCTTCTGCGTTACATTCTGACCTGTCTCTTGACATGCCATATAGAGCGCAGCTGCTGCCATACCTACTGGGTCCTTTCCAACGGTCGCACCCTTTGATGAAGCTGCCATTAGCACCTTGATAGCTTCTTGTACGACCTTTTCTTCCAAGCCCAATTTTGATGCTATTTTGTAAAGGTAGATCTTGGGATCAGCAACCGGTACTTTAAGGTTCAGATGCTTTAGGAGTAGACGGTAACCTTGGGCTATCGTCTTCCTCTTCACTACGGGGTAAGCTTTCTCAAACTCCCTTAAGTCCCTTGGCGTATCCATCATCCTGCACGCCGCATAGGTCGCTGCGGCCATTATGGACCTTATCGACCTTCCACGAACAAGACCAGCCTTCAGTGCATTCCTGTATATCAGCATAGCTCTTTCTGCAACCGCCTTCGATAGATGTAGTTTGTCAACGTATATTTCAAGAATGTTCACTGCTTGCTGAAGGTTTCTAGTCTCGGACGTGTTGACTTGTGATATAGCATCGAGCTTCTTGAGTCTCAACATTTTCTCCTTGACTTCTTTGGGGAGTTTCCTTCCTGCCGCGTCCTCGTCCACTTTTTCGATTACTGTCGATAATCCATGGTCCCTATACATTATAGAGAGCGGCGCACCGACCCTACTACGACTCTCATCTTCTTCATCTATGTTTCTCCACTCAGGACCCCAATCAACGTCCCTCTCAAGTATGACGTAACCGCAGACCGGGCAGCTTACCTCACCGGTCTTAGCATCAGTTATCAGAGCAGTGTTTCCGCATTCTGGACAGACCATTTCGTCCTTCAAACCTCTCACCCTTGGCATACGCCTTCTCACCCCTTCCCTACTACTGTTGCTGGACGTCACCCCTCACCTAATTTTTATATAAAGGTTACGAAATCTATAATCACATCCGCATATCTAATATATAAGTGTTTTGCTCCGCCGTGGTGGCGGTATAACGTATGAACTATCTTAGTCAGAGGATGGTCTTATCTCGTTTACTATTATGTTTAAAGATATTAGTAACCATTTATCAAGAAAGCCTCGAAAATGGGAATAAAGGTTTATAATACCCTCACTAGACGGTTGGAAGATTTTGAACCTTTTGAGGGCAATTTTGTAAAGATGTACGTATGCGGACCGACCGTCCAAGACGTGGCGCACTTGGGTCATGCAAGAACCTACATAGCCTTCGATGCCATAATAAGATTTCTTGAATATAAAGGGTATAGAGTATTCTACGTTAGGAATATCACAGATGTCGGACACATAAGGGAGGAGTCTGGCAGGGATAGGATACTTGAGGGCGCTGAAAGAGAGAGGCTTGAACCGATGGAGCTCGTGGACAAGTACATGCTGATGTTCTTTGAGGATATGGATGCATTGAAGCTAAGAAGGCCGAACGTGCAACCTAGGGCAACGATGCATATATTGGACATGATAGAAATGATCAAAGCACTAATAGAAAAGGGGTACGCGTACGAAGTGGATGGTAACGTATACTTTGACGTATCCAAATTTCCTGACTACGGTAAGCTATCCGGAATCAAGTATGAAGAACTCATTAAACATAGAATAGAACCTGACCCGAGGAAGAGGAACCCGGCCGACTTTGCACTTTGGAAGAAAGCTGAAAAGGGTTATTTGCTAAAGTGGCCTAGCATATGGGGCGAAGGGTTCCCCGGATGGCACATAGAATGCTCAGTGATGAGTATGAAATATTTGGGACCACAGATAGACATACACGGCGGAGGGCAAGAACTCATACTGCCCCATCATGAAAATGAGATAGCCCAGTCGGAGGCTTTTACGGGCAAGAAACCTTTTGTTAAGTATTGGCTTCATACAGGCTATCTGACGATAGCAGGTGAAAAGATGTCCAAATCTTTAGGAAACTTTGTGACGATAAGGGAGGTGTTGAAAAAGTACGATGCGGATGCTATAAGGTTCTTCGTACTTTCTTCACATTACAGAAGCAACATAGACTATAACGAGGAGGCTATAAAAAGAGCAGCGGACGCTGTGGAGAGGGTTAAGTCTACGTTAAGGGAGCTGTATTACGAAAAGGAGGATGCTCGTGCTGGTGACGATGAAATAGCATCAAATGTTTGTGCAGAAATGAAAAGAAGGTTCGTAGAAGCCATGGAGATAGATTTCAACACACCACAGGCCCTTTCTGTACTCCATGAACTGATACGCAAAGCGAACGCATACCTTTCATCAAAAACCATAACAAGCGCAGGAATCGATGCTTACTATAACACGATATTGGAACTTTGCAATTCTGTAGGCCTCCTGCAGGACTTTAAACCAGAGACGGAAATAAGCAATCTAACAGCTTCAGGGGTTTTACAGATACTGCTCAGCGTCAGGGAAGAATTAAGGAAAAGGGGCATGTACGATTTAAGCGACCGCATTAGGGAAAGTCTCAAAGAGATTGGCATACTCATCGAAGATACAAAAGGAGGACAAAGGGTGAGGTTGAAAAAGTAATTATCTCACTAATTTTATATATTTTGATACTTTGTGAAGAGTTAGGGTGTTGTAAAACTGAAAGCCATAATACTCGCAGGAGGTTATGGTAAAAGGCTCAGACCCTTAACCGAGAATATTCCGAAACCTTTGCTAAATATTTCAGGAAAACCGATACTTTGTTGGCAGTTTGAATGGTTGAAGGCTCATGGCATTAGAGAAATAATAATATGCGCAGGCCACTTAAAGGAAAAGATTATGGAGGACGTTGGCAGCGGCCAAAAGTTCGGTGTAATGGTAGGTTACGTAGTGGAGGATGAGCCTTTAGGGACGGGTGGGGCTCTAAAAAATGCGATGCATCTTCTCAACAAAGAAGAGGCATTTATCGTAATCAACGGCGATGTCTTAACAAACCTGAATCCGATAGAACTTATCAAAGTGCTTAGAGACGATGTTGTAGGAGCCATAGCTGTAATTCCTTTACCGTCACCATACGGTATAGTAAATTTTGATAATGTTACGTTTAAAATAAGCGAGTTTAGGGAGAAACCTAGGCTTCCCGATTATTGGATAAACGCTGGCGTCTACGCCTTTACCCCTAAGGTCTTTGACTACCTACCGCAACAAGGCGATTTGGAGAAGACTACTTTCCCAGAGTTAGCAGGTCAAGGATTGCTCAAAGCCGTACCGTTCAACGAGTGTGAATGGATAAGCATAGACACACATAAAGACCTTGAAGAGGCGGCAAAACTCATAAGGAACTTAGGCTTTAATCTTTAAGCAACGCTAGAGTTTTTTCGCCATAACGTACGCGTCTTCACCATCCATGTAATAATGTGCCTGTATCTCTACTTTTTGGAAACCAAGCTTCTCATACATCGAGATAGCAGGCTCATTGGAGACCCTTACCTCTAGGTAAACTTCGTAACAATTATATTCATTCCTCAGCGCCTCCATTGCACATTTCATCAAAGTAGTACCAATATGCATACGTCTATACTCCGGAAGGACCGCTATGGAGACTATATGTCCCACCTTCTTCAACTTAAACCTCTCTATCTTCGAAAACGTCCTTTCTACCCTACACATCACATAACCTACTATCTTTCCGTTGCATTCTGCGACAAAAAACGCTTTAGGAGCGTCCCTGTAAAGTGTTTCGAAAAATGAGAAAGTATAATTTTCCGGAAGACATAATCTATTAATGTGCATTACTTGGAGCAATTCGTCTGGGTTTACGTTTCTTATAACTATGTTTGGTGGAATTTCGACACATTTCGAAAGACCTTCCACCTGCGCATCACCAACACATATCATACATCTTGGGGGTTAGATAAAGATATTTATTGAAGCTTAGACGTAAAAGTTTTGCGGGTGCATTTGTCAGAGTTCGGATATGGTCTGGATGACTTAGAAAAAATAAAGGCTTTTGTTATGAAAAGGTTCACAGTCGAAGACGTGTTTTTTGAAGAAAACGTTCTATCATTCGTTATAAAAGAACACTACATTAAAGAGCCATTTAAGGAATTAGTTTTTGACCTGAGAAATATTGGATACGCTCCCATGGCAGTTCGGGATAAGGAAAGGGTTCTCATAAGGGTATTTCCTTACAGAAGAGTAGCTGAAAAGACGAGCAAGATGCCTTTAATACTGTTCTTTGTTACGGTCGGCACAGTACTCATTGACGGTTACTTGCGTTCTGTGTCTTATGCTGACATATTTTCAAGAATATTCGGTCGACTCAGCGTTACGGATATTTTACTAAACACATTACTTTTCACTGTTGCTCTCATGTCTATAATTGGTTTGCATGAATTTGGTCATCTCCTTTCGGCCAAGGCTAGCGGCATGGGTGCAACGCCTCCATACTTTATACCAGGAGTGCCGGGCATCATGCCAACGTTCGGCGCCGTTATATTCCAGAAAGACCCCGCGATAAATAGGGATAGCCTCTTCGATAGCGGTATAAGCGGCCCTATCACGGGATTCATTGTAAGCATCTTTGTGACGATTGCCGCTTTTCTGACAGCTAATTGGCTGAGCGTATCAGAATACGAAGCCGTCCAAACATTAATTGAGAAGGAGGGGGGCGTGTTTCTACCATCACCGCTCGCATTCTATTTAATTAGACCCATCTTTGGTAAACCGGAGATGGTACCTTTCTTTTCCACGCTAGGTTTCGCAGCGTGGCTCGGCATGGTAGTGACGGCGATAAACTTATTCCCCGCATGGCAACTGGATGGCGGTAGAATCTTCAGGCCGCTATTATCAAGAAAACAATACATCATAGCCTCATATGTTTCGGCGCTCGTCCTAATAGTAATGGGATATTTTCTGCTGGGCATCCTAATCTTATTTATGTCTTCTCGAACACCTGACATAGTGCCGCTTGACCAAGTCTCACCACTTTCAAAGAAAAGGAAGCTAGCCCTTCTGGGGGTTATTGGAATCCTCATCCTGACTTTTGTTCCCCTCTCCTTCTAGTGATACCGAGATTCTTGCTGCATCTGGGATTAAGCTTATACTACATTCTTTTCCCTTTATCCTCAAAGCATACGATAGCGCATCAGATAAGGTGTCGAACGCTTTCGCCCCCAATAGCCTTTCCACGTATGCCTTGGGCAATGTCGAGACCAAAGCTATCTTGTACTTTCTTGACAAGAGTCTAAATTTATTGATAAGCATGGATTCATGATTAATTATACTCGAGGGGCGATAGTCGTCTTTCTCTAATGCATATCTACCTAACTCTGCTGTAAATTCAGGACCGCCCAATCCATTTGTACACTCGCTCGCCAGTATCAGTATGCCATCGTTCTTTACAGCATGTTCGACGTTTCCTAAAGTTTGGAGCGCATTCATCAACGTTGAGTCGTAGGGCGTACCTCCCGGGCTCACTATGACTATGTCTGTTTTATTCTTCAACTTTGCCGTTAAGGTGTCGTGGGCTAAACTGGATGCGGAGGTCGCAACCTGTTCCGGTTGTCCCGCGAAAATTTTCACAAGCCCTTTTTTATCTGAGTGAACTGTTTGGATGGTAAGATCAGGTTTAATGTTATTAGCAACTTCCCACAGACTTTCTATACTCTTTACCCGTTTTGGTCTTGATTTTACATATGCCATTCCCATAACGATCGTGTGTCTGTAATCAAGTAGACCGTAAGCACCATGATACTCCGTGGGTAGAAGTACGATTTTTAAGTCACTACTCAAATATTCTTGGTGGACTTGAAGACCGCTAGTTTCATCCAAAGCCCATTCAGAAGATTCTGAATAACGATCCACAACGATCGAATTAATCTTTACATCGACAATATTTTCAATGTTCATAAAATCCTCAATCCCTATCCCTCTATATCTCCATGGTGAGAGCAATACGCTGAAAGATGCTTCAGAGCTCTTATGTTGAACAACGTATTCTATTAGTTTTTTATATACAGATAAGAAACTTTCAGCGGGCAATTGTGTATCAACCACAAGCGAAATTTTCTTGGATGATCGAATTAATCTTTCAAACTCTTCACATCCTAAACCCACGAGAGCCGATTCTAAATCTGCTTCAACGTTCTCTAACTCGACCGATTTACTTGGCTCGGCTACAAAATATTGCATATCCGATGGGACGTCAACGAATATCTCTGTTTTACCGTACTTTAGCCAAAGCTCAACCAAATCGTTCCGACCTTTACGTAAGCAGGCTAATAATAAGATTGATATAAGTGATTATGTGCAAATAATATTGTGATAGAACCTCAAAAAATACTTTCGTTCATATCCTCAAGAGCAAGCGCGAAGATCCCAGGCGATGGAGAGGTTTCGCTCGATGAGGTTATAAAGGCGCTAGAGGTTGCGACCTCTGCGCCCTCGGCACATAATGCCCAACCTTGGAGATTCGTCATCGTCAAGGACCCGAAAGTAAAAGAAGAGCTGATAGAAGAGATGGCGGCCTTATGGCGCGAGGATTTGAGAAAGGATGGACTGGATGAGGGGACCATAGAGGAAATCATAAGAGCTTCAACGGAAAGAAGCATGAAAGCCTCTGTTATTATCGTCGTATGCCTCACAATGGAAGACATGCATAAGTACCCTGACGATAGACGTAAAGCATGTGAACACATTATGGCAGTTCAATCGGTCGCCGCCGCTATAGAGAACCTACTCTTGGCACTTCATGCTATGGACATATCGGCTTGCTGGAGGAGTAGTGCATTATTCGCTCCAGAAGTTGTGAAAAAGGTTTTAAGGTTACCGGATTCTTTTGAACCGCAAGCGATTGTGGAAGTCTCACGCGGAGGCTCTTCATCGAAACCTCCAAGAAAACCGTTAGGCGAAGTTGCATGTCTAAACTTTTGGGGGAACCCAATATGATAACGACCCTTGCTGGTGGTGTCGGGGCCGCCAAGCTTCTCGATGGTCTCTCTTCGATAGTTCCACCCGAGAAACTGACGATAATCGTGAATACAGGAGACGACTGCGAATTCCATGGCCTGCACGTCTCACCAGATATTGATATAATCATCTACACGTTGGCGGGACTCGTCGATGAAGAGAAAGGATGGGGTATCAAGAATGATACATTCAACTGCCTTGAGATGCTAAAAGTTTACGGCCACGAGACATGGTTCAAGCTTGGAGATAGAGACCTAGCGACCCATATCCATAGGACGATGATGCTAAGATCTGGCTACAGGCTCTCCGAAGTAACGAAGGATATATGCACCAGACTCGGCCTCAAGCAAAGAATCATACCGATGACTGATGATTATTTCGCGACAAAGATAAGGACCGATAATGAGACTATGCATTTTCAAGAATACTTAGTGAGGAGGAGTTCTGTTGATGTCATTCGTGAAATTGTGTATGACGGGTCGGAGAATGCGAAGCCAGCACCGGGCGTGATAGAGTCAATAATGGAAGCTGAGATTGTTATCGTATGTCCAAGCAATCCTTTGGTGAGTATAGGCACGATACTTGCTGTTAAGGGCGTACGTCAAGCTCTTAGGGAGACTAAGGCTAAGAAGATTGCAGTTTCACCCATAATCGGTGGCACCGTCGTCAAGGGACCTGCAGATAAGATGATGAGATACTTAGGGATTGAGGTCTCGGCCCTAGGTGTAGCCAAACTTTACGCCGACTTCCTAGATGTATTCGTGATGGATGAGGTTGACGCCTCGCTTGTGCACGATGTTGAAAAATTAGGCATAAAGGCCGTTACGACCAACACGCTAATGAAGACAAAGGACGATAGGGTTAGGCTGGCTAAATTCGTCCTGGATACCGCCTTAACGTATAGAAAAGCTTAGGGAACTAGGACGGCCCTTGCCCTGACTTTTCCCATTTTCAGCTTCTTGAGGACTTCGTTCACCTTTTCTAGGGGATACTTCTCGCAGACGACCCTTATCTTTCCAGCACGTGCTAAGTCTATCACGTCCCTCATCATCCATCTAGAGCCAATCACTGAGCCGACTATTCTTTTCTCTTCGTGAAAGAAGAATTCTCCAAGCCTGACGTGAACGCCGATGACTATCGTCCCGAGCGGTTTTGTAACTTTTATCGCCTGTTCCGCGGCTATATCAGAAGGCGCGAAGACTATACTAGCATCGACACCACCTAGTTTCTTTATCTCGCCTACTGGATCACTAGTTGACGAATTTATTGTTAGGTCAGCTCCCAGCTCTTCTGCAACCTTTAGGTGCTCCTCGCTCCTGCTGACCGCTATTACCTCGGCACCGTAAAGCTTAGCGATTTGAACAACCATATGACCTACTCCGCCTATACCGAAGACCGCAACCCTCTTTCCAGGCTTCAGTTCAGCCTTAAGCACAGCACCATAAGCGGTTACGCCAGGACAGAATAGTGGAGCGGCTTCGACTGGATCCAAGTTGTCAGGTATGGGATAGATGTATCGCCAGTCAGCAAGGATGTACTCAGCATACCCTCCATCAACAGTCTCACCAGTTATCTTCTTGCTAGGGCAAAGGTGTTCAAACCCTTTCAGGCAGTACTCACATCTACCGCAAGCAGTCCAAAGCGGCTGAATGCCCACCCTTTGTCCAATATCTAAACCTTCCACACCTCGGCCGATTTCGCTTATCTTGCCAACTATTTCATGTCCAGGTATTATCGGCGACTTAGACGGCAAACCATACTTGACCCAGTCCCCTTCAATCATGTGAAGATTCGATCTACATACACCGCACGCTTCCACTTTGACCAGAACTTGTCCATCCTTTGGTTCAGGTACGGGCAAGTCCTCAATAATAAGCGGGTCTTTCTCAGCAGGGGCTGGCTTGTAGAGAAGTGCAGCTTTCATGCTTAACAGGTTCTCATTATGCTTTATAAAAATTCTTAACGTTGCGTGAGCATACAAGCACCTTACCCTATCCTTTTGATTTCTTCGTAGACGTCTCTTATCATATCCTCGTAGTTGGCCGCCCTTCTTTCGACGTCATCCATCATCTTAAGTAAAAGTCTGGTCCTCTCTTCGGAGACGAAGTTACCATAATTCTTCTCTAAAAATTCAAAGACTTTGCGTCCGACGATCGTCGGGAAGAGTAGACGCTTCCTTTCTATAACGTATTTTCTCCGGAAGAGTTTATCAATTATCGTTGCGTATGTGGACGGTCTACCGATTGCCCTTTCCTTCATGAGCTTTATCACATCGGCCTGCGTGTACGGGTAAGCAGAAGGTATTATTCGGTATTCCAACTCGACGTCAAAGACCCCTTCTGGAAGTTCCTTATCGATAACCACGCTTCTATAGAGTTCTAAAGCTCTACCTTTTGCGTCAACTATTCTCTCGATTATTTTCTCCCTATCTAAAAATTTCAACAAGTATTTCTTGATTTTAACCTCAAACTCACGGCACTGACTCGCCATGTAGCGTCTGAAAATCATGTCGTAAAGTGCAAAGTGCTCAGCAGTCAATCCCTCAACTGGCACGACGCCCTCATATATCATTCTCTGGAGCGTAAATCTATCCCAAGGTCTCGTGGGTCTTATACATTCATGAGCGCCCTCGGCTGTCGACCAATGCCTACCTACAAAATCTTCTCCTAAAAATTCCTTTGCAATCCTTAACCCGACATCACTTACGTGTGTTGAGTCTGTTCTGTGATAAGTTATGAGGCCACTCTCGAAAAGGTCTTGAGCTAACTTCATTGCCGCATTAGAACTCAGGTGCATGATACGGTTAGCATCCCTCAACATTTCATCTGTTGTATAAGGCGGGAGCGGTAAGCGTTTTTCTTGTCTTTCTTCTATTAAAGAAATTTCTACGCGTAGTTGTTTCTGCTCACCTTCCAGCTCTTCAAAGGTCAAACCTAATTGCGGGGCGTAAGCAACCTTCTTTTTCCTCTTAAATTCCTCCGCACGCTGAATTATCCACCCTAGGACAGGTGTTTGAACCCTACCCGCAGACAAGTTATAATCTCCAAAACGTTTCCAAAGTAGCTGCGAAAGGACGAACCCTATCCATCTATCCTCCACCCTTCGGAGTATCTGAGCCTTCACAAGATCTTCGTTAACATCTCTTAAGTTTGAAAGGGCCCTAATGATAGCTGAGGGGGTGACCTCGTGAAACTCGGCACGCTTTACTTCCGCTAATCCGCTCAATATGTTTTTTAGGTCCCAAGCAATCTTTTCACCTTCGGCATCCGGGTCTGTACCAATAATGACGAATCCTGTTTGGTAAGCAATGTTTCTGAGAGAATATATTCTCCCTGCTGAATCGTCTATATCATCATGCCCGCACATTGGACAAGTATCTTGTTTGTTGGTGAACTGGTAGTTGCATCGTTTGCACCGCTTTATTGTTGTATATATAGGCGTGAAGTTACCGTTAACCTGAACCCCATGAAAACCTCTATCAGTAACCAAGTCGACGACGTGACCGAGACATGCAGTTATGGAGAGGACGTAATTTTGGCTTGCAACCTCGTACACAATCAAATTGTTAAGAACTTTAATACTTGGGCGTCCAAAAAATCGGGAAATTATCCTTGCTTTTGTAGGACTTTCGACGATTAGTAACGCAGGTCTTATTACATCAACTGCACGATGCCTGGGTATTCTGGTTTCGTCGATTTCTTTCTTTAATGATTCGAAGTCGACTTCCTCAAAGCTCTTAAACACCACGTCATAATATTTTGCTCTTTTAACGAATGCATTCAATATTTCTTCATCTTTTTCCATCAAAAATGATGCGCCTTTTGTTAGACCGTTAACCGTCAACCTCGATGACCTTCCAGAGCCTTGAATGTAAGTTTTGATATCCGGAAATATTATCTCGTTCTCCCTTACAACGAAATCCTCAATTTTTCTTCTTTGCAAAACTTCGCTTATCAGTTTTTTTATTTCTTCCAATTTTTCTGGATACTTCTCCAAATTGAGTATCAGCGGAAGATTTTTTCGTATAGATTCATCTTCCTGCAGACTGAGGGCCAGAGTTTTTATCAGCTTCGGCGTTAGGGCTTCATATCTAAATCTTAAAACAGGAGCGCCGATGAAAATAACGTACCTTATTTTTTGGGGAAGGTCCAAACCCCTAACGAGTAAGCCATAGTAATATGATGTTCCGATTAAATGGTCAATCTTGCCCTCGTAAAAAAGGTCATAATCCTTCTTTCTTCCAGCTAACACAAGTCCGATTCTGAATTCATCCTTTAATGCTTCGTAATATTTTTCAGCTTCCTCACTATTTCGGGCATAAATTATGCACCCATTACCCATTCTTCTCAAAATCTCCTTTATTTTTTCTGTGTCTTCCAAATTTAGATAAAAATCATCAATGTTTCTAACCGTGAAGAAAGAGGAGCCAACATCAAAATCTAACAATTTTCTAAATAGTGCTGTAGCCTTGCCTTTACTCGTAGTCGCTGTGGAGACTATCAAGATACCTCTTGGTTCGCCCGTCCACTGCCCATCGACTTTCCTGAACCCTAAAAGGTATAAGACCCTTTCAACGTTTTTTGAGGCTTTTAGGATGGCATCTACATCGTCAACGAATATGAAATCGAAAAAAATGTTTTTGATTTTCTCAAACCTCTTAGAAAGAAAGGCCGCGGTCGTTACCATAATATCAAAGCTACCGTTACTAAGGGTCTCCTCGAACTTCTCCTTTTCTTTTTTATCAATCTTTTCATGATAGAATGCTACGGTTACATCTCCCTCTTCGTTTATGCCAACACTTTTACCTATCTTTGAACAAAAGTTTCTTAGTTCATTAACACATTGTCCGACTAAGAGCGTCGTGGGAACTATGATGTAGCTTTTCTTTCCCTTTAATGCTGAAAAAAGTGAGGCGATCAGCCCGAAAGCAGTTTTTCCAATACCAGTTGGGGCTACGATGGTGAAGCTCTCATTTCTGAGGAACCTTTTTATCCAAAACTTCTGCAACTCTCTCGGTTCTCCCAATACTTTCCTAAATAAGTTTTCAAGTTCAAATTCTTCTACAATTTGCATCGCCGAACTGAATGGGACTTTTTTGATGCTACACTTTGCTTCAGAAATTTCCTCCGAGGATACGTCCTTTTTGCAAATAACACACAAATCTTCGTATATTACTGGTATCACCCTTTATCCCCGCGAAAACCCTCTGATGGTAATCAACATCACCTAAATTTTTACTTTTGGTTCATATTTAACGTAAAATTGAGGAAATTTAATATTTAACAATTTCAAGAATTAAGCTTAGACTTGTCTTGCTTGAGTTTGCGATAATTCCGGTTAAGAAGTTAGCGGATGGGAAATCAAGACTTAAGAGGTTACTTAACCAAGAGCAACGCAAACAGCTCGTCATCAAAATGCTCGAGTTGGTTGTTGATGCGTGCCTAGGGGCTGGTCTAGATAGCATATACATAATTGGAAGCGATTCCGAAATAGAGTCGCTAGCTAAGCAGAAGGGTTTATCTTTCATACCTGATGCATGGCATGAGCTCAACGAATCCCTCGAGAATACTATTAGTATGCTTTGCCCAAAGCACGCAGAAGGTTTTGTTATATTCCCCTGCGACCTTCCGTTGCTCTTACCAGAAGATGTGAAAACTATAGGAAGATTGTTGGAGTATAACGAGGTCGTAATTTCTCCTTCTTTTGGGTTGAAGGGTACGAATGCCTTAGCAATGAGGGGTGCGGGTATGATCAAGATGCAGTTTGGAGCCTCAAGCTTCTCCAAACACATGTCTTCAGCGAAGGCATGCGGAAAAAAGGTAGCGGTGTACGCGTCGCTAGGAGTATGTTTGGATGTGGACTTGCCTAGAGACTTGAAAATGCTCAAGAAGTTATTAGAGTCGGGTCGTAAAGGTATCGAGAGTCTTAAAATCTTAAACTACTTACGCTTATGAGATTTCTTTCTTCTTCTAAGAACGTAAAAAACCGTAAGCACCACCGGTATAAGCAGCAACAATTCTGAGATGAGGATGTAAATCTGTATACTGGTTCCTTGCTCCTCATCTTTTTTTAGTTCGATATTGACTATAGCACCATCCTTTATTGTTATGTTTCCAGCACGAAAGTAAACAACGTTACCTACCGCATCAGACGCAACAACCCTTACCCTAGCTATCCCGTCATCGATTCCTATGCTCTCATCTCCAGCGTACTTGTTACCTTGGACTAAGCTCATCCCGAAGGTAGAGTTCATGATGAGTTTTTCGTTTACGTACTGCTCCACGATTGCCATGACGTACATCAAATCACCTTCTCTGTCTTCGACCTCAGCAAAAACTCTGAAATCTTTATCGCTAAGTTTCTCGACCCATGCGGTCCTCATCGTTGGTGGTCTGGAAATCGTTACAACACCTATGGCATTCTTCGTTATATCAATAAACCAAAACGTGTTATTAGGACCTTTTGTCGGATGCCATGGTGAGGCAAGACCCATACGAATTTCCTCCACTTTTCCATCAAAAACCTCTCCCACAGAATTTCTTGGTCTGCAGAAATAAACCACGGAGTCATAATCGGTT
>CAZZKR010000043.1:0-12191 GCA_964655015.1 uncultured Nitrososphaeria archaeon
CAGCGCTCTTAAGCTCTACGAACACATCTTTCAGTTCACAGGTCATGAGGTAATCTATCTTTGTTCCAGCGATCGGGACATCTTTCCTCAAGATTCGGTAGCACCTGAGCCAAGGTATGAGGTCACGGCTAACTGCCTCCTCGAAAGCTTTCGACTGGATATACGTGTCCACGATCGCGGCGAGGTCACCTTCTGAAATTGCGAAAAGCCTTCTCGAGAGTTTTTGAGGTTTCCCAATCGGAATGCAGAAGCCTCTTCTACCGTGCACCACATAGTCCATAAGCCTTCCAGTGTTTTGGAGGAATGCAAGGTACTCCTGGTCTCCAATCTTAACTCTTAGCGCGAACTTATTCAACCTCTCTAGTATTAGGCATTCCTCGACGTCCTGTAAAGCCATTAACCTAGGACATTCTCGGATCGTGGTCAAATCTTGTCTTCAAGACGATTCGAGGAGCCTTCTAACGCCCTCCCTAATTTTTCGGGCGTCTTCCTCGCTTGGAGAACCCCTGAATTCTATTGTCTCGACTATTTTAAAGTCGGCGGCTGCCAACTTTTCCGAGAGTTTCTTGGCTACAGTGCCAGCCCAGCCGTAAGATCCCAAGATGAGTACGGGTTTAGGCGGGATCTTCTTAACGATCAGATCCACCAGCTGATCAAGTAGCGGGTAAACTCCTGCTTCATAGGTGGGCGCGGCAAGGATTATTGCCCTCGAGTCGATAGCATTTCCTATAATCTCTGAGAACGGCGGTTGCTCCAAGTCGTTGAACCGGTAGAAGACTGCTCTACCTCCGAGCCCTTCAACTGCCTCCACTGCGGTCCTTGCGGCTCTCTCCATCAAGCCGTACATCGAGCCGGAGACTACCAGGATCTTGTTGCCGTCGGGGCGCCCCTCAGCTAAGTTCCTATAATAGTCTAAGATCAGCTGCGGATTTCTCCTCCAGACAAGCCCATGGGCTGGGGCTATAATTCTGATATCTAGTTGAAGATTCTGGAGCTTTTCTATGTTCCGGATTATATGCTGCCTGTAAAACCCTATTATCGTCGCGACATATTTCCTGACGCTCGGCAGATATTCCCGGAGAACTTCATCGTCCTCATCGAATATCGTTCTCGGGATCGAGTACCCTCCGAAGGCATCGCACGGGACCAATATTTTCCGACTCATTAGATAGCTCACAATAGTCTCGGGCCAGTGTAGCCATGGTGTGTAGACCAACTTAATTTTCTCCCCGGCCGCCGAGATCTCCTCACAATCCTTTACCAGTCTGAACTTCGGAGATATCCTGTAAAAGGACTCGATCATGGGCTTGCTCATAGGATGAGTCACGACTTCGGCCCTAAACCCATTCGCCTCCAAAACCTTAGGTAGCGAGCCCGAGTGATCCGGTTCAGTATGATGAACTATCACGTGTGTCAGGTCCCGGGGATTCGTGATTTCCCTAATAGCCTCGATGAGGTCATCGGCGTAGACTGCCTTCCAACCATCGAATAAAACAGCACCACCATCCCCCACAAGGAGATACGCGTTATAGGTCACCTTTTCGGGAATGCTCCAAATGGCCTCGAAATAATTCACCTTCTCATCATCAACTCTCAGCAGGTAGAACCCGCTCTCAATCTCCCGTAATAAGACCTTAGGACTCATTTCCCTAACAACCATTCAACGAAAGAAGATGTTTACTCGTCACCTAATAAAACTTTAAGCTTTGAACATGAATAAAATAAAAAAGAAAGGGGTTACTTGGTCTTCCAGAGTCCGTGAATGTTGCAGTACTCTCTAGCAGAGAGCTTCTCAGCCTTGACCGGGAATTCCGCCTCAGGGACGTCACCTGGCTTTAGGAACTTTATGTAGATCTTATCATCCGCGGTTAATTCGATCCACTCGATGTAATGCTTCTCTTCCATGGGATGGGGTACCGAGCCAACCTTCACCTTTACTCCAGTTGCAGTCTTCTCTATTACGGGAACGTGCTTCTCCATCCCTACGTCCTCGGTCTTCTCTTCTAGCAGCTGCATTGGCTGGCCGCAGCATACGAGCGTGCCGATGCTCGGATGCATCACCATCACGATGTTGCCGCAGATGTTGCACTTGTATACTTGGAGCTTCTGAGTCATAATCTCAATCTCATTATTTTACACTGTTTGAATTTTAAGGCTTTCTGTAACAGAACCACCAGTCGTAGCACTCTATCTCTTTTGCCTTCGCCTTCTCCAGCCTCTCCTTGGCAGTCTTCTCATCACTCGCTGGCGGAATTATCACTTTGTCACCAATTAGCTCGTTATTCGGCCAGTTAGCTGGTAAAGCCACCTTCTTCTCATCCGCTACTTGAAGGGCTTTAACGGACCTCAAGATCTCGTCTATGTTTCTACCGACCTCATGCGGGTAGTAGAATATTGCCCTAACGACACCCTCAGGATCGATTATGAAGACCGCTCTAACAGTGTTTGTCCCCTTACCGGGATGTATCATTCCTAGCATGCATGAAATCTTCCCCTGATCGTCGGCGATTATCGGAAACCGTATCTCGACGCCGAACTTCTCCTTAATCCACTCCACCCATTTTATGTGGCTAAACACTTGATCTATGCTAAGGCCGACGAGTTCGCAGTTCAGCTTCTTGAACTCATCGTACCTCTTCTGGAATGCGACGAACTCCGTGGTACAGACGGGCGTGAAGTCGGCCGGATGCGAGAACACCACCACCCACTTGCCTCTGTAGTCATCTGGAAACTTTATCACACCATGCGTCGTTTTGGCCTCGAAACTCGGAACTTTTTCTCCTAATAACGGAATACAAACTTGCTCCATCCTAACCACCTCAATCGCGTTACATATATATTATAGTTGATTATAATAAACTTTATGGTTCGAATATCGGACCTTACCCTAATTAAATTCCTTATGGAAGACGCCCGAACATCCTATGTTAAAATAGCTGAAAAGCTCGGGGTCTCGGAAGCCGCAGTTAGGAAGAGGGTTAAACGCCTCAAGGATCTTGGTGTTATTAAAGGATACACTATTGATGTAGATCCCAAGAAGCTAGGCTACGAGGTCTCGGCAATAATAGGGCTGGATGTGGACCCAGAACATCTAATCAAGGTTATGGAGGAGTTAAAAAACAAGGAAGAAGTCATGAAACTATACTTGACGAGTGGTGACCACATGCTCGTAGTAGAATGCTGGTTCAAAAGCTCCCAAGAGCTCTCGAGTTTTGTTAAAGGTCTCGAGTCGAGAGAGGGTATTAGAAGGGTCTGTCCGGCTATAGTCTTGGAGAGGGTCAAGTAGATTGTGAAAAATCTTCTCTGGGCGAGAACGACTAGAACTTAATCTCTTCCCAAACACCGTCAGAAAAGCTTAGCAGGAGTTAAGCTAACACAGAAAAATATAGAAATAGGCCGCAGATGAAAAGGAATAATCTTTAATCCTAAAGAAAGATCTATCATGCTCCGTAACCATGTTTTCTCAAGAACCCTACACACTACATCTACATGCGTGGTTTTATTCTTTGACCTATCTACCATATCATTCTCGCCAGGATAGTACTCAAATTTTTCAAGACCGAGAAGGAGAATGTTAGAAACGTATCAGGCCTGTTAGAGATAAACCTTGGCTCACGATACTTTTGATCGTCACGCTACCAAGTTTCTCTTGCTCTTTCGGATAATGAGCCTCACGTGATAGACTTGGTCGAGGGCCCGTGAGCCTGGGAGCAGATATTAATCGAGTTCAGGAGCCTCAGGATCTTCCATGTTTCTGCGGACTGTCAAGAACGCCTTGGTCAATCTTGTATGTAGCTGCGATTGAGTTTTGATACAATTTCAAGAAAGGTCTTTCGTAAAGACTGAAGATAGAACTACCTGAGGTGGTTGGTTTCAACATGCAGTAAGCCAGTTTATGAACTCTCGTAGACCCATGGGCTTCGAATGCTTGAAGGGGTTCGCCAGAACCGTGCAACTCTTATCCTTCTCCGTCTCCACCAACCAGAAGTTTCCCCCCTCTAGCCCTATCGAGCCCATCCCCACACTCTTCCTAGCCCCAAGCTCAAGCGGCATTTGAAGGATGCTATTCAAGGTACATGCGAAAAGTAGAGATTCCTCCTCGCCCGGCAGGAGGTTATCAGCTATGAACCAGACAGCAAAGGAAAGAGGAGGTATGCTCTCTAGGAAGTATAGGTTGTGCTCCCTCACCTTTAGTGTCTTCCTGTCTATAGCTATTCCGGGCTTCTCAACGAGTCGAGAGTCTAAGAGAACATCTAGGAACCTAACCTTAGCTGCAACGGACTGTGTCCCGAAGAGTCTGCAGATCGGGTGGAGAGTAGAAGCATACTTCTCCACCATCGACTTGAACTTCTTCCTCACGTTTTGATCCGCTCCGCGTTCCTCCCACCTCCTTTTCAAATCTTCTGCGTTCTTCACTTCCAGCCAATCCAAATCGTCCCCGAAGCCGAGGCTCACTAGTGTCTCGTATATGTTTGGCTGGTTCAGGAGCCAAAGGACAGCTTCTTCTTCCTTCTTCTCCCGTACCTCCACGCCCTCATCCTTCAGATAGAAGAGGTTGGCGAGAACTTGGGTTCCAATCGACCTAAATATCAGTTCCGCTCTTCTCCTGAAAACCCCTTTCAGGCTGGAGGCCGGTATGAGTATCCTCATCTTACCATGAGCCGTAACGCTTAGAATCTCCCTCCTAGCCTCCACACCTCCCGACCCTATGTGGAGTAAACTCTCGCTCTTGCAATCGAGCCTTCCGATAATCCTGCTTCTGAGGGGAAAGATGTGACTCATCACCATTCCTCCATCACGTACCTGAGTGGTACGAGCTGGTTGACACAGGTCAGCTTTACATCTTCAAAATCCTCGACCGTTCCCAAGACCGAGAGAGCCGTGAGGAGTCTCGGGTCGGCGTCTCTAGAGATTCTACATACTGCCAAGCTACCGTGGGCAGCTGCTGGTAGGATAGGCCTCCTTCTCCCCCTCCTCATGTCCCATCCCGCATCGTACATTATTGTTCTCCCATAGACCTTATCCACCTCAATCACACCTCCTCCTTCGATTCCCATAATCTTAGCGACCTCTGAAAGTTCTACCCTGTCCGGGCTGGGGACACACCGTTGACCCCTGCCAGAGAGAAGAGGAGATAGGGCATACATGACCGTGCGCTCGCGTCCCTGTAGTACCTCTCTAATTTTCTCTGCCTCCTCTTTCACTTTGATTTCTCTGATGACGTTTTTGATCTTCGCCCATCCGAAACCTCTTGAGATGCCCCTCCCAACCCAGAACTCGAAGCCCTTTTCCAAGGAATCTTCGTAGCAAAGTCTGAACCAGAACTTCTGGCCGGCATCAATAGCATCATACTCGTACAGAAGCTCACCCTCAGATGCGCCTCTATCTTTCGAGATACCGACACAGATGGAGGAAGTGAAGTGAACCTTGAGTTTTTTCTTGTCTTCTTCCCCGACTTGCTTAAAACTTCTGCACCTAGGATGAAGGAAATCTAGTGACTGGTGCCACTGTTTGCAAATGCTTGGAAGTATCGGCTCTTGACCTTCCTCCAGCTTGGGAAGGAAGTCTGCCACTATAACTTCTTTGCAAATTTTACATTCATAGATGAAGGGATGCATGGGCCAGAACTTTTGTCCATCCACCAGCGGGAAGCCGGCCGTGCATAGGATTCTCGGGTTCTCAGCCTCCTGCTCTAGCCTATCCTCACCAATCCTTCCATGGTAGTATAGGGAGGAGAGTATGGCACCCCTGAGCGAGCTTGCCGGGATGTAATCCAGAGCTTCCTTGAAGCCTCTCTCGGTTCTCCTTCTAGTCACAATGGCCGGGGACTTCAGCTCGAACGAAATTTCCCAAATCCTCACATTTCTCCCTCCCCTAACACCTTCTCCCAGAGCCAGCTCTCCAGCTCCCTCTCAAGCTGCACGTACCTCTCCTCCACCTCCCTCCTGAGTTCCTCTGTCTCCCCGATTTTTAGGTCGACGATAGAGTTCCTCCCTACCCTGCCTGAGCGTAACTCAGCCAAGGCGAGGAGTAAGAGTCCGAGTAGCCTCCTCTCTGGTCTGAGTACCAAGATTCTTCCTTCGAACTCGCCACCACATACATGCTCTTGGCTGTATAGAGCTCCCTCCTCTGCCTTTAGACTGCTGTCGTTGATTTTCACCCTAGTCACAATGACTCGGGACAAATCTTTAGTTGGTATCAGATCTTCGACCAAAAGTGTGGGATGTCCTGCTGGTGTGCCGAAAAGTCTGCAAACGTCACATGGTTGCATCCTTTCGGGCCTTATCTGGCCGCAAGCCGTGAATCCGTACGGCTTGGCCACTCTGCTCGCAGCGGACCTCAGGGCGCCCTTGAAGCTACTACCCGGGATATATGGAGTGTTGCCCCTCTTCTGGAACGCTATGTCCGGCCCAAAGAGTTCCCTATAACTCGAGCCCACACAGCCAAGCCCTATGAACCTAGCGAAAACCCTAAAGCGCATCATATGACTCCACCTCCTAGTATCTTTATCAGAAGATCAACATCCCCGTACGTTGAGTTCCCCTTGCTCGTGAAGAACCTGAGTAGCTTGAGATAAATGGGCTTTTCCTCTTCCTTGCTTCTGTTCATTTCTTTCATGAGGTAGACCATACAAAGCTTGTTGACAAGTCCTGCATCTTGGGAGCTGATGAGGTTTCTGCTCGCCGTTACCGCCTCTCGGAGTATCTGCCGGATTTTTTTGAGGTCCTTGGGGATTTTTTCAATCTCTTTCTTAAGATTATCGGAGGCTTTTTCAAGGAGTTGTGGGTGAGAGACTCCGTAGGCCGCCACATAGATGTTTTCTCCTTCCTTCTCCATGATAAGTTCTATCAGAGATCGCAAACTGTTTTCGTTCTCTCCTATTAGGAACGGCTGATCGCTCGACCTCTCTTTTTCCATAACTTCTCTCCGCTGCTCTACCGAAGTTTTCGAGAGTACAACATCGCTTATATCCAAGCAGACAGAGCTCTTGGCTCCCTTCATCTCCTCCCTCACTTTTTTCCCTTCCTTCGCCTTGCTTTGGAGCTTCCTAGCGGCGTCTATGAGAGACCAGACCGGCGAGGTGTAGGGCCCCGCCGCAATCCCTATCGATATCCCCCGGGCTCCCCCCATGTACTTCAAGAACTTTTCCGCGAGCGAGCAAGAGATTATTGGGGCAAGCCAAGAAGGAAGAAGAAGGAGAGTGTCGTCCCCGCCTATGTAGAGCAGGCCCAGCTTCAGAACAGCCAAGGTCTTGCATACCGCGTTTCCCCCAATTTCTTTGAGAGCCTTACGCAACTCCAAAGCGGATTCCTCGAAGGCCCTTTTCAGAGCCAGGTCAATCCTTGCGCTCCTCTCGTACATGTCGGTTAATGTGATGGATGTACCCATGAAGGTTCCCATGATGTTCCCGTCCGCACTCAGAACCGCGTAGTCCCTCTTCTCCATTCCGCTCTCAAGCTCCTCAAAGTCATGCCCTGCGATTATCGCCATTATATTATCGCCGACTTTTTCCCACTCCTTACCAAAACATTTGGACGGAATTATCTCCAAATCCCCTACCTTAAAGCTTCCCTCCCACCTTCTCTTGAAATGGAATTCCGTTCCCAAATCATACAGAGCTCTGCATGTAGTACATTCGTCCTTCCCATCAACACGTGGTAGCATCTGGCACGTCTTGCAAGGTTTGTCCATAATTATCACCGGCATCTCCTTTTTCTCTATACGAATCTTGGATAAACCGAGCTCTCTTCCCAGATCCTCGGACAGCAGAAAGTAGAGCGGCCTGAACTGAACTGAAACCAGTCGCAGACGTAAGGAAGGATCGACTCCCAGCAAGTACTTGTTCAGCTCATCCTTCAGCTTCTCGACCATTCCTTGGGACTGTGAAGGTAGGAGTAGGGTGACATTCCCCCCTGAAGAGTATAGGATTGTCTCCAAGGGTAGCCAAGTTTCGTTCTCTTTTTCGAACCTCGCTTGTAAGAGGGAGGGAATCTGCACCATTACCAAGCAATCCACTGTGAAGCTGGCGGCACCCAAGCTCCTGAGCTCTTGCCTCTTGGAGATGAAATCTTGAATCCCACCGCTGTCTATACAAACAACTACAGCTTCATTTACCGGTTCACATACGAGGTCCCTTGCCTCTTCCAACACTTTTTTCAAGGAGGTGAACCACTCAGTATTCTCTCTCATTTCGCGGACGAGTTTCTCGCTCAATAGGCGAATTAATTGCCCATCCCGCATATGCAGGTTTCTCCAGAATTCCCATCTGTAGATTTCCTCGTCTGAGAGCTGGTATCCGAGTATTTTTTCTAGTCTCTTCTTTAAGAGATTTCCCAACCTGTCGCTGGCTGAAGCCAACCGGTCAGCTCTGACAATTATCCTCCCCAATTGATGTCTCTCGTCGTGGTGGTGCTCTATCAGTTCCAGAACTTGCCTCAGGCTGTCGTCATCAATGATTTCCGAGAGGAGAAACTCAGCAACCTTCCTAGAGGCCAAAACGTGGTTGAAGATATCGAAGGGTTTCCCAAAGTCGTGCAGGAGGGAGGCTAGCCTGATTATCGCACACTCTTCCCTCGAAATCTTTTCTGAAAAGGCGAAAATCCAAGCAAGCGCAGAAGTTACTAAAGAGTGTGGAATTAGCCCAGAGCTATTGAGAAGAGGCCTAGAATCAGCGGGGAATATAAACCAGCATTTCTCAACAAAATCTTGAGCCTTTGTTAATATTTCTAGAGCTCGACTCATATTTTCTCTATCTTTCATCCTCTCCCACATCTCATATACTCTGTAGGCCCGGCTACAGAAGGCAATCGGGTCGAGTTCTTCCAACTCTAGCCTAGGCTCAACAGCATTCAGAATTCTCATACAAATCAGAAGTTTCAGTGGACTTGGAAGGAGTTGTTCCAGTGGTTCGCGTAGAAGCGGGGCCTTCAGGAACAACACAATCATATCCCCTGTGAGTTCCAACCTTCTTACTCCGGCTGTTCCGGAGAGCGAGTATTGAAGGAACTGACGCATCTCTTCCAGCATTTTCCTCCAGCATTCCTCAACATCACTCCGGGTCACCTCTCTGACGTCGAGGACGTCTCCATTCTGGGGATCGAAATAAGGAACGAAGTAAGACTTGTAGACGGGATAAGGTGGGCTCTGGTACTTGGGAAGGCTCATCTTCTCACCTCTGCCAGATTTTTAACCTCATCCACCGGCTGGAAGTCTTTGTACACATCTCTCGCACGATTGATCAGTTCACCAGCCACCTTCGTTCCATCCACTTCTTCTCCAGGGTGCACAACACCGAACAGATGCCCTTTCGAGATCTCAGAAAGTCTCACTCTTTCCAGCCCGTACTTAACCTGCCCAATCCTGTCATAATGCCGGTACTTCAACCTCCCCATCAGGACTGGCCTTCCCTCGGCCCCGCCCTCCATGCCCATGCCTAGGAGGAGCAGGCCCAGCTCTTCTGGCTTGAGGTTGAAGAAATCTATCCTTCCCCGGAATATCGAATTCTTTGGGGCAACCTTTAGCTTTATATTAAAATCAAAATCCTCCTCCGCCAGTATGACGTCTGGTCCGGCAAAGTCGCTGAACCTCACTAAGCCCGCGAGCGAGGTTGTTCCGAAAAGGTCGCAGATAAGGCAAACTTTGTCAATCCCTAGTTGCGGTTTGAATTCGCATTGATTCGGCCTCTGCTTCCGGATCACCTCTTCCCAAATTTTTTGATGGCGCCAGCTCCCTCTCCCACCGCCAGCCTCTACAAAACACGATCTGACCCTCCCGTCTTTTTCTCTGAATCCAAGTTCAATTCTGGATCTCACGTTTCCCTTGACCGTGGCCCCAGGGATTGTGGGTACCCCTCCACATTCGCAGAACGGCTGATAGTCTAGTTTCAGACTTCTGGCCAGCTCATTCACCGCCTTTATCCAGTCTCCAGTTCTCCTTAGAACCGCTGTTACTTCTTCCTCACTAACTCCGAGCCGGAACTGAACCCAGCCAACGTGAAGATCTGTGACGGCTTTTATGGAAACATCAAGAGAGCCGCAAAGCCCATCGATCTCCGACCTCGACCTCGGTCGCTGTCGTATAACTTCAAGCGTCATCTTAGACCCTCCCTAGTGAGCCTGAAAGTATCCCAAGACTTCGCAAGATTCTCCACGACCCTCCAAGCCTCCCCGTCGGTTGCTACGAGCCAATCGTTCTCCCTTGTCAGCTTAACTTCCGCCTCAACGTCTTCTTCATCCAACTTCCCTATCTTTCTCTCGTCCGATACACCATCCCTTATCTTGAACCTCCATACGGTGACATTGACCTGTCCGAATCCTCTGCTTTTGAACCCGCCCACCTTCACCTCCCCTCTATTCAAGAGGAGTAGAACCTTAGAGAGTAGACCAAGTGCGTAGGTTGGCAGATTTAGGCTTAATATCTGGAGCCTAAACTTCGCACCGGGCTCTACGTATTCGACGTCATACTTAGCTATTCCAGCAACAGTTCCGGTTTTTCTCCCGATTTTTATACCAGTTCTGATTCCGATTTCTGGTGCATAAATTTCTCTTTTTTCGTTCATAGGATAAGCGTCAAAAAAGTTGACAAGCCCCCTGAAGCCTTGTGAGCCGAAAACCTTACAAAGCAGGCATGCTTTCTTGACAAACTCTTCCTTCAGCTTTTGCATGCAATCATTTTTAGAACACACCCAGCCGCCTTTTTGTAACACAAGAGTTGCCGCGAAGTTCCTGAAGATTCCCTTCAGACTTGATCCCGGAATGTATGGTACGCTTAAATCTCCATACAGTATCCTCAGGACAGACAGCTCGGTGGTTGCTTCCAAGGAAGGTTCTCTTCCCATGCCGATTCTGAGTGGGGCCACATTCTCCAAAACCCCCTCCAGAATGGTCTCCCGTTTCATATAAGCATGGGAGACCCAAGAGTTCATAAGCTCCAACCCTCAGTTTGCTTAAACGCTCCTCCTTCAAGCTTGAGAATCGTGCCCTTCGCTTCCTTTAGAACTATCAGCCCAGCACCCAACGTCTTTCTCGCTCCAACTTGAAGCCCACATTCCTTAAAAGTCCGCAAGATTGTGAATAGGAGCTTTCCCCTCTCCTCTTGGACGTTTGGACCAACTTCAATGTTTATCGCTTCCATTCTAAAACTCCATTCAACCCCCGGCTTTACGAATTCTTCATGGAACGGACCTCGTTGTACACTTCCCCAGTTTCTGTCAATACCGATTCCAGGCTTGACAAAGATTATGTTCTCTTTTGTTAATGGATATGAGTCGTGAATCCTCACGTGACTAGAGAGCTCTATATTACCGAAGATCCCACATATCACACAGAAACCGTTTCTTGACTCATTCTTCACCGCTTGCTCATCCCAAGGATCATGAACTTCTTGATTTTTTGACCTCTGAAATACCTCCGCAAGTGATCTCATCACACCCTTCAAACTTGAACCAGGAATGCACGGCACTTCTCCAATGCGAAAAACTGCTATATCTACCGTGCTTCCCAAGGGTGCTTCTCTACCAGCTCCAACCCTCAATGGTGTGACGTTCTCAAATTTTCCTTTTATCTGCGTCAGGCATTCCAACTTATCGAAATCCCTGTAATCGGACAAGACCTATCCCCTAGCGGAAATTAAGTTTACAAAATCTTCTATGCTTTTGACCTTTTGTAGTGACTCTCTATTTTTTCCTTCAGAAGCTTCATAAATCCACTTGGCTATCCCTAACATCTTTCTCGCTTCTTTTCGGGTCGCTCCTTTTTGGTAAAGTTCTTTAAGTGCGTTCACAACATTTCCAGCTGTTTTAGGTCCCAGTAATTCGCGCTGAGATTCACGTTTACGCTTAGACTGTCTCTCTGCAAATGCTGCTGTCAATAAGAGACACATACGCTCATCACGGATAGATTCCAAGGATGCTAAGAGGATCTCGAGTTGATGTTTTTCCACACCTTCTGCTCGAGCGGTTGCTCCAATCTGGGTTCCAAAATTTAGCAAAAGTTCTTCCTCTACCATTCTATACTTGGTTTGTTTTTCGGATGTTTAAATACATTTCGTGAAAAAGGTAAGTGCTCTAACATATTTAAACGGACTGTAGGGATTTGAGTTCTTCACGAAATTGACGAGCATTGTAAAAAATTTATACACATCTCGACATAATACCTATTCTGTGCAACGAGTACTGGTGGCCCCTTGGGGAT
>CAZZKR010000044.1:0-3441 GCA_964655015.1 uncultured Nitrososphaeria archaeon
ACGAATTCGATTACGCTATGGTCTATGGCGACTTTGTTCAGGTTGTTTACAGTAAAGGTAAAGATAGTCTTGTAATTACAGAGGGCCTCAAAAAATCTCCAATTGGGCTGAACTGGAGTAAAGTTGACGTTAACGGAAGAGAGGGTGAGATTGCAGAATCGTTCGGAATCAAGATCCTGAGAACTAATGTAAACGGTGTAGAAGTGGTAATTTCCGCAAAGCTCAGCAAGGAGGAGATTGTAAAGATTGCGGAATCGATGGTTTAAATGGTGGTGCTATTATGTTACTCCTGTTAATTTTGTTAATCCCTTCAATCCTCTTCGGAGCTTTTACCGCAGCGATTTACATTGCGCTGAAGAGAGCGCATAAAAAGATAAAATACTCGCTTCCTGTAGTTATCACCCTTCTGTTCCCGGCGCTGTACATACCGCTAAGCTGGATTGTCAGCAAAGCGATTTCAGATGATCAGTTTGCAATCCTGCACGTCGTGGGATATCTAATGATGATAGTGACTTATTTCATTCCGGCGTCATTTTCAGCTTTAATACCCATGCCCTTAATTGAAAGGCTCAGGAGAAGTGTAGCCATGGTTTTCCTCGCCTCGACGCTCGGCTTGTTTTTTACAATGCTCGTAGGCTTTGCAGAGGTAATGGGAGCTGGCAACCCATCCTATGAGATGACGAAAATATCGATCCTGGGTGACATCTACTTCTCGTTTTTCAAGATTTTGGCAGTTTCGGCATTCGTTTATCTGACTGCTTTGGCAATATTGGGTTCAGAAAAGGGTTGTTAAATGCTTGCTTGAGGAGTAATTCCAAGCCGCTTTACAAGTTTTTTCCTTACGAAAGGGGCAGGTAGCATGATCAGACAGGCAAACCAAATCATGGGAGTGTTTCTGGGGATTTTGCTATTCTTCTTAAGGATTTTCCTGCTGTTTACAATCGCCACGCATTTCTTAGCGGAGGCAGAAATTATCCACGGCACAGAAATAGCGAAAATAGACACATCCAACCAGATCTTCATCTGGATCATGGCCGGGTCGCTCCCAATTTTTATAATTCTTGGGCATTATATTATCGCAAAAGAGCGAAATGACTTAAAGCAGTTGAGATTATCATTGATGGGCTTCTCAATATGGCTAATAGCGCTGATAGTCATGCTTTTGGTCGGCTTAAACGAGTCTCCCGAAGGAGCCATCATAGGAGGGTACATCGTGATACTTCTTGTTCTGACTTTGGAAAAATTGAGACACAAGATTTGAATGAAAGTGTTCGGAGGTTTCAAATTATTTATTATAATGCAAAGGTGGTGGATAATTATGCCCTCGAAATACGCTTCCATAAAATTTGCCGTGCTAATAACCCCTTTATTTGTACTTGTTCCGCTCACAGTACTATTAGTGGATGTTTTTAATGTATCATCCAAAGATCTGGTTTTTTTATTCGTTTCGGGTTTAATGCTAGCGCTCGAGGTAGGAGAGTAAGATATTTTAAGGAGGCTGAGTAGCCCCAAGTTGATGGTAAAGCGTTAGGGGAGAGAGCTTGTGAGCCGATTACATTCCTACTATTTATCTGCTACTGGTTATCCAAACTCTAGCTCCGGCTCCCACTCGACGTCCATAATGTGCAGGATGGGGATTTAAGCTCATCTCTAGATCTACGAGCTCCCAAGATCCTAGGCCGGGCTTTCGGTAGCCGGCTTTTGGAGCTGGCAGGAATGTTTGCTTGTTTGAATATTTGCGTTATTTTGGAAATTTTGGAAACGCAAAGTTTATACTTTTTCGTAATCAAAGATATTGAAGCCATCAGGCATTGCCGATGACGGCACTCATCCCGTAACCCGCACCCAGTGGTGTGCGGGGATGTAGCCATCGATGCATCAATAGAGATGGCTGAGAGGAAAGCCCGTAAAGAGTTTCGAATATTCAAACCATACGGGTTCACCATGGAGTGGGCTATAGATGTAAGGTACAGTTCCTATCGTTCCCCGAAGGCGACGTATCGAAAGCCACGGTAGAGAACCTTGTACCGGCGAAATTCTATTAAGAGCAATCTTGGAGAAGGAGAGGTTAAGAGTTGCAGGCGACTACGTGATAACAAACCTTGGAGGGGTGTATCAGGGCTCTGTTAAAGCTTCAAGCGAGCTAGCTGGGGGGCAAATCTTCATAAGCCCAACAGGATCCACAGTAGCAGCTATAACCAAAACGTTTGGAAAGAACATTAGAGAGGAGAAGGTGAAGGAGTATAACTACAGCCAGCTGTTAAGAGCAAAATCAGTAAAATTAAACCGACCGTACGCCAACAACCTAAATATTCTCTCCCCTTTAGGGTTAAACGCTGGGTTGGAGATTGTTTTATATGCTAGCCCGAACATGTTCGGGACAACTCTTATATACTCATTATAAAAGCTAAAAATAAAAATATGAAGGTTTCCATAAGGCTGGGTCTCTACACCCCCCTCTTCGTAGCCTCCACAGTATCCATTGGCGTTGGGACTTTTACTGGTATGATTGGTATTTGGGGCTATGCTGCGCAGAAGCAGGTGATTCCCGAGTGGATTAAGGTCAGTCACGCTCATGCGAGCTGGTGGGCTGTGCTCATCCTCCTTGCCGCTTTCGTTGTCCCAAGTTTGCCTTTAGCATCCTGGTTTAGGAAGTTGCTTTTAGCCTTTGCCCTAATATGCCCTGCAGGCTGGGTTATTCTAGGTCAGTACGCTTACTACCATTTAGGCATAGGTTTTAGTAAATACCTTATGCCCGTCTTCGAGATCCCGCTTTTCCTAACCTTGCTGGGCGCCTTTTTGGTAGCTGCAGGGTTTAGAGTTCCCTTCATAACTGTTGATGGTGAGGTTAGGCCAGGCAAGTATGGCATAATGTCTTCTGTTGAGGTTGAGAGGAGGGTTTTCCTAGTTCCAACTCTCGTGGCAACGCTAGGTGTAATAGTTGGCTTCGCTCTAGCTTACTTAAAGGCTGGCGGCGGGCCTATTAGACCTTCCGCTCTTGTTCAACTACACGATCACCTCATATTGATCAGCGCTAGTGCCGTAGTATCATTACTAGCTTTAAAGGTTCTTAATGTTAGTGATGGCGTGTTTAGAGTTGCTAGTAGGGTTATGGAGATATCTTTACCGCTCGTAGCGTTAGGTCTTATAGCGTTCAACTTCCTAGGCCTTCATAGTATAGTGTGGGTTCTACCTGCAGCGATATACTATGTACTACCGGTTCTAGCGTTCCTAGCAGCAGTAAGCGTGCTACCTAAAGCTACAGCTAAAGAGTTCCCCTTCATACCGGCTATAAGAGTACCACTTGCAGTGGTTTTCGCTATGATCCTAATACTCGTAGCTCAAGGGGCTTACATAGCGTTGGCTTGGAATACAAGCCCGGATGTAACGGTAACCTTCAGACAACCTGAAGGACTAGGCTACCCAGGCCCCTACCCTGAG
>CAZZKR010000045.1:0-14613 GCA_964655015.1 uncultured Nitrososphaeria archaeon
GGACCGTATGGGACTCCTTCTCCGAAGACAGCCTCAACATACTTTATGCCTTCTTTCTCCAAACCTGCCTGCAGCCCTGCCTTCCTGCATGCCTCAAGTGCTCTCTTTCCGCCTATTAGCAAAGGCTTTTTTACGTAGATCTTCGTGAGCTTTCCTGCAATTTTCATCGCACCGGGTCCCATAACGAACCTTCTCGGGAATATCATCATCTTAAGTCCTGGCAACATTTTTACATCACAAAGGTTAAGGTTAGATAACGATTAGGTAAATAAGACTTTCGGAAAAGAAACCCTAATATTGTCCAAAAGACACTTGTTTATCGATGAGCCAAAAAGTTGCCCAAGCTCTTAGAAAAATAGTTGGCGATAATAACGTTCTCGAATTTCCAGAAGATGTACTTCCCTACACGTTGGACGCATCGATAATTTATAAAGGGACGCCAGTATGCGTTGTCAGACCACATTCAACGGAGGAAGTTTCAAAAATAGTAAAGTTTGCCAACGAAAATAAAATACCTGTCGTACCCAGGGGTGCAGGAACGAATCTCGTAGGCGCAGTCGTTCCCCCAAACGGTGGCATAGTTGTGGACCTCACCGGTATGAACAGGATTCTTGAGATTAATACGGTAGACTTGACGTGCACTGTGGAGGCAGGCGTGGTTCATGCCAAGCTAGAGAGTGAACTTGCAAAATACGGCCTCTTCTGGCCACCTGACCCAGGTAGCAGCGATTCCTGCACGATGGGCGGAGTCATCGCGATGAATGCTGGGGGTATGAGGGCGCTGAAGTATGGCACGACTAGGGACTGGGTACTTGGTCTTAAGGTCGTGTTGCCTAACGGTGAGATTATAAAGACCGGGAGCAAAACGTTCAAAGGCAATGCCGGTTATGACCTCACGAGGTTATTCGTTGGCTCAGAGGGAACACTCGGCATAATAACTGAGGCTACACTTAAGCTTAGACCGATCCCTGAGGCTGAAGGTAGAATATCCGCATACTTTGACAACATAGAGAAAGCGGGAGTCGCTGTGTCAAAAATATACATGGCTGGCATAGTCCCGGCTGCCATGGAGCTAATGGATAGGAGCGTAATAATCGCGGTTAACAAATGGCTCGGCAAAAAATTCCCCGAGATGGATGCTTACCTAATCGTGAGCGTTGACGGCTCAAAAGAGGAAGTGGAGGCCCTATCAAACAAAGTGGAGCGTGTTCTGAAAGAGTCAGGGGCTTCGCAGGTGCTAAGGGCAACCACGCAGGAAGAATTCAACGAGATATGGTTAATCAGGAGTGAAGGTGCAACAGCTCTGCCGAATATAACCGGTAAAATGAACGTCACACATGACGTATGCGTACCTATAAGCAAACTACCGGAAGTGTTCAAGGAGATTAGGAGGATTTGCGAGAAGTACGGCATACCTGTGGCAATACTCTCGCACGCAGGCGATGGTAACGTTCATGCAATATTCTCCGTGAATCTAAAAGACCCGGAGGAAGTTGCGAAGGCTAAGAAGGCTCATGATGAGATGTGTAGATACATAATCAAAATCGGCGGAACGATATCAGGCGAGCACGGCATAGGTATAGACAAAGCGGAGCTACTCGTAGAAGAAGTTGGATCCGTTGCGATGGAACTCATGAGGGGCATAAAGAGGTTATTGGATCCAAACAACATAATGAATCCGGGAAAGATGGGTGTCTAAATGAAAGAAAAAGATCTTAATTCCTTAGTAAAAAAACTCCAATTATGTGAGCATTGTGGTTTCTGTCGTTCCGTCTGTCCATTTTTGGAAGCCGCCAATATGGAGGAATCGGTCGGTCCAAGGGGCAGGAAGGCACTCTTCATATCGTTGTTTGGAGGTGAGGTCCAACCATCACCCAGATTGGCCCAGAAATTCTACATGTGTGGCGTCTGTAGAGCGTGTGCGGTAAAATGCCCGCAAGGTATCGATATCTCGGAGGTATCTGTTCAAGCTAGGAATGCCATCATAAAGGCAAACGCACTCAATCCATTCATGAAAAAGGTTGCTGATAGCTTGATTAGTGGAGTCAAAAGCGGTGACATATTCGGTGCGGCCGCTACAAAAGCAAAATGGGCGGAGAACATTATCATACCTAACGGCTCGGACACCGTGTTTTTTGCTAGTTGTATGGATACGTCGATGGCTTATGGCGAACTTCTGGTCGATGTTCTTGAGAAATTTGGATGGGCCGAAAATACTCTGATGAGTTTAAGCGGACTTGCACAAAAACTTGGCGTAATTAAATTCTTCGACACGTTTCTTGGAGGAAAAAATGACTTCTACAGGAAAAGTCTGGTTAATACGGCAAATCTGTTGAGCAAGTTGAACGTAAAGTTCTCGTACTTGGGAGACGAGGAGCCGTGCTGTGGTGCGGCGCTTCACACCTATGGTTTGCTTGACGAATTCGCTGAGCATGCGAAAGAAGTCTACAAACTATTCAAAGAGAAAGGTGTTAGAAGGTTAATAGTCCATAACCCAATATGCGGCGGTGTTTTCAAAGACGAATACCCCCGGTATGTTGATGGTTGGGACATCGAAGTCAAACACGTGATAGAGGTTGTTGCTGAGGCTATAGAAAAAAACGGCATCGAGCTTCGGCTTCCTGAACACACCAAAGTCGTCTTTCATGACCCCTGCTATCTTGCAAGATTCATGAATGTTGTGAAGGAACCGAGGACCGTACTAAAAGCGATAGAAAACTTGGAACTTATAGAACCTCCAAACAACAAACGCGAGACAAAATGTTGCGGGGGAGGCGGTGTAGAGTTGATTTACAGGGATGTCGCGATGAAAGCTGCGGTAAACCGCGTATCCGAACTTAGCATCGGAAATCCGGATATAATATCATCATGCTGCCCCGTTTGTGCCCTTATGATAAAGAAGGGCATAAAACACCTTAACCTCAGGGCTAAGTATGTAGACATCGTGGACCTCGTGGCAAATTCACTAAGCCCATCTTCATGATTTATTTAAAAAAGCTTGATTCTTTTGCCCAATCCCTTCTCCTTTGCTATTCTGTAAACTACGTTAGCGACTACTACATCTTCGCATCCGAGCCCTGTTAACACACAGAGTATCTTTTCATCATCCGAGATTCTGCCTTTCTTCCTTCCTGTTAATATCTCGCCCAATTCTGCATAGATGTCTCCGTTCGATATCAGTCCCTTCGTAAACCAATCGGCCAGCGCACCTTCCGTTTTCGTCTGCTCTCGGGTATCGACCACTATTTTATCGAACCACCCCAAGAGTTTCTCTCCTAGCTCGTTGTATGTGCCGAGCGAGCATATTAAATTCGCCGTGTCGGGATAGGTGCCTTCGTTAAAAACGGGTACGCGAGAGGACGTCACCGTAACGATCAAGTCTGCTCCCTCGACCGCCTCCTTAACGCTCTTACATGGAGTTATTTCTGCATTGGACGTTTGGTTAGCATTTTTGAGAAACGACTCCATGGCATCCCCGTCTATGTCAAATACTTTGACTTCGTCCAACTTTATGACCTCGTTTATAGCCATTAACTGGAATTTAGCCTCGTATCCGGTTCCAATTATTGAAAGGCTCTTGGAACCCTTTCTAGCCAGCTCTCTTACGGCTAAACCGGTGGCAGCACCCGTCCTCATAGCAGTCAACCAATTTGCAGACAGTATGGCTAGCGGCGCAAAGCTTTCCGGGTCGTTCAAAATCACTATTCCAATGACGTTCGGCAACCCTCTTTTGCGTCTATTTTCCCAATTTGCACCTATCCACTTTAAGCCGCACATGTCGATGTATTTAACATAGGCTGGCATGGCATCCGCATCGCATTGGTGCTCGCTTATCAATCGCATATCTAAGAAGACCTTGGGTGGAGAGAGCACTTGCCCGTTGGCGCGTGCTTTTAATACCTCCTCAACAAGGCTCATACATTGCGACATTGTTAGACCGGTTGATACAACATCTTCTTCGGAGAGGAGCAGTACCTCAACTTCGTTGCGCAATGAGCCCCACCATTTTAGTCTGACCTTAACTAAAGTTGCTAAAATATTAACCGTTAGTTAATTTTTATGAGTTGTTTTATCTTATCTTTCCGTATTTCTCAACAATCTCCACCAACTTTCTTAACTTTTCCGTCGGAGTTGCTATCCATAGGTCACAGCCGGGTGAAACAAAATCCACACCTTCGTTAATAACCTCGAGTACCCTATCTTCCATCCTTTTATCGTCTGCCAAGTATATGTCCCAAAACGGCGATAGGTTGCCGGCAACTGGAATTTTTCTATTTAATTCACTTAAGGTCTTCATCACAAATTTTGTCGGAGTTTTATAGTCAAACACAATCGCTGAGGGGTTACAGCCGATTATCTTGTCTAAAACTTGGATTATGTTTCCGCATACGTTTACAACGGTAGGTAGCCTAGTCTCCTCTATTAGCGCCTTGTGGTATGAGGCAACGAGCGAATCAAAAAAGCCCGAGTTTAGGACATCCGGTGAACCTTTAGGGTCATGAAGTGTGATTATATCGACACCCCACTCTTCGTAAAGATTAACCAACTCGCGGTGGAGTCTAAACGTTTCCTCCAACATGCCTTTAACAGCACCGGGGAACCTTCTCATCATCAGGTTTGTTGCTGACGGGCCCAGCAAATATGCTGCTACGGTGGTCATGGGCGGGCTGACAATCACGTTGATGGGCACTTTGCCTCCGTACTCTTTCTTAAGCTTCTCAATGGCCTTTTGGATGACCGGCATTCTTCCTTTATCTGCCAGAGAATGCGGCACTATTATCTCAAAGTATTGCTCTTCTGACAGGAAACTTACAGGCGTAGGTGGGCCGTCGACACGGTAGTTGAACTCTATGCCCAATAGCTCCGCCTCAACCGATTGGTCGAATGGAAGGCTTATGTTATCAAGACCACAAAATCTATGAGCTGCGGCGGCTACACTAGCCATTTTTTCCGGATCTCTGTAAATATCAATCCAATTTGTGTTGTATGCCGCCAAAAATTCTTTTGTTATAACGCTGGCAAAGTTTACACAAGGAATCCTGTCTGGCGTCCCTCCTTTAAATACCTCCATTACTCTATCGTACGACAACATCGTAAAAACTCCCTTAACCTTAAAGGAAGAGAAAAATAAAAAAATTAAGGTTGTTTTATTCTTTCCACGGTTCTATTACGTGCTTTATGCCGACGCCTGCGAGTAAAGATTTGATTCCGTCGGTTATGTCCTCAGCTACTAGTCTACGCCTATGAGTAATTATCTCATGATATGGTTTCTTGTCGAAAAGTCCTTTGTTTACTTGCTTGATGGCCTTGTCACAGGTTGAGAGTGGATATGCCCAGCTTCCTACGAAGAATAGCTCTCTAGAACAGATCTCGTGCGGGTCTATGGTGAACTTGCCAGCCGTGAATGCTGTGAAGGCACCAACCTCGTCCAGTACGCCCATGGGTCTCAATATTTCGATTGCCTCTGGAATTACTACGTCAGCATTCTTTCCAGTGCAATCGATTACAGCATCAACACCCCATCTGTCACCAAGCCTCGGTCTATCCATGCTCGTCGCAATCTCCTTGATGAACTTTATCCTCTCATCACTCGTAGTCTCCTTGACGTTGAGGACGTAGTCTGCGCCTAGCTTCTTAGCCATCTCTAGCCTGTGCTTATTGGGGTCAACCACGATTGCAATAGAGTTCGGGGCTGACGTCTTAAGGGCAGTGAGTGCGGCGTTTCCAATCGCGCCCGCACCGTATATCACAAATAGGTCAGCGTCAGGGTTGGCCTCCTTCTCTGAGATGGAAAGTAACGTCATTACTTTGTCAACAGCCCTTAGACCTACGATGTAGGGTTCTACGACGACGCCCTTTTCTGGTGTTATGTGCTTTGCGAGTTTCCAAATATGGGTGCCGGGCTCGATTATGACGTAACGGCTCCACGCACCGTGGAATGGTGTCTCGTCGAACCCGTAGAAGAATGCGCCAAGACACCACTGTTGCCATCCATACACAGTTTCCCAGTCACACACGTAACAGTAGTGGTCCACGCCCCACCAGATTCTATCACCCTCTTGCGGTATCTCGGTGTGGTAAAACATTTTCTTGTCGGCTTCTTTGCCCTTCTTCTCTATCACACCTACGTACTCATGTCCGAGGTACAATGGGTAGCCTACCTTGCCGGATATCCTGTGCGGCCCGAAGCCTTTCTCGAAAACGTGGGCATCCGTTCCGCAGATTCCGGTTAGTTCAACCCTGACAAGTATTTGGTCGTCCCTGAGTGTCGGCATAGAATGTTCAAGAATTTCAACCTTACCTGGCCATGTTCCAGCCATCTTAACTTTTTCTGACATGAAGATTCACACGAATTATATTAAAGTTGGTTGCTTGTATTTAACTTTTTTCAAAATCAATATCGCAAACTTTCAATCACTATCTTCTTCAAAACATCTCTTTCAGGAATGATGGGGCTTATCGATAAAAGCCGTTTATTCATGAGTGCTGCATCAACCAAAGCATCTATATCATTTTCGGTTATGCCCAACTCGTGAAGACCGCTTGGGAGCCCTAGGGTTTTAATGAATTCTGACAACGCTTCATGAGCGCACGAAATGGCCCCTCCACTCAGGTAGTTTGCTATTATTGAACATTTTTCTGGATAGAATGGTTCTAAGACCTTTAGCATACCTGGCCCAAAAACTCCTGCTGCCACACCGTGTGGCAATTTCACACCTTTTTCCATCGCAACCGTGGAAAGGGGTAACGCGAGGGCATGAGCCAAGTGTACGCCAGCGTTGCCGAAGGCAACACCGGCTATAAACGCGGCAAGGTGCATGTTCGCCCTTGCCTCTATGTTAAGACCGTTTGCATAAGCCCTCGGAAGATGCTCTCCGATCAATAGAATTGCCTTCTCAGCAAGGAAATCAGTTATAGGCATGGAGCCCTGATAGGCAGGCCTACTCAATGGAGATTGCGGCCTCTCTCTCGTGTTGTACGGTTTCGCCAAGTATGCCTCTATCGCATGCATGAGCGCATCCACGCCAGTACTGGCCGTTAGTTTTGGCGGCATAGAAATAGTCAGGAGTGGGTCTAAGATTGCCATCTTAGGTATTAAATATTCATGCGTTACACCAAACTTCGATTTTTTGGTCACGAAGGTTACTACGGCTGTTCCTGTGGTTTCGCTACCAGTCCCCGAAGTTGTGGGTACTGCTACCAAGAATTTTATGGGACCTGGAACTGGTAGTCCTTTTCCAATCGGCGGTGCAAAATAATCGGACAGCTCGGCAGGATACGTTGTGCAAAGGTCTATCAGCTTGGCAGTGTCTATGGAGCTACCGCCACCGATGGCCACGAAGCCATCGTATTCGCCTTTCTTAGCAAACTCTATGCCTTCTTGTATCGAGGTATCCGAGGGTTCGGGCTCAACGCCGTCCCAAACATCGGCAACGATGTTGTTTTGTTTAAACGACGAAACGGCGCGCTCAACATAATCCGTCTTTTTGCTTATGTAGTCGTCAGTTACAATTAGAACCTTCTTTAGTTTTTGCTTGGAGAAATCATAGCCTATTTCATAAAGCGCACCGATACCGAACTTTGCGTAGGGCATACGCAGCTCAAAAACGAGCTCCGTTATGTTAAATCCATTCATTACGACGTTTTCTTACATAAATGCCCTTTTAAGTTTTTATTGTACGTATATGTTAGGCATAAAACGAACAGATGGTACTAAAAGTCTACGCAGAAGTCTATGGCTGCGCTGCCAATCAAGCCGATGGTGAGATCGTTCTTGGTCTACTAGAGGGAGCCGGCTTTAGCATAGTCGACAAGCCCGATGAAGCAGACTTAAACGTACTCGTAACTTGTGCGGTGAAAAAACCAACTTCTGACAGAATGCTCGAAAGGGCGAAAAAACTTCACGAAAGCGGAAAACCGCTTTTGATAGCAGGATGTATGGTCACGGCAGAGTGGGAAACGATAAGAAAGGTAGCGCCCTCTGCGATTTTTATCGGTCCGCGGGATGTTTGCAAAGTCGTAGAAGTAGTTAGTAAACGCATGAATTTAGAATACGATAACACGGTTTCGAATACGCACAGCAAGCTGGGTTTGCTTAGACATAGAAAGAACAAGGTCATAGGAATAGTGCCTGTGTCTGAGGGTTGTAGATGGGCAAGATGCACCTTCTGCGTTATCCCAATAGCGAGAGGGCCGTTCTTCAGTTATCCAATGAGCGAAGTGGTGGAAGAAGCCCGGAGGATGCTTGAGGATGGTTGCCGAGAAATATGGTTAACGAGTCAGGACATGGGCAGCTACGGTCTTGACTTTGGAAGAAACATGCTGCCCGACCTAATAAATGAAGTGGCAAGACTACATGGTGAGTTTTTCATCAGAGTAGGTATGATGAACCCGATATACTTAGGACCTATACTAGACAGATTGATTACGTCCTACCTGAACCCAAAGGTCTTCAAGTTTCTCCACTTGCCTTTACAATCCGGCTCCGCCAAAGTTTTAAGGGATATGGACAGAGGGTACACGCCACAGCTTTACCAGAAAATAGTGGAGAAGTTTAGGGAATCGATCCCAGAGCTTACGTTGGCGACGGACATAATCGTCGGATACCCCACAGAGACCGAAGAGGACTTCGAGATGACTATAAAGGTACTCAACGAGGTAAAGCCCGACATAGTTAACATATCTAAATTTTATCCTAGACCCGGAACACCGGCAAATAAGCTTCCGCGCCTTCCTTCAAGGCTGGTTGACGAAAGAAGTAAAGTTATGACAGAAATCTGCAAAGAGCTATCGATAAAATCTAATGAGAAATGGATTGGCTGGCACGGTCTGGCCTTAGTTGACGAGGTAGGAAAGTATGGTGAGATGGTGTGCAGAAATGTGTCCTACAAACCGATAGTGCTGGACACGAAGCGAGATTTACTCGGCAAATTCGTCGAGGTTAGCGTTGTCGATGCCGCCGCGTACTGTTTATTCGGAAAACTAGAGAATATTTTAAGTTAGGTTTAATAAACTCGGCATACCGCTTATCCCTAGAGCTTGTACGATGTTGCTCTAGTTCATTACGGCGAGATAGGAACGAAAGGTGCTAACCGACCTGTTTTTGAGAATGCGTTAGTTGAAAATATAAAACACGCACTGAAAGGTAGGGTGTGTGACGTTTTACGTCTAAGAGGAAGAATATTGGTTAAGCTAAAGCCAGATGTGGGTCCAGAAGAAATAAAGCAAGCTCTGGGAAGAGTGTTCGGAATAGCATGGTTTACGCTAGCGTACGAGAGCGAGCAGAACATCGACACCATCGTCAGGGATGTTCTCAGAAGGCTTGAGGAGCACGGTATAAAGGCAAAGAGTTTTATGGTTCACACAAAAAGGGCGGATAAGAACTTTCCATACACATCCATCGAGGTCAATAAGATAATTGGCGCAAAAATACTTGAAAGTACGGGAATGAGTGTCGACCTAGAAAACCCGGACGTAACGGTGTTCATAGAACTTGCCGGCGGGAAAGCTTACCTATACTTTGAGAAGATAAGGGGTCTTGGAGGCTTACCAGTTGGCGTAAGCGGAAAGGTCCTGAGTCTTTTATCAGGGGGTCTCGATTCACCAGTAGCAGCTTGGTTGATGATGAAGAGGGGGTGCCATGTAGATTTTCTCCATTTACATGCGTTGAGGGATGCACGAGAAGTTCGAGAGTCTAAGGTATTCGAGATCTTTAGACACCTCTCCGCTTTTTGTAAAGATTCAAAAATGTTTGTTGCACCTTACTATAAATTCTTAGAGAAAGCTCTGAACGCGCCCACAAGGCTTGAGCTGGTTTTGTTCAGAAAGTTCATGCTAAAATTAGCTGAGGCTTTAGCGAAGCGCGAAGGTTATCTAGGTATAGTAACGGGTGATAGCATAGCACAGGTAGCATCCCAAACACTTCGGAACATCTGGTCTGCCCAAAGAGGCTTGGATTTGCCAGTTTACAGACCTCTTCTGACCTACGATAAAGAAGAGATAATAAGACTAGCTAAAAACATAGGCACGTATGAGTTATCCCTGAAGGAATACAAAGATTGTTGCTCGATAATTGCCAGACATCCTGAAACCTCATCCAAACCCGAGATAGTCCAAGAAATTTGGGATAAGCTCGGGTTAGATGATGCCGTCAACGAGACGCTTGCATTCATCGAGATGCTAGAGTAGCGCTATGTTTTTAGAGGAGTGCAAAGCAAATTCCGAAGGGTAATGTAGGATGAGGCTAGCTCTTCTGGGAGGTACTGCCGGTCAGGGGTTCGGTCTAGCGCTGAGATTCTGTAAAGCGGGTATGGATGTAATCATCGGTTCTAGGAGTGTGGAAAGGGCTTTGGAGGCCGCAAAGAACGTTAGAGCGGAGCTAGGTAACGATGTAAAGGTTGAGGGAATGCTAAATGAGAATGCGGCTAAGGTAGCAGACGTGGTTTTCCTTACGGTTCCGCTCGTAGGTCTGCTACCGATACTCAAGGCCATAGCAAACGACGTGGTTGGGAAAGTTGTGGTATCGACGATTGTTCCACTTGAGGTAGAAGCAATAGGTGGGGCAGTTAGACCGATTCGTCTATGGTCAGGGTCCGTTGCCGAGCTAGTTGCTGAAAGGTTAAAAGATTCCAAAGTTGTAGCGGCATTTCATAATGTTGCATCCGACGCCCTAATAGACATTAAAAAACCCGTTGAATGCGATGTGCTCGTCTTTAGCGACCATGAGGATGCGAAGCAGTTAGTCATGCAACTGGCGCATAAGATAGATGGTGTGAGAGCTATCGATGGTGGGCCTCTGAGAAATTCGAGGTATGCTGAGGAGTTTACTTCGCTACTCATATTTTTAGACAAAAGATACTCTGTTAAATTTTCGGGCTTGCGCTTTCCCGGAATCAAAAACATAGAGCAACATATTTCAACAAGCGAAATAATGTAAATGAATATGGTTGATCCAAACATTTTTAGGGCATACGACATCAGAGGCGTTTTCAACAAGGACATAAACGAAGAGGTCGCGACGATATTAGGGAGGGTTTTTGGAACATACATCGGCAACAAGGGCGAGGTCCTTGCCGGCAGGGATGTCAGGCTTAGCGGAGAAACGTTATGTAGAGCATTCAGTAATGGAGTGATAGATGCTGGATGCAACGTTTACGATGCAGGCATCATACCAACGCCTGCTGCATATTTTGGAGTCGTAGCGTTGAAGATGGATGGCGGCTTCCAAGTAACTGCATCACATAACCCGCCGGAGTGGAACGGTTTCAAACTTATCCTTAGCACTGGCGATACCGTATCAGAAGGATTCGGCATGGAAAGGATAAAGGACATGACGCTGAAAAATGAATTCAAGCTTGCAGAGAAGAAGGGCTACCAAAAGAATATAGACGTTCTCCCAGTTTATGAGAACTTCTTGTTAGGAAGGTTTAAGCTAGAACGAAAAGTACGCGTAGCTCTCGATCTATCGAATGGTGCTGGATGCGGTTTTATCCCAAGGCTTCTTTCGAAAGCAGGTTGTGAAATTATTGCCATAAATGACATACCGGATGGAAATTTTCCAGGACATTTGCCTGAACCTACGCAAGAAACTTTACAACCACTTTCCCAGTTGGTCATCAGCTCTAAAGCTGATTTTGGTGTTGGCTTTGATGGTGATGCGGATAGGGCGGTCTTTATTGACGACCTAGGCAGGATACTGCCAGGGGATGTTGCGCTTGCCGTGTTTGTCACAAACTTGGGCAAAAAGGGCAAGGTGGTTTATGATGTTAGTTGTTCATCCTTCCTAAAGAAGGTCATAGAGGAAGCCGGCTGTGAACCTATAGAGAGCAGGGTTGGTAGGGCCTTCGTCATGAGGAAGGTTAGAGAGACCGGTGCGCTAATCGGTGGAGAGAAGAGCAATCACATATACTTCTCGGACGTCTACGGATTTGATGACGCAATATTTGCGGTTTGCAAAATGGCCGAGATAATCTCTAAAAGTGAAAACAAACTCTCAGAAATGGTCGATAGATTTCCGAGACTCCCGTCCATACCCATAACGTCGTTTGACTGCCCGGACGAATACAAGTTTAGGGTCGTGGAGGAACTCGCGAAGTTCTTCGAATCCAAGGGCTTCACCATCAATACGATGGACGGTGTGAAGGCAATCTCTGAGGACGGCTGGGTTCTCATAAGGCCGTCAAACACTATGCCTCAGATAAAGATGACCGCTGAGGCTAAGACGGAAGAAAAGTTAAAGGAGCTCGTCAAGATGGCACAGGAAGCGATTAAGAGTAAAATCGATAGTATTTCGAGAGGATAGTTTGGTTTGAGCATTTTAGAGAGCTTCTACGAGCTTATCAATCTTCTTGTCTCGTATGGTTATTTTGGCTCTTTTCTAATATCCTTCATTGGAAGCCTCGTACCCTTCCTGCCTTTACCCTACCTCTTTCCTATAATATTATTGAGCATGGAACTCGACCCGCTGTTCATAGGTACTCTATCGGGGATGGGGGGTTCTTTAGGTAAAGTTACGTCTTATTTGGTGGGTAGGTTTTGGAGGGCGTTCGCATCGCAAAAAAGCAAGAAGAATCTAGATTTTTTCAGGTCTATCATCGATAAGTATGGTGCAATCGCCGTTTTCTTATTCGCATTAACTCCGTTACCCGACGACATCGTCTACATACCTATGGGCATGATAGGTTATGGTTTTTTGAAGTTTATGCTGGCAAACTGTGCCGGTAAAATCATTCTTGCAGTATTCGTATCATATGTTGGCAGATATTACAAAGAGTTGATGGACATAATTGTCGGCGAGTCTATGAGCATGCTTTCGGTCGTAATCGCTGTAGCGGTCATGATACTCGTCACCATTATTCTGTTTAGGATGGATTGGCAGGAATTCATAACAATCCTCAGACAGAGGGGATGGAGGGGCATTTTAGCAGAGCTACCAAGGTTAATCGGCATATCCAAAAAAGAAAACGTTTAAGCCGCCCTCAAACAACATCATGAACGGTATGGAAACTATAACATCAGAGGAGATGGCGGCCGCTGACGAGAACAGCGAGTACCTCGGGACGTCGAGAATCCTTTTGATGGAAAACGCAGGCAGGGCTGTCGCTGACCACTTAAAGGAACATTTCAAAGATTTGAGGGGTAAGTTCGTGACGGTTTTTTGCGGAACCGGTAACAACGGCGGAGACGGTATGGTTGCGGCTAGGCATTTGGCAGGCTATGGATGTAAAGTTCTTGTCATACTTTTGGGAAGCCCGGATAAAATAAGAACGTACGAAGCGAGCAAGAACTTTGCGGCGATCAGTTCCATGAAAGCGACGATAGAGATGGTTATTGCAAAAGACGTTACGACGTTGGAATCATTGGCCGATAGGATAAGGAATTCTGACGCCATCGTTGACGGTATATTCGGCACAGGAATTAAGGGAGAAATCAGAGAACCTTGGTTGACAGCAATAAAACAAATCAACGAATTGGGTAAGTATGTTGTGGCGATAGATGTCCCATCCGGTCTCGACCCAGATACGGGTGCGATTTCGGGTATAGCTGTCAAGGCAAACACGACGATAACCTTCCACAGGGTAAAGCCAGGTCTTTTAACGGAGCACGGCAGGATGCTGGCAGGTAGTCTAATAGTCTCACCGATAGGCATGCCGCCAGAGGCCGAGCTGGTCGCAGGGCCCGGCGATTTGAGGACTGCGGCGGCTTACGTAGGTAGGGATGGGGGAAGACTCGGCGTTGTACTCGATGAGGTAACAAACGAAAACGTGATTTTGTTGCAAGTATGCAGCTTGATGTGTAAAGAGGTAACGGCATTGTCTCGGGTCGAATCTTACAGGTTCTCCAAGGATAACGTGAAATACGCTACCATGAAAGAATTCATAGATTCTGTCAGAACGTTCTCCGTGGCCTTTCTTGAAGGAAAGATTGGAAGGGACGTTTTAGCGAAGATTGTCGACTCTGGCATCGATATCAAAATATTTACGCACTCGTATGAGATTGCCGAGTTGGCTAAAAAACATCTTAAGGTCGCGCTTGCTCTTCCGTTAGAAGACGCCGTATCCCTAGGTCTGACTACGCCGGACGCGTTCAATGATATAAAATCGGCTGTAGAAGTTACAAAAGACATTAGCAGAAAACTCGGCATGCAAGTCGGCATAATGGCAAAAGTCGATGGTATATCGGATGGAAACGTCGTAAAAGTTAACTGGCTTTTAGAGCCGATTCGTGAGCCGATACATAAGTACCTTTACTTTGCGATAGCTTCAGCGCTCCTCTCGTGGGGAGCAGGTGTTATAAAGTCTCTCTCGGCGGCTAGCTTTGCTACAAGGAGCGTAATCGCTAGGCTATCGCAAGCAGGTGAGGCAGCAACCCCTGAGAATATCCTCTCGACCCTCAGGAGTTTTCTGGATGAGATGAAATTGTCGAACATCATTCAGAATTTTTCTTGAACCATATCTGCCGTGCTAATCTTCCACTATAACGTCGTATGCCTTCAGTATCTGCGGTATCTCGTCCAATAGGTCAGTTGCCACTATGTGGTAGCCGAGCCTAACTGTAGCCCTCTCACCGGCTAAGCCATTCACCCTTGCAGCGGCCACAGCCGCCTCGATAGGT
>CAZZKR010000046.1:0-63857 GCA_964655015.1 uncultured Nitrososphaeria archaeon
ATAACACGATAAGGGGTGCTGCCGGCATAGCGATACTGACAGCTGAGTTATTGCACGTATACGGGAGGATAGAGTAATGGTGTTCGGAAAACAGGTCAGGTTGAACAGAATAACAGAAAAAGGAAGGATGCTATGCATACCGATGGACCACGGTGTTACCATAGGCCCAGTCAAAGGCTTGGATAAAATATTCGATACGATAGAAAAGGTAAGTCTCGGAGGAGCTACGGCTGTTTTAGCACATAAAGGCATACTTAGGACGATGCCCAAACCCCTGAACGTAGGCATCATAATGCACGTATCTGCAAGTACGTCGTTGGGACCCTCGCCCAACTTCAAGGTAAGAGTTTCGAGTGTAGAAGAGGCGTTAAGACTTGGAGCGGATGCTATTTCCGTTCATGTTAACATAGGATGTAGTGATGAGCCGAAGATGTTGAAAAAGCTTGGGATGCTTGCTGATGAGTGTGATGAGTGGCAAGTACCATTCATAGCAATGATGTACCCGAGGGGCGAGAACATAAAGAATCCAAACGACCCCGACGTTGCCGCACATGTCGCAAGAATAGGTGCCGAGCTCGGAGCCGACATCATAAAGACACCATACACGGGTAGCCCGGATACATTTAGGAAGGTCGTGGATGGATGCCCCGTTCCCGTAGTTATAGCTGGCGGGCCGAAGGCAGAAAGTGATTTGGAAGTTTTGAAGATGGTAAAGGAAGCTATGGAAGCTGGTGCTATCGGTGCGGCGATAGGTAGGAACGTGTTTCAGCATGATAACCCATTCGCGATAACAAAGGCGCTCAGGGCAATAATAGTTGAAGAATACACAGTTAAAGAAGCGTTGGAGGTGCTCAAGGACGCCCTTGCTAAATAAAAAAGAGGTTTGTTTAGACTTAAGGGACTGGAATGATGAAATCTTTAAGGAAGCACTCTCAAAAGGAATTACTGCATACTATTGCGACCCCGCCAACGTTCCTCAAGAATTTAGACAAAAGGTGACAATATACTCAGATTCACCAGCTGGGGACGTTCTTGTTGTACCGCTCGGTAAAGAGGTGCCGCAAGCGAAGAGGTTTGCGGTGTATGCTTTCGTTCTAAATTATGGTGACGTAGAAAAACTAATCTCTGCAGCAAAGCTTGGTGCCGAGGTTTTGATAGTAGATACTAAGGATTGGAAGATAATACCATTAGAAAACATAGTTGCATATCTGCAGAAAACGTCAGCGAAGCTCATGGCAAAAGTCGATAGCCCTGAAGAGGTTGAAACCATGTATGGAATCCTAGAGAAGGGTGTTGATGCCGTCTTATTCAAGCCAAAGAGCAAGGCAGATATTGGCAGGATTTTTGATGCTATCAATTACATCGCGAAGGTTCAACTTTCTCCAGCGAAAGTTGTAGAGGTCAAGGATGTAGGAATGGGAGACAGAGCGTGTGTTGATACTGTCTCCATTTTATCAATGGGTGAGGGAATGCTTGTCGGAAGTAAAGCAAGCTTTCTGTTCCTTGTACATAACGAATCCATAGGCTCGTCGTTCACAGAACCTAGACCCTTCAGGGTGAATGCTGGTGCGATACATAGCTATATTCTAACACCATCTGGCGGAACTAAATATTTATCGGAGATAAAGGCAGGCGATAGGGTCTTGGTAATTAACATGCAAGGTTCAGCGAGGCCTACCACAGTCGGTAGGGTAAAGATAGAAAGGAGACCGCTAAGGCTCATCAGGGCTGAGGTTGACGGCGAAGAGGGTTCTGTTATCCTGCAAAACGCTGAGACCATAAGGCTCGTGGGAATCGATGGCAAGCCTATCTCGGTAACAGAGATAAAGCCGGGCGATAAAGTGTTGGCATACATAACTAAAGAGAAGGCTAGACATTTTGGGATTGCCGTCGATGAATTCATAATAGAGAGATAACTGCCGACCAAACATAGAATATTGGTGAATCGATATTTATGATGGTAGAACGGTTCAAATTATGCGTATCGACATTTGGAAGAGACGTACAATCTTTGAAAAACTCTGTAATCAAAGCGATAGATATCGGTGCTGACATCGTAGAGGTCAGGCTCGATTATTTAGAAGATTTGGATGTCAATGTTTTAAGCTCGACGTTAAGGCCTTACATGGATAAACTCGTTTTAACCCTCAGACCCCGTTATGAGAACGGGTTATTTGGAGGCGATGAAGAAGAAAGGGTCGAGATTCTCAAGCAGCTGAGTCAGGAAGGTCCAGCATACGTTGACATAGAGCTCCGTTCTCCAATGATTCAAGATTTGTCGAAAGAACTGATGAAAGCAGGCATCACCGTAATAGTTTCGTGGCACGACTTTGAAGAGACACCAGAAACCGACGAACTCCAAAAAATAGCCAACTTGGCCATGAGTTGTGGAAGCATCGCTAAAGTCGTAACTATGGCGAAATCTTTCAGCGATAACCTCAGAATTCTTTCGCTATATCATACGGGCGATAAACATAGGCTCATTGCCTTTTGCATGGGAGCAGAAGGTGTCTTGTCGAGGTTTCTCTCAGTAATGCTTGGAGCGCCATTCATGTATGTCTCATTACCTGGAGCGCCTACGGCACCCGGTCAACCCAGCATCACCGAAGCGAAAGAGCTCATACGCATACTTTCGTCGAACTACTATGGAAGGTGACCGAATATATCAGCGCAAACATACTTTGGCAACAAAAGGCTCGTGGGTCTTGTCGGACATCCGGTGAAACACTCGATATCTCCGGACATTCACAACGCCGCATTCAATCACCTGAACCTCAACTATGTCTATATCGCATTTGATGTAAAGGAAAATGCACTTGGAGCTGCGGTCAAGGGCCTTAAGGCCCTAGGAGCTGCGGGCTTTAATGTGACGATACCATACAAGCAAAGGGTCGTGAAGTTTTTGGATAAGCTTGCGGACGATGCGAAAACCATAAGAACCGTGAATACTGTCGTAATCGAGAAGGATAGAATGGTCGGATATAATACGGATGTTTTGGGCGTAATAAACGCTCTCATACCCTACAAAGATATGCTGAGTGGTTGCGAGGCATTAATACTCGGTGCAGGCGGAGGTGCTTCGGCTGCCGCCCTGGCATTAGCTAGACTCGGTTGTAATGGCATAACTTTTGTCAGTCGGACACCTTCAAAGGCCCGTAGGCTTGCGTATTTTCTCAGACGTAGGATTAAAATTTCTGTAAAGGGATTGGGTCTCTCGGCAAGTAATTTATCCACAATTGCTAAAGTTTGCAATGTCGTAATTAACGCAACACCCGTCGGTATGTGGCCAAATAGCGGTTACTCATTACTTAAGAGAGAACAAATACGAAGCGGGTCTCTTGTGATGGACATGGTGTACAACCCTCCCGAAACCATGCTTCTTAAAGAGGCAAAGCTCGCGGGTGCTATATGCGTATCCGGGCTGGACATGCTGATCTTTCAAGCCGCAGAGTCCTTTAAGTTGTGGACATCGTTAGAACCGCCAATAGAGGTTATGAAGAACGCCGCCATAGAAGCAATAGGTCGTTTTGCATGAAGGCCACAGCTAGAGCGCATGGTGCCATAACAATCGTTAACGCCATATCAATCGGTAAGGGGGCAGCCATGGGCATCGACCTTTACACCGAGGCCACTGTAGAAATAGGCGGTAAGGGCGTGGAAGTAATGATAAAAGAAAACCCGGATGAGGATACATCGCTAGCGAAGGCGGCGGTGAATAGGGTATTGAAGTTGGCACAAATGGACTGCGGGGCGTATGTTGAAATTACTTCGAACATACCCATTGGTAAGGGTTTGAAGAGTTCCAGCGCAGCCGCCAACGCTATAGTTCTTGCTACAGCAAGAGCTGCGAACTTGAACTTGAGTGATGCTGAGATATTAAACATAGCTGTTGATGCTGCGATCGAAGCTGGTGTTACCATAACTGGTGCATATGATGATGCGTGCGCTAGTTATTATGGTGGAATAGTTATTACAGATAATCTGAGAAGACAGCTCGTGAAAAGGGACGAGGCCCCAGAAGACCTTGTTGTTGTTTTGCTCGTCCCAGAATTTAAGAGCTATACTAAGTTTTTCGATAGGAATGCGCTCAAACCTATTGCATCGTTCGTTGAGGATGTGTATAGGATGTCTCTGAACGGGGAATATTGGAAGGCCTTAACACTCAACGGCATACTTCATGCGGTAGCGTTAAACTATGGAGCGAAAAAAGCATTGGATGCTATAAGGGCAGGAGCCTTAGCTGCTGGTTTGTCCGGCACCGGACCCGCTATCGCTGCTGTGTGTAAGGAAGATGTTGTGAACGACGTTGTCAATGCATTGAGCGAAAAAGGATGCGAGATTATAATAGCTAAGCCAAATAATAAGAAGGCTTATTCATGGGTTGGTGGTTCTTTTGCAGGTTTTGGTTAGACCTTCGGTAATATCGGGCAAACTGCGAGCACCACCTAGTAAAAGCTACAGCCATAGAGCGATAATAGCCGCCTCCATGACGGATGGTGAGTGCGTTATAGAAAACGTTTCAAAATCTGATGATGTCCTTGCTACGATTAATGCATGTAAAAAATTTGGTGCCTCCATCGCTGAGGAAGGTGACAAGCTCATCGTCGAAGGTTTCTCAACACCTAAAGCACCAGACGACGTTGTGAACGTTCAGAATTCAGGAACGACGTTGAGGATAATGACCGGTGTAAGCTGCTTAGTTCAATCCGGGTATGTAGTCCTCACAGGCGATGAAAGCATAAGGAGAAGACCGATGCAACCACTTCTCGACGCCCTTAATATGCTTGGAGGGGAGTGTTGGTCTACGAGGCTCAACGGTTGTGCACCCATAATCGTCAAAGGCGGTGGGCTAAAGGGCGGCAACGCTTGGATGACCGGCAGAACATCCTCACAGTTCGTCTCCTCCATACTTTTCTCATCACCAAAGGCCTTAAGCGATACGACGCTCACGATACAAGGAGAACTCGTCTCGAGACCCTATGTCGATGCAAGCATAAACGTACTGGAGAGGTTCGGCGTCCGCATAGAAAGAGAAGGATACCGCATCTTTCGTATTCCCTCGCAACAGAATTTTAAGCCCACATGTTTTGTAGTGCCTGGAGATTTTGGGCTTGCTTCCTTTATGATGGCTGCGGCGCTCATGACAAACGGTTCGGTTACCGTTGAGGGACTTAGTCAAGATTTGCCGCAAGCAGATGCTGCCATAGTCGATATACTTATTGAAATGGGAGCCGACGTTAAACTGGATTATGATTCTGGACGCGTGAGTGTTAGCGGAGGTGGAAAGCTTAGGGGTGGTAGCTTTAACTTATCCGATTCACCAGACCTTTTACCTGTAGTAGCAGTCTTAGCAACTAAATGTGAGGGGACGGTAGAGATAACAGGCGTGGAACATGCGAGAGTTAAAGAAAGTGATAGGGTTAGTGCACTTGCCCATGCCCTTTCTAAGATAGGGATGAACGTAAGAGAGATGGTGGATGGTTTGAGCATAACGCGGGGCAAGCTGGTGAAACATGCCTTACTTGACCCTAAGGGGGACCATAGGCTTTTCATGGCGTATTGTCTTTTAGGACTTATCCTAGAAGAGGGATGCACAGTACTAGGAGCAGAGTCCGCGAGCGTATCTTATCCGAATTTTCTTAGGGACCTCACTAACCTAGGCGCAAAGCTTGAACTAATAGGATGACCTAAAACATTTCCCTTGCACCGCTACGTTCATTAATTGAAGGAGGAAATTTTAATGAAAGATAACTTACTACGTCACGATAGCATGCATCATTTTTGCAACACTCATCGGGAGTTATTCTATAGGGCTCTCGATGCGCTACTCTAACCTATGACCAGCTTTTCGGGCACTAGTTTCCCTTCCTTGAATCGAGTAGGTAGGAACGGTCTCATGAGCTCGTCGACCTCTCCATATAGTATGTTTTTAGCTAGCAACTTACCGATTAGAGGTCCCATCATGAAGCCATGGCCACTGTCACCGTAAGCCACATAAAGCCCTTCCGGCCAATCCGGGTCTCTTCCCATTATGTGGCTTGAGTCCGCAGACATGGAATAATATCCGCTCCAGCATCTCATGATTTTGGCCCCTCTTAGTACAGGGAACCTTTTGTACACGGCCCTCGCCCATTTTATCAAGAAGTCAAGCGTGTTCTCTAGGGGCAGTAGCCCACTCTTTACTGGAACCTCTATACTTCCAAGTATCTCACCCTTAAGTGCCTGGCCGATGTATGCTGAAGTCCCGAAGTCTATGATCAAAGGTTCGATAAAATACTTGTAGGATTCCGTTAGGGCAATCTCCTTTCTCTCGGGTTCCGTCGGTAACTCGATACCTAAACCTCTTAGGAGCTCATCAGTCCAAGCACCTGCAGTCAATAGAACGATATCAGCCTCCACTTTGCCGTTGGGAAGCATGACGCCCACGACCTTGTTGTTCTCTACAAGCACTCTTTCGACAGGAGACCTCTCAAACAACTTAGCACCAAGCCTAGCGGCTGCTTTGTAGTAACCGAACGCTACGTAATTGTGGAAGCAGCTTCCGTTCTGTGGTCCAAAGAAGCCCTCAAGGACGTCGTCCGTGTATATATACGGATACCTTTCTTTGATTTCCGATGGTGAGAGAAACTCTCCAGGTATTCCGAGTCGCTCCCACATTTTGTTCTTTTCACGAAACGCTTTAACTTGCTCCTCAGTAAACAGTAACCAAAGATAACCGCCTGTTGTTAGTATAATGTTCCAACCAGTAATCGATGATAACTTGACCATAATTTTCTTCGATTCTATGGCAAACTTGGAATTTTCCTCAGTCCAGAAGTGAACCCTGAACCTGCTTGCAGACCTTACCGTTGAACCATAAGATAGGTACTCCTTCTCTAAGATCACTATGTCTTTTACTCCAAGCTTTGCCAAGTTGTATGCCGAAGAGAGGCCCATGATTCCTGAGCCCACTATTACGACTCTCATGTTTTACTCACCTCCATACTAGCCAAAACATCGATTGGTATTGATATAGCAGGCGGTCTTTGTCTAGCCATACCTACCACATTAGGGCTTAAACCCGCAACATACGCTATATACAACGCTGAATTCACAAGGCACAATCTACCTTGACATCTGGCCGTGCCGATTCCGGTAGCACGCTTCACCTTTTCAAGACATGCGAAACCATAGACGGATACAACGCGATGCAGGTCCCATAGTCTGATATCTTCACAGAAGCAAATAAACGCATCCCTTCTTGGCTCTGAACAGAATAGTGTCGGTGGTTCGGCTATCTTGTCATCTGGTACAACACCTGTTTCAAAAGACCTGAATACCTTTTCTTTGAAATCGCTTATACCAAACTTTTGGAGTAGCGACCTGTATTCTTTCATTAGTGTCTCACGTTCGGCTTCAGCACCCGTTTTATTTAGTGCAACAGCAGCAGAAAGCCCTGCAATTCTCCCCTCGATCACATGTAGTATTCCGTAAGGCGAGCCAGAGGCACCCCCTGCTACGAAGAGACCGTTCTTTGACGTCCTCATGAAGGGATCGTGTATCGGCACAAAGCCAAGCCCATTGACGTAGGCTATTTTGGCACCGGCTTGGGCAGAAATCTTTATGTCAGGGTTTGTAGAGACTGCACAAACTACGCAATCAACGTTTAACCTAAGCTCCCCGTCTTCGTGTTTTACCTCAAGGGCTTCGACTCTATTTTTTCCTATTGCAATAATTTCTCTCACACCACCTATGATGTCGCCCTTACCAGCAGCTTTTGACTTGTCAAGTATTATTGTGTTAACGGCGTGCTTCTTTAGATGCTCTGCCAGCCTTAAGCCACGCTCAGTGGCTCCCAGTATGGCCACATTCTTTCCCGCGACAACACCGTGAATGTTTAACATCCTGAGAGCTGATGATGCGTCTATTATTCCTGGAAGGTCGTTGTTAGCGAATATGCACGGTAAATCTACGGCGCCCGTGGCAACGACATAAGCCTTAGCCGATATTATGTAAGATGTTCCACCACCAAGCGGATAAGGTGAGAATGCGAATACAGCATCCTCGAAGAAGCCAACGAACGTGGTTTTTGTAAGAACTTTTACGCCAAGCTCGAGTGCTTTTTTCCTCAGGTTTCGTGCAAATACGCAACCAGGCTCCGATATACCGGGCGGTTCTAACTCATCGCATAACATCTCTCCACCAAGCTCGACACCATCATCTATTTGAAGAACGTCAAGACCGTACTTTCTGGCTTCTATGGCTGCTGAAAGCCCCGCCACACCCCCACCAATCACCACTAAATCAGCCTTCTCTACGATCGTTGAAACAGTATGTGGTGTTTCATATTCAACCAGTTCAGGATTGTTGATGCTATTTGCGATGAATTTTAAAGCCATAGGCCAGATTAACCTATTCTTCACGATAGACTTGTGGAGTAGGCTCGTGTCTATCATAGACTCGAAAAAACGTATTGATAACGGTCTTTTCTGTTGAATGTAAACGTTAAGACCTTCTGTTAGATAGATTTCGGACGGATTCATGGCAGGTATGCCGTTTACATTGACTGTTACTGTTTTAGCTTGTGGATGCAGGCTGAAGAATCCACGGGGTCTGTAAAGCTTTTTACTCCTGTCAAAGGATTTTATGTCATTAGCATACAATGCCACGCTTATTGGTTCTGACGTAAAGCCTTCTATGCTTATGCCGTTAACTTTAATGGTAACAACCGCACCACGACTGCCTATTATCGGCTCCTTAATGCGTAAAGTAGCCATACTTTTAGGCTCAGTGTTCAATTTAAAAAGCTTTTTTAAGTAACGTTACATACGCATTAAAGTAAGAAATCGTGATTAAGGCCTCGGTGAAATTCGATGAAAGGTTCTTGGTCAACTCTGGCTAGTTATTGGCAGGTTACAAAGCCACGCACATGGTTCCTTCTAACGTTCACCGGATTTTGTGGTGCTATAGTTGGTTTCGGAGTTTTTGGAAAAAATATAGATTGGTACATCGTAACGTTAGCAACTTTAGCTATTGCCTTAGGCTCAGCAGGAGCTAACGCGATCACATGCTACATAGACAGGGATATTGATGCAGTAATGGACAGAACTAAAACGAGACCATTACCTTCCGGTAAGATAAGACCGGCTGAAAAGGCGCTTTACTTCGGCCTCGCTCTTTCAACAATAGCCGTTGCTATCTCGTTGATGCTCAACCTAATATGCTTCGGTCTAATGCTTTTCGGGCTAATAGACAACATCCTAATTTACAGCAAGTGGTTAAAGCGCCGAAATCCCATTAACATAATAGCTGGCGGCTTCTCCGGCGGTGCGCCAGCTATGATAGGTTACTCAGCGGCTACAACCGAAAACCTCGCTCTTGGTTTGGTAATTGCTGCACTCGTCGTTTTATGGATACCTACCCATATTTGGAGCCTCGCGCTCAGGTATAAGGAGGATTATGCAAAGGTCAGGGTCCCCATGTTACCTGTAGTTGTGCCCGAAAAAGTAGCCATAAGGTGCATAGCATCTACCAGCGTCTTGATGGTAGCGTTCAGCCTCGTGCCGGTTCTTATGGGTGTTTTTCGAGCGTTATATATGATGGTAGCGTTCATTTTCGGTGCATTGATTTTGGTCTTTAACTTCTTACTCACCATAAGACCGAATGTCAAGAGAGCATGGTTGGTATTTAAGCTGTCAAGTCCTTACTTAGCTGCATTGTTCATGAGTATGGTCCTTGATGTTTTCTTTCCAATTTATCTATAGCTTAGCGTCCTGTCTGGTTTGATCGCCGAAAGAATGTATTCAACAAAATGCGACTCCGGCAGGGCACCCTCAAAGGAAAAAGCATCATTTATGATTGTCTTAGGAACTGCCATAATGTCGTATTTATTTACAAGTTGGGGAAATTCCATAACTTCTACCATATCGGCCCTGATGAATTCGTTCTCAATCGCCAGCTGATGTGCAATCCTTACAACCCTAGGACAGTACGGACAAGTGGGCGTTACGAATACCTGAATATGTACGGGCTCCCTTATGCTTTTAATTTTTTCTTTTATTGCAGGTTGAAGCTTTGTCGTTCCTCTCGATGCATCTATTATAGCATCAATTAGAGTTGGGAATTCGTAACCCATCGGCAGACCAAAGAACCTTATGCCATATTCACGAACGCCGAATACTGCTGTTGCCGGTATCTTGTCTATCCCCCACCTTTGCGCTTTCTCATAATCCTTTTCAAAATCAAATACCTCAAGCTTTATCTTATCTGAGAGTGATGCTAGGTCTTCCATTAATTCCCTATTGGTTGCACAATATTCGCACTCAAAGTCTTGCGTGAACACGACAAGCCTAACATCTTTTTCTAACTCTCTACTAAGCTTTTCTGAAATGAGCTTTTTCTCCCTTTCTTTTAGGACGGGCATCAAGATGAATGTTCATGGACCAAACTTATAAATCTAGCGACCCTCATCTATGGCTTCATTAGCAAGCTCATCGGCTAGCTTGTTCGACTCTCTAGGTATGTAAAAATACTCGATGTTAAGTAGCCTCTCCAACTCTTTTACCTTAGAGTATAATTTGCTAAGCCTCGTCTCCTTAACGGAGAATTCACCCTTAAGTTGTTTTATTATTAGCTCGCTGTCAGAGAAAACCTTTACCTTTTTTGCATTAATCCCTATTGCTAGCTTTAACCCTTCTAAGAGCGCCAGGTATTCTGCTTCGTTGTTCGTTTTATTTCCGATAAACTTCTTGAAACAAATTGTCTTAGAGTCGAACTTAAGAACTACGCCGATACCTGCGGGTCCAGGATTACCCCTAGATGCGCCGTCAACGTATATCTCAACTTCACTAAGCTCTTGAGTGCCGTGGTTTGTTTGCAAGCAACCTTTACCCTAAAGTTCGGTTTTTAGACTTTGTCAGTTCGTTAAGCTTTTCCAAGATTATCTTCTGCTCTATGCTGGCGACGAGCTGCTTCGTTCTTATTACCACGTCTGGATTTACACTTATCGAATCGATGCCGCATCTAACTAGGAATTCTGTGAACTCCGGATAAACGCTGGGTGCCTGTCCGCATATTGAAACCGTGACGTTATTTTCATGTGCAACCTTTATCAAATGTTCTATAGCTCTTAGGACTGCTGGGTCCCTCTCATCGAAGTATCTGGCGTCTATGCTAGGCAGTATGGCGGAATCTCTATCGGTCGCCAATATAAACTGGGTAAGGTCGTTGGAACCTATGCTGAAACCATCACATAGCTTGCTAAACTCGTCTGCCATGAGTATTGTGCTTGGGACCTCTGCCATAAGCCATACCTTGAAGTCTCTACCTCTTTCAAGTCCTTCCTCTTTCATTATCTCTAAGACTCTCTTTATCTCCCATACGGTTCTCGCCATAGGTATCATGACCCAAACGTTCTTCAGTCCCCACTCATCCCTAACTTTCTTAATGGCTTTACACTCAAGTCTAAACGCCTTTTCGTATCCTTTGCTTATGTACCTCGCCGCTCCCCTCCATCCCATCATTGGATTCGCCTCTTCAACTTCGTACTTTTCTCCGCCCTTCAATTCTCTGTACTCATTCGTCTTGAAGTCCGAAAACCTGACCACGACTGGCCTAGGCTGTATCGCCCTAGCAACTTTCGCGATACCCTCCGCTAACTTATCCACGAATTTTTCAGGCTGTCCTATCTCGATTAGATAATTTGGATGTTCGCCTATGTATGAGGCTAGTATGAACTCTATACGCATTAAACCTATTCCATCGAAGGGCAAATCTGCATATTCATCTATTTTTTCTGGAACGCCAAGGTTCATCATTATCTTTGTGGCCGTTACTGGTACGCTAACTAAGGAGACTGGGGCACCAGAAGGGGCGGCTGCGGGAGTCGGCGGTTTGGCCAACAGTTCCTCTACAGCACCTTCGTATACTACACCTGATTTAGCGTCAACAGTATAAACCTGCCCATCCACCATAGTCTCGGTGGCATCACCAGTGCCTACTATACAAGGTATGCCAAGCTCCCTTGAAACTATAGCTGCATGGCACGTCATTCCACCTTCTGAGGTAACTATTGCCGATGCTATACGCATTGCGGGCACCCAGTCAGGTGATGTCATCCGTGTAACCAGTATGTCGCCCTTTTTCATCCGTCCTATGTCCTTAACATCCAAGATTACTCTAGCGGTTCCGACAGCAATGCCAGGACTTGCGGGCAAGCCCTTTGTGACAACTTTCTTAGTTACCGTTACAGTTTCTGATGTTGTAGGAGACTCTGCAATAGCCTTCTGAGACCATACAGTCTCAGGTCTTGACTGAACTATGAACACATTGTATGGGAACGGTAAATCCATATCTATACTCCATTCTATGTCCTGTGGTGTACCATAATGCTCTTCAATACGAAGAGCAAGTTCTGCAAGTCTGTATATCTCCTCATCAGTTAAGCATGGTACGTTCTGCTTCGAAAGCGGAACCTCGCGCTTCTCCGTGCCACCTTTTGGACTGTAAACAACTTCGATAGTTTTCCTTGCAATCTTCTTTTCAATTATCTTTAATGTCTTTTTGTCAACTACATATATGTCAGGTGTGGCCTCTCCACTCACTACAGACTCGCCAAGTCCCCAGTTAGCTTCTATCAATATCCTTGATCTGTCACCCGTGACTGGGTGTAACGTGAACATTACACCAGAGGCTTTTGCGTTAACCATCTTCTGAACAACTACGCATAGGTACACATTCATGTGGTCAAATCCTTTTTCATGTCTGTAAAAGGTTGCCCTTGCCGTGAACAAGCTCGCCCAACATCTCTTAACACTTTCCAATAACCGCGCTTCGCCCCTGACGTTTAGATAGGTCTCTTGCTGCCCAGCAAAGCTAGCCAACGATAAATCCTCAGCAGTAGCACTCGACCTAACAGCCACCGGAGGGTCAATCATACCTAATTTCTCGGCCAACCTCCTGTATGCCGCTACTATTTCCGCCTCTAATTCTTTGGGGATTTCTTGTTTTAATATAAGTTCCCTTATTTCCTTGGTTTTCTCCTCTATTGAGTCAGGGTTTGAGAAGTTTATTTCGTTCAGTATTTCACGTATTTGCTCGATAATACCAGCTTTCTCCATAAAATATTTGTACGCATATGCTGTTACTGCAAAGCCAGGAGGTACGGGTATCCCCACTCTTAACATTTCACCTAGGTTTGCTCCCTTACCTCCAACAAAGGGCACATCCTCCTTAGTTATTGATTCCAGTTCAAGTATGAATGCGTTTTCTTTCATTCTTCTTTTCCCTCCACAATTATAATAAAGAAAGTACTTCCTTTAGATAACTTTTAAGTGTTTAGTTGGGAGGTCGCCTTTGGCTTTTCCAACTCTTTAATAACTATCCTATAGCTTTTAGGAAGCTTTTTTGACGCGAGCTCAAGAGCCTCCTTGGCCGCATTAACGCCGTTTTCGTATACGAGTATCCTAAAAACAGGCTTTCCGGGTTCCAGCCTTGCAGCCCTTCCTATCGGCTTCCCGAAAGCTCTTCTCATACCCTCTTGTAGCCTATCTGCATGCGCTCCAAAGATCATCTTATTTTCTCTCAAAACGATGTGTGGATGGGCCTTAAGTTCTAGGAAGTAATTCTCGCCTAATTTAGCGCTAAGGGTCTTTCCTATGGCCACCCTAGCAGACTCTAACGCTACATCCCTAACTTGGAGTTCTTCGAGCGCTATAAGTTCGAGTTCATGCGTGTAGTCTTCTCTATAAGTTCCCATCGTGTACTTGCTTATTTTTGGTTCAGGTGCACCATGGATATATTCCTCCCTCGTGTAGGGCATGCCTTCCGTTCTGCGGTAGTTCCTAGCTTTCATTTATCTATCCCTTTTGCCTATATTGCAAGAATTAGTCGCTAATTAATCTTTACTACGAAACAAATCGTTTTATAAACATCCCTATTGTTGTTTATTTGAAGAACTTTTCCGATAAAAAGCTAGATGGTTCCCGAACCAATAAGAAATAACCGCCACTCCGGCCGGTCAACTCATCCATTATTCTTTTGGTGATTGCCTTTACGGGATCCGGGATTCCGCCTCTCTCATGCAGATCCTTAAAAGATTCAAAAGGTTTTTTCTCCCTTTCTTCCAAAATCTTCTGCATAGATTTCTTACCGATACCGGGTATCAACTCGAGCGCATGAAGTCTTGGTGATACAGGTGTACAAGTATTAAAGAACTCTACGAATCTCTGCTCATTAATCTGGACTATCTTTTGGATCACATTCTCTAATTCGATCTTTGCATTCTCGGTAAGCTCCTCATAACTTATACGCCCAAGTATCCTTAGGATGCTTCTCGGAACATCTTTACCTATATAGAGCCTTATGCCTACGCGTGGTCTGTAATTCTCGTTTATAGCCGCCTCTAGGAGGGTGAAATATTCTTCACCTAACAATTGGACAAGTAACTCTCCTCTACGTATATTTACGCGACGGGTTGAGCTCCTGAGCAGTGTCGCGTCAACCACATCTAATACGTACGCATAATCCTCGTATTTCTTCTGCTTTTGCAGATGCAAATCCCCCTTTAACGCCTTAACCGTATAAGTTCAAATTTGTTGTTTACTTGCTTCTAAAGCCTGCTTAACAAGGCTTAGTATGCCACTCATCTTTTCTTCGGAGAAGAGCAAGAATGATACGAGGCGACGGTAACCGCTCAAGACTGTTCTAAGCTCCTCAATGGTCTCAGGACATATGTCAGCAACTTGGACTGCTTCTTCTCTTTCGAGTCCATATTCGTTCATGAGCCTATTGATGAGTATTTCGGCCTGCTCGGGAGTTAATTTTGAATACTTCCTTGCATAGCCTAATGTTTTCAGTTGAAGAGGGTTTAAGTATTGTTCCCTTTCCTCCAAGATCTTCTTGACTTCGGCGATCGGTATTGGTTTACAGCTCAATATTTTTCTTGGCAACTCAGCCACCTTCCCAAGGCCTGATATGGTCTGGTAAGATCGTTAACTTCTTCAACTTATCTCCTAACATAAGGGAGACCTCGTATGCATTACCCCTCTTCGATATTATCGTGCCTATTTTACCGTAAAACCTTTTATGTGGCATCCCTTTCTGAACCGCCGAATCAGCAACTATTAGCACTTTATCGCCAGGATTGTACTCTCTGAGGTATATGTCCGGCCTTGGACCACTTCGCGAGCCATATTTCTTCCTAAGGAGTTGCCTAGTTCTCACCCTGTAACCATGCGAGTTGGGCATACCAGCCTTTACCCCTCCACTTCTAGGACTGAAAGGGTAATATTTATTGGTGCGGTTCCTAAGGCGTCAGCTATATTAGGCACGGTCCTCCCACAATCCCCGTTTATCAACTCTTTTATGTAAAGGCCTCCTTGTGCCTTTATCTTGAACTCAACGAGCCTATCACCTTTCTTTTCGGCCTCTATGAAATAAAGATACTTTTTCCTGACCCTATCGTTTCTACGGAGAATCCTACTCGGTGTCCTCTGATGTATCAATATGTTTCTGAATTTCTCACAAACCTCTTTTAACTTATCATCATCTACGTTAGAGTCGAATTCAACGAGTGCAACGTACGTTTTTGATGCGATTGCCGATTTTGCTTTCATATCCCTCACATCCTTTTTTGTCGCATAGGATAGAGACATTACCTCAACCTTGCCCTTTGCATGTTCGTTTATGATGTCCTGTAACTGGTCAAGTTGAATGAATCTCTTTCTCGGTGATTTTAACTCAAGAATGAAAGGTCTTCCGGTCCCAAGGACCGTTACGTCCACATCTTCCCTTCCTGCTGCATGGAACTTGTAGTCGAGGGCTTCGAAGAGGCTTAGGGCTGGTTCCCCTATAAGTTCGCTGATAGAATCTGGATATTCCCTCCCAGTATGGTTACAAGCATCGCAACCCCTGCCCCGACATTTTCTGCATATCCATGGTGCTTGGGGTATGTTAGGTTGTAACTTTCTATAATAACCCTTGATAAACACAGGGTTTGATTTGATTGTGAACGTTCCTGAAAAAATGTCTACGAGTACAGTTATATCTGGTGTAGCAAACTCAACGGGCTTTCTCATAGTCCCTTCAATGATTTTTCCTATCTCCCTCGTTATGTCACTCTTAATCTCCTCACCGAAGGTTAAAGCAAACTCGGCCTTTATTTGGTCATCCCTTTCTTTTACATAGGCTGGGACAGATGCGCCTATTAGAAAGTTTGAAAATTCATATTCTTTTAATTCTTCCATTATCTCTTGAGCTATTCGACGGAAGTTATCGTCAGTCAATTTACCCTCACATATATAACATGTTTTTGTTTCGTCAATCTGATAATTGAGTGCTTTAGCAAGCTTTCTGGCATACTTGTTCATACCATTTTCAGCAATAATTTTTAACACATCCGCTGCATCCTTATCGTTCATGAGTAGCCTCAGGTTTGCCTCCATCGCCAACACAACTTTAAGAGTTTCACCCCTTACCTTATTGCCAACACCAGACAGTAACCTCGCAAACTGTCTTCCGAGACAGTAATCGCAAAGCGCATACTTTTGTAGCATCCTATATACTAAGTCAAGCATCCCATCCATTCCTATTCACCAGCTTTGTGTACTCATCCTTCCAATTCCGCACCGAACATATACTTTGGTAACTTCCAAGGTGATCTTTTCATGGATTTCATCATCCTCTTTGATAAATTGTATTGTTGAAGGAGATGTTTAACGTCCTTCTCAGTCACGCCCGATCCCCTAGCTATACGTCTTATCCTTGAGGAATCTATGATATGGGGGTTCTTCCTTTCCTCGGGTGTCATAGAAAGCAGAATCGCCGACCATTTTTCGATTTGGGCCTCAACCTTTTCGAGCTCCTCCTCTGGTAAGTTTGGAATTCCGGGTAAGGGTAGCTTTGATAGTATTTTCTTCAAAGGACCCAACTTTTTCATTTCTTTAAATTGTTTTACAAAATCCTCCAAGGTAAATGTACCACTTGTAAAACTCTTGAGCTTCTCCTTACTAAGCTCTAACTCGGCGAGCTTTATTCTTTCTATAAGACCATCTATATCACCTATTCCTAAGAGCCTACCAATAAAGCCCTGTGGGTTAAATACTTCTATATCTTCAAGCTTCTCACCAGTACCGATGAATTTTATCTGTGCCCCAGTGGCCGCCACAGCCGATAGTGCACCGCCACCTTTCGCAGAGGTGTCCATCTTAGTTATTATTATGGAACCTATTGGTGTTGTTTTATGAAACGCCTCGGCATGCGCACCAGCCTGCTGACCTATCGTTCCGTCCAAGACTAACATTATCTCATTGGGCTTGATCTTCTCCTCCAAGACCTTCATCTCTTGCATTAGTGATTGTTGGTCTTTGTGTCTTCCGGCAGTGTCTATAAGTATAACATTGCACCTTTGTTGTTTAGATAGATATTCAACGCCCTTCGTGGCTATAGTAACCGCATCACGTTCTTCAGGTAAACCATATATTGGTATATCTTTTCCATCAAGGAGCTGTCTTAATTGTTCATATGCTCCAGTCCTAAACGTGTCAGCACAGACCACACCTACGGAGTAACCTAATTTCTTGAGATAGTTTGCCAACTTTGCGACCGTGGTTGTCTTCCCGTGTCCCTGTATACCAACGAGCATTATTATGTATTGTTTAGATTTATCTATGGTAACCCTATGGGGCTTTTCACCTAGCAATGAGACGAGTTCTTCGTACACTATTTTTATAATCTGATCTTTCTTGGAAATACCAGGCGGGACTTTTTCTGTTAATGCCCTCTCTCTTATCTTTTCAGACAACTTCATTACAAGCTCGACATTTACATCTGAAACTAAGAGAGCTCTTTGTATGCCCCTTACGAGTTCCTCGACTACGTTCTTATCTACTCCTGGAGACGAGATAAACTTGCTTATGGCCTGTTTTAGGAGCTCGCCGAGTGAGGTTATCGGGTTCAAGGCTGAAGTAAGAGGCTGGAGTCTAATAATAAAGATTGCTCAATAAATATTTATTCTTAATGGATGCGTACTGGAATGGACTATATTTGAGTACTAAAAGACCAACTCTGATAGAGGGTAGCTATGTCGAGGTGGGAGACGATGTGATATACGCAGTGAAAGGCGTATCACATCCACCTAAGGGCGTCATAGCTGTGCCAAACTACATAAGAGTCGGAGGTTCGGTTGTTAAGCTGAAGAGTTTCAATTCATCAATGGATTTTATTAGAAGACATTCCCGTAAGTTTTTGAAATACGACGAGTGCCTAGGTCAGGAGGTGCCGTATATACCTTTGGAGGAAATTACACGAGTTTACGATCCGATCGAAGGAAAGAGTCATCTGAGAATAGATGCTGTAGCGAACGCCGCCCTTAGAATGGTGGATCTACTCGTTGAAAATTCTGGAATAGAAAGTAACTTTGTTGGTATAACGGGCTCTGTGCTTCTAGGCCTCCATAACGAATCTTCCGACATAGACATCGTAGTTTACGGCATAAATAATTGTCTGAAAGTTTACGAGACCCTGAGGCTTATGCGTGAAAGCAACATGACCGGGTACCTTTCTGGAGATGTCTTGGAAAAAGTCTTGAGATCAAGGTCTGACACATTCATGGAACCCATCGTATGGGCGAAGCATGAAAGGAGGAAGCTCACAAACGGAATATTTATGGGAAGACCATATACGTTAAAGCTTATTCCCTTTCCAGAAGAATTTTGGGATAAATATGGAGAACGTCGTTTCAAAGAAATCGGTAGAACTATCATACGCTTCCAAGTGAACAATGCGTCAAAGGGCATCTTCACACCTTGTCGTTATGAGGTTAAGGTAACCAGTGTAATCGAAGGGCCGGATATTTCAACTAAGGTATCTTCAATCGTCTCATACAGGAGTAGGTTTGCTGAGCAGCTTCGTGATGGTGAGGTTGGTATAGCTTCAGGAAGGCTTGAGATATCGAGCGACGGAGAGTTGCGATTATTTGTCGGAAACAACCCAAAGGACTTTTTAATGGTTGATTCGCCTTGAGAAGATTTAGAGACAAAGATTATGTTGAAACGCGTGAGGAGTGGTTCTTTTGTGTAGTGGGCGAAAGTCACCCTCCTGACAGGCTCATCGCGTATTTGAAATACTTGCCTGGTGATGGGGTGTGGTCAAGACAAGGAAAAAGTTTCAAAAGGACAATATGCGCTTATTCGATGCAAGAATTGGTTAACACGATAAATTTTCTTAAGAAGAATAAACCTGAATATGTTTTTTATGACGAAACGGTAAGCGCCGAGATGTCTTGCGTTCCGTTAAACAGAATATCAAAATATTACAGATGTGACGAAAGACTACTTGAGATAGTAGAAGGTAGTGGGTTGGATGAGCTCGAGAATAAAACTAAGGAATTAGTGGAGTCAATAACCGAGGTTTCGGGCGTAGATATTAAAAACATGGGTATCACCGGTTCCATACTTTTAAAAATACATCATCGAAGGTCAGACATAGACCTTGTTATATATGGGAAAAATAACTTTTGGAAAGTTTTACAAAGTTTGCATTCGATCAACGATGTTAAACCTCTTGATGAAGTAAGGTTAAACGAATGGATTGTAAAGGCAAGCGCGAAGTACCCACTCTCGGTAAACACGTTATCAAAGCTGGCAAAGTTGTTAAGGAACAAATACGTTTACAAGGGGACGCCTTTCTCGATTCATGGTGTCAGATTAGATGAAGAAGTGATAAGAGGTTATGGTGAGGTTAAATATCATAGTTTAGGTCTTGCCAAAATAAGAGCTGTGATCTCTGACACAACGGAGTCCTGTTTCACACCAGCTATTTACAGACTATCCGAGGTGGAGACGGGACAGGAATACGCTAATGATGTTGAGATGTTAGCAAGTTTTGACGGGACATTCACTGCGATGTTTGATAAAGGTACACGCATAGAGGCTTTTGGAAAAGTTGAGCGTATTATAGACCTTAGAGATGGACGTTCATTTAAGTGGTTACTAATTGGTACCTTTGAGGGAATGAATAGAGAGTATATCATTCCGATCGAAGAAGCGCCTCTATCTCGCTGAGGATCTTTTTCTGTACCCATACCGGTGTCCAAGGTATCAGGAGTGATGCATACTTACCTTTTATAGCATTTTCTAGAACACTCTTGTCTCCGATGGATAGGTATCCGGATAAAATAGCGCGCGCATACTCCACCGATTTATTTGTATCAAGATAATGCCCTATGTAAAGCACAACTTCTGTTAGGTCCCATGCTTTGTCGCCGTTAAACGAAGCCTGTTCTAAGTCCGTTATGTAAACTTTATCTCCAGAGATTATGAAGTTTTCAGGTTTGCAATCACCCAATGTTATATCGTACTGATGAATTTTTGCCAATTCTCTTCCGGCCATAAATGCTGCCTTTTCCTGTATATTTTGTTCGTTTTTTGACGTCCATATCTGCATGAGGTCCTGTCCCTCGATAAATTTCTGGAACAATAACTTTTTCTTCCAATTTATATGGTATATGTCGGCTGTGTTAAAGCCGAGTTCCGCGAGTTTGTTAACAAAGTAAACTTCATTAGAAAGCCTGACTTCAGCAACGACCGAAAAGTTCTTCACACCAACAGTCCAAATTCTCGCCGCTACCCACTTTAGGTCTGTCCAGTTCAGGTATTTCTTCACGAAGATTTTCTCTTCTGCATCTTTTGTGTGGATCGTTACTATGTAAGTCGAGTTAAGCATTCGACCTATCTTCTTTATGGATATCTGACTTCTCTCAACGTCATAAACTCGTTCAACGAAGTCTAGGATGTCAAACTGTTCTTTTAATTGTTGTTTTCCTATGGCAGTTTTAATAAAAATGTATTCCTCTGGGTTGGGAAGTTCATCTTCGGTTTTGTAAAAAAGCGACCGTTTGATCTTTGAATATAGTTCCTCTGCTATGATGCGTGGATTAAAGCGTCCTGCATAACCGTGAACGAGATACATCTTAAACATCCTTTCGAAGTCATAAAGTTTCTTAGTGAACGTACTTGTCCGGTTTAGTGTTGAAAGTACGAACTTATTGGATAAGCGATAATACTCGCCATCCCTAACCAATAAACCCTCAGATTCCAGCTCCTTAAAAGCAGCGTAAAATCCTTTCATACAAATTTCCATATTCACCTTCTTGTAGGGACCGGAAAATATTTTCGAATAACTGTAACGTGCTGGCGGATATATCAAAGCCCTTCTCCTCAACTTCTCGAAAAGAAAGTACTCGGGCCGTATCAAGAGTTCACTCGCCGCCATCCTGTGCTCCAATATCAGATTATCACATAACTCCAGCACAACGTTCTTCTTGTAGGTCTTATCAAACTCCTCCAAGAGTGTGACACCTATAACGGGATAAAACGGTGTCAGGAGCCTTCCTGCCACGAATTCTCCTAAGGAGCCGTTTGTCACATCGCCCTTCATAGCATCTTCATCAACCGCCAAAATGGAGACAGTAGGTTCAAAATTTCTTAGATAATAGTACTTTATGTCTTCCTTGAAATCTTTCACGACGCATAACACATCTAAGTCGCTACCCTTTGAAGAATAGCCAGAAAGTTGTGAACCATAGACGCAAAGACACGATATCTCATCTTCCTTAAAGATACTTCTCGAAGCTTCAAGTGCTGTTTGTGCGAGCAGTTTTAGCCTGTCCTCTGGAATCGCGTACATTTCACTTATAAACCGGTTACACTCAGGGTTTAAACTTTTATTCTCGTTCAATGTAATGAGGTTAGCATGTTAACTAGCTCAGAGATTCGAGAACTTCCGAGGAAGCTTGTTAGGAAAATTCTAAAGCTGGGCGCATCCGATGCAGCTGTAAGCTTAAACATCTCAAATTCGACGATGATAAGGTTTTCGAATAACAACGTTATTATTTCGAACTCTTTCGAGAATGCTGTACTGGAAATATATTTGGCGTTTAAAGAAAGAAGGGTTACAGGCGCCATAACTGACTTCTCACGGACTTCGATTGAACAAACAGTTGAGCGATTGATATCTACTGCTAAGACCGTCCAGCCTTCTGATGTTTATGCTCCACTTCCAAAAGGTCCGTTTAAGTATGACAAGCGTCTCCTGAAGATTGGCAAAGTTGCTATGGAACCGGATGTGCTCGTAGATCACGTAAGCGCTGCCGTAAACTCTGCTCTTTCTGCTGGTGCTAAAAGGGTTGCTGGCTCCCTTAGGTCTATGAGGGGAAAGACCATACTTTGTACAAGCGGCAACGTGGAGGTCTCGTCCACAAAGGATGCCGTTGCACTTTCTGTGAGAGCGTTCGCGGCAGACAATGCCACGGGACAGTTTGCAACCGTCGCGGCTGATAGTTCAGAATTTAAGCCGGAAGAGGTCGGTTCGATTGCTGGCGAGATAGCAAGGATGGCTCTAAACCCCATAGAAGGCGAGCCGGGAAGGTATGACACGATTCTGGGTCCTATGACGTTCGCTCATATTGTTGACGAATTCGGTTCTGCAACATCCGCCTTTAACGTCGACATTGGTGTATCCTTTTTAGTTGATATGTTAGGAAAACAGGTTGCTTCACAAAAATTTACGCTAATTGATGATCCTACAATGTACAACACTTACGGTGCCGAACCTTTTGACGATGAAGGACTACCAACAAGAAGGAACGTGATCGTGGAAAACGGTATCCTGAAAACCTATCTTCATAACAGCACGACGGCGAAGAGACACGGTACGACAAGCACTGCGAATGCCGGGATAATAGTTCCTACACCGTTTAACTTGGTTGTTGAGGCGGGTGACAAAAGTTTCGAGAAGTTGATTTCCGAGGTTGATAAGGGCATATACGTAACGAACGACTGGTACTTAAGGTATTCAAACTATAGGGAGGGGGATTTCTCTACTGTACCAAGGGACGGGCTCTTCATGATAAAGAACGGCAGTATAGAAGCGCCCCTTAGGGGTCTCAGACTCGTCGGTAACATGCTAAAGCTCTTGAACTCCATAGTTGCTCTGAGTACAGAGAGATATTGGATAGAGTGGTGGGAGGTAGAAACGCCAGTCTATGCCCCTTGGGCGTTCATTACAGATATCGAATTCACAAAAAGCACTCTTTGAGTGGTCTAACTATAATTTGTATCCTATCTTCCTTAGGAATTCCTTCCTCTTCTTTATGTCCTCTTCCCCTTCTATTCCCTTTGATTTGTAACCATCAATCACACCAAGTACGCCCCTACCCTGCTCCGATTCAACCACAACAACCTGGAGCGGATTTGCTGTAGCTGCCAGAATTGTGCAAACCTCGGGCACTTCTTTCAACCTATTCAGCACGTTTATGGGATACATGTCCTTTATAAAAACCAAAAACGTATGACCGCAACCAATCTTGAGTAAGGTTTCGGCAGCAAGCTTCCTTAGTTCTTCGTCCGTACCTTCATGTCTAATGAGGCATGGACCGCTGGCCTCGGCGAAGGCCAGACCGAACTTCGCTCCTGGTACGGAATTCATTATCGCCTCATAAATGTCCTCCACACTCTTTATGAAGTGCGTTATGCCGAATATAACGTTACAACCTTCGGGTATCTTTACATCTACTATCTCCACCTTCAACTTACACACCAAAATAATCAGGGGCTCATAGTTTGATAAAAACATTCATTTTCGGTCACGACTAAATTTATTATTGCCCAAGTTTTTAACAAATATGGATGGTACCTGTCAAGACGGGTGTCGCTGAGCTACCGCTACATTCTGGCCATGCGCCAAGTTGGCTTATAGAGAGGATGAGGAAGCTTGCGGATGCTATAGTCACAGTTATCGTCGAGAGTTACGACGCGGGAGAATTTCTCAGAAGAATATCCGACCCCTTCTGGTTCCAATCATTCGGTTGCGTCCTTGGTTTTGACTGGCACTCAAGCGGCCTGACAACTGTTGTAACCGGAGTCCTTAGAGAGAGTTTAAACTTCGAGAAACACGGCATCATGGTAGCCGGCGGAAAGGGCTCAAAAAGCAAAAGAACACCCGAGGAGCTGAAGACAGTGCTTGTTTCACATGGATTCGATGAAGGTAAGGTAGAAAATTTAATACGTGCGAGTAGATTATCCGCAAAAGTTGACAATGCGCTCATACAAGATGGTTATAATCTTTACCATCATGCTATCTTTGTGGACGAAAAAGGAAGGTGGGCAGTAGTCCAGCAAGGCATGAATGTGTCAGATGGATATGCAAGAAGGTATCACTGGCTTGGCGAATCTGTGAAGAGTTTCGTTGTCGAACCGCACTCCTCCATACTCAGCGACGGTGTTTCATCAATTGCTCTTAACATGACCTCAAGAAAGTGTGAGGATGCTAGGAAAATTTCCGTCGACCTTGTATGCGAATCACCATCAAAGTTGATACGTATATTCAACACTTTAAATAAACAGGAAAGTCTGACCAAATGGTTGGGCGAAGAAACTAGCACGACGATTATGGAAAAGGTCCCAGCGTATCTTCGTATGCCCAAAAGGGTGAACTGGGATTTGTTAAGGAAGGCGTATGAGTTCAAGCCAAGAAATTACGAAGAGTTTATTGAAATAAGAGGGGTCGGACCGTCAACCGTCAGGGCGCTGGCTCTCATTGCTACGCTCATATTCGGCGCAGAAGTTGACTGGAAGGACCCCGTGAAGTATAGTTTCGCAGTAGGCGGAAAGGATGGTGTGCCGTATCCCGTATCAAGAAGGACCATGGACGAGGCGACGAAGTTCTTAAGAGAAATGATTGAAGCTGCTGAGTTGGAAAAAGAGGCTAAGGTTGAAGCTTTTAAAAGGTTAGCGCGTGCTGAACAGATAACGGTGCTAGAATTCACGCATGATTAGAAAATCTGTTAGTGCTTTGAGCTTTCTCTTTGCGGGCGTTTCTGGTAAAAGCTCATCCAACACCTTCCAAGACTCGTTAACCAACTCCTTGGCGACCTTGCTTGCATACTCTATCGCACCACTCTTCTTTATCAGAGCGATTGCCTCTCCTATTAGACTAGGATCGCTCGTGTGCAATGAAAGGATTTCCTTAAGCCTGTTCGCCTCATCCTTCGGCAAATGTTTCAACGCGTAAATTACCATCAACGTTCTCTTACCTTCCTTTATATCCCCTCCTATTTCCTTGCCGTACTTCGCCATATCGCCTACGATGTTTAGTATGTCATCCTGTATTTGGAAAGCTATGCTGAGGGATTCTGCAAAGTTTTTCAGACCCTCTAAAACTCTATGATCTGCGCCGGCCATTATTCCGGCTATCCCGACCGCCATACGTGACAATGAACCAGTCTTGAAGGCACACATTTGCATGTAGTGTTCTTCAGTGATTTCTTCGACGAGTCCTTTATGCCAAGCTATATCCATTGCCTGACCCAGACTCAGCCTAAGCATCTCCTCAACATAGCAACGCATGATCGCCAGCGTCTTATCGGGAGGTATTCTCTTATCGTTCAGTAGGCTTAGGAGCGGAAGGTAATACATCATGTTTCCAACATTGACAGCTATGTCAACACCATATATTTTGTGGATGCATTCCTTGCCACGCCTAAAATCTCCGTTGTCTTCTACATCGTCAATTATTAGCGTACCGTTGTGGATAATTTCAGGTATTATGGCTATGTCCACTATGTCCTCGACCTTACCGCCTAGCGCTTCGTACGTCAATAAAAGCAAGGCTGGCCTCCATCTCTTTCCACCTCTATCTATCAGATCCCAAAACGGCTCAGATATTGCCTTGGTCAGAGATTCAGGTTCGTATGAAAATCTTGGCACACCGAACAGCCTAACAGCCTCCTCTTGTGTAAACTTTCTCGGCATGTAACGTTCTATTGCCTTCTCGACAAGTTTAGAGTAGTCCTTCAGCATATTCAATACCTGCTGTTCTATTTCTGTCATGCTTTCGAATACGCTTTTCTACATCAATAGTATAAAAAGCTTAGTACCGTTCAGTTAGCATAACTAGATTTTGAAACCTGCCTTCCTGAGAAATTTTGATAATCTCTCGTAGTTCTTTTCCATGTTTTTTGTCCGCTCGACTTGCATCGCCAAATAATCTTTGTATCTTATGGAAATGCCCTTATACTTAATTAGGTACCCTTCCCGATCATACATTTCTGAAGATTCTTCGACGTAGTTGGCAATCTCATAAGGATTCGGCTCCCGGTACTTGTTTTTGTGAAAAACTATGTGTAATGGCCACCTAGGCCTCTTCGGTGGTATCTCATCCTTTTCGCCTATGCAAAGGAGAGCGATGGGAATCACCCCCTTCGGAAGTTCTAACAAGGCCGCTACACGCTCTGCCTCGGAGAGTACACAACGAAGTAGAGCGGTACCGAAGCCTAAAACTTCAGCGGCGATTATCATGTTTTGTGTCGCAAGCCCTGTCTCGAATATACTATGTATTGTTTCGATAGGGTATTCGTCAGAAGTCAAGATGTGGTTGGAGGTGAGGTAACTAAACATTTTACTGACCCTATTAAGATCACTACATATTACTATTATCGCAGAGGCATTTGATATGTAGTTTGCTTCACAAATATCCTCGAGTGCTTTCCTTTTTTCCTTATCACTAACAAGTATGAATGAGTAAGCTTGATAGTATGAGGGCGCTCTTTGACCTGCCTCAACTATCATATTGAGTATCTCTTCCGGTATCTCGGCAGGTCTAAACTTTCTGATTGTCCTTCTGTTGTATATAATGTTTAGTAAGCTTCTGGCCACGCTCATGTTTTGTTCTTGCTAAATTCTTAGCTTTTGGAATAAAAATTTTGTTGCCACACCACATCCCGGTTACAGCACTCTACGGCAATGGCCAGAGGTTAGCCAATCCATTCATTATTCATGACGGTTTTTTAATGTCTATCAAAAGTTTATTTTCATCTAACGTTTTAACGGTTTTGATGAATAAGTTCGAGGAAGATCTTTCGAAAATCATTGCACTCATAGGCGATAGGTACGGCAAGGAAGTTGTGAACAAGCTTGATGGCATGTATAGGAAACTATGCAAACTCTATGAGGCTAACATGGTTAAAATAAACCATTCTGTGATGGAGATCGTATGTGCTGCCGACTTAGTGGTCAAAGGTTACGAAGTAGACGTCGAGCATAGACTCAATGATATACTCACGTGCGATGTGTACGGAGTAAAAGGTGACGGCAATATCATAATCGAGATAGAGACAGGTTTCGTGCCCCCTGAGCATGCACTCGACCCCAATACCTACCTCTTAGCTAGAATCGCCAGCAAGATAGCAAGGTACAGTAGCTTCGCGAAAAAGTTTGGTATCGGAACACCGCCACATAATATCGTCCAGATTCCGTACATATTCCTAAAACCGCCAAGAGACAGAACTGAGGAAGAGGTGCTTCATATTAAGAGAATTTGCGACATATACTACACGAAACCACCCATCAGTATTGAAGAAATACTCAACGCAAGGCTTTACATGATTTACGTGATAAATGTTGATGAAGCAACAGTTAGCGAGTTGTCACCACAGGAATACTACGAAAACATCAAACAACTAGTGAAGATCACAAATGTACAATTCTTTGTACCCAATGCCTGAACAATATTTTAATTCATAAAAAGAAAGTGCGTCGTCTTTCGGAGATGGCGGGCCTCCCTGCTAGGGCACCCTCCGTGGTTTAACCCCCTTGTGCCCTACGGGCACCTCCCACCCATGCCCAGCTTCGGGAGACTGCCGAAGCAGCCCCAGAGCGCTTAGGCATGGGTCGACGCTTACAACGCCTGAGGCTTCCCCCAGACGTTGCTTAACGTCGGCCTCTCCTTTTCCGGACGACGCAAAATAAAGTAAGAGCGTACCCTGATTTATACATTTCACTCTAAAAAAGTAAAAACATTACTTTATGATTGTAACGACAGAAAAATTTTGGAAATTTATACAAAGATAAACCGTCAAGAAAATCCTAAAGTTTGACACATCTTTTGCTTTTTGAAAAACGCACTGGCGCGGTTCAGAATTACCAATTCATATTAGAAATTGTAGGTTTATGCGGCTACTTTCATCGTTTCAACCTTTATTTTTTCGTAGAGACGTTTTCTAAACCAGAGCGCTACGTTTACCAGCGAAATCATCACGGGAACCTCTATTAAGGGACCGATTACCGTCGCAAAGGCTTCCTTTGAAGCCAAACCAAAAACGGACACCGCTACGGCTATCGCGAGTTCAAAGTTGTTGCTTGCGGCCGTAAAAGCTAGAGAGGTTACCCTATTGTAATCAAGGCCTGATTTATAACCAATTAGGAAGGACAAAAGGAACATTATGACAAAGTAAGAAAGCAACGGCATTGCCACCCTCGCGACATCCATTGGAAGAGTAACTATGTACTCGCCTTTCAAGGAAAACATCACGACTATGGTGAACAAAAGGGCAAAAAGGGACGTTGGCCCGAGTTTCGGCATAAAAACCCTATCGTACCATTCCCTACCCTTCTTTTTAAGGAAATAGAAGCGTGTAATCATTCCGCCAAAGAATGGTATGCCAAGGTATATGAGGACCGATGTGGCAACCTCTATAAAGGATATTTCAACTACTGTACCAGTTCCGGCAATCCAAGAGCTTACAAGGGTAATATAAAAGTAGGCGTAAACGGAGTAAAATGCTATCTGGAAGACCGAGTTCAGGGCGACTAGGATTGCAGCCCATTCCCTATCACCATCGGCGAGGTCATTCCAGACAATAACCATCGCTATGCACCTTGCCAAACCCACCAAGATTATGCCGTTTCTGAATTCAGGAAAGTCCGCAAGGAATACCCATGCGAGGACGAACATAAGAAATGGGCCCACTAGGTAGTTGAGTATGAGCGACTCCGTAAGCATGACCTTCGATCCTCTAGCCGTGATTATCTTCTTAAGCTCCTCATACCTTACCTTGGCAAGAGGCGGATACATCATCCAAATCAAGCCCAGCGCTATAGGAATGGAGGTCGTTCCTATGCTTAACTGGCCCAATACATCAGCGATGCTCGGAAAAACATAACCCAAACCTACGCCTATTATCATTGCTAAGAAAATCCAAAGTGTCAAAAATTTGCTTAAAATTGGTAGTTTGGCTTTTTGTTCGGACATATTGCATTCACTGTCTAGGTTTTTTCGTTTTTTAATACAAGGAAAATATAAAGCTTACATTATGGTCGCACTTCTTCTTGTGCTCGTTGCTGTCATAAATTAATTAAATTAAGAGAATAGAGTATGTTAAACCCGTTTGTGGAGTGCCGGGGCTGGGATTTGAACCCAGGATGGCCTACGCCAGTGGGTCTTGAGCCCACCCCCTTGACCAGGCTCGGGTACCCCGGCGACGTATAACAATAAATCAAAAGAGGAATTATAAAATTTAGCTTGTGAGTCCTATGTCTGCCGCGTATAAAGCTCGATAATCTTCACTCTCTCTATACCTTGGATATTCTCTTGAATTTCTTTAGCGATGAGTCTCTTAACTATCTGTATATTTGGTAGGAGGTATGCTTCTTCTGGTATAGTAATGGTTACCTCCGGCGGTGCTAACTCAATAGCGAATTTTTGGATATCCACATCCGGTAACCTGTTATGTATTATCTGCTGAATCTTTTCTTTGTCGTCTGTTATGAGTTTCCTTACGGTAACATTACAGACGAGTGTCTTGCCCGCAAGATACGGATTGAAGTCAACCTGAACCCTTCCAGAACCTATAGAACGTATTATGCCCTCTTTTCCATCGATGTTGATTCTAGCACCTACGACCAGCGGTGTTTCGATGTCCTTAAACTTCCTGATCGGATAAACCTTAACTTTTGTTGGATCCCTTTGGCCAAAGGCCTTTTCTGGCGAAATTTCAAATGTCTTGGACTCGCCGACGGACATCGTGAGTAGTTCGTCCTCAATTGCCTTAAGCAACATACCCTTACCGAGTATCGCTAACCGAGGCTCGTAAAGCCTCGAGGCATCGTAGATGCCCGCCTCCCTCGCATCCTCCTCAGAGGTCGTATCAACGAGTTCGCCAGTTTCCTTAATTTTTATCGTATAATCTACCAGAAGGAAGCTACCTAAAGGTAGGGCAGGTTTGGGTACCTCCGTTGCCTGCTTCTCGTTGACGCCTTCTTTCTCCTTAGGAGTTTCTAAACCTTCCGAGGACATTTCTCAACCTTTCGCTTAATGGCTTTTATTAAAGTATTAATGTGTAAACATTTTTATTTTGGCAGAATTATAAACTTTGTGACTTTATGCAAAAGCCATAGAACGGGTCGTTAAAACTGATAGTTGGTGTCGAAGACGATGTTTGGGTATGAGATGAATGGGAGCAGATTCCTAAAGACGGGGACCACAACGGTAGGCCTAGTTATAAAGGATGCCGTGGTGTTTGCCACAGACACTAGGGTTACTTCAGGTTATTTTATAGCCCATAAAAAGGGAAAGAAACTCTTCCCGCTAGCAGACCATGTGGCTATAACGATCGCGGGCAGGGTTGCCGATGCACAGAACATCATCGATACACTCCGTGCCAACATTAACTACTATCAGATACAATGGGCAAGACGCATGGAGGTTGTATCCGTAGCTAGGCTCGCCTCGAATATCCTATTCAGTAACAGGTATTTTCCGTTGATAGCACAATTGATAATAGGTGGTGTGGATAGTCAAGGACCTCACCTTTACAACCTAGACCCTACGGGCTCAATGACCGAAGAACTCATGATCGCAACAGGTTCAGGCTCTCCTGTTGCATACGGCATAATCGAGTCGAACTATAGGCCAGACTTGGAACTCGAAGAGGGGATTAGGTTGGCCTTTAAGAGTGTCGCATCAGCCATCAGGAGGGATATCGGTTCAGGAGACAGTATTGACGTTGCGTACATCACAACCACTAAACCGTATACTGAGTTAACGCTAGAAGAGAAAGCACCACTTTATGAGGAATTTCTGAAAATCAGTATTAGATAAAATGGTCTAAGGTGCAACAGATTGAGCGCAGCGGATAGGCTCCGAGCGGAGATATTGAGGTACTTTTCTGTGGTTAGCCCTAGGGAGGCGGCTATTACAAAAATTGAATATGAGGGTACAAGGCTCGCCATATATACCAAGAATTCTGAACTGTTTGTGGAAAGAGACCAGATCGCGAAAGACCTCGTGAACATACTTAAGAAGCGTGTGGTCATAAGGTCCGATCCCTCGATAAGACTGCCGCAAGAAGAAGCTGAGAAAGTTCTCAAATCACTCTTTGGCGAAGATGTCACCGTGTTCTTTGATGAGACTCTGGGGGAAGCTATAGTTGAGGTTAAGGATCTTAATGTCAACAAAAACGGGGAAATTATCAAGAATGCTTGCAAGGCGACAGGTTGGTACGTAAAGGTAGTTAGGAAAATGTTAATGCCTTCAAAAACTATTGAAAAGATTAACCAGTACCTTTACAAAGATTCGGACAAAAGACTCAGCATACTGCGGACGATAGGCGAGAGGGTATTTGGGGCACAAACTTTTAAAACAAACGATGTAACGCTCACAATACTTGGTTCCGGAAGACAGGTTGGGAGATCAGCCATACTGCTCCAGACCAACGAGAGTAAGATACTGTTAGATTGTGGTATCGCCGTTGGTTCCACGAACAAGCTTGAGATGCTGCCTAGATTTGATGCGTATCCTTCAATATTTGACGATCTTGATGCCGTGATCGCAACACATGCTCATCTCGATCATACCGGAGCCATACCCTATCTGTTTAAGTACGGTTACAGGGGCCCCGTGTATTGCACTGAGCCGACGCTACCCCTTATGACGATGGAACAGTTGGACTTTATTAACGTCGCAGAAAAGGAAGGCCTATTTCCATTATATAATGAGAACGACGTGAAAACGGCGGTCCAGCACACTATAACGCTTAAGTATGGCAGCGTTACAAGCATAACGCCTGACATAAGGATAACGATGTATAACGCGGGCCACATCCTTGGCTCCTCTGTTGTTCACATACATATAGGCGAGGGGTTATACAACATTGTCTACACTAGCGACTTCAAGTTTGAGAATACTAGGACGTTAGATGCATGTACGCATAAATTCTTAAGGGCAGAGACGTTGATGATGGAGAGTACTTATGGTGCGACACCGATACCTTTTACTAGGGAAGAAAGTGAGGCATTGTTAGCCGACTACATAAAGCAGACAATAGAGGCGGGCGGTAAGGTGTTAATACCCGTACCAGCGGTCGGTAGAGCTCAAGAGATAATGCTCGTCCTCAACGACCTTCTAAACTCAAAAAGCATACCAGAGGTACCGATTTATTTGGACGGCCTTGTAATAGAAGCGACCGCAATATATACGGCATTCCCTGAATATCTTTCGAAAGAGTTGCAGGACATAATGGAATCTCAAGGGAACGTGTTCATGTCGGAGTACTTCACACCGGTAAAGAGCCATTCACAAAGGGAGGAGGTACTGAACGCTGAAGGGCCGGCTATCGTAATTTCTACATCGGGCATGTTAGAAGGCGGACCTGTGTTGAATTATCTGAAGGAGTTTGCAAATGATGAAAAGAATATGTTAATATTCGTTAGCTACCAGGTAGAGGGGACGTTAGGTAGAAAGTTGCTTAAGGGCATAAGAGAAGTATCGTTTATAGACGAGAAAGGTAAGGCAGAAGTTTTAAATATTAAGTTACGCATAGAGAAGGTAGACGGGTTCTCGGGCCATTCTAGTAGACAACAACTGCTGAACTATCTGAAGAAGTTCACACCGAAGCCTAAAAATGTAATCTTCTTACATGGCGAAGTTAAAGCTATCGAGAGTCTAGCAGAGTCTGCCTCAAAGATTGTTACAGCAAGCATATATACACCAAAGAACCTCGAAACTATATCACTTTTTGGTTAAATAAACGATAGATTTAATTATTAAAAGAAACAACAAAGGCAAGAGGTTGCGTGAGATATGTCCGGTGACATCTCATTAAAGGTCCTTTCCAAAAGCTTGGGCGAGAAAGTTCTTGTAAAGCTCAGGAATGGCAAGCTGATCAGGGGCCTTCTTCAGGGCTACGATCAGCATCTAAACCTAGTCCTAGAGAACGCCGAGGAGGTCATAGACCAGAACAATAGCAATCAGATCGGAACCATAGTCGTAAGAGGGGATAATATAATAATGATAAGTACCAGCCCCAAAGAGTAACGTGATAAGCTTATTAGAAGGACTTTAACGGTCTGGTTGAGTGTAGCATGGTGAAAGGTACACCTTCTCTCGGAAAGCGAAACAAACCGGTGCACATACGCTGCAGAAGGTGCGGGCGCAGGTCGTTCCATGTTTCCAAGAAGCGATGCGCCGCCTGCGGCTTCGGCGCTTCAAAGAAGTTGAGGTCATACAGGTGGTTAAAGCCGTTAAAAATGAAGACCTGAAGAAAAGCTTTAAACCTTACGAACGAATACGTCTAAAACTAGGGCCGGTAGATCAGCGGAAGATCGCGCGCCTGGCGATCTCTGTCAGACCGGATTGCGCGAGGTCCGGGGTTCGAATCCCCGCCGGTCCACTTAATTTTCCAACAAAATCTGCGGAAAGAGCAGTCCAGATAACTGAAAGTTGGATCTCATGTTATTCCAAGCCACCAACCAAGCTGAACTCCGAAGTGTGATAGTAGAGCGAACACCAGCAGGCGCGGTATGAAGCTTAGGATGAGGAAGTGACCGAATCGTGCTTTAATTAGTCCGCAGAACAGTGCTAGGAACTCGACAGGAAGCACGGGTATAATCCCAAATATTACATATATAATCCAACCCCATCGACCCCATAATGTGGATATTTCTTCAAGCCGTTCTGTCCCCAGTTTTTTTACCACAAAAGGTCTTCCGAGACCGTAAGCCAGCACATAGTTTATCGTCATACCTACCGTGAAGCCAGCTGTCGCGACGATTGTTAAAAGCATAGGATGAATGCCGAGAGATGCAGCTGCTACGACGAGTGCTGGACTACCAAGGGGTACGATTGTGCCGGCCAGTATCGTGACGACGAATATGCCTACGAGCCCATACTCTATGACGAGGTTTTTTGCGTTCAAGAACAAGGGAGAGCTCCCAAGTTCCAAAAACCTAAAGATCAAAATTAACATCACGCCTATAGCCGCAAGCATACCGCCCAAAATTAGAGAAGACCTTATCCACGGAACGCTTAATATTTCTGAGAGCTTGTTCGGCGTACGTGTTTTGTCCAATTCGCACCAGCCTTCTTGTGCCATAAGTTTAAAGCAGTAATTTCAAAAAGGAGTTTAAAACTATTTTTTGTTACGTTGAGCTCACTCTGAGACTTTAGGAATGTAGCTCAAAATCGAGAACCTTCGGAGGCTTACTTTCAGCATACGTTTTTTAGTTTATATATAAATGGGCAGAAGGGTTAATAAATTGATAGGTATTTTTATTAAAACACGAGCGGTGAAACGCTGAGTGTCCTTTGAAGTTCAGGAACTGTCAGACGTTATAAAGGTGCTTATTTTGTTAAACTTGAAACGAAAGGCGAGTATGCATAAGGCTCTTCTCAAAAAGCAAATCGACAAAGTTTGTGCTAATGACGTTTGCGTCGAGGCAAGCGACTTAGATAAAGCTCTAAAGGAGATGATTTCTGAAGGGCTAATAATTGAAGATGGCGATTACATCCGGCCAACACCTCAGGGTCTGAAGTTGAGTAAAGAGTGGAGAAACCTTTTGCTGAAAAGAGAGCCCATACTTGAAGTTGTAGCCGGCCTCGTGGATGGTTCCATAGCAGGACTCGTCGTGGTCCTTTCAGTTTTCATATCCGGTCTGATTACTAAAGCCGTAACATTTGCAGCTCTTTTAACGTTGGTAGCTGTAGCTATAACGAATTTTTCGAGCTTCCTTTTAGGCGGAATAACTGAGGATTTAGCAGACATAAGATCTCTCCAAATTTTGATGAGGTTCAGCTTAAGCGACATTCCAGACAAAAACGAGCGCAATAAATCCCTCATGCTAGTTAAGAAACTGTTCATGCTACTTCATAAAGAGGTAAGATTGTCCAATTTTTATGCCGCGTTCATATGTAGTGTAACAACATTTTTAGCAGGAGGCATCCCTGTTCTCACATACATTGTTTTTCCGGAGCCGATGAACCTCATCATGGCGTTGATAATAGTCGGTGCGATAAATGCCTACCTAATTCGGTACCGCTCCAAAAAATCTCGCATAAGTTGGAGGAAAATATTGCTGGAAACCTTGCTCATAGTCATAACCGCTGCTGTTGCGTCACTATTACTTGGTAACCTAAGCTAGTTTGCATAATGCATCTCAATCTTCATTAACCTACTCTTCTAATTTTACTTCTCTAGTGATAACATCCTTAGCATTCTTTATAACAACCTCTGGAGGCTTTCTGCCCAAAAACTTGGCCACTTCATCCCTCAGGAGCTCAACGGGCTTCGAGGCTAGCGAGTCGAACACGTTCTTCACGGAACCATAGGTCTTGAGAAGGGCTTTGGCTAAGCTAGGCCCAACCCTTGGAAGCCCCTCCACTATGTAGAGCGCTTGTTGTTCCGGTGTCATAGAAGCGGAGCTTACACGAAGCCTTATGTCCCTTGGTTCCGGTTTCTCTAAGAGACTCTTGTATTTTGCTATCACATAGGCTCCGGTCCCTCTCCAATCCGGCGTATGGATGACAACGACTTCATAACTTCGCTGAACGCTTTCTATTGCTCTGTATATGCTGGCCTCATTCCATTCCGTCATCCTTCTTATCGCGCCAAGCCATCCCTCAATTACCAGAATCTTCTCGAAGGAGTTCATCTCTGAAAATCTATCTAGCTGGGACCATAACCTCCCACGGCCCGACTCATCGGGTTTCAGGGAATTCAGCAGATCGGTTATGGTCTTTCTCTCGATAACAGCCATCCCTTCAGTACCGTCAAGAAGATAATCCCCGACCTCTAAGTTCTTTATGCCGACCTGCTGACCCAATACACTCGTCAGCATGTCGAGTATTCTCTTGCATTTTGACGCTTCTTTACTATCCACGAAGATCATACGGACTTTACAACCACATCGTTAAAATTAAGCGTTTAATTGTGACAGGTTGTTGATGTTCGCATTAAATATATTAGGGTGTTTTAAGTATTTTTGATGAGTCGGTATGACTTCTAAGCCTCAGAAAAAGGTCGAGTCTAAAAAGAGTGCAACCTCGAAGAGTCTTATGCCTATGGAAAAAATCGATTATGTAGAGGGTTTCCACATAAGGATAAAGAATGCAAGGGAGCGCATGGGCCTGTCACAAGAAGAACTCGCCGCACAGTTAAATGAGAAAGCAACACTCATTAAGAAAATCGAGCAAGGGGAGGTCAAGCCTCCTATCGAACTTGCTAGGAAGCTCGAGAAATTCTTGAAGATACAAATAATAGAGGAGGTTACGGAGGATTATCAGTACGGACCGTTCCTCAGCAAAACACAACCCAGCGGGTATACACTGGGCGATGTTATGAAGAAGCTCGAAGAGAATAAGAGGGTAAAGTTGATATAACTCGCAAAAGCACTACATATAAGCCTTTGAGGGTAGCAATAGTTCATCGTGTACAACCTGGAGAAAAGCCGAACCTAGACGAGCTTAGGGAGTTATGCTTAACTGCGGGTTACGAGGTAGTATACGAACTCATTCAACGCCGCTATCCGCATCCAAAGTACAACATTGGACCTGGGAAGTTGGCGGAACTAAAGGATGCTGTCAAGAAATTGAACATAGAGAAGGTAATTTTCGAAAACGACATAAAGACTGTCCAAGAATACAACTTGGCGAAAGCCCTAGGTATTCCTGTCATGTCGAGAGTTCAGCTAATACTGGAGATATTTTCTCTTCATGCCTCTTCGAAAGAGGCTAAGTTGCAAATCAAGTTAGCAGAACTGAAGTACGAGCTCTCAAGGGCTAGGGAAAAAGTTCGGCTTGCGAAGATGGGCGAGCAGCCAGGTTTCCACGGTCTCGGTGCTTATGAGGCTGACGTTTACTACAACGAGATCAACAGGAGGATACATACGTTAACCAAGAAGCTTGCCAGCATAAAGAAAAGACGTGATTTGTTCAGGCTTCGAAGGGAGAAGTACGGAATTCCTACAATATCGCTCGTTGGTTATACTAACGCGGGCAAGTCAACGCTCTTTAACGCATTAGCGTCAGAAAGTGTGCCTGTTGATAACAGACTCTTCACGACACTATCCACCACGATCAGACTCGTCAAGATAAGAGGTAGGAGAGCATTCTTATCCGACACTGTTGGTTTCATCAAAAACCTACCGTCAATGCTCATCGATGCATTCCATTCCACGCTAAGTGAGATACTGTTCTCAGACCTGATACTTTTGGTCGCAGATTTTTCAGAACCTGTAGATGTTGTTAAAGAAAAGCTCGTCTATTCGCTAGAGACTTTAGGCTCGATAGGAGCCCACTCTATACCAACTCTTATCGTTTTAAACAAGATAGACCTTGTAAGCGATGCTGAGAGAAAGGTTGAGAAGCTCGGTCTGACCTTACCCTATGTGATGATATCGGCCTTGTACCGTACTAACCTAGACCTCTTAGAGCAAGCCATAGCTTCTATGATGGGAGATTATGTGGTCGCAACAGCAAAGATAGACGGAAGTGATGAAAGTTCTGCAAAAGTTTTATCTGAAATATGCAAGAAATCGAACATTTTAGAATTGAAATATGAAGACGGTTTCATAAATTTGAAGGTAGAGACACCTAACTATCTAGCCGAAAAGCTGAAGAGGCTCAGCTTGGTCAAATCGTTCAGAGTAGAGGGTAGCTGAGTTGTTGGATGTTGTAAGGGCAATTTCGAACTACCAATTTGGGTTGGACGTGGGCGAAAAGCTTTTCCCAGACGGTACCACAGTCGAGGTATCAAAACGTACTGGCAAACCTAAGAGGGTCTACTTGGATGGGAAGCTTTTAGCGACCGTGAGAAGCAACGACGGCCTGATAGCGCTAACATTTGAGGGGGCCATGAGATTAAGAGCGTTACTACCATCTGGCAGGTTTAGGGTCATTGTGTCGGACGATGCTGCTAGATTCATCATCGAGGGAAAATCCCTATTTTCTAAACATGTATTAGAGGCAGACCCAAGAATACTGCCCGGAGACGAGGTTCTTATAGAAAACAATAAAGGCGAATTGTTAGCCGTGGGTAAGGCGGTACTCAGCGGTTGTGAGATGGGAAAGTTTAGAAGGGGCTTGGCAGTGAAGGTTAGAAAGGTCGGGGGTGAAACTTTACGAGAAAGCTGAGCTCGCGTGAACTTAGAAGGATGCAATCAAAGCTACTTAGTAGTTTGGGCCTTGATGTGAAGGAGCAGAACGTAGCCAAAGAGGTGCTAATCCGTCTGCCAGATAAGGATGTGGTAATAAAGGAACCGACCGTCGTGGTTTTGCAAGTCGGTGACGAAAAAGTCTACCAAATCATAGGTGGCGAAGTTTCCGAGCAGAAACCTACAGTAAAAGAAACCGGAGCCCCAATCTATGAGCCGACACCGGATGACGTAACACTCGTGGCACTCCAAGCAGGCGTATCTGAGGAGGAGGCAAAGAGGGCACTTATAGAGACGGGCGGAGATTTGGCAAAGGCCATCCTCTTACTAAAGTCTAAATGAATTTTAAGGAATCGCAACCAGCCTCTAAGTACTTCTTGGCAAGGTCAACAAATTCCTGAACCTCCTTATCCTTTGAAGGTTTAGACAACATCACCATATAACCCCCGTTCAAAACCTTTGCCACTTTTGCCTCAAGCTGTAACCTATATTCTTGTGGCATCTTTATATCATAAGGCACGATTGTGGTCGAATAGGTAAAATTGGATGTAACGGGATAGAAAGATAATCCCGATACAGTCTTAAAGCCGAACCTGTCTACATCAGACTTGGTCATCCTCTTAGAGGATTGTGGTGGACATACATTAGCGACCCCTATCTGAAAGTCCTTTTTGGAACCCTTTAGTGCCAGCTTAACCATCTCCCTCAACACATTCAACAAGATGTCTGAGGAGCCCGATGTTGGATGTTCTCCAGTTAAACACTTTATTGCCTCGAATAAACCACACGGCGATACAATGAAATGATGTTTGATGTTTGTGTTCCCATGAAGCATATTCGTCAGACCCATCTTCTTTATAAAGGCGGTTATAATGAGTTGCATTGTTCTTCTCACTGATTCCATGAACTCTTCCTCATTACCCACAGACTGAAGTGCCAATCTTGCTACATTCATCGCAGCTACACCGCACAAAAAGCTTTCGGTATTTTCTGGATTCTTGATGGAGACTTTGTATCCGTTGCTGGTTAAGATCTCCGATTTTGAACCGGTTGTGAATATTAATTTGGAGTCTTCCTTGGAAATGTAATGTGAGGGGTTTTTCTCGAATAGATCTTTGTTTACCACGATGAATATGTTATTCTTCTGATGTTCGTCAAAGACGTCCATTAAATCTTCCGCATGTTCCAAATTGTCAGCAACATTAATGACAAACCTATGTCCCTCAAACGTGCTTGTGGAAGAGATTTTCATGAGCGCTGATGCAAACTGTTTTAATGATTTTTTATTTGATATAACATCGCTAAGATTATACAAAAGAAATTCCTTTTCTACAACAAACACATCCTCCATAAGATTCGCTACAAGCGCCCCGTATACATTTAGGTCCTCAGCTTTGTTTAGTATACCAGCATCGTATGCTTTACCGTAAACTGACACGACTCCTGACTCCAGAAAACAGATGTCTATCAACCCGGAAAGATAAGCATCGGCCACGTTTCTTGGCAAAACGTTTAACAACATGTATTCCTTCAAAACCGCGTTTGCCGCCGTCCTCATGACAGCATTTGTCCCGCCTTGCTTTGAGGCACTTTTGATTGTTTGGGTAACATCGTAAATCGGCATACCAACTCTCGTCAGTTTGTGTCTATATTTCTCTAATCCTTGGTCTATTAAAACGGAATTTACAAGCTCCCTGATCAAGGGTGCGGAAAGGTACTCTATTTTAAGATCGAGAAGTTTTTCTTCCACACTGGATGCAACTTTATGGGCGAGTTTTGCTGGCATACCTGCCTCCTTAACCAAAGCGTTCACTATCTTGTTCTTATCAAAAGCTTCTATCGAACATTCGCTGCGTCTAACAATCAGCAAATCCGAGCCCGCTAGCATCTTTTTTGCCTGCTCAATCACTTCCAGCATCGTCCTGCCGCTGTGCGAAAGCTCGTAAAGTTTTGTCTTCTCGTTAATTTTTATGAGTTCCGAGCTGAGTAACTTCTTTAGGTGATAGGAAAACTTTCCTGCATCTTTCTGAGGGTTCATACCTACCGAGCGTATCAATTCCGTGTAGTTCATATCGTGTTTTGAGAGTTGTTTTAGCATCTCAATCCTTATAGGTGACGCTAACGCCTCCAATATCTTATCCAACGTTCGCCCTTCCTCGTCAACGAATATAAGAACCGCCCCCTTAGGCTGTGCTACTTTAATAGGCAATAATTAAGATAAAGGTTATCGGTGCCTCATACGTTAGTACGTTTAAATATTTATTTGTAATACGATTTTGGGCATGGTTAGACATTTCTTGGACTTTGAAGGGTACGCTTCAGAAGAGATCCTTTACATAATCGACATGGCTATAAATTTTAAGAAAAAAGGGTATCCAGATAACAAGCCGTTATCCGGCAAATCTATAGCTTTGATTTTCGAGAAGCCATCTACAAGAACCAGAGTATCCTTCCAAGTAGCGATAGCAAAGCTTGGTGGCGAGAGCATACCGCTAAGTGTTAGCGAGATGCAACTAAGCAGAGGAGAACCGATAAGCGATACCATGCGCGTTCTGTCATCTTACGTGGACGCTGTAGTTGCAAGAGTCTACAAACATGAGACACTCTCTGAGATGATAAAGCACAGTTCAATTCCGGTAATTAACGCATTAAGTGACAAATTCCATCCATGCCAAGCACTTGCTGATATGATGACGATTAAGGAGCTGAAGGGCAACATCTATGGGGTGAAGGTGGCTTATGTTGGTGACGGAAATAACGTTTGTAATTCTCTTATCCAAGCATGCTCGCTACTCGGTGCCAGAATCTCTGTGGCGTCCCCTAAAGAGTATCAACCACCAGAAGACGTGATAGCACAGGCGAAGGAATGGGGGAAGAGGTCCGGAGGTACAATAGAACTGACGGAGAACCCTGAGGATGCCGTAAGGGATGCTGATGTTGTCTACACCGATGTCTTCGTTTCCATGGGTCAGGAGGGGGAAAGAGAAAGAAGGTTGAAAGTTTTTTATCCGAAGTATAAGGTGACGGAAAAGCTAATGTCCTTAGCAAAGTCGGATGCGATCTTCATGCATTGTTTGCCAGCACACAGAGGGGAGGAAGTGGAGGCCTCCGTGATTGATGGAAAAAAGTCTGCAGTTTGGCAACAGGCCGCTAACAGGTTACATACTGAGGCTGCATTGCTGCTGTACCTACTTCAAGATGGAAAAAATTTTAATCTAAGCTCTCCTGTTTAGCTATACGGATCATGACATATTCATATATTTCAAGAAAGAGAGCATCTCCGAAGATACCGTTTTATCCATCACCACTTGACATAGTTAAGTTAATGCTGGATCTTGCGGAGCCGAAAGAGGGGCAGACGCTCGTTGACCTAGGATGCGGTGATGGAAGGATATTGGCGGAGGCGGCCAGCGATTATGGGTGTTCTGTCATAGGCGTGGATTCCAATCCTATGCTGGTAAGCTACGCTCGCAACAAGCTACTAGAGAGAGGTATCAAAAATTTCAGAATAATAAAGGGGGATTTATTCAAGTTTGATATTAGCTCAGCAGACATCATAACCTTGTATTTGACGCATGATGCTCTAGAAATCCTAAAACCAAGGCTCGAGTTTTACGCTAAACCCGGAGCAAAAATCATCGCCCATGACTTTCCGGTTCCGGGATGGCGCCCGTTGCTTTTTGTGAGTAAGGTTTCTGCGGAGGATGGAAGGTTGCATAAGATTTATCTCTATGAGGTGGGAAAATCCTTAAAAAAGGATATATTGTACGCAACAGATGAATTCGGTGAAAGGCATGAAACTTCTCGAGTTCTTAAAATCCGTAAAGATGCTCATAAAGGTGGCGAAGAAGCCTAGTAAGGATGAGTTTACAATAGCTCTAAAAATCACGTTTTTAGGCATAATTGTGCTGGGCGCAATCGCTTTTATAGTAAGGTTCGTGGCTCTAGCCCTTCAGTCAATTTGAGTCGGAGGATGGTAAAAGGACAAAAAATAGATATTTAAAGGACGGTTTGTTTAAAGGGGTAGCTAAAGGTCTGACGGTCAATGAGGCTCGGGGATGCTAAGGTTTGAGCACGGAGAAGTATAAGCTGTTCGCGATAAAGACGACGGTAGGGCAGGAGAGGAACGTGGCCAGGATACTGGAAAGTAGAATAAGGGGCGAGAACGCTGAGGTAGCCTCTATCCTAACGCTCCCGGACGTCAAAGGTTACATCTTTGTTGAGGCGAAAAACAAGGAAGTTATAAACACACTTATACAAGGAATCAGGCACATAAAGAGTAGACCTGTAATACCGATCGATATAAAGGAGGTATCCAACCACTTAGTTGAGAAGCCCATAATAGATGTGCTCTCTGAAGGAGACACGGTTGAGATAACTGCAGGTCCGTTAAAGGGAATAACCGGAAAGGTTATAAGAATAGATAAAGCTAAAAAGGAGGTTACTGTCGAGTTGTCCGAAGCAGCGTTCCCCTTGCCGATATCAGTATCGGTTGACCAGATAAGAATTATCTCTTCTCAGAAAGGAGGAGTGTGAATTAAGAATGCCCGAGAAACAATTCAGGTTCATCATAGAAGGCGGCAAGGCTACAGCTGGGCCACCTATAGGCTCGTCCTTAGGACCGCTTGGGTTAAACGTGCTCATGGTTGTGGAGAAGATAAACGAAGTTACTGCCGAGTTCATGGGCATGCGTGTTCCGGTCGAGGTAACGGTTAACACGGATACGAAAGAGTTTTCGGTTAAAGTAGGAACACCGTCGGTTGCGGCCTTAATAGTAAAGGAGGCAGCGGTCGGGAAGGGGTCAGGTAACCCCGGTAAGGAGTATGTCGGTAACATATCGATGGACTCCGCCATTAAGATAACGAAGATAAAAATGCCCGATCTACGCGCCAAGACTTTAAAAGCCGCCTTGAAGCAGGTCGTTGGTACGTGCGTGAGCATGGGAATAAAGGTTGACGGTAAAGATCCCAAGCAGGTAATTAAAGATATAGATTCAGGTCTTTACGATAGCATGCTGGGTGGTTAGTTTGTTAAGAACCTTATCATCAAAACTGCTGGATGCCATAGAGACGGCGAAGAAGTCATCCAGTAGAAAATTTCTTCAATCTATCGATCTCATAGTGAATGTTAGAGACGTGGACCTTACAAAACCTGAGAACAGGTTTACGGAAACCATCGAGCTCCCGCACGGTCTCGGAAAAAAGAGGAGGAAGATATGCGTGATAGCATCCGGCGATATGGCGCTTAGGGCAGAAAGGATACCGCTCGTAGATAAGGTTCTAGGAAAGGAAGACTTAGAGACCTTGGTAGGCAACAAAAGGATGGCGAAGAAGCTTGCAAGAAGCTACGATTACTTCCTCGTCGATCCGCCCATGATGGGCATAGCGGCGAAGGCGCTTGGTGCTGCGCTCGGTGCTAAAGGAAAGGCGCCCGTACCCATACCCCCAGGCACAGAGCTCGAGAAGTTTGTAGAAAAATATTCAAGGAGTGTGACCGTCAGGTTACGAAAAGGTCCGACGCTTAGTTGCATGATTGGGACGGAAGACATGGACTCTAACGCACTAGCCGAAAATGCGGAAGCGGTGATCAGCAGAATCGTGGAAAAGTTGGAAAAAAAGTTTAGGAACGTGGCGTCCATATATGTTAAAAAGACAATGGGCAAGCCCGTAAAGGTTGAAATCGAGGAAAAGTAGGCTGAGGGGTGTATTAGACCCGGTGCGGGTTCGGTGAGTTAACTTGGCAATGGTTCTAAAGAAAAGGGCTGGTAAGGCTTGGAAGGAACGTGTAGTAGCAGAGCTTGTAGAATACATAAAGAAGTATCCAACAATCGCCGTGTTTGAGCTTACGGGCATAAGGGCAAACGTGCTGCACGAATTGAGGGCAAAGCTTAGGCAAGATACTGTGTTTAAGGTGACCAAGAAAACGCTCTTCATGAAGGCTGCTGAGATCGCGGGCATCCCACAACTAAAGAAGCTCGTGGAAAACATGCCCAAGCCCATTGGCTTGCTATTCAGCAACATATCAGCGTTCAAGCTTGCACTCATACTACAAAAGAACAGGGTACTCGTGCATGCGAAGGCGGGCGAGAAGGCTGACGTGGACGTCATAATTCCAGAATGCAACACGGGCATACCTCCTGGCCCCATCCTAAGCGAGTTAGGTAAGATGAAGATACCAACTAGGATAGAAGGTGGAAGCATATGGATAGCCAAGGACACGCTTGTGGCGAAAAAGGGCGACGTGATATCTTCATCCTTGGCTAGCCTTCTAATGAAGCTGGACATAAAGGCCGTTTTGAAGGGAATAAGCATCAATGCAGCTTACGAGGGAGGGAGAATTTACTCCGGCGATGAGTTACTCATAGACGTGGATAAGGTTAAAGAAGAGATAAAGTCCGCGATAGGTTATGCATTTAACTTTGCCGTAAACATCGGCTACATGAGTAAGGAGACGTCGGCACAGGTTATAGCGCTAGCCTACATGAAGGCGCTTGCCGTTGCCGTACAAGCATCCTACATAACGAAAGAGACGCTTCCGTACCTCCTCAATAAAGCACACGCTGAGGCCCTTTTGCTACAATCCGTCGCTAAGGTCCAGTAGAAGAACGATACGACGTTAGTACCAAGAGTAAGGCGTACCATTACAATTAGTTTAGCACCGCGGAAATTTTTTCCGTCGTGCTGAACTAATTCGGAAATCTAAAATCCTACTCTGCCCAGAATATTAGCGTGGAGTATAGGGAGCTTGGTAGGACGGGTTGGAAGGTCCCCGTCTTGGGCCAAGGCACTTGGGGGATAGGAGGGTTCTACAGCAGGGACGACAGCAAGGATGCTGAAGCCATAGCAGCCCTTAGGCTCGGAATAGAGTTGGGCATGACGCTGATCGATACTGCTGAGGCTTACGGAGCGGGACACTCTGAGGAGGTCGTGGGCAGGGCCATAGCGGGTTTGAAGACCGAAGTTTTCGTCGCGACTAAGGTATCCCCGGAGCATCTCTCCTATGAGTCCGTGATAAGCTCGGCAAAGGCCAGCTTGAAAAGGCTCAACGTTAAGACCATAGACCTATACCAAGTTCATTGGCCAAACCCGAGAATACCCATCAAGGAGACTATGAGGGGCATGGAGAGGCTTGTCAAGGAAGGTCTTGTGAGGTTCATAGGTGTCAGCAATTTTTCAGTAAGCGAGATGGAGGAGGCCATGGCATCGCTCGCTAGGGAGGAGATTGTATCGAATCAGGTCGAGTATAGCCTACTGGAAAGGAGTATAGAGCGTGACCTGTTACCTTTTTGCGAAAGAGAAAAGATAACAGTGATCGCATACAGTCCGCTCGCACGCGGCAAGCTTTCAAAACCCGATAAGTATCTAGAGAAACGTGAGGCGGATGTCTTACAAGCTTTGGCGGATAAATACGGAAAGACACCGTCACAAATAGCCCTAAACTGGGTCGTAAGAAGACCGAGCGTGATCGCGATACCAAAAGCTGTGAGGCTTGAACACGTAAAAGAAAACGCGGGATCTGTAGGTTGGTTGATGGATTCGGATGACTACGAGGTACTAAGTAGGGTATTTTCTCGCAGTTATTGGTGACGCTAGCACGTCGGTGTTTCGCTACTGCTTTGGTTCAGTCGAAGTCTCCAAATGTCTGTAACCTTCTGGTAAGTCGGGGAATGTACTCTTCATACGCTGAGCCGCTATCTCGGCAGCCTCTTCGAGTATCCTTTGTGCCTCGCTGTCGCTCACCATCACTTGGACGGAAGCACCCGTTACGCTTCCAGCCTCGACGATTATGCTCTCGAGCATCTCGTCGACCTGCCTTAGATTGTAGGCAACCTCCGGGACTAAGCCAGAAATCTCTGACTGTACCTGTCTTATTATGCTCGTTGCTGGGCCGAGGACGTTCATGACGTCCCCGAATTCCTTCACAGTCTCGAGCCTTAGGATCACCTTCTCTAAAGAAAGCTGACTCTTCAATATCGTACGGGAGATCTTCCTAAGCTGGGCTATCTCGTTGGCATATATCGTCGCCCTGCCCTTGTCCCTCTCCTGCTCAGCCCTAACACACATCTCGAATAGTTCCTTGCCCCTAGCCGCAAGCCTCTGAGACGTTCTGTTCAGCTTCTCTGCTTGAATCTTAAGTTGCGTGATAACATCCATGAGCCTATCCCTAGCAAAGCCCATATCAGCTACGCCTACTGCCTTTATTCCCTCATCCCTTTTTCTCGTTATTCCTGGGATTTTCATCAATTATCTACCTTCGAAAGCCATCACCTCCAGCGAAGTATTTAGCCCTTATCAGAACTTCGATGAAGAATATCACATCGAGACTATCCATTTATCAAATCTCATAATATCCTGCACACGTGCTCCATCAATTCGCGTAACGTAAATATAACTCTTGTTACCAACAGTCAGGTTAGGCGAAAAATCATGAGCGCTCTCAAATCCTACTTGGTTAAGATATGGACAAAAATTCTTGGAGTTATTGTGCTTGTCTTTGGTATCCTTTTCCTCTACTGGCTTACGACGCCTTCTTTCGTCTTTTCGATTGCAAGCGGATTAATCGCACTTATGGTAATATTACTGATACTTGCGGGTATTATCTTGCTCTTGTTTTGAGTGTCCAAATCTTTTTTATCACGTCTGAGCTGCTATTAAGGCCCCCAAGATTGTACTTCTTCAAAACCTTGACCTTAATGTTCCACTTCTTTCTTCGGCATAGCTCCTTGAATCGCTTCATGAGCCATTTCTGGTCATAGCCAAAGACTACGATGTCCGGCCTATACTTTTTGATCACCTTCTCGAAAGAGAACGGCGTGTATCCCAAGACCGCCTTGTCAACGGGCTTCAGGGCTCGGACCATAGCAAGCCTGGCCTTCTCACTAAAAATCGTAGCTCTTCCCTTATTTTCTTTGACGGTCCTATCTCTAGCAACGACCACTATGAGTGACGAATTTTTACCGCCTAACCGCTTAGCCTCTTCTAAGAACCTTATGTGGCCTGGATGCAGGACATCAAAGGCACCAGAAGCTAGGACCGTTCTCTTCTGCGCAACGTTGACTCTCAACAGTATCGCCCATTACTTTGTAGAGACGTCATGGCGTTCTTTTAAACGTTTTATTTTCTTAAATACTGGTCGGCACCTTTTTTCCAATCTTCTCTCGGAGGGCTGAAGACATCCATAACGACAGAGTCTTCTAGTGCTAAAGCAGCGTGCTCAACGTCGGGTGGAAAATGTATCACCATGCCTTGTGACACAACATATTCATTCCCGTCAGCTAGAACGAACTTGATAGCTCCCGAGAGGATGCAACTAATCTGCTCGTTAATGTGCTTGTGCGAGTCGACCGTTGCCCCTTTCTTGAGGGAGAACATGCTGATCGTCATGTTTTCTCCATGTATTACCTTCCTGGTTATGTCTGGTTTTAACTTCTCCTCTGGAATGTCTGCCCACTTATAACACGAAACGCTCTTTTTGCTCATGGACGATATCATGGACGTCCCGTGTATTTATTGTTTAAACTTTAATGCGCATAAACGTAATAAAGCAAGGTTTCATGCCTTCATGCTGATAGGTCGAATGCGTGTGCACGAGGGTGAAACACAACAATACATAGTCGTGGCGGAGAAGCCGAGTGTCGCAAGGAGCATAGCAAGGTTGCTGAAGAGCAAAGGCATAGATGCTTACGTCACTTCTGTCAGGGGGCATGTGTTAAACACAGACTTCCCTGAAGGGTATGGGTGGAATAGCATAGACCCGTCCAAGCTCTTTTCGGTCAGAGAATTCAGAAGCATCGTTTCCGACGAGAGGTCTTATAAAGAGCTTGAGAAGGTTTTCAAAAAGGACGGGACGCTCATCATAGCAACGGATAACGACTCGGAAGGCGAGCTCATCGGTTATGAGATACTCTCAATATACAGGGCCAGCAAGGGCGACCAAGCGCCATACAAAAGGATGAGGTTCAACTCGACGAATCCGGGCGAGCTTTGGAGGGCGTGGAACAACCTCGAAGATTCCTTAAACATGAACTGGGTCATGAAGGCCATGCTCAGACAACATTTTGACCTCGTGACTGGCGCGGCCTTTACGAGACTACTTACAAAAGAGACGAGAAAGCGTAAAAACGTCAGGCTCATCTCATGGGGTTCCTGCCAGTCGCCAACTCTTGGCTTCATCGTTAAGCGGGAGAAAGAAATAATGTCCTTTAAACCGGAGCCGTTCTGGTATATTCGGATAAGGTTCAGGACCGAAGACGGGGAAGAGTTTGAGGCTAAAAGCGAAAACATGAAAGACTTTGAAAGGGCTAAGGCTCTTTGGAAAAGTGTTGAAGGACAAAAGACCGGGCGCGTCCTGTCATATGATGAAGAGAGGGAGACGATTCGTAGACCTTTGCCCCTCGATACAGATACGCTCCTCAAGGACTTGACAAGGATAACCGGCATCTCAGCGGCCACATTACTCTCAGTTGCAGAGGAGCTCTATGCCGATGGCTACTGCTCGTATCCGAGAACCGAGACGAATAGATTCAGGTACGACTTTGACTTCAGAGAACCAATCGAAGCTCTGGTGAATTCCGACCTATCCAAGCTACTCGGAGATTTGAGCAAAGCGCGGATCGAGCCGCTCAACGGAAGAAAGGACGACGGTGCCCATCCTCCGATATATCCTATAAAACCGTATCCTAAAGATGGTTCGCTTAGGCGGGATGTTTGGGAATACATAGCGAGAAGGTTTGCCGCGAATGTGCTGCTCTGCGACGCAGAGTTGAGCGAGAGCGTGGCGGAGATAATCGTAGGGGATGCCGTCGTAAGAGCGACAGGTTCGGTCATTACCCAAGAGGGGTTCTTCAGGATATTCGATTACTTCATGCCTAACGACGTTCCCATACCCAAGCTATCGCCTGGCGACGTACTGGAGGTGGTTAAGTCAGAGCTGAAGGAAGGGAAGACCAAACCTCCACCGAGGCTCACGGAGGCGGCTTTGCTAGAACTCATGGAAAAGAACGGCATAGGAACGGATGCAACACGGGCCGAGTATCCCAAGATAGTTGTGGATAGGGGATATGCCGTAAAGAGGGGTAGGAGCTTTTACCCGACGGAGCTGGGCATGAGACTCGTCGATGCTTTATCTAGCGTAGACGAGAGGCTCGTTACGCCCGATACAAGAAAATTCGTGGAAGAGTTCATGGAAATGGTCAATAAAGGCGCTAAGACCTACGATGAGTGTCTCGAGCAAGCCCTGAAAGTCTATGAGGAGCTGTACAGGGCGTGCGAGGCGAACATAAAGCGTATATCCGAGGCGTTAGCTGGAGCGCTCACATTAACGAAATACAAGAGGGCGGCGAACTATGACTTCCAATCAAACTCGACGTAGCCCATCATCCTTAGAGCATCCAGCAGCCCTTCGCAGTATGAAATCGCAGATAATGAGTCGAAGAGGTCTCCTGACTTCAGGAAAAATTTTGAGTCGTCTAGGTAGCTTTTGGCAACGTTCAGTACCTCGTTAACTTTTGTCTCTTCAGCCGAAGTGCCCAACTTTGATAGGACCCTCTCGCACGCATCTATGTAACGCTTGACCCTGCCCACTTCGTAGTTTATCGGTTCGTAAGCCTCTACGCATTCTCGGGGAGCGCCAAGAAGTCTCACGAGTGTCTCACGCTCCAGAAAATGTAGCTTGCCGGGAAATATCAGCATGTGCGGAGGTTTTGGAAAATCCATTGTAGCGAGGTCCGCAATCCTTCCAGCCTTTATGAGTTCATCATCGTATCCCAACCTCGCGAGGGCTACGACGAGCCTATCGTCCGAAGCCACGCCCTTCCTTAGCAAGCGTTCCAATTCCCTCAAACGGCTGAGAGCGACAGGTATCGTTAATCCACCATTCTTGGTATCGAGGAAGAGGAGTGTGTGCAGACCTCTGGACATATTCTCCAAGATGCTTTCGTAGACGGACTTTGCGTACTCTATGTCTTCCTCCATCGGCAACGTAACAGCCCTGCCAAATTTGTAAGCCTGAAGGCCCGATAGGCTTGCCGCTACCGAGTAGGAGGATATTCCGCTAACTATCTTACAGGCGATTCCACGCTTGCGTGCCTCAAGGACTATTGAGATGTGCGTCGTGGCTATGAGCGGGTCACCCTGAACAGCTATGACCACACTTTTTCTAGTGGCCTCCGCGAGTACGGCATCGATACCATCCTCCAGCAGGTAACGGTCGGCTATGAGTAGATGCTTGCTGATTGTGCGCAGAAAATCTATCGTTTCATCGGGGAGAATACCGGTATAAACGTCGAGGAACACGACATCCGCCGCTTTGATGCTCTCGAGTGCCGCTTCCGTGATGTAACGCTTTGGACCGAGGCCGAGGCCCACGAAAGTTATGCCCATGCTGGTAAAGGTTCGGACTAAAGCTTAATATCCTTTAAAACGACTTAGGTTTGGTAAAGCCGATTGAAGGCCGTAGTTTTTGCCGCAGGTCTAGGCAAGCGACTAAGGCCTCTCACAAGCTTCAGGCCTAAGCACCTTTTGCCGCTCGTCGACAAGCCGGTGCTGCTCAGGGTGCTCGAGGCCATCTTCAGCAACGGCATAAAGGATGTTGGCATAACTGTCGCTTACATGGATGAATCGATTAAGCATGCGGTCGGACGTGAGCGGCTACCGATGAACATAACTTACATTCCGCAGAGGGAGCTACTAGGCACGGCCCACGCGCTCTATACATGCAAAGACTTCCTCGAGGGTGAGGATGCCTTCCTTATCATCTACGGCGACATAACCATAACGGAAGATGTTGTGGGAGAACTAATTTCTTCCTTCAATAGGGGCAGTTGGGACGGGGTCATGCTGGCCGTTAGGGTTAAGAACGCAGGTAGCTTTGGTATGCTGGAAGAAAGGGACGGAATGCTGGAGCGTGTGATAGAAAAACCCGCGGAGGCACTTCCCGAAGCCTATGTAAACGCCGGCGCATACATACTTCCATCGGAGTCCATCGAGTACTTTTCCAGGATTAAGTTGTCATCGAGGGGAGAATACGAGCTGACGGACATACTGAACCTACTCATCGAGGACGGTTACAGAATACACGTAGTAAAGATGAGCAGAGGTTTATGGTTCGATATAGGCAGGGCATGGGACCTGTTGGACGCTAACGCCGCTTTCCTAGAATACCTCTCATCCAAACGAAACTATTCGCCAACGAGTGGCAGGCTCCTGCGTCCTGGCACATATGTCGAAACCGAGAATGGTGCTAAGGTCTTCGGTCCTTGCTTCTTGGGCGATAATGTAAAGCTGGGCAGGGGTTCCTCAGTCCTACCGTACACTGTCTTGTTGGATGGCACCCATGTAGGCGATGGCGCCACAGTAGGTAATTCGCTAATCTTGGAGAATGTCACAGTCGGCGAGGGGTCTACGATATTTTACTCGGTCGTGGGCGAGGGTGCTGTGCTCGGCGCCGGATGCACGACACGATACAAGGTGCCCGGGCGCGAGACGGTCAAGGTTATGGTTGCGGGCGGGCTAATCGATACGGGTAGGAAGGAGTTCGGCGCCGTCATCTCACCCTATAGCAAAGTTCCTGCCGGAGCGGTCTTAGAGCCCGGTGAGGTCTACTGGCAGGAGGGATAGTTGCTGAAGTTAAGGTTGGATAAGCCCGCAATCCGTGTCCTTGGCATAGCTGAGAGTTTTAACAGGTCGCTTAACAAAAACTCGATAATAGCAGGTGTCGTGATGAGGAGCGACTTTATAGTGGACGGTCTAGCGATGGCTAAATGCACCGTAGGAGGTATGGATGCGACGGATGCCGTCATATCGCTGTATAAGAAGCTCGGCAGGACGGACATAAACGCCATCATTTTAAGCGGTTGTGTGATAAGTTGGTACAACGTAGTGGACCTTAATGCGGTGTACGAGACGATTGGTTTGCCACTGGTCTGCATCACTTACGAGGAGTCCAAGGGCATAAAGGACTTTTTCATAAAAAATTTCCCCGACGACTGGCAATTCAGAGTCGAAGTTTACGAGAAGAACGGCGCAAGACATGAGGTAAAGCTCTGGACCGGCTACACGGTGTTCATCAGGTGCTTGGGTATTGATTTGAACGCTGGTAGGAGATTGTTGGATAAATTCACGCTACACGGTCGCATACCAGAGCCCGTAAGACTCTCAAAGCTGATAGCCAGGCAGACTATGAAGTTCATGTTTAGTTAAGGCTTTTCGATGAAGACCTTCACGACGTTCGTCCAAGCTTCTGCTGTGTTTTCTGGGTTGTAGCCGCCACCGCCCATCGCGAGTATTTTGCCACCGCATTTCTTGTTTGCAATATCGCATAAAACCTCGGCAGCGAACTTATGCGAGTCGGCAGTGTAGCTCAAATCGGTAATCGGGTCTCCCATTATGCCGTCAGCGCCACACTGAAAGAGCATAAAGTCGAAGTCATGCTCCATGAGAAAGTCCTTTACCTCAAGCATAGCAGCTTTAAACTCCTCGTCACCTGAGCCGGGCGGTAAAGGTATGTTCAGCTTAAAGCCTTCACCCTCGCCTCTTCCCCTCTCATGCCTAAAACCAGTACCTGGATATAGCGTCCTACCGTCTTGGTGTATATCTGCGAACACGACCCTTTTATCGTCGTAGAACTCGTAACAAACACCATCCCCATGATGAGCATCTATATCTACGTACGCAACAGCGTCGAGGCCTGCCACCTTAAGTAGGTACATTATGGCCGTAGCGGGGTCATTAAACACACAAAAGCCTGAGGCCGCTGACCTCCTCGCATGGTGGAGTCCACCCATAGGGTTGAAGCCCCTCTTTACGTTCCCTGAAAGGATAATCCTGCATAGCTCAAGCGTCGAGCCCACAACATAACAAGCCGCCTCAAAGATTCCGGGGAAGGATGGCGTATCGCCAGAGTCCAAGTAACCCCTTCCTTCTGCGGATTTTTTCTTTACAAACTCTATGTAGTCAATATCGTGAAATAGCGCTATCTCCTCTATAGTAGCCATTTTGGGCGCGATGATTTTTAATGCGTCCCACATCTCCTTGGGCAAGGTATCTATCTTTTTATAGAAGCTCTCGACTCTACGAAAGTTCATCGGATGTGGTGCTGGAAAGCTGTATTTCAGAAGCTCGGGACCCCTAACCAAAGCGACGGTTGTTAACATAGCAGTCAATCTTTTCAAACAGAGGCAACTATTTATAGGCATAATCTTAATATTTCCTAAAAACGTTCATTTTGGGTGATTATGAAAGCTGGATTAGACGAAAAAGACCTAATGATTCTTAACATACTCCAAGAGAATGGTAGGGCTTCTTATTCTGAGATAGCTAAAAAGTTAGGCATAAGTGAAGCTGCAGTGTATGGCAGGGTAAAGAAGTTAATCAAGCAGGGCTACATCAAAAAGTTCCAAGCGGTAATCGATGAAAATAAGATAGGGAAAATGCTGACCGCCTTCATTGCGGTAAAAGCCCAGCCGCACCTTTACGATAAAGTGTTAGAGACCTTGGTATCTTTTCCCGAGGTGCAGGAGGTTCACGATGTGACGGGCGATTACTATTGTCTGCTCAAGCTAAAAGTAAAGGACCGAGAGGCTCTCGCAAAGATACTTGACGATATAGGTAAAATGGATGGGGTAGTCTCAACTGAGACGAGAGTCGTCCTGCGAACTTTAAAGGAAAGTCCAAACGTGTATATCTTTAATACACTACCGTCTTCTTGATAGGAGATTCGGCAATAAGGCTATACTACTTATCACAAAATCTGGTTTTGGATGTCCGACCGGTTCTGTGTTTGAAATGAGGACGCTACGCATGCCCGCAGATTCTGCTGTCTTTATGTCGGTCTCCACTTTATCGCCAACGAGCATTACCTCATAGCCCTTGAGGTTTAACATTTCGAGCGCTATGTTTGCTATAATCTTGGAAGGCTTTCCTATAACTGTAGGCTCGACACCAGTTGTGAATTTGATTGCTGCCACGATTGCGCCAGCACCGGGGTCTGGGCCCGTCTCCGTTGGAAGTGTTCTGTCCTCGTTCGTGGCGATAAACTTCGCGCCAGACATTATCGCCCTAGCGGCTGCCCTTAACTTTTGATAGTTAAATTTGCGGTCAAGCCCAGCCACGACTATGTCCGCTTCGTGGAAGCGCTCAAAGGGCACCACGATGTGACCCCTCTTGATAGCTTCCTTAACGAAGCCCTCCTCCGTCACAGCAAGTATTTTGGATGGTCCATAAACGTCGTAGATGTACTTCGCGGTCGCCATACCCGAGGTCAGTATCTCTTCCTCTTTGGTTTGTATTCCCATCCTGTTAAGCTTGTTAACGTAGTCTGTCGTCGAGAGTGTCGAGTTATTGGTCAGGAAAAGTATGCGGTAGCCCATCTGTCTTAGCTTTTCGATAGCATCGGCCGCACCCTCTACCGGCCTTTCACCTACATACACACAACCGTCTAGGTCCAGGATAACTGCCTTTAGGTTGCTGAGCTCCATCAAGTTTGCGTCGTAGCTAAACTAGGCGGCGGTTTGATATTAATATGTTCGGCAAAATGTTCTTATCCGAAAAAGCCAATACCTCGTACGACTTAGTTATGGCGTTCCAGCGCCTTGTTCGAAAGCTGACGAAAGAAAACCTTTGGCTTTACATACTCAGCCTGCTAAAGGAAGGGCCCCTCTATGGTTATGAGGTTGAGAAGATGATAGAGAAAAGGTTTGGGTTTAAGCCGGGGAAAGTCACGTGCTATGTCGTGATTTACATGCTACAAAAGGAAGGGCTTATAGCAGTATCCCAAACCGTCCCGAGCGATGTAGGGCCGCCTAGGACGTATTACAGGATAACAAAAAAGGGTGAGGAACTTCTCAAAAAAGCCAAAGAATTCTTAGATAATCTCCGTGCCCAACTTTTTGCTGAGGAAAAAGATTAATACAGTAATTTATGACCATAAAATTCTGGTGAAGCGGTGTGGGTAAGATTAGGGTAGGCATAATCGGTGTGGGCAACTGCGCATCCGCGCTCGTACAAGGTGTGGAGTTTTATAAAAACGCGGACGATGATGAGTTCGTGCCTGGCCTTATGCATGTGAGGCTCGGAAACTATCACGTCTCCGATATTGAGTTTGCGGCGGCCTTTGATATAGACAAGAACAAGGTAGGAAAGGACCTCTCCGAGGCGATATTCGCTCCGCCGAATAATACCCTAAAGTTCGCTGACGTGCCAAAGCTTGGTGTTGAAGTGATGAGGGGCATGACGCATGACGGCTTAGGGAAATATCTATCTGAGATAATCGAAAAACACCCGTCGCCCACGGTCGATGTAGCCGACGTCCTGAAGAGCAACAAGGTAGATGTTGTAGTAAACTTCCTACCTGTGGGGAGCGAGTTCGCCACCAAGTGGTACGTTGAGCAAGCACTCGCGGCAGGTTGCGGCTTTGTAAACGCCATACCGGTCTTTATAGCCAGAGAGCCGCGCTGGCAGAAGATATTCGAGAAAAGGGGCGTACCCATTATAGGGGATGATGTTAAATCCCAAGTAGGTGCTACGATCGTCAACAGGGTTCTAGTAAAGTTACTCGTTGACAGGGGCGTAAAGGTAGAGAGGGTAATGCAACTTAACGTGGGCGGAAACACGGACTTCTTGAACATGCTCGAGAGGGAGAGGCTAAAATCTAAAAAGATCTCAAAAACTCAGGCTGTTACTTCGCTCATACCTTACGACATAGGCGAACAGAACGTCCATATCGGGCCCAGCGATTACGTCCCATGGCTTTTGGATAGGAAGTGGGCTTACATCAGGATAGAAGGGAAGGCTTTCGGCAACGCGCCTCTCAATATAGAGTTGAAGCTTGAGGTGTGGGACTCGCCCAATTCGGCGGGTGTCGTCATAGATGCTATACGCTGCATAAAGATAGCGATGGACAGGGGCATAGCTGGCGTGTTGATAGGTCCCTCGGCATATTTCATGAAATCTCCGCCGATTCAGTATCCAGATGATGTAGCAAGGGCAATGGTAGAAGAATTCATAAGGGGAGCATAGACAGCTTTAAGCATTAAACTCATTTTGGACTAACCACATATTTACCTTATGGAGTACCCGATTTTTTAATTCAGATTGGAGATTGGATAACTCTATAGCCGAGATGATATCAAAAACCATATTTTCCTCCTCTTTGCTCGGGATATAAGCAGAACACTCGCCCAGAATCACGGCAGGGTCTTTCATACTCGGCAGTATGCCGTACAACCACCTACACCCAAAGGCAAGGAATCTTACCGTCTCCGGCCCTATGCCCCTTATCGCCAGCAATCCCTCGTAGTTTGACGGTGGGTTCGAGCCGATACTCTTGATCAGCTTCCAGTTTATCCTGAGCGGCAGGTCGATGAAGCTCTCGACTCTAGGTGAGTCAAACCATAAGGAAAGATTTGTTTGTGTCCTTTGCTGAGCGGCACTGTACACATGCTTTAATTTTTTGAAGTCATATACTATAAGCTCGATCGATGCGCGCCTCGCCTCGTCGCTCTCCTTTGCGGTCATATCCAGAACAAACTTCGACTTTTCTTGGCTTACTATGCCCTCGTGCGGTTCTTCCACGAAGCTTTTAACTTTGCCAGAGAACCAGTGGTACCTCCTAGCCTTGCAAGTTATTGGGTTGATTCCCTGTTGAACAACTGACCAAAAACCGTCGTATGACACTGCCATCATGTGATGGTATAAGTGGAAACCATCCTGTATGGCAGCTTCATCCACCTTCGCTACCATTCGGCTACAGTACTTTAAGTGTTCAACCTCGTCGCTCGTAAGACCGAGCTCAGCAGCAACGATGTCGAGCTCATTAGGAACATCAAACCTAGCAAGATTCTTTCCGCCCAATATCACTATACCATCGGTGGGCGTAAGTACGTCTTTTAGTATGGCACCTATGATCGTGGTAGACCCACTACCTAAATCTTCCAGCCCGGTGGCGACTACTAAAAGATCAAAGCATAAAGGGCTGGCCAGAGCTCGCGTAAGCTTAGATGGGCTGTAATTATCTATAAAGGCCCTTGTAATGCTACAAATGACGGACTTTGCAATCCTGTAGTACCAAGATGAGAGCTTTTTGTAGGATGTCTCAAGCTCTCTTATTCCCGCCCGGTACATCTTCAGGCATCACCTAAATATTCTTCTTGTAATGTAATGGAGATGCGATCATCTTCTTATAAGGGTTGATGTCAAAAACATTTGAGTAACATGTTTCAAGATTTAAAAACGAACATAATAAAGAATTAAAATTAAACGGTTTGCTTTTCGAGTAATTCTTGAAGTGGGATATCAACGTAAGAGCCGTCAGGCCTTTTCCGCCTAATTATAATCGGCAGGACTCCTGCCTCAAGTTCTCGTTTGGCGATGTCTATCACAGTATCGCCGGGCTTCGTTTCCACGAGTGGGAAGGCACCGAGTGAAAGTTGGAGTGCCCTCCCACCGATTATCCTTGCTTTCTCGTACTTCGTCAATCCTTTGTAATCAATCGAAGGATCCTTCTCCTTCTCCAACTTTTCCTTCTTCCTTTTCACTCTTTGGTGTCTTCTCTTTCTCTTCTAATCTTGAGGCGGCAATTATATCATCTATCTTGAGTATCATCGATGCGGCCTCGACCGCGGACTTTATCGTCTGCTTCTTCACGAGCAGCGGCTCTATGACGTCGCGCTTGAACATGTCTGCTATCTTAGCGTTAAACACGTCAACGCCAGCCCACTTGTTGCCCTTCTTGTGTTCGCTCGTTAAGTTAACTATTGTCTCTATTGGGTCCATGCCTGCATTCTCAGCAAGCTGCGATGGTACTATCTCCAATGCCTCGGCAAACTTGTTCACGGCTAGCTGCTCCTTGCCGGCCAAAGTATTCGCGTAGTCGCGTAGCCTCATGGCCACTTCTATCTCAGGAGCACCGCCGCCCGCTACCACCTTGCCCTCGACTATAACATCCTTGACCACATTTATCGCGTCCTTCAGCGAACGCTCGGCCTCGTCAACTATCCTCTGCGTACCTCCTCTGATGAGTATGCTTATAGATTTCGGGTTCTCGCATCCTTCGATGAAGACCATCTTATCTTCACCTACACGCCTTTCCTCGACGAGGGCTGCCCTTCCTAAGTCCTCAGGAGTTAGGTCGTCAATTCTCGAAATGACCCTTCCGTTCGTGGCCTTGGCAAGCTTGTCCATGTCAGACTTCTTAACCCTGCGTACCGCCAAAATGCCTGCCTTTGCGAGGAAGTACTGGGCTAGGTCGTCAATACCTTTCTGACAAATCACGACGTTTGCGCCGACGGATACGATCTTGTTGACCATCTCCCTCAGCATATCCTCCTCCTGTTTCATGAAGGCCTTCATCTGTTCTGGAGTTTCTATGTGAAGCTTTGCATCAAATTCCGTCTTCTCGATTTCGAGGGGCGCGTCGAGTATCGCTATCTTCGCGTTCCTAACGATTTTCGGCATATCCGGATGGACCACTTCCTTATCTAGGACGATTCCTTCGATAAGCTTCGTGTCGCGTAGCGACTGGCCACTCTTCTTAACGAGCAAAATGTTATCTAGGTCAACGTTCCATTTTCCATCAACCTTTTCGGCAATCTTCAGAACGGCATCTACCGCCAAGTTCGAGAGATAATCTGCCTCCTCAGATACAAGTTTGCTTGCTATCGAGGTCTTAGCAACCTTGATTAACATATCCCTATCATTCGGACTTACCGGGTAGCTTATCTCGTCGAGTATTTCAAGGGCCTTCACCGCTGCCTTGCGGTAACCCTCAATTACCACAGTCGGGTGGACTTCCTTCTCGATCAACTCCTCAGCTTTGGCAAGGAGCTCTCCTGCTAGGACGACGGCCGTAGTTGTACCATCGCCAACCTCCGAATCCTGAGCCTTGGCAACTTCAACAAGCATTTTGGCCACAGGGTGCTCCACGTCCATCTCCTTAAGTATCGTAGCACCATCGTTAGTTATGACGACGTCTCCGAAGCTGTCAACTAGCATTTTATCCATTCCTCTTGGTCCAAGCGATGTCCTCATGCTTTCTGCTATAATTTTTGCAACCATGATGTTTGATGATTGTGCATCTCTACCCCTGGACCTTTGTGTTCCTTCTTTCAGAATTATTACAGGTTGTGCTACACCTACTTCAGCTGCTGTCATACAATACTCACACTCCAGAAACACGGCTAATTAGCCATCTAATAAATTTTAGCTCAATGTTGTGTTAAAATCCCAAAATTTACGGGTTTTTAACTTAATTCGCTCTTCAGTGACAAAATTGTGCAACAACTATGTGAAAGTATGAGGCTTACATCCATCAAAACGCTGAAGATCTGCAGAAGGTTTGGTTTACTTACGACTAACCAAACTCTCTCCAGTAAAGAATGGCATCGACTTAACGTTTACTATCCTGCCGTAGAAGTACTTCATATCGCTTATGTAAGGCACGTAAGAAATTTCCTCTCCGGTTTTGAGCGAGATGTATCTTATAAATGGTGCTGGTGGTTTGATATCACTTTCTATGTAAAAGAAGACCGGTAAGGCGTTGGCATCATAATAGTCGAAGAATGGGGCTATAAGACCCAGCACATGCTTGCCCTTAAACTCAAAGCACCACAAAGGCGGTGAGGAGTTCGTATCTGATAATATGATTAGCATCCTGATTAGAGAGTTTAGGTTTCCTGCCTTTATGAGTACTGGTTTATCTTTCAGCTTATATGGTTTGGAAAGGTTTTCCGTTATGAAAGGAGGCTCATCCTCGGTTTCAATAACAGCACCATACATGTAGCGAGTATCATCGTTGCTGTCGGTCAGAACGACCTCCTCTTTCTCGACGCTCATGTAAGCTATGTAGCTTTTCAATTTACAGTTAATTTTTGTGTACGCAAAGATCGGTAAGTTTCCGTACCAGTATGGTATGGATGAAAGATAGCCAAGTATCGGCTGGTTCTTCCACTTGAAGTGCCAAAATAGCGGCTGAATATCAACCCTACTCATAGCTAATCTAGCTAAGTTTAAGATGTCCGAGACCTCTATCGTGACCGGTGGTTTAACCTTCCTCATACGTGTGCTTTTCTTTCCCATCCGTATCACTTTATCTCAGCGCTAGAATATTAATATATTCAGGTCTTAGAGCAATATTACAAGAAATGGATGGTTCTGCTGGTTCGTACGGAGCGGCGGAAGAGGCTCTAATGAACAGGATAGCTGGTGAGATAATACTTTCTAAAACCCCTGGCGAGGTGATGAAGAAGTGGAGGCTCCTATTCGAGCTCAGCCAGAGCGAGCTGGCAAGGCACATGGGCATAGCACCATCGGTTTTGAATGACTACGAAAAGAATCGACGAAAATCTCCAGGAACGCTCTTTCTTAGAAAGTTTGTCATGGCATTGATAGAGATCGATTCCAAGAAAGGCGGAGTTCATATAAAGAAGTTCACGGCGATGACGAAAGACCTTAGTAGCGTTATCTTAGATATAGCGGAGTTTCCCGAAGCGAAGTCTGTTAAGGATGTTGTAGAAGCGGTAGACGGTATAATCCTGGCAGGCAGGGAGGGGCAAAACCTGCCAGTGTACGGATATACCGTCGTGGACAGTCTGAATGCCATAAGGTTCATGGATGCAACGGATTTTCTAAGATTGTTCGGTGCGAACTCTATGAGGGCGCTAGTCTTCGTCGGTGTTAGTAAGGGTCGATCACCCATAATCGCCGTGAAGATATACCCGATAAAGCCCAGGATGATCGTTATCCATGGGCCTACAAAACCCGAGAGCGTAGACGAGTTGGCCGTCACGTTAGCAGAGCAAGAGGCCATACCGTTCGTCCTTTCACTCAAGCAAGACGTGCCATCCCTCATAACTTCATTACGCAACTTGTACCGCTAAGCACATATTCCAAAGAGCTTTTTTGTTCAAACATTCAATCAATATATTTAAATTGTGTATGTAAAAAAGATCCTTTAAGGATCTTTAAGTAGAAGTGGAGAGAGGAAAGCTTGACGCGAGAAAAAGTGAGAGAAGACGTTTGGCACGCTCTATCTGTTGACGAGGTATTTAAGATTCTCAAAACCGACGTACGTGGATTAACAATTGCTGAAGCAGAAAAGAGACTGAAGGAGTATGGGCCGAATGAGTTAGAAGAGGAGAAGAAATTAGGAAAGTTGGCTCTGCTGCTTGATCAGCTTAAGAGCCCTCTCCTTGCTGTGCTTTATGCGGCAGCCTTCATCGCCTATATTGCTGGTAAATTAATTGATGTCGTCGTGATAGCCGCCGTAATAGTCATAAACACGGTTGTAGGATTTATTCAAGGATATAAGGCTGAGGCTGCTCTCCAGGCTCTGAAATCATTAGCAGCCCCAGAGGCAGAGGTTATCCGAGGTTGCCCAGAAAAAGGCATATGTGTTGAAATGCGTGTTAAGGCGAGAGAGATAGTTCCAGGAGATATTATTCTTTTAGAAGCTGGGGATAAAGTTCCAGCTGATGCTCGTATTTTCGAGGCAATAAACCTCGAAATCGATGAGTCGATGTTAACTGGTGAATCGATTCCGGTGAGGAAAACCATCGAGCCGCTTGATAAGAACCTACCTGTACCAGAGAGGAAGAATATGGCGTTCGCAGGAACTATAGTAACTCGAGGGAGGGGTAAAGCTGTTGTTGTCGCTACAGGCATGAGAACAGAAATTGGCAAGATCGCTAAGCTCATGAAAGAAACTGAAAGGGTTGAGACTCCGTTTGAAAAGCGTGCGAAGGACCTGACTAAAAAATTAGGACTTTTCGCAGTTAGCGCTGGCATCGCAGTGCTACTCGTCGGTCTTATTCGTGGGTTTGAGTTTTTTGAAACATTTCTTTTCACATTAGCAGCCATGGTTTCAGCCATCCCTGAGGGGTTGCCTGCCGTTTTGACGATAACGTTAGCTGTTGGAGTTACCAGAATGGCAAGACGTAACGCCATCGTACGAAAGCTGCCAGCAATAGACACTTTAGGATCGGTTACGGCGATTGTCACAGACAAGACAGGGACCTTAACGACTAATCAACAAACAGTCCGAAAAATATTCGTAAACGGTAAAATGGTCAACGTAACTGGCGTGGGTTTTGTTCCAGAGGGTTCATTCGAGATAGACGGTGTCCCAATAGACCCTAAGAAAGACGATGCTCTTAGTCTTCTACTTGAAATTGCTACGCTTTGTAACGATGCCAGACTCAGGCAACACGAGACAGATAAGGGATATCGTTGGGAAATATATGGAGATCCGACAGAAGGCGCGCTGGTGGTTGCTGCGGAAAAAGCGGGACTCAATAAAGAAGTGCTGGAAATACAGTTGCCGCGCGTGGATGAAATTCCGTTTGATCCAAAAGAACGGTACATGGTTACATTTCATAAATCCCCCGAAGGGGATCTGAGAGTTTACGTAAAGGGGGCGCCTGAGACGGTCTTGGAAATGTGCTCATTCATTCTACTAGATGGTGAAATAAGAAAGTTGTCGCCTAAGGAAAGAGAGGAGCTTCTCAAAATTAACACCGAGATGGCCAGCGAAGGGCTCAGAGTACTTGCCATGGCATATAAAATCATAGAACCAGACAATCTTGAGACCTTTAAGGAAAACATTAAACAGAAACTTGCCAAGCTGATTTTCGTAGGCTTTACAGGAATGATCGATCCGCCAAGGCCCGAGGCGAAGCAAGCAGTACAACTTTGCAAAAGAGCTGGAATTAAGGTTATCATGGCGACGGGAGACCATAAGTTAACAGCAGAGGCTATTGCCAGAGAGCTTGGAATTCTAGAGCCCGACTCAAAGGTTTTAACTGGAGCAGAACTGGACAATATGAGCGATGATGAATTAGATGATATTATAAAGAACGTTTCAGTTTTTGCCCGCGTATCTCCAACTCATAAACACCGGATAGTCGAATCCCTTAGACGTAAAGGACACGTCGTAGCCGTGACTGGTGACGGTGTCAATGATGCCCCAGCTTTGAAAGCGGCTGAAGTAGGTGTAGCAATGGGCATTACGGGTACTGATGTTGCGAAAGAAGCCGCAGAAATGGTTATTGCAGACGACAATTTTGCAAGCATAGTTAGCGCAGTCGAAGAGGGGCGCGTAATATTCGAAAACATTAGGAAAGTTGTGAAATACTTACTCTCCACGAATGCTGGAGAAATTGTAACGATATTAACTGCGTTGATCTTCTTTCCGGAATTCCCATTACTCTTCAAGCCTATTCAAATATTGTGGGTGAACCTTGTGACCGACGGCCTTCATGTCGTGCCCTTAGCTATGGAGCCGAAAGAAGAAGACGTGATGAACAAACCTCCGAGAAAACCCAATGAGAAAGTAATTAATCGAGAGACTCTGTTTACCATTTTGTATGTGTCAATTTTCATGATGATGGGAACCATATACATGTTCATGAGGGGATGGAATGAAGGAGACATCACTAAGGCTCGAACTTTAGCATTCACGACGATGGCGATGTTCCAAGTATTTAACGCAATAAACTGCAGGTCAAGCACGAAATCGATCTTTGAGCTGGGGTATTTCACTAACAAATATTTAGCTGTGGCAAATGTAACGTCTATTGCTCTACAAGTTTCAGCCACGTTATTGCTCCCGTTGCAAGTTGCTTTAGACACT
>CAZZKR010000047.1:0-6298 GCA_964655015.1 uncultured Nitrososphaeria archaeon
ATCGATTTTAAGAAACTAGAAGAGGATAATATTGAGCTGATAGTCGTAAAGGATAGAGGCTGGAGAAATGCTTCAAGAACACGGAACATCGGCGCCGCGGTAGCAAAAGGAGAAGTTCTATGCTTCATAGACGATGATGCCACCTTTAACTTCAACGAACTTATTAACGTGATAAATGAAATCTCAGAAGAAAATGATAAAGTGTTTTATTGGTCTGCCTTACCACATATATTAATTATAAAAAGTGAAATATTTTTCAAGATAGGCGGATATGATGAACGTTATCCGCTTCGAGGCTCTGAGGATACTGAAATGAGAGAAAGGCTGAAGAAGGCTGGTTTAGAACTTAAAACGCTCAATATCGAATTAAAGCACCTAAGAGAACAGGCTTATGATAAGAAGCGCCGGATAACTGTCAATAAAGCTTTAACATGGACCTACATAGAATATGGCACGTATCCACTTAGGAAGATAATATTTAGAAAAAATCCGATAGAATTCGCTCGTAGGATAATCTGGCTCATAGAATGGATGTTCATCAAGAGACTTCGGAAAAGAAGCATATTCTATTATTAATATAAATACTTGAGCCTAGATTAAGCGGCACATTTACGTATCTCTTCCCGGTCAAGGATCTTAGGAAACCAAGCCAGATCCCCAGAGATTTGATCCACCATTCCGCAAAAGAAAAAATATAAAACTAGGAGAAACAAAAATTTCAGCCAAGTTCACTCTTTGGTGAATTTTCATGAGAGGTCATGTGGTAGTAACCGGTGGCGCTGGATTCATTGGAAGCCATGTAGTAGATCTACTACTCAAAAGAGGGTATACTGTAAAAGTGATAGACGACCTATCAACCGGGAGAAGATCAAATATAAGAGAAGACGTGGAGTTTGTCAAAAAAGATGTAAGGGAGATCACCGGAGAAGATGTTAAAGAAGCAGATATCGTAATACACTGCGCCGCACAAGTCTCAACATTCAAATCAGTTGATTATCCAAGCGAGGACTTTGCTAGAAATGCTGAGGCAACTTTCAAGCTACTAGAGACTCTAAGAAAATGGAACGCCAAAGCATTATTCGTATTCACAAGCAGCAGAAGCGTGCATGGAAACATACCCCCACCTCATATAGCAGACGAAAACTGGCCATACAACCCATCCACGTTTTACAACGTCCACAAGATTTATGGGGAGATGCTATGCAAGATATACAATCAGCTATACGGACTAAACTACATAATCCTGCGCCCAAGCAATGTTTACGGCCCAAGACAGCCATACTGGGTCGGAGGCTGGTACAACTTCATAGCATACTGGTTTGAGCTAGCCATAAAAGGAAAACCAATACCAATATACGGCACAGGTGAACAAATAAGAGACTACACCTACGTGGAGGACACCGCCAGAGCCTACCTCCTCGCAATAGAGAATGAGAATGCAATAGGACAAGCATTCCTATTGCCAACAGGCGTGGGTACAACGCTCAATGAACTTGCCAAAAAGATACTTAAAATTACGGAGAGCAGTTCAGGAATCGAATATCACCCCCCAAGAAAAGGTGACATACAACGATTCGTTGGAAGTTTTAAGAAAGCACAAGAGATACTCGGCTGGCAACCTGAAAAAAGCCTAGACGAAGGACTTAAGGAAGAATATAAATGGGTCAAAAAGGACATCGAATCCAAGCATGAATAAAATGCAGAAGAGTCGCAATATTATACGTAATTTAAAACCGTTAACAATATTAAAGACGTTTTAACGACTAATAGCAATCTCATATATCTCCTTTAATTGTTTGTTTCTAAAGTCAATATCGAATGGAGGATTTACCATTCTTTCATATGATTTATGCGAATATCTTTCCCAGAGGATTTCATCAGAAAGTAAGACATGTATCGTATCTGCAATTTTCTCGCTTATCTCGCTGAAGGGGCCATTTGCCAACGCTTCATAAAAATTAAGGTTAGGTGTTCCATCATCCCTCCAAAGCTTCACCGGAACTTTCACGATAAAGCCTGAGTCTCCAACTATCTCTGGAAAAGCGAAGTGATCGCTAACTATTGGGACCACACCATAATTCATGGCCTCTATAACACTATAACCCACAGTATCCATCATAGAGGGTAAAATAATGATCTTAGAACGAGGGTATACCTCTGATAGAAGCTTTTCCCGGGACATGAAATTAACTATTTGCAGGTTGGAAACATCTTTAGCGATCTTCAGATAGTCTTGCGGAGGGTTAGTGATCATTAGGAGTTTATAGTCTGGATACGTTTTATAGAGAGCTAACCAGGCTAAGAAAACTTCTCGCCCACCTTTTGCCTCAAAAGACTTATTTAAATAGGATCCACCAACGAAGACTATCAGATCACGCTTTTCCGAAAAAATAGTTTTAACACCTGTGTAAAAAGTTGGATATATCACCTTAACATAAAATCTTTTTAGATTTAAAAATTTCTCTAACGTTTTCTTCGCCGCATTTGTTAATGGTAAAAGAGCTACGCAATCGCCAGTTTCAAGCCTTTCTTGGGCCGCCATTATACTATCAGGATTTTCCATTAAAGGGTAAGATTTGAAAAATACTTTGGCAGACTCCATATCCGCAACCCATCTCCTATTATGTGCCAATTTTACTCCATTGCAAAAATGTATAATCCTATTTCTGGGAAAAATACTTGTGAGTATGAGATATACTCTTCCCCTAAGCCCATCCCATACTTTGTACACAACATTAACCGGAGGCTTCTCAAGAAGTGTTCTCCATATAGGATGTGGTGAAAGAAAAAGGTCCACTGTTAAAGCCAAATCCCCTCACCTTGCTTTAAAAATGTTACTCATCCACTCATATAACCTCCTTATACCATCACGCCAATTAACTTCAGGTTTCCATCCAAGAAGATCATATGCTTTCTTAATACAACTTACATATACTTTCTGATCCGCCTTACGCCATTCCGCATATCTTATTATTAATTCGTGACCAACGAGTCCCTTGATGAAGTCGAGGGCTTCAAGTATAGATATCGCGTTTTCAGGTCCGCCCCCAATATTAAACACTTCTCCCTTAATCCTGCTGCTGTGAAGAAATCCTAGGTTAACGACTTTAACTAAGTCTTTTATATACAAGACGTCTCTAACTTGCTTTCCATCACCGAAAACCGTAATTGGCTCATTAAGTAATGCTTGCTTGGTAAAATGAGCTATCCACCCTTGATCCTCAACACCAAACTGCCTCTCCCCATATATACAACTTAATCTAAAGATTATAGTTCTCAGACCATATGTGTGGGCATAATCTTGAACGTATGTATCCGCCGCCAGCTTAGAGCATCCATAAGGTGTATGAGCGGACCCATCTATCGGAAATGTTTCAGGAATCCCTCCATCGTATGATGGATCATCATACCAATAACGCGTTCCGAGATCTTTAAGAGGTATCTTATTCACATTCTCACCATACACCTTATTCGTTGAACAAAATATAACTACCGAATCATTACGCCTTGCAAATTCTAAGATATTTAATGTTCCTAAAGCATTAATTTTAAAATCAGTTAATGGATCTACAAGCGATGTAGTAACTGCCACTTGAGCTGCAGCATGAACTATTAAGTCTATCTCCCCGGCAACCTTATCTAACTCCTCTAGAACACATATATCACCTTTGATGAAAACTATCGATGGATAACTCTTCCGCAAGCATTCTAGATTATAATACCGCCATTCCTCGCCCTTTCTAAGAAGTGTGAACCTAGAAAGATTATCCACTACTATAACTTCATTACCCTCCTTCGCAAAGAATTCTGCCACATGAGACCCTATGAATCCGGCCCCTCCTGTAACCAGCACCCTCACCTTTCACTCACGTTCCTCAAATAACAGATGTTCATAATTTTAAGGTTATCACACCTGTTATCCATAAAGGTGACAGGTTTCTAAATTTTTAACCCGGACATCTTCTCAACAATTAATTGATAAAGCATGCCAACGGTCCTAACACTCTGCCTTGTTAACTCTATAAATGGGAGAATAAATCTTTCACTTAAACTGAGCCTGCTAATTTTTATATATCTGGTCAGATAATACAAGAGCACTAATAGCTGCAATATTGGAAAGAACATGCTCATTGTTAAAACTATGTTCTTCAATCTCCACAACTTTTCCATATCTGGATGCTTTCTTGAGATCATCACATAACTTCTCCCATACCTAAAATTGAGCTTCAATATTCTCACCCTTTCAAGGTGTATGGCATAGTAGTTTAGATAAGAGAGCTTGTATCCTGCCTTCCTTATCCTATAACTTACATCGCTATCTTCCTTAGCCAAGTTAAAATACGCATCGAATCCACCTACCTTTTCAAGCACCTTTCTCTTAAAAACCGTGCACGCTGTATGAAGAGCTACCACTTCAGCAGGATATGGCGGGTCTAAATGATGAAGATGTATGGCGAGATTCTTTTCTTGGAACTTCCCAAGCCATCCTTTGTCAAGTGAGATTGGCTTGAGCTTCGCGGATATCGCACCCAACTTCTCATCTCGTTGAAGCAACTCAACGGCTCTTCTCAAAAAATTTCTATTTACTATAACGTCGCTATCTAACATAATAATATATTCTGCGCTTGATGCACGCCAGCCTACATCTCTCGCATAACCTAATCCCCTTCCACCATCGTACAGCACTTTAATGCTTAACTCTTCTCGGTATTTCTCAACTATTTTTAAGGTATTGTCCGTCGAGCCCGCATCAACTACGATGACTTCAGGCTCGAATTCACCTTTTAATTTCGCTACCGCTCCCAAGCATTTTTCCAAAGTTCTCCCTGAGTTCTTTGTTAAGATCACGAATGCTAGCTTCAATTTTCAAGCCTTTCAACGCTAAATATTATTTAAGGGTTTGGAACATCGCTTTCTCGAGAATGAAGGTGAGGTCCAATATAGAAGAAGATACCAATCTCAGGGTGCTTGTTTTAGATACTCTTTGGAGGGGAAACCTGAAAGGGGATTCCACTTATTCTCGACGGGCTTAAAATTCATGAATAAGAAGGCTTTAATAATAGAACTCTGAACCATGATGATTCAACGAGTTAAAAACAAAGAGCAGGACATATTGTGAACATTAAGCGGACGTAGGTTCTTGGATCTATAGACGTACAGCAAAATACTAAAAATCATAGCACGTAAGCGTCCCTTGTTATTATCGATCGGTGCCAATACCACCCTCAGTTTTCTTAGAAAATTATATATCTTCAAAATTAACAGTAAACCTCGTGTTTCGCGCCCCGACACTTGAAGAACTGTTGATCAGCTTCTTGTTAGCAGGCTGGGTACTCTTCGTCAGCCTCTTCCTGACCAAGAAAACTTACGAGATGTTCGTCGCACGAGGATGCACACATAACGTCGCCGTTTACTACAATAGGAAGATCATACATATGCTGACCGGCGGGCTGGTTGCCATTCTCGTCCCATTTTTATACAAAAGCTTCATACCCATAGGCATCATGGTCATTCTTCTGGCGATCGGCAACTATCTGCCGCATAAGCTGAATAAGCTGTTCTACTGGTATCAAGTAAAGGAAAATGCATACGAGGTTCACTTCATAATAATGTGGGGGCTTGTAATGATGGTCGGGTTCTTAATAGACAACATATGGGTTGCCGTAATCCCGATACTGTTCATGAGTTTTGGGGATGGTGTCACAGGTATCGTAAGGAATCTGCTCTACGGAAAGAGGACTAAGTCGTGGTGGGGGAACTTAGCTATGTTCGCAGTATGTGCGCCGATGGCGTTTGCTGTGTTTAGCTACGCGGGCCTAATCTCCGCAACGCTTGCAAGTATTGTGGAGAAGTTTGAGTTTGGTTTGATCGATGACAACATAACCGTCCCGCTCGTCGGCTTTGTATCTTTACTGCTCTTCACAGGCCCCCTAAAAATCATGTAAGTGCTCTAAAAGCGCTTGCAACCCGCATAAAGCGGTAGGTTGGTCAGCCTGCCCGTCGAGTATCATGAATCAACTCGGACGTTGCTCATCATCCCATACCGTTATTGGTGTCAGATTTATATAAGCATAAAAAATAGAATTTTGAAAACATCAGAAGGTCGCTTTCCTAAGGCTTCGTTATCGTCGTCTTTGTAAAAGTCACGATCTCGGTTACCTTGGCGTTTTCCACATCAACCTTTACTATCGCTCTCGCCGACTCTTTGTTTAGTGTCACTATAGCGTCGGTTGCCTTCATCATGACGCTACCGTCATCTCCGACTATGGTTTTTACTATCGGTCTTACATTGGTGATA
>CAZZKR010000048.1:0-10395 GCA_964655015.1 uncultured Nitrososphaeria archaeon
ACAGGTGGGGAGGTAGAACTATTAGTTAGAACCACCGGAAGTGGCGCCGCAACAATAGACCACATCTGCGTGGACGGGCAACCCGCCGGCAGCTATTCATTATCTGGGAGCGGGGATGTCGTTAAACCGCCGACAGGCGCAACTACATGTAATACAACAACAGGAACCTGTAACCCAGGTGAATACATAGTTGTGTCAATTACTGAGCCAGCGAGTGGAGCAACCTGGGTTCCCGGTGTGACCTACGAGGTCGCCGTTCATACCGCCAGCGGCAAGACTTATCCAGCATCTGTCCTAATACCATGAATGTGAGCTCCTAGCTCCTTAAAGTTTTTTTGCAAACTATTCCGAGTCCGATTGATGCTCGAGGTCTTCTTTCGTACCTTTTCTTCGACGCTGTAGAGGAGTAAATATACAAAAAATTTAGGGGCTATGCCGGGGCTGGGATTCGAACCCAGGATGGCCTACGCCAGTGGGTCTTAAGCCCACCCCCTTGACCAGGCTCGGGTACCCCGGCCTTCACAGAATCCGTTACAGAACCCAAATTTATCCATACTCGTTAGATATTTATCCATCTAGCGTACAACCTATGAATTATGAAGATAGAAAGCGTTAGGGCCTTTATCCTTAAAAAACCGCTCGAAAAGCCCCTTGTAACTTCCAAGGCTGAGATAAAGGAAAGGGCCACCGCCATAGTCCAGGTCAGGACCGACGACGGTATCGAGGGGCTGGGCGAGGGCGTCGGCGTGCCGAACGTGATAAAGGAGGTAGTCGAGAGGAATTTCGCGCCCATGCTAATCGGAGAGGACCCGTTTGACGTAGAAAGGCTATGGAGAAAGATGTTTCAGAGGTTGTACTGGGAGCCGAAAGGAGCATGGGTCTGCGCCATAAGCGCGGTCGAGATGGCTCTTTGGGACATAGTCGGCAAAGCCATGGACGTTCCCGTCTACAAACTGCTTGGAGGATTGTACAGGGATAAGCTGGAGGCTTATGCAAGCGACATATTCTGGGACGATGCCGAGGAGATGGCCAAGAGGGCGGCCTCCTTCGTCAATCAGGGCTTCAGGTACGTGAAGTGCCACATAGGCAAAGGGTTCGGGCAGGACGATGTGAGGGTTAGGGCCATGAGGAAGGCGATTGGAAAAGATGCCGAGCTCATGGTCGATATAAACTGCGGCTACGACAGACCCACGGCCATAAGATTTGCGGAAGTATTCGAGGAAAACGAAGTTTTCTGGTACGAGGAACCTTTGCCACCGTTTGACTTGGAGGGCTACAAGCTACTGAAGGACTACACTGACCTACCGATAGCTGCTGGTGAGAACGAGTTCACGAAGTACGGGTTTAGGGACATGTTCCTTAAGGGCGCGGTGGATTATGCCATGCCGGACCTAGCGAGAGTTGGCGGCATACTCGAGGGGAAAAAGGTCTGCGCGCTCGCAGAGTCCTTCAACGTCATATGCTCGCCGCACGTATTCTCGACAGGCATATTGATGGCTGCGACTCTGCACCTGATGGCTAGCACACCTGGAACTGAGTTATTCGAGCTCGACACAACGGGCACCGGTGTAATAGATGAGCTTCTGGTCGAACCTCTAGAGGTCCGGGATGGTTACGTATACGTGCCAAAAGGACCTGGTCTGGGCGTCCAACTCAGTGAAAAGGTAAAAAGATACTTAGTGTAACGATGCGAAGGTCCGGGTGCTTAACGTTTCATCAATACGTTTCTTGCCTTCCAATACCCTCAAACATTTTTTACGGTTAAGCCGTTTCTCAGCCGATACGATTATCATACGAAGCAATTCGGAGTATGAAATACTTGGCAAGGCTCGCCATCTTGTTGAGGTGACCGTCCCATACCCAACCTAGATTTGAATTGAACAACTATGGTTCACAAAGCTGGCTTTTAGCAACAGAGCCCTTCTAAAATAACCAGTGTCTATGGCACAACCAACGTTCCGACGTTTTCACCCATTATGGCCCTCTTAACGTCTTCCAACTTCCTGCCGTTCAGGTACACGCACGTTATCTTGGACCTTTGTAGGATTGCTATGGCCAGATTGTCAATCAGCGGATATTTGCCCGCGGTCTGCGGAAGCTCCGCTATCATCTTGGACAGCTCAGACAGCGAGATGCATGGCAACAGCTTCGCGTGCGGGTCAACCTTCGGGTCCGCTGTGTATATGCCATCAACATCCGTTGCGACTATAAGCCTTTCAGCCTTTATGACCGATGCGGCCAGGGCAGCAACCGCTACCGTCGACTGACCTGGTTGAAGGCCACCCATCACCACTATCTTTCCGTTGGTAGCAAGCTCCCTCAGCTCTTCTGTTGAGGTAGGTATGCGTTGCTGTGCGATGTCACCAAGGCATGCCGCAACCAACCTTGCGTTAGCCCTCGTTACCAATATAGCCACTTCATCGCACATCACTTCATCCGCACCAAGCGACCTGGCTGCATCGACGTACCTCCTCGCAATCTCGCCGCCTCCGACCACTACTACCCACTTACCCTTACCCCCGTACAAATCTCTCAAGAGCTTCGCATAATCCGCTATCAGTTGGTGGTTTATCCTGTTGCCGTCTGATATTAAGTGCCCACTAAGCTTGAGGACCAAATTCAAACCGTACGCGCCCACATAATGCTGAGGTGAACGGTTATTAAACGCTTTAGGGATTTTTGTAAAATTCGGAAAAAAGCTTAAAAATGAATTAAGAGGCAAATTGGTTGTTATGCCCAGCTTAGGAAAGATTGTCACGGTCACGCTAGTAGTAATCGCTTCTTTGCTAGCGGCATGGTTTGCCATAAACACAGCCTCAACTTTGGTGAGCCTCAATGCTAAGGTTTCAGAGCTCTCCGATAACCTCTTGAGGCTTTACAGCATTCATAACGAAGTACTGAGCAGGCTTGAAAGTTTAGAGGAAAGTATTACGTACACTACAGTCACAAGGACCGTTATTGCTACCAGCCCCGTCACGGAAATCTATGAGCAGGTTAAAGATTCTGTCGTTTTAATACGGGCAACGTCTTACTACGGCACTTCTATCGGTTCCGGATTCGTTTACGACAAGTTAGGCCACATAATCACGAACAACCATGTAGTCGAGGGTAGCTACAGCATTACAGTAACATTTCTCGATGGTACGTCCTTAACCGCCTCGGTCGTGGGAACAGACCCTTACAGCGACCTAGCCGTCCTGAAAGTGAGACCAGATGTTGTTACGCTAAAGCCGCTTAAGCTCGGGAACTCTTCGGAGCTTATGATAGGTGAGCAGATCGTCGTGGTCGGAAGCCCGTTCGGTTTGGCCGGAAGCGTGACTACAGGCATCGTAAGTCAGAAGGGCAGACTCTTGGAGACCGCTTACGGGTATTCTATACCAGGAGTCATACAGTTCGATGCTGCCGTGAATCCAGGGAACTCAGGCGGACCGTTGCTCAATATGAAGGGAGAGGTTGTCGGCGTAACCACGGCAATAGAGTCGCCCATTCGCGGCTTCGTGGGAGTTGGCTATGCAATACCGTCAACAATAGTCGCGAGGGTCGTGTCATCCTTGATAGAGAAAGGAAGCTATTCCCATAGCTGGATTGGTATAGTGGGCACAAACATGAACGAGGAAATTGCCGAAGCTATGAAGGTGAACATAACTAAGGGCGTTTTGATAACGGACGTTACGCCAGGAGGTCCGGCCGATAAGGCGGGCCTAAGGGGTGGAGATAAGGTCGCAAGGATAGGGGGCCAGACGATAAAGATAGGCGGTGACGTCATCATAGCAATAAACGGCATACCAATCAAGACGATAGAAGAAATACTAACGTATCTTGAAGAGAGGACAAGTCCAGGGGATGTTGTGGTGTTTTCCGTCTTGAGAGGTACGGAGATGCTGCAGGTAAGGGTGGTTCTGGGAGCGAGGCCACCGCCGGGCTAACGTCTCAATAAGATATTTTAATAAGAGGGAAAGCCAAATAGTCAGAGAGGCATGCTCCAGTTGAAAAGGAGAGCTATAGTCTGTCAGAGATGCGGAATGTCTGGGAACGTACACCTAGCAGAAAATCTGATGGCTGGCCCCAGTTTTTAGCAACCGCATAAAAAGGTGTAAAGTCCTATGGTTCAGAAAAAGAGCTCTATAGAACTCTATAGGTTCAAAAAGTTACTAAACGAGTTGGCAAGTAAGGAAGGGAAAGGTACGGAGCTTGTTTCGATTTACGTGCCACCAGACAGACCGATATCGGACGTTATCAACTACCTTAGGCAAGAGTATGCTACGGCTTCCAACATAAAGTCCAAGACTACAAGGAAGAACGTTCAGGACGCGATCGAGAAGGCTATACAGAGGCTAAAGCTGTTCAGCGACGCAAAACCCAACGGCATAGCGATATTCAGCGGCGCGATACCCCAGAACGGGCCTGGAACGGAAAAAGTGGAGGTCTATCACGTAATACCTCCAGAGCCCATCAACACCTTCTTGTACAGTTGTGATAGCAAATTCAGGCTTGAGCCACTTTTCGAGCAACTGAAAGAGAAGGATGTTTATGGAATAATCGTCATAGACAACGAGGAAGCAGCCATCGCCGTTGTCAAAGGTAAGAGGTTGGAGGTCTCAAAGACGTTCACCTCGGGTGTTCCAGGAAAGCATAGAGCAGGCGGTCAGTCCGCGAGGAGGTTCGAGAGGTTAAGGGAGCAGAACCTTAACGAGTACTACAAGCGCGTTGCCGAGCATGCAAATGAGATATTCCTATCATATCCTGATATACGTGGCATAATCGTCGGAGGTCCTGGTCCAACCAAAGAGGCGTTTTTAAAAACTGGCTACCTCCACTACACTTTTAAGGATAAGATATACGTCGTTGATACGTCGTACTCGGGAGAGAGCGGCATAAGGGAGGCAATTGCCAAAGCCTCGGAGCAACTAAAGGAGTCAAGGTTCGTAGAGGAAAAGCAACTAATACAACGTCTAATGAGCGAGGCAGTATCTCAGAACGGCAGAGCGGTTTACGGCGAACAGGCTGTGAGGAATGCTTTGAGGAGCGGGATGCTCGAGTTATTACTCATTTCCGAGGACCTAGACAGGGTTGAGGTAAAAATTGAGTGTAGTAATTGCGGATACACAAAAACAGAGACCCTAAATAACGATGAGGTCCAGACGGTGTTGCCCAGCATACTCTCGCAAAAATGCCCGTCATGTTCTAATCAGACGCTTCAGGCAAAGAAGGTCGTTCCCTTGATAGATGTCTTAATCGACGAGGCCGAAGAAAGCGGAACAGATGTTGAGTTAATATCCGGAGGGCATGAGGAGGGCGAGATGTTTAAGAAGGCATTCGGTGGGCTGGCTGGTTTCCTGAAAGGCAGGATGGGTTCGTAGAACAAAACAAATGCTACTTCTTTTCCCCTATATACTTTAACCTGCAAACCTCGCACGTGTCGTTGACGGCACGTTTTATGTGTCCCGGTTTAGTCTTACAACCACACTTAATGTAGATTATCCCATCTTCTTTGCATGAAATGTCTCCGCATTCGCAGATGGTAAAAACTATGCCGCTGTAACCATTCACCAGAGACTCAAGGTCCAAGTCCCTAGAATAACTACCTCTGAAGACATAGTATATGTTTCTGTACAGAGTCTCACCATCAAAAAGCCCGTCGCATATGCTTTTTAATCTTTGCGCGACATAGGCACCGATATTCTGTTATGGAATAAGGGTTATAATATGCATCATATTATGCTTAGCCAACATGGCATGGGAGTCGCTCATACCCACCGTGATGCTCCTATCAATCTCTGGCGCACTCGCACCCGGCCCGCTATTCTTCGCGACCATTACCTACGGAATCAAAGGTGGAGCAAAGTCCGGCTTCATGGTAGCTTTGGGACATACTGCCTTTGAATTCCCGCTCGTTATCGCCGTGGCGCTGGGCACGTTATCGGTGATAAACGTAGCACAGGCCAAACCCTTCATAGGGCTCATAGGTTCTGCCGCGATAATAATATTTGGAGCGTTACAGTTAAAGAGCGTACTTAACAACGAGAAAAGTCTCGGCAAAGGTGCGGGTTTCAAGATCCCTACCAATGCTTTTTTAGTTGGCTTACTCTTCACGGGCTTGAATCCTTTCTTCATAATTTGGTGGCTTACGATAGGCATGAAGCTCATAATGGACTCGCTACTGCTTGCATCCTTGGTAGGTGTCTGCATCATGTACGTGTCGCACGTCTGGATAGATTACGCTTGGCTCGCATTCGTTTCACATATCGCACATAAGGCGTCAAATCTCATTAAAGAAAGATGGATGAAAGTGCTTATGGTATCTCTGAGTCTCGCACTGATAATCTTTGGAGCATTAATGGTAGTAAACGTTTTATTGGGTTGAATATGGCTAAGCATAAATCTATCCATGTTTGCTTAATACTTTGAAGGTCATGCTACATCCGGACGTTATAGTAATACTTATCACGTTCATAGTAACTACCTCCGCACTTGTCGTCGTTTACCTCACACGGGCTCATAAGGTCAAACAGAAGGTTGAGGAGGGGTCCGTATCCACCCCCGATACCGTTAAAATTACGTTCCCCGAGGTGAAGTTAAAGAATTCTGAAGGGTTGCGTGCTGCTATACTCGAGTTTAAGGGTAGAAAAAATTCGGAAATCGAAGAACTTTTTGAAAGACTTAACACCGCGAAAGAGTCTCTCAAGAAGCTTATGGAGGAGTTGGATGATGCAAACCGTTAGCGATAATAGAATATTAAGGGCTAGAATGGCGGCGATCACCGACGTTCTTTCCAGAGAGATATCCAACGACATTATCATCGGCATAGGGAGTGGGTCAACGGTCGAGATGCTGCTTAGGGAGTTGGGGAAGTTTGTGAGGGAAAGAGGTTTGAACATAATTGTCATTCCGTCATCCTATCAATCACATATGATAGCCATCGCTGAGGGGTTGAGGACGGCGTCGCTTTATGAGTACAGCAATTTGGACCTAACGATTGACAGCTTTGATGAATCAGATGAAGAGAACAATGTAATCAAGGGCGGTGGCGCAGCATTGGCCAGGGAGAAGATAATCGCTCACGCTGCCGAGCGCGTGGTTTACGTCGCAGATTACGCGAAGATGAAGAAAGTCCTCAGCATGCCCGTACCGCTCGAGATACTCCCCTTTGCTCTACCGCACGTTAAGAACGCCGTTAAGAAGCTTGGTGGTGAACTCAAACCCAGACATGGTACGGGAAAGTGCGGACCAGTATTCTCCGATAACGGGAACATGATAGCCGATGCGGATTTTGGTGAGCTTAAGGATCCGCCGAGGCTCGAGGTCGAGCTTAAACAGATAGCAGGGGTTGTTGAGAACGGAATATTTGCAAACGTCTGTCACGTGACCTACGTAGGGCAACAGGACGGCAGTGTGAGAAGGATAGAATGGAAGTAAGCATAAAAAATTTATCTTGGTTAGGAAATCGCTTATTAGGTGGCTAGTAAACCAAATCATAGGTTGCCGCCGTAACTTAGCCTGGCCAGAGTGGGGGGCTCATAATCCCTTGGCGTGGGTTCAAATCCCACCGGCGGCACTTATTTTGAGCTCAAATGCCGCGGGGATTAAATACCGGCATAAAGAGGGCCCAAGTAAGCATGGCCCAAAGTCTCGACCCTCATCGTTACGACAAGAAGCTCAAGCTTGCTTTGAATAACCTTGAGAGGCAAGTCGGAAGGAAGAACGCAGCATTCCTCAGGTCATTTGCCGGCTATTTGGTCTCTGGAGGGATAAAGCCAAGGAAGGGTGTTGAAGTACCTCATGCATCTCGTATCGGTAGCTAGGATGCTAGGCAAGGATTTTGACAAAGCTAACGTCAAGGATATACGAAATGTTGTCTCAGAGATCGAGAGAAAAGATTACACGGACTGGACCAAGCACGACTACAAACTGGCGATAAGGCGCTTTTACAGGTGGCTGAGGGGGACAGAAGACCCGCCTGAAGTAAGCTGGATAAACCTGAGGAAACATAGCACGACAAAGCTGCCGGAAGAGCTCTTAACTGAGGAAGAGGTTGAGGCTATGGCGAGCAAGGCCACGAACCCAAGGGACAGGGCATTCGTCCTCGTACTCTACGAGTCTGGCGTTAGGATAGGCGAGATGCTCAAGCTGAGGATAAAGCACGTAAGCTTCGATAAGTACGGCGCAATACTGATGGTCAACGGAAAGACTGGCATGCGTAGGGTTAGGATAATAGCATCGGCACCTGCGTTGGCAGAGTGGCTTGAGAATCATCCGATGCGTGACGAAGGCGAGGCACCGCTTTGGATCGGTATGTGGACCAAAAATTACATGAAGCCGCTCGATTATCCGGCAGTTATTAAAATCCTTAAGACGTTGGCAAAGAGGGCGGGAATAAAGAAAAGACTATACCCCCACCTCTTCAGGCACTCTAGGGCAAGCCATCTCGCGAACAAGCTCACAGAAGCTCAGATGAAGGAGTACTTCGGCTGGAAGCAGGACTCGGACATGGCAGCGGTATACGTTCACCTCAGCGGTAGGGACGTCGATGCTGCTCTACTAAAAGCGAGCGGGATACTTGCTGAGGAGGAGTTGAAGACTGAGAAATTCAGATTGGTAACGTGTCAACGTTGCGGCGAGTCGAACTCTCCTGGCTCAGGGTTCTGCAGGAGGTGCGGCTCTCCGCTATCGCTCGCGGTCGCCCTCGAGGTGGACAGGTTCAAGGACGAAGCGATCGAGTCGCTCAAGAGTACCGTAGAGAATTTCAAGAAGCAAGTCTTGACAATGGCACACCTCTTAGCTGAGATAAACCCGCAGGCCGCAGAGAGGCTTGGAATATACTACGGTGACGACGGTGATGGAAGCTACTCTATGGCAGTCTCAATTCCAAAGGAATACGTGTCGAGCAGGATGGCGCTAGGAGGCCTCCGCCGGAAGAACGAAGCTGAAGCTACTTAAGACGTTCTTGCGGATTTTTGAAAAGAAAAGCAGAGCATATTCATCGAGGCTGTCATATCTGGTTCTGCGGGTACTGAGAAATAGGATAATGGGGAACGAAGGAATTGGTGTATAATCTCTTAACAAATCTAGGACGATGTGCATAGGGACAGTAAGGAGCGCAAGGAAGACCCATTGTGGATGCTACTCTTTTTCCATACAAGCATCAAAATTGGCTAGGTATACTATAGTGAAATCGACCTATGATACTCTTCTACGTTACTGGATTAACCAACATCCTGGGTCTGTAGCCATCATATCACCTGTTACTTCGTATGCCCTCCCACGACATCCAGCGCATACATCTCTAAACTTACATCTACCGCACTCATCCTTAAGCAATCCTCTAGATCTTAAAGTTGCAAGTATCGATGATTCTTCCCATACATCCATGATGCTCTTTTCCTTAACATTTCCAAGCTTAATTTGTAGAAGCATGCATGGAATAACATCTCCGTTAGGAAGTATGGTAACGTAACCATTTGGCATACCTGCTGCACATCCTCTATCATAATACGGTATCCTTCTCAAAATATCTGCTGGAAAGTGCTTTGGTTGAATATTCTTCTCCTTGAGTATAAGCGTGTACATAGGACAGCCAGGAACTCTAATTACTATTGGGCAATCTCTTTGAGCTTCAGCCAACCACTCCATAACCTTCTTTCTTTCAATTTTACTTAAAATCTCCTTCATACATTCTCTTTTTACCCTAGGTACCTCGACCAAATCAAAGAATTCTGCAGCAACTGCACCGCTTTCTACTGCTAGCCTTAACATCTCTGGTAGCTCCTCGAGAACGCTTTTTCTTATAACCATTCCAAACTGAAAGGGCATTCTTGCTTCTCTGCATGCTTTAACACCTTGCATAGCTCTATAGAAGGCTCCAACCTCACCCCTAAACCAATCATGCGTCTCAGGTCTTGAACCATCGATAGATATCTGTATGCATTCTACTCCGACCTGTTTCATCCTTTTAACAGTTTCTACATCAAGAAGCGTACCATTGCTTCCAACAACAACTTTCAAGTCTTTACTATAAGCATATTTAGCAATATCAAAGAAATCTTCTCTGCATAAGGGTTCGCCACCATCGAATATTAAGAGCTTAATCCCCCAACTAGATAGTTCATCGATCACCCTTTTCGCTTCTTCGATGGATAGCTCATCTATAGATGGAGGATCACTTGCATCGCTATAGCAATGCTTACATTTAAGGTTACACTTCTTGGTAATAGCGTAAGAAACGAGGAAAGGAGGCGCAACCATACTAAATTTGCAAACCCTGTATACTTCCTTTTAAGGGTTTAGCTATCAGAAGAACTCTGAGGTTTAATAAGTTTCCTGGGTATCTAAGAGCGGAAGGATCGTCTAAAAACCGTTTTTACATTCCTGCTAAAACCCAGGGTATTTGCGTTAACC